>JAGCDE010000020.1 GCA_017651315.1 Bacteroidaceae bacterium
GTAACCGTCGGCAAGACCCTGCATAAGGGCCGATGCGCCCAGACGGTTGGCTCCGTGGTCTGAGAAGTTGCACTCACCGATGGCAAACAGACCGGGGATAGAGGTCTGCAGCTCGTAGTCAACCCAGATACCGCCCATTGTGTAGTGGATGGCGGGGAATATCATCATCGGGTTCTCATACGGATTGACATCGGTAATCTCCTCATACATATCGAACAGGTTACCGTACTTGTCTGCAACAGCCTGCTTGCCCAGACGCTGGATAGCGTACTTGAAATCCAGGAATACGGCCAGACCGGTGTTGTTTACGCCATAGCCTTTGTCGCAACGCTCCTTGGCGGCACGTGAAGCAACGTCACGCGGTACCAGGTTACCGAATGCGGGATAGCGGCGCTCCAGATAGAAGTCGCGGTCCTCATCGGGTATGTCGTTGGGGTTGAGCTCACCCTTCTGGAGTTTCTTGGCATCCTCCAGTTTCTTGGGAACCCAGATACGTCCGTCGTTACGCAGAGATTCTGACATCAGTGTCAGCTTGGACTGCTTGTCACCGTGTACGGGAATACAGGTGGGGTGAATCTGGGCAAATGCGGGGTTAGCAAACCATGCACCCTTGCGGTAGCACTGCATGGCGGCCGAACCGTTACTGCCCATAGCGTTGGTGCTGAGGAAGTAGGTGTTTCCGTAACCGCCGGTGCCGATAACAACGGCGTGAGCTGAGCAGCGCTTGATCTCACCTGTTACCAGGTCACGGTATATGATACCGCGGGCACGCTCCTTACCCTCATCGTCCTTGATCATAACCAGGTCAAGCATCTCGCAGCGGGTAAACAACTCAACGTTACCTTGATGTACCTGATAGCTCAGTGCAGAGTAGGCACCCAGCAGCAGCTGCTGACCGGTTTGACCGCGGGCGTAGAATGTACGGGATACCTGAGCACCGCCGAAAGAACGGTTGGCAAGTGTGCCGCCGTACTCACGGGCAAAAGGTACACCCTGTGCAACGCACTGGTCAATGATATTGTTGGATACCTCGGCCAGACGGTAAACGTTGGCCTCACGTGAACGGTAGTCACCGCCCTTGATGGTATCGTAGAAGAGACGATATACTGAGTCACCGTCGTTCTGATAGTTCTTGGCGGCGTTGATACCACCCTGTGCGGCGATTGAGTGGGCACGGCGGGGTGAATCCTGGATGCAGAAGCACTTTACCTTGAAACCCAGGTCACCAAGTGTGGCGGCTGCTGATGCACCGGCCAGACCTGAACCTACAACGATGATGTCAAGCTTACGCTTATTGGCGGGGTTGACGAGTTTCTGATGAGCCTTGTAGTTGGACCATTTCTCAGCCAACGGGCCTTCGGGAATTTTTGAATCTATAGTAGCCATATTCAAATACTTTTACGGTTTAACAAAGGCTCTTGAAGAAGTAGAAATATACCACGCTCAGGAAACCGAGGATTACCAGAGTAACGTAGATGTTACCGATAACCTGCCAGCGGCGCTGCCATTTGGTGCCGCTCCAACCGACAGTCTGGAACATGCTCCAGAATCCGTGTGAAAGATGGAACCAGAGAGCTGCAAGCCAAACGGTGTAAACTACAACAAAGTACCACTTTGAGAATGTGTACTGGATCAGGAAAGCACCATCGGTAGGACCGTTCTGTCCCGGAACAAAGTTAGTGCCTTCAATGATTTCCTGAAGCTGCATCTTTGACCAGAAGTTGGCAAAATGCACCAGGAGACCTACAAACACGATGATACCCAGTACCAGCATATTCTGTGAAGCCCACTCAACTGATTTGGGTCTCTCAGAAACGGCGTATCTTACGTTTCCGCGTGCCTTGCGGTTCTGGATTGTCAGCCAGAATGCAAAGACAAAGTGAAGAACCATAAGTACAGCCAGACCTGCAGTACCTACCAGTGCATACCAGTTAGCTCCCAGGAATTCGCAGATGACATTGTATGCATCGCCCGATATGAGGGCTACGCAGTTCATTGCCATGTGGAATGTCAGGAACAGGATCAGAGCGGCACCGGTGACGCTCATCACAACCTTACGTCCGATTGATGAATCAATTAACCACATAAAAGATGAATTTGTTATTAGTTTTTGTTTATGTTCGGCAAAATGTCTGCAAATATAACAAAAATGCGGACATAAATTAACAATCTGTTCTTATAATATTGAGAATCTGTTTTGACAGGATTATAATCTATATTCTAAAAACAGATTCTCAATTTCACGGAACAAATCAAAACAGATTCTCAATAACGGAAAACCCTGTAGGAATGGGGTCTCAGACTCACTCTGAAAGTAGAGCTTGCATTCCGGCTGTTAAACTGCATCTCCATGCCTCCTCTTATATCTGTTCCCTGCAGCAAATCAGTCACACGGTCAACCCTGGGGCCCTCGGAGGTCTGTATTCTGACTGTAATGTCGGCGTCTTCATCCAGAAATGATTCAACAATGAAGGTGTTGTTGTCATAAACGAACAGAGATATTCCGGACGGTCCCTGAATGGATACAGGTATTGTCTTAGAGCTCAAAGTCTGTCGAAGACTGTTAAGAACAGGCACAGGCAGGTTGTAAAGGTCAGCGAAATTATCAGGGACGACCAGCAGATAGACCGTGCCTTTGGAATAGACATCCCTGTGCAGGAATGGCCAACCCAGACCTGAGTCCATACCTGAGATCATCTCCCATGAGTCATTGGTCTTGTACATGACCTGTTGCATAAGGATAGGTTTGGCTACATCCAGCATCTGTCCTCCCGACATGAAGCTGCTCACGAGTGCCTTACGGTCAGTATATTCCAGGTCAACGATTTTCTCTATCCCATGTCCCTGCATGGCACGCAGGAATCCGGCTGTTATCAGGATGTCCTTTCCCGAACGCAAGTGCTTGTCCATCTTTTTTATGATGTCAGGATCTGCCTTGGCCTGCTCTGTAAGGATCACGAGATTGGCATCGGAGGGGAACTCCGGAACAATATCCATGGGTATTCCTATCATGCCGAAATAGTTCTGGAGGAACTCCTCGCCGGTTGACTGGTAGGGCTTGTAGCTTTTTATACCTATAGGATTGCCCAGGAAGCCGATGGTACGGTCAACCTGCTCCATCGTGAATCCGGCAGCCCTGGCCATTGTGGTGGGAGTGACTGTCTTGCCGTTCAGGTTGACAGGTTTCATCATATCATCATAGCTGAAACTGGTTCCGCCTTCCTCCTGCCAGGGGGCACGGTATGAGTTGCGTAGCGGATTGAGCATCTGACGGTAATCAAACATGGTCATCTCCGGAGCCTTGGCAAAAACCGTAAGCCACAGCTGCTCGCTGTAACGGTCGATGTAACGCATTCCACCGGTATCCACCCACCCGCCGCCGTTGTGGCCTGGGTTCAGATTATCGAAGTATCTCCATATAAGATAGCTCTCATAGGGTTGCAGGTGCTGGTTGCTGCGGACCGCATCACGTGTCTCTGTTCCGGTATAGATGCCGTCGAAATGCTTGGGGCCGAAATCCAGGTCAAACCCGAGCGCGGGGAAATGGTCATACCAGTTGGGGTATTTGATAATCACTTTCACGTTCTTGTTCACCTTTTTGGCCGGGCCGAGTATGACATTCATGGCAGCGTCATCCATCAGTTCAAGCCTGTAGTCCGTCCATGAACGGTCACCTTTAGCTTCCACACAATAGTCGCATTTACAGTCAGTGAAAAAGAAATCATCCAGAATAATCTCATCAAACAGGCTTGCCGTAAGTTCGATTATCTCTTTGGCCTTGGCTCTCTCCTCCGGGTTCTTGTAGCAGAATGTCTGGAAGGAGTTCGCTTCGCTTATAGTGTAGGTGATTCCGCCGGCAACCTCGACTCCACGGTCCTTGAAGAACTTGATTATCCGTTTCATGTCATCGGCATCGACAATCCTGAGGTCGCGGTGTGTCTCAAGATAGATCTTGTCAACTTTCATCTGCGATGAGATGATGTTCCATGTGGAGTCCAGCCACGCCGGATCTGCCATACGCTGCACCTCGTATGCCCTGGTATAGACTGACACCTTGAAGTTTTTGTAGTTGTTGCCGGCAATGGAAAACTGCGTGCAGCTAAGGAGAGCAATGAAGATAGCCCGGAACAGGGCGGATTTTCCTGACGTTTTCATTTCAGAATGTGGTTTTGATACATTATAATAAATATGATTGTCAGCCCAAAAATAAGATTTTTCGCTGCAAAAATGAAAAAAAAGGGTAAAAAAAAACATTGGCCGGCTTTTGTTATCCGATTTTTATATACGTTTGCTTCATTAAAGTTATTCCGATGAAAACGATGTTTCAGACTGTATTTATGTTCATGTCACTTATGGGGTTGTTCTCATGCAGCCAAAACGGGTGGACCGATGCCGGCCCTGACGAGTTCCAGAATGCCTCACTCTCCGCAGGCACATGTTTGATAGATGTCCGTACTGCACAGGAATATGCCGAGGGGCACCTGCTTAACGCAGTCAACATAGACTGGCAGAAGGACGGTTTCATGGATGCCATCAGCAGCAAATACAGCAAGAACCTGCAACTTGCAGTATATTGCCGCAGCGGCCGTCGAAGTGCCGAGGCCGCCGCTGCTCTTTCGGATGCTGGCTATAAGGTAATCAACCTGAAGGATGGCTATGCGGGCTGGACCGCTGAAGGCAGACCTGTCAACACATACGGGGTGGAGAGCATGATGAGTGGCGGGAAACCTGTCAGCATTACACTTATAAAACATGGTACTCTTGCCTTGTTCTATAATGGTGTCTCTATACATATCGATCCTGTGGGCGGTTACGGTAAAGCCACAGACTATTCCGCTGAATTCCCCAAGGCCGATGTGGTACTCGTCACGCATGAACATGGTGACCATCTTGACAAGAACGCGATAACCGCGCTTTCATCGGAAAAAACCACCGTAATCATGAATGCCAGATCCCATGACCAGACGGGATTGGGCGAAGTCATCTCCAATGGCCAGAAACGTAATCTTCCGGGAGGAATAACCCTCGAAGCTGTTCCAGCCTACAACACTACTCCCGGCCGCGAACAGTTCCACCCGAAGGGCAACGGCAATGGTTATGTCCTTACTTTCCCCGGTGACCTGCGGATATATGTGGCCGGTGATACTGAAGATGTGCCGGAGATGGCCAATCTCAAGGATATTGACGTGGCTTTCCTGCCTGTGAACCAGCCCTACACGATGACCGTGGATCAGTGCGTCAACGCAGCCCGTACCATCAGACCAAGGATACTTATACCGTATCATTTCAGTCAGACCGACCTCTCAGGACTGGCAGGCAGGCTTCCCGGTATTGATGTCAGGCTGTATGACATGCAATGACAGTAAGTTCCTGTCTGTCTTTGGGAACAGGAAAAATCCGGCAGTAACACAGACAGGACGGTACAGCTTCAACCCGTAACAGGAAAGGGTGAATTGTTCCGGCAGTTACAACGTTAAAAAGCACAGGGAAGGCCTCGCACTTACGCGAGGCCTTCCCTGCTTTTAAGGTTGCCGTATTGATCAATAATCCAGGCTGGTGATTGGAGCTCCCAGTTCCGAAGCCTCTTTATTGTCCTTGTCCAGCTTGAATATCATGAAGTTCGGATTCTCCTTGGTGCAGGGTGCCCATTCGCCTCCGTCCTTGCCGTTGGGATCACCGTACTTGCAGAAGTTGGTCCATGCAGTAAGCATCTTCTCGGAAAGGTCCCAGTCTCCTTGTGTCCAGGGTCTCCAACAGTGCTGCAGAGACTTGAATACGAACCAGAGGTCCGATGAGTGGAAAGCGCCCCTCAATCTCTGGGCAACTTCCGGATGTGAGCCGTCATCAGGCAGCGGGCGGGCAAACTC
This sequence comes from Bacteroidaceae bacterium, assembly GCA_017651315.1. Lineage (GTDB taxonomy): Bacteria > Bacteroidota > Bacteroidia > Bacteroidales > Bacteroidaceae > Colenecus. The sequence continues at coordinate 5,868 of JAGCDE010000020.1, forward strand.
GTATGCCCACGCCTTGTTCCCCCTCTCCTGACGGTTCTGGCAGAATGCCGCCACGCCTGCCGACATGTTACCCATATCGTTAAGGGTATAGCCTATCATGTAGGGTACATCGGCCAGAGTGCCGTCAAGTGCTGCGGCATCGAAGCTCTCCTTGGATACATATCCGTCAATGATGGGTGAACCGGTAAGGCTGGCCATGTTACCGGTGGCATTGCTGTAGATGGTGCCTACTGAATGCATCACCTCGGTATCGGCGTTACGCATCTTCTGGAGGGTGTTATAGCCTGCCCAGTCCATAACGACCTTTGTATTGAATTCGGCACGCTGCAGAGCGTTAAGGCCTTCGGGAGCCTGGGGAGCCTTGTAGGCGGCTATAAGCTCGGTATTGCCGGCACCGCCTGCACCACCGAAACCGGGGAAGGCACCCATGCCGCCACGCATTCCGCCTGCACGCATTCCTCCGCCCATTGCACCACCGGCGTTGGGAACGGTCAGACCACCGGCACTCATGATGATGGCTTTGTTGAACAGACCGCGTGCAAGCGGTGACTCGCAAAGGGTACGGACGCTGCCGCCGCCTGCGGACTGGCCGAATATCATGACGTTGTCAGGATCGCCGCCGAACTGGGCGATGTTCTTCTTTATCCACTTGAGGGACTCTATCTGGTCCAGAATTCCATAGTTGCCGGAAACACCATGTTCGCTCTCGGCTGAGAGTTCCGGATGTGTCAGGAATCCGAATACTCCGAGACGATAGTTCACAGAGACAAGGACGACATCCTTACCAGCCCACTCCTGGGCATCGAACTCGGGCTCAGAGCTCCATCCTTCGCGATAACCTCCGCCATGTATCCAGAGGGCTACCGGGAGCTTGGCATTTACATCACCGGGTTTCTTGGTCCATACATTCACATATAGGCAGTCCTCGCTGAAGGGTGCCTCGTCACCGTAACCCCACTCTGTGTAGTAGCCACCCTTGAACTGGATGTGCTGATAGCTGGGGTGCTCGAAACGGTTGCAAAGCCTCACTCCCTCCCAGGGAGTTACAGGCTGTGGAGCCTTCCAGCGGTTTTCCCTGATAGGTGCTGCAGCGTAGGGTATGCCGCGGAACACGAATACATCTTTCACACGGTCCACGCTGACACCCTGTACCTGGCCACCTTCAATAGTCAGTACGGGACTCAGTTTTTCCGTCGTGCTCTGGCATCCTGCCAACAGAAGCGTGATGCCTGCAAAAAACATCAATTTTCTCATTTTAAACAGCATTTTGGATTTATAAAAAGTATATGTTCTGACACCTTTCCTGATAATTTTTCACAAATGTAACACATAAACAGGTTTGACATTACTGTAATACATCAGTTTTTTTTCCAATATTTTGATAATCCCCGAAAACGAACTACTTTTGCCGTGCAAACAGTCAACCCGGCCGCTCGAATGGTGGAATGGTAGACACGAGGGACTTAAAATCCCTTGGCCTTTACCGGCTGTGCGGGTTCGAGTCCCGCTTCGAGCACCGTTTTAATTATTCTTGAGAATCATGTTTTCCGGACTGAAATCCAAATTACTCACCTTACTCATTCTTTCCGCTTCCGTCTTTTTGTCTCTTGATGCCCAGGACATAAACTACAATCTCTATTTCAGCGTCGGATTTGTTAACGTAAGCGCCGGAAAAGCCCTTCTCTCGGAAAAGGTTACCACATACGACGGACAGAGTGCCTCAATGACCCGTCTTACCATGAGCACAGGACGTGGCACGGACCGTATTTTCTCCCTTCGTGACACAATCGAGTCCTACAGTACCCTGACAGGAGAGGGAATATTCTACCGCAAGATTGTCAATGAGGGGTCCAAGCATAACATTGAGACCGCCTCTTTTTCCGCCGTGAATGGGGAGTATGTGGCGGATCTGCTAACTAAGGATGCCCTCACAGGCAGGATTTCAGGAAAAAGGACAGAAAAAAGGCCTACACGGATATTCGACATGCTCAGCATGCTCAGGTTCGCACGCTCCATAGACACAAATGGAAAGGAGGTCGGATACACCCGGACACTGCCAATGGTCAACGGCGACCTTGTGGTGGACCAGTATCTCATCTATGAAGGCGACAAGACAGTCAAGGCCGATGACAGGAAGAAATATGACTGCATGGTCATTTCCGTCCGTGACAGGAAATACGGGAAGGAACGTGAGACCCTCAAGGCATACGTCACCAGGGAATCGCCCCACAAACCTGTCCAGCTTGATATAATAGTAGGTGTGGCCTCCGTAAGGGCATTACTCGCGGACTGAATATGAAACTGACAGACAACAGGTGGCTGACTGGACGGGGATTCGGGGTACATTCCCCCTGGGCGTATGACCTCATTGAGAATGTGATCAATGAACACCTCCCATACTATGCATACGAGGATCTCTACCCTTTTTGGGAAAAGGCTCCCCAGTACCTTCCACAGTATCCTCAGAGCCGTGACGAGCTGCTGTTCCGTCTGGTAAACAGATTTAACCCGAAGTTCATTCTTGAGGTGGGGACAGGCGCCGGCGTGAGCACCGGTTATCTGGCATCGGTCTCCCGCAGTTCCAGGGTGGTTACGGTCGATGTCCCTCATCCCGCCGAAAAGGAGGTGCGCCGCAACCTGCGGAAAATCCCGAATATCGAATACATCTCGGCAGACATACTGAAGACCATAGACGGGATTATGGAGAGAGGTGACATTCCGCAGTTTGTCCATATAGCCCACACTGCGCTGTGGCGTGAGGCTACCGAAGCCATAATTCCATACGCTATTCCCGATATGGTGATAGTTGTTGAGGACCTTGGCAAGAAGCAGAAAAAGGAGTGGTGGAATGAGATTATAGAAAACGAGAGAACAGGGGTGACTTTCCAGATGAAAAAGGTAGGTCTGCTGTTCTTCGATTCCAGGATGACCAAACAACACTATGTGTTATGAGCAAGATATATACCCGTACCGGTGATAAGGGAACCACCAGCCTGGTGGGCGGCAAGCGTGTAAGCAAGACGGACCCGCGCCTGGATGCTTACGGCACTATTGACGAGCTCAACTCGTTCATCGGGCTCATGCTCTCAGTTATGGACGGAAAAGCTGAAAGCACCGGAAACATACGGTGGATTCAGCAGAAACTGTTCAATATAGGGGGGTGCCTGGCCACCGATACCACATCGTTCCAGCTTCCTGACAGCTGTAGGATTCTGGCTGCTGATGTGGAGCGGATTGAAAATATGATTGACGCGCTCACAGACGGAATTCCCGAACAGCGTTCATTCATCCTGCCTGGCGGAACGGAGGCTTCATCATACGCCCATGTCGCCCGCACCGTCTGCCGTCGTGCGGAACGTCTCATACTGGCGCTTCCGGATGAGGCAAAAGTGCCTTCAGAACTACTCATGTATATAAATCGGCTGTCTGATTACCTGTTCGTTCTGGCACGCAGGATAAACTTTTTTGCGGGTGTGAGTGAAAATATATGGTAGAACTTTAGGATTACATAATTTTTTATACTTTTGCACCCCGAATAAAGTAAACCTTAAAACACGAGCAGATATGTATTGGACATTGGAACTTGCATCCAAGCTTGAGGATGCACCCTGGCCCGCAACCAAGGATGAACTTATTGATTATGCAGTCCGTTCAGGAGCACCTCTTGAGGTTATAGAGAATCTTCAGGAGATAGAGGATGAGGGTGATATCTATGAAAGCATAGAGGATATCTGGCCCGATTACCCCAGCAAGGAGGACTTTTTCTTTAACGAGGACGAGTACTGAGGACAAGGCGGGGAGGGTTTTGCTTTCGTAATCCCAACGGGTTTTTATAATCATTCGGGGGCGTTTCCTGATGTGTAACTGATTACGCAAAGGAAACGCCCCTTGATATGGTGTGTCCGCGAGTCAGAGTTTGTAGTACGAGGCCAGAATCCGTTCAAACAGTTCAGGCGGCAGGACTCTTTTCAATACCAGTGACATTTTCTGTACCGGAGCAGCGACTATGTATCGTGTTGCCGGATGGGGCTTCATTACGATGCGTGACACCTTCCTGGCCAGCCGCCGGGGGTCAAGTCCGCTTTTCTCATCCCGTTCGATGGACTCCATGGATCTGGCGTAACCGGGATATAGTCGAACGACATCCTCATGATTCAGCTTTATCCTGTTTGAGGTGAATGCGGTGGCGAAATCCCCGGGGTTGACGGTGGTCACGCTTATGTTGAAGGGTTTCAGTTCTATCCGCAGGGACTCGCAGTAACCTTCAACGGCGAACTTGCTGGCGGAGTATGCCCCCTGGAAAGGTAGTCCCATAAGGCCTCCTATAGAGCTGATGCAGATGATCTTGCCTTGTTTTCTGGCGCTCATTGACGGGAGAACATACCGGAGAAATCTCACTAATCCCATGAAATTCACCTCCATCTGTCTGTTCACAAGTTCTGTGGGAAGGCATTGCAATGGACCGCCGATTCCCATGCCGGCATTGTTGATGAATACGTCTATCCTCCCTTCATTCTCAAGCATGGCCGATACGGCTGCCTTGACGGATTCCTCATCGAGGACATCGGCCTTGAGGTATCTGACACCCGGAATCTCCCCGCTTTCCCGTCGGAAAGTTCCATAGACAGTGTGACCCTCCCCCGACAGTCTCTCTGCCATAGCCCTTCCCAGGCCGGAGGTAACGCCTGTTATAAGAATTTTCATTGCTGTCAGTTTGAAACGGTTATGGAGTTGCCTGAAACCTTTACAGGGTAGCGGTATAGTGTCCTGACTTTGCTTGAGGTGGTCTCCACCGGGTATCCGCCGTTGTCCAGGCTCCAGATATTGCCGCATCTGGTGCATTTGGCACCGCCTGACAGGTCAACTTTCAGGCGGTATTGCTGCCGGTCACATTCGGGACATGCAAGGTCGAACGCGTAGAGAGATGAGGCATCCGGTTCAAAAAGCGGGTTTCCGATGATGAGTCCGCCGAGTCCCAATGTGAATGAGGAAGACTCCTTCTGGGTGAGGGGACGTATGATTTCATTTCCGTCGGGATCGGTTACGGAAAGGTTGCCGTCAGGGAGCATCCTGACAGAGAGGAACCGTCCCGGAGTGGATAGCTGGTTGAAAGGGGCGATGTCGGTGCGGCATGTGAACCGTACCCGGTATTTGACCGACATGGTGCTGTAGCTGTTTTCACAACCTGCCGTCAGCAGCAGTGCAAGTACCGGGAACAGAACCTTTTTCATGTCTGTCAGCGTGAGATGAGCCGTGACACTGCGGCATCGGCCATTTCAAAATTGAACTCTGAGATGAGTTTCTCCATAAGTCCTGTTATACGGTCGTTGCAGAGGTTTCCCATACTGCCTTCATGTGTGTGATGCAGGTTACGGTCAGCCTTGAACGTGCCGTTCTCGATGGCAGCTCCCACCTGACGGTAGGCCTCGCGGAAGGGGACTCCTTCAAGTACAAGCCGGTTAACCTCCTCCACGCTGAAAATGGCATCGTATGCGGGATCGGAAAGGATGTCCTCACGGACCTTGATGTGCTCCAGCATATATGCGGTCATGGTGATGCAGTCTTCCAGCATTCCGAACGATGGAAGGAAGAGCTCCTTGACCATCTGCATGTCGCGGAAATAACCGCTCGGCAGATTGTTGGTCATGAGGGTTATCTGCTGTGGTATGGACTGTATCAGGTTGCATTTGGCGCGGGTGAGTTCAAACACGTCAGGATTTTTCTTGTGAGGCATGATGCTGGAACCTGTAGTGCAGTCATCCGGAAGCTTGATAAAACCGAAGTTCTGGCTGTTGTACATACATGCATCGTAGGCGAGACGGCTGATGGTGGCGGCTACCGATGCCAGTGCGTATGCCACATTGCGTTCCATCTTGCCGCGAGTCATCTGGGCATAGACCACATTGTAATCCATAGACTCGAATCCCAGGAGGTCAGTTGTCATCTGCCTGTCAAGAGGGAACGATGAGCCGTAACCGGCTGCCGAACCGAGCGGATTGCGGTTGACCATCCGGTATGCCGCCTGGATCTGGAGCATGTCATCGGCAAGCGCTTCGGCATAGGCTCCGAACCAGAGCCCGAAGGATGAAGGCATGGCGATCTGCAGATGTGTATATCCGGGAAGAAGAACCTCCTTGAATCTCTCGCTCTGCCTGATCAGAATGTCAAAAAGGCTTTTGACGGAGTTTACCAGCGAATGGAGCCTGTCGCGTGTGAACAGCTTGAGGTCCACCAACACCTGGTCATTGCGGGAGCGCCCGCTGTGTATTTTCTTACCCACATCGCCGAACCTTCTGGTGAGAATGAGCTCCACCTCGGAATGGACATCCTCCACTCCCTCCTCAATGGTGAATTCTCCTTTTCCAATAATATCCAGGATATCCTTGAGTCCATCGGACAGGAGCTTGAGCTCGTCGGCTCCGAGGAGTCCGACGGATTGAAGCATGGTGATGTGGGCCAGTGACCCGATGACATCGGATTCGGCAAGCATCATGTCCATTTCGCGGTCGCGCCCGACAGTGTAGCGCTGTATCAGTTCGTTGACGGGTTTCCCCTTGTCCCAAATAGGTTTCATAGCTATATGTGTTCAATAAGGTATCATGGCAAGCATTTCGGCAAGCCTCTCGACCGCCTGGGTCATAGGCTTCTCAACCATCTTGGCCATAAAAATGTTAAGGTCGGCATCCAGGGTTATACGGATCTTGCAGGAATCCGGACCTGTTGACACAATCTGTATCCAGGCCGTCATGCGTATAGGTGACTTCAGGGTCTCCATCTTGACACATTTGAAAGGCTCGCGCGAGACTATTCCCAGGGAGATGGTGCCGACGGGCGATATCTCGCACTCAGCAGTGTCCTTGGTACATCTCAGATTCTTTATGGATATATTCAATCCACCCTGTGAAGGGAGACCGTCCGCAACAGCCTGAAGGTTGTTCAGATCGGAAACCTTTGCATATACCTGCTCCTGAGGATAAGGTATGCTCCTGACTTGGCTTTCAATCCTTTTCATTTCACTTTCCCCATTCTGACGGATTCTCACGCCATTTCCTGAGTGCCGGTAATTGCTCTTCCCTGATATATCCGGATTCCAGGGCCGTCTCAAGCATTGAATTGTAGTCTGTCAGGGTCACAAGCCGGACGCCGGCATCTTCAAAAGCCTTTTCGGCAACATCGAAACCGTATGTGAACGATGCCACCATACCTGTCACTATGCTGCCGGCGTCCCGCAGTGCCTGTACGGCTTTCAGACTGCTCCCTCCGGTAGAGATGAGATCCTCCACAACCATGACGCGGCTTCCTTTTTCCAGGAAACCCTCTATCAGGTTTGCAAGTCCGTGGTCTTTGGGAGCAGACCTCACGTATATGAACGGCTTCCCTAATCTGTCAGCTACAAGAGCGCCTTGCGCTATTGCGCCCGTTGCCACACCGGCAATCACGTCGTATTCCTGGAAATTGTCCCCGATTGCAGAACAGAGCGCTTCCTTGACCAGACCTCTCACTTCAGGGAAGGAGAGCGCCTTGCGGTTGTCACAATAGAAGGGGGACAGCCATCCCGATGCCCAGGTGAAAGGTTGGTCGGGCCGGACCTTGACGGCGCCGATTCTCAAAAGTTCGCGTGCGACTTCTCTTTTTGTAATGTCCATATCGGTATATGTTTGCCGCGAAGTTACGAAAATATGGCGCACATAACTACTATTTAATATAAAACAACAATATTACACACGCTCGGAATGAAATTGTTGCTATTTTTGCACGGATTATCGCGAGAATAGCCGTTTTGAAGATGAAAAGAAGAATATATCTGTTGTTGCCGGTGCTTCTGGCCTTCACCGTATCCTGTTTTGAAGACGCAAAGGTCGGGACATCCCCTTATGCTGCCATCACTTCATTCACGCTCGGTTATTATAATGTCGTTAAAAACGATGTGAGCTATCAGCGCCGGGACACAGTCATAGAAGTCCGGGAAAGCGGTACGATGTATCCCATGACAATAGACCAGGTGGGTAACCGGATTTACAACAGGGACTCCCTCGCACATGGTTCAATCCTCAATTCCGTCACCTGTACGATAGGTTCCTATGGAAATGTCTTTTTTATGTATGATGACGTTAAGGACAGTCTCCTCCTGAAGTGGAGCAAGGATGTCACGATTGATTTCACGCGCCCCCTCAAGTTCTTTGCCGTTTCAACCGATGAGTCGTATTTCAGGGAATATTCTTTCAGCCTGAACGTTCATAAGGTAAATCCGGATTCCGTGAGCTGGCGCTGTACTTCCAATTCCGGAGTGGCCGGATTCAATCAGAAATCGGCGGTTTGCCGTGATGATGTCATATTTGATTTCTGTACAGGTTCCGGAAACAGGCCTTTTGTGACTTGGCGCGATGTCAGAGGTGGTTCCTGGAGTGTACCTGTCGCGCTTGAGGGCTTGGTTCCGGATGAGTGGAGCTGCTCGGTTACACTTTTCCGGGGAATGTTTTATACGGTTTGCGGAAATAGGCTTTTCAGTTCTGCCGACGGTGTCACATGGACACCCACCGGTGCAGCTCTTTCCGGATTGTACGCCGCAATGACAGAGACAGGGGAGATGTGGGCGGTTGATACGGAGGGTATGCTGGTAAGTTCAACCGATATGTCATCATGGAGGAAGGAACAGGAAGTCCCGTCAGGTTTTCCGGACTGTTCCGCTTACCTTTTCTGCGATACTCTGGCTACCAATTCCAATATCCTGCGGTATGTGCTTGCCGGCCAGGTGCCGGAAGGTGGATCTTTACAGTCTTCCGTCTGGACGAGGCTCTCTGGGGACATGACGTGGACAAGGCAGGCTGACGCATTGAAAGGATCCCTTGAGCTGCCGGTTCTCGAGAATCTCTCGGTTATAAGCTACGACGGTTCGCTGTTTGCTTTCGGGACACCTTTAGAAATGTTCTGGCAGTCAATGGACCACGGTCTGACATGGAGGAAGTGTGACCGGTATTCGGATTATTACACCACGTACAACAATTTCATGCAGTTCCCTGAGGAGCTTAAAGGGTACACGGCTTCGGTTGCCTTTACTACGGACAGTTATGGCGGGATATGGATCATGACCGGTGAAGGTCTGGTCTGGAGAGGGGCCATCAACAGACTAAACGGACTTTGAAATATGTTCCACATGGCAAGACATACTCTTACATTGTTATTCCTGCTCCTGTGCTGCCGTTTGGCTGGACAGGACGAAGGTTATCTGATGGAGTTTGGTCTTGGTGGCGGTGCCTCGTTCTATCTGGGCGATGCTAATACACGTCTGTACAGGAACACCAACGGTATGGCCTCCCTCATGGCAAGATATAATGTGAACAGGCGTTTCTCGCTGAAAGCCGGTTTTTCCGCTGCGGGAATCTCCGGTGACTCGTCCGGTTCCTTCGGGGTGTTGCCGGAAGAGAGGGTTTCTTTCAGCCGGACACTCTACGAGACCGGGATACAGGCGGAATGGGGATTCTGCGGTTACAGCATGACCCCTTGGGAGGGTTGTCACAGGATTGCCCCATACGGAATTGCCGGTTTGGGTCTGGTGTTTGCACCCAAGCCCGCTTCCGATGAATTCGCTCTGTGCATACCGTTGGGAATGGGAGTAAGATACAAGCTTTCGGAGAGAGTCAATGTAGGAGCCGAGTGGACTATGCGGTTCAGTTCTTCGGACAGGCTTGATGTCGCCTCTCCGGAGGGGTCTGTACTGAATGATCCCTTTCTGATAAGCGGCAAGGGAATGAAGAACAAGGACAGCTACAGTTTCACCATGCTGTTCATAACGTTTGACATGTTCAGACGGCCATGCGATTGCAACGGGATTAAATGAATCATTTGAACAAAAAACAAGGAATAATATGACATATCAGGAGCGGTTGGATAAAGACAGGATGCCCAGTCATGTGGCGATAATAATGGACGGGAACGGACGTTGGGCCAAGGCCCGTGGCCTGGAACGGTCCGCAGGGCATGCCAAGGGTGTCGAGGTAGTAAAGAAATTAATGGAAGACAGCGCCACCCTCGGAATAAGTTACGTGACTCTTTATACATTCTCGACGGAAAACTGGAACCGTCCGATAGATGAGGTGAACACGTTGATGCAGTTGCTCTATGATAATATAGATGAGGAGTTGTTCATTCGCAACCAGGCCCGTTTACATGTCATAGGCGACATGGAAAGGATCCCACCGTTTGTTATGGACAAAATGAACCGGTGCATTGAGCGTACCAGGCATTTTGACCGTCTGCATGTGATTGTGGCTCTGAGCTATTCGTCCAGATGGGAGATAACCGAGGCTGTCAGAAAGATATCCCTGAAGGTGGCCTCCGGTGAACTGAAGGCCGATGAGATAAGCGAGAATACTGTATCCGAGGCTCTGACAACAGATTTCGTACCCGATCCGGAGTTGCTCATCAGAACCGGCGGTGAGATACGTCTGAGCAATTTCCTGCTATGGCAGTCCGCTTATACGGAATTGTATTTCTGCGATACATACTGGCCTGATTTTAATATGGAGGAACTGTGCAAGGCTATATATTATTATCAGCATCGCGAGCGCCGTTTCGGCCTTACAGGGGATCAGGTGGAGGAGTCAATTAACTAATGATGAGATGAGAAGAATAAAGATACTGACATTGCTGATTCTGTCCGTTCCGTTTTCCGTGTCAATTGCACAGACCGGAAATGAAGTCGAACAGGAGAACCCAGTTATTCTCTATTCAGGCACCCCTAAACGCTACGAGATTGCCGATATTACCGTTACAGGCGATGACCAGAATGCAAAGACCCTGAAGAACCTGTCAGGACTCTCTGTGGGACAGCGTCTCGCAGTTCCCGGTCCGGAAATATCGAATGCAATGAAACGTCTGTGGAAGAACGGACTGTTCTCGAACGTGAGGATTCTTGCAACCAGGATATCAGGAGACAAGATATGGCTTGAGATAGAGGTCGTGCACCGCCCCAAACTGAAGGAATGTGTTTTTCATGGGATAAAGAAAGGCGAAGTCAGCGAGTTGGAGGAGAAACTGAAGCTTATTCCAGGTACTCAGGTTACCCCTAATGTCCTGAACCGTTCAGAGGCTCTTATCAGAAAATATTACGATGAAAAGGGTTACAAGGATGCCGATGTACGTATTCAGCAGAGAACCGAGGTGGATGAGGACGGACTGGTGTATGTCGATATATACATTGACCGTAAGGACAAGGTAAAGGTCAGACAGATCCACATAGAGGGCAATGAGGTCCTTTCGGACAGGGAAATCCGCAAGATCATGAAGAAAACCAACGAAAAGGGATATCTGCCTGATTTCTTCCATACCAAGAAGTTCGTTAATGAGGAGTTTTTGGGTGATATGGACAAGATACGGGATAGATACGGAGAACTGGGCTATCGCGATGCCTATATCGTGAAGGACAGTGTTTCCGGCAATCCGGAAGACAATACGGTCGATATCTGGCTTACCCTGGATGAGGGCGGAAAATATTACCTGAGGGATGTGAGATGGGTTGGAAACACTGTGTATAACAGCGAGGCCCTGAGCGATGTCCTGAAGATGAAGAAGGGTGATGTCTATAACCAGAAGAAACTGGATGAGAGAACGCGGTCTGATGAGGATGCAATACAGAGGCATTATTATAACGGTGGTTATGTAATGGCGCAGATCAGTCCTGTGGAGGCAAACGTGGAGGGTGACTCCATTGACCTTGAGATAAGGATTTCAGAGGGAGCCCAGCATACCATCAACAGGGTCAATATATACGGAAACGACAGGGTGTATGAGAATGTAGTCCGTAGAGAACTGTTCACCCGTCCGGGAGATGTGTTCTCATGGGATGCGCTGGAGCGTTCTTATCGTGCCATTGCCAATATGGGACATTTCGAACCCACTACAATAAATCCTGATGTCAGGCCGGACCAGTCGAACGGAACCGTTGACATCAACTGGGAGTTGGAATCAAAGCCTAATGACCAGGTGGAGCTTTCTGCAGGTTGGGGACAGACAGGTCTCATAGGTCGGGTAGCATTGAAGTTCACAAACTTCTCAATGTACAATCTTTTTCATAAGAGCGACAACTACCATAATCTGCTACCACAGGGAGACGGGCAGACATTCTCCATAAGCGGTTCATCAAACGGCAAGTTCTACCATTCCTGGAGTTTCTCGTTCATGGATCCCTGGTTCGGAGGCAAGCGTCCCAACTCCTTATGGGTGAACCTGTATTATTCCAAACAGTCGGATATAAGCAGTAACTATTACAATTCCGCCTATTACCAGAACATGTATAACTATTATTACGGGTATGGCAACTACAACTATTACGGTAACGGATATTACAATAACTACGAGTCTTACTACGATCCGGACACCTATATCAGGATGTTCGGAGGATCCATCGGTTGGGGCAAGCGTCTGAACTGGCCGGATGTATATACTGTTTTCAGGTCATCCCTGTCATATACACTGTATGACCTGAAACAATGGAGATATTTTCTCATTCATAACGGAACCTGCAACAACATAAACCTGACTTTCGAGTTGAGCCACTCCACATCCAACAGCCCCCTATTCCCGACATCCGGCTCTGATTACTCCCTTTCTGTTGCACTGACTCCACCCTATTCCCTGTTTGATGGCGTGGATTACAGGAGTCTTGCCGCAGATCCCAATTCGGCTACATACCAGTCAGAGCTTGAGCAGAAACACAAATGGATAGAATACAACAAATGGAAGTTCACGAGCCGGACATACACATCGCTTACAAACGGTTTGAAAAAACGTCTTGTGCTCATGACGCGTATGGATTTCGGTCTGTTGGGTCATTACAACAAGTACAAGAAATCCCCGTTTGAGACATTCTTCATGGGAGGTGACGGAATGAGCGGCGGTTCTTATACGTACGCCACGGACATAATCGGCCTGCGCGGATATGACAACGGTTCCCTTACGCCATATTCAGACGGTTATGCCTATACGCGCATGACAGCGGAACTCCGTTATCCGTTGATGATGCAGAATTCCACCACGATATATGCCCTTGCGTTTCTTGAGGGAGGTAATGCCTGGACATCAATATCCAGGTTCAATCCTTTCGACCTGAAACGTTCCGCCGGTGTGGGCGTTCGCGTGTTCCTTCCGATGATAGGAATGATGGGTATAGACTGGGGATACGGATTTGATCCCATCAACGGTTCCAGGACATACAGCGGCAGCCAGATACACTTCGTGTTGGGGCAGGAGTTTTAACATAAAGGCCAATTCGGTTATATTAAGGGAAAACGATGATATTATGAAGAAGATTTTTACACTCACAGCACTTATGTGCCTTTTCTGCCTCACCGCAGGTGCGCAGAAATTCGCTTTGGTTGATATGGAGTATATACTGAACAGGATACCGGCTTATGAACGTGCAAACGAACAGCTGAACCAGCTTTCCAAACGTTGGCAGGCCGAGGTTGAGGCGGTATCGCTGGAGGCACAGACTCTGTACAAGAACTATCAGAATGAGTCTGTTTTCCTTTCCGATGAACAGAAGACAAGGAAAGAGGAGGAGATCGTGGCAAAGGAAAAGCAGGCAAGTGAACTCAAGCGCCAGTATTTCGGCCCTGAGGGAGAACTGTTCAAGAAAAGGGAGAGCCTCATGAATCCCATACAGGATGAGATTTACGAGGCTGTCAAGCAGATCAGCGAGGCTGAAGGATACCAGATGGTTATTGACAGGTCATCGGCATCCAGCATGGTATATGCTTCTCCCAAGATTGATATAAGCAACGAAGTGCTGCGTAAACTCGGCTATTCGAATTAATTGCTTAATTTTGCGGCCGAAAAAGGAAATTAACACAAATATCAGGATATGAAAAAATTATTGGTTGTTCTTCTGGCACTTGCACCAATGTGCATGTACGGACAGAAATTCGGGAATATCAATTCCAATGAGGTGGCTATGCTGATGCCAGAATACAAGACATCACAGACTGAACTTGAGACGCTTCAGAAACAGTATGACGAAGAGCTTCAGTATATGATGAACGAATATTCCAAGAAGGTTGAGGATTATGAGAAGCAGCGCGAGACTCTTCCTGAAAATATCAGGACCCGTCGCGAGCAGGAAATCATGGATAGCAGGCAGAAGATGGAACAGTATCACGATGATTGCCTGACGAACCTTAACAACAAGCATTCAGAACTGATGGAGGCTCTTCTGACCAAGCTTCAGAAGGCCATCAAGGAAGTAGGAGAGGAGGGTGGATACACTTGTATCTTTGACGTGGCCAATGGTGTCATTCCATTCGTGAACTCCACTCTCACAACTGATGTCACCGAGGCTGTAAAGGCCAAACTTGGAATAAAATAACGCTGTTTAACCCACATAAGGGGGAATACGGTTTTTCTGTCCGTATCCCCCTTGTGGTTTTTCCGATGACAAATCAATTACTGCCGCTTATGAAACCGTTTAAAAGGATTATTTCCGTCTTTCTGGTCGCACTGCCTGTTTCCTTATGGGCACAGACCGGAAATTTCGGTTATATGGATTTCAATGGAACTCTGAAACTTATGCCTGAATACAAGGAGGCACAGGAGAATCTTCAGAAAATCCAGTCCGATTTCAAGGAAGAGATAGAACGCTCCAAGAGAGAGTTCGAACGTCAGTATGTAGAGTTCATGCTGGAACAGAACCAGCTCGCCCCTTCTATTGTCGCCAAGAGGCAAAAGGAACTTCAGGTGCTTATGGACACATATTCAGACTTCCGCGACAATGTCCAGACTGAACTGGAGAGCAAGCGGGAGGAATTGCTTAATCCCATCAAGGAGAAACTGATCAAGGCAGTGAACAGTGCAGGAAAGTCCATGAATCTGGATTACATCATCGACACAGGAACGAGGACATATCTCTATATCGATCCGGAAAGGGGCGTGGACATTTCCAACCAGGTCTATCGCTTGCTCGGGCTGAAGGAAACGGGGGGTGAAGGTGGTGAGAATTCAGGCAACACATTGGTTCCCTTAAGGTAAATGGTGCAAAGATGAATAATAATCTGTTGTGTTCTGATCCGGGTCCGATCGGTGTCTTTGATTCCGGTTACGGCGGACTGACTATACTTAAACATATCAGAACCGTTCTTCCGGATTATGATTTCCTGTATCTGGGTGACAATGCAAGGACTCCATACGGAACCAGGTCTTTTCAGGTTGTCTATGAGTTTACCCTTCAATGCGTATGCAGGCTTTTAGAAATGGGTTGTCATCTGGTCGTGCTGGCCTGTAACACGGCATCGGCAAAGGCTTTGAGAACAATTCAGCAGATTGACCTGCCAAGAATCGATTCGACACGTCGTGTGTTGGGCATCATCCGGCCTACTGCCGAAGCCGTAGGCAACTTGACCCAAACGCGGCATGTAGGTCTTCTGGCTACTCCAGGTACCATTAAATCCCTCTCTTATCCTCTGGAGATAAACAAACTATTCCCTGACATTATAGTGACAGGTGAGGCATGTCCTATATGGGTTCCTCTCGTGGAGAACGGTGAGTCAGATTCCGACGGTGCCGATTTCTTTGTGAGACGGCATGTGGAGAACCTCCTGGCAAGGGATCCTGAAATAGATACTATACTGTTAGGTTGCACTCATTATCCTTTGCTGTATGGGAAAATCAGGAAGTTTGTCCCGGACCACATCCGGATTGTGTCCCAAGGTGAATATGTAGCTGCATCGCTGAAAGATTATCTGGCCCGTCATCCGGAGATGGATTCACGTTGTACCAGGAACTCTTCATGCAGATATCTGACAACGGAATCGGTTGAGACATTCCTGCCTAATGCATCCATTTTCATGAATGACGGCATTAACGCGGAAACTGTATCTTTGTGACAGGTCCTGAGGTTATTCCCTTTGTCTGTTTACTACATATTTGCGGGCTATACGCCCTATCGGACGTATGGAAATGAAGCTTACAGCTATGACTGTCAGCAGAACCGTCAGGATATCGCTTATCTTAAGGTTGACAGGATAGGAATCAACTATGAAATTTCCCGCCGCTCCGAGTCTTATAAGTCCGAGATGCTGCTGAAGCAGAACCGCCACTATCCCTGCCGCCAATCCGGCAATTGCCCCTGTCACTGAAATGAGAACTCCGTTCATTACAAATATTCTTTCAACCGTCCTTTCTTCGGCACCGAGGCTTTTAAGCAGGATGGCGTCATTCTGTTTCTCGATCATAAGCATGATGAGGGAGCTGATAATGTTGAAGCAGGCGATAAGAAGTATAAATGAGAGGAACAGATAAGAGATGAATTTTTCAAGCTTGACCACCTTGAAAACATCCGCTTGCTGCTGGTAGCGGTCAAGTATCCGGAATCCGTCACCCAACACTGACTTCAGTTCCCGCCTTGCTTTAAGGATTCCGCAACCTTCTGACAGTTTCAGCTCCATTGAGGAGGCATTGTCGTGGTGTCCTGTGAGTCTTCTTGCAAGGTCCAGTGATACGATAACGTAGTTGTCATCGTATTTTTCCTGATCCACCTTGAAGAATACCCCGGGTGAGAAGATTGGTGCTGAATTGAAGGAGGAGGCGGGATTGACTATGCTTACCGCCCCCCCCTTCCTGGGAACATAGAGTGTAAGGGGATCTACGGGTTGTGCCCCGCAATCCATTTTCCTAAGCAGATTGATACCGAGGATACCATAGTCACAAACCTCGTCTGAAAGCATATAGATGCCGTTGCCAAACAGTATGGATTCTATGTCTGCCAGGTCGTGGAAGTTGTCATCGACACCTTTTATGATGGCAATCTGTTGCCGGCTTTTGTATTGCAGCAGCGCCTGTTCCTCAAGTGTGAATGAACAGACCTCGATAAATGGGAGTGTACGGGCGGCTTTTATCCTTTCATCACCTGTATCAAAGAATTTTCCATGAACAGGCACTATTTTCAGTTCCGGGTCGAAATCGGAAAACAGGCTGGAGATCAGATTGTGGAACCCGTTGAAGACGGACAGGGTACAGATCAGGGCAAAGGAAGCCAGAGCTATTCCCGCCACCGAGATGGCGGAGATAACGTTTATCACGTTGTGGCTCTTCTTGGCGAAAAGATAACGTTTTGCTATATAGAAAGGGATGTTCACTTTGCCATCAGAGTCTATTGTTTGAGCAACTCGTCTATACGGGCCATATAGTCCAGCGTGTTGTCAAGGAAGAAACGCAGTTCAGGGATAATCCGAAGCTGGTATCTTACCCTCTGTCCCAAATCATACCTTATCTCCTTCACATTGGAGTTTATGTTACGGACAGTCTCTTCTCCCCTCTCTGATGGAAAAATACTGAGATAGACGCTTGCTATGCTCAGGTCGCTGCTTATTTTCACCCCGCTGACTGTCACCAACAGCCCTTTTGTCAGTTTTGTCTGCAAAAGGAACATTTCACTGAGTTCCTTCTGTATCAGTCTTGAAATCTTCTGTTGTCTTGTACTGTCCATATCTCAATATTCATTTTTCCTTATTAAAGACACCCCGTCACGTATGGGAATCATCGCCACCTCAACCCGACTGTCCGAGGCCACCATGTCATTGAACCTGCGTATGGCTTCGGTCTGTCCGTCCTTGAAACGGGAATCTGCCACATGACCGTTCCACAGGGTGTTGTCAACAATGATGAAACCTCCCGGTCTGATATACGGGAACAGAGTGTTCCAGTATTCGGGATATTCTCTCTTTTCGCCGTCAATGAATGCCATGTCAAACATTTCTCCGAGAGAGGGGACCACTTCAAGAGCATCACCGATATGAAGCCTTATCCTGTCGGAGTATGGTGAACTGTCAATCCATTTGCGGATAAAAACCTCCTTTTCATCGTCAATCTCCACGGTGTGTACTGTTCCGGATGAAGACAAGGCTTCAGCGATGCAAAGAGTGGAGTATCCGGTGAATGTTCCTACTTCCAGAACTTTGTCGGGCTTGATCATGGACACCAGCATTTTGATCAGTCTTCCCTGTATATGTCCCGATGCCATACGGGGATTCAGCATGGTCAGGTTTGTCTCCCTATAGAGGGACTCCAGTAAAGCTCCCTCAGGAGCTATATGCCTGGAGATGTAATCCTCCAGCTCATCTTCACCGGTATATCCTATACCATGTCCGGATAATGACATAATTATTCGTATCTTTGTGTCTTGTCTGCCGGACCGGCTCCGGTCCGGTTGCAAAGTTAAGGCGTTTTCTCAAATAATGAAAACAGAGCGCGGACATTACTCCCAGTCAGAACAGGACACGGTTCTCAAAAAGTACCGTCAGTATCTGCTTCTGGAAAAGTCTCTTTCACTCAATACGGCGGAGGCTTACATGGATGATGTGCTGAAGCTTATCTCCTATTTCAGTGATAGCGGTACGGACTTGCGGGATGTCTCTCTTGATGATCTCCATGAATTTGCGGCAGCTTTGGGAGATCTCGGTATAGCTCCCCGCTCCCAATCGAGGATTATCTCCGGAGTCCGTTCCTTTTTCAGATTCCTGAACATTGAAGGTTATCGTCAGGACGACCCCGGGGAGCTCCTGGAATCCCCCAAGATTGGCCGACATCTTCCCGATGTGCTTTCCGTACAGGAGATAGACTCAATATTGCAGGCGATAGACAGGACAACCCCGGAGGGACAGCGCAACAGGGCGATGATAGAAACGATGTACAGTTGCGGCCTGAGAGTTTCCGAGCTGTGCAGTCTGAAGATGGCGGACCTTTTTCCCGAGGAGGGTTTCGTAAGGGTAACGGGCAAGGGGAGCAAGCAGCGTCTCGTCCCGATCTCAGGGAAGGCGCTCCATGAGATAGATCTTTATCTTTCACAACGTTGTCATATTGACATAAAGGCCGGTGCGGAACCGTTCCTTTTCTTGAGTTTCCGTCGGGGGAAACCTATCTCAAGAGTGATGGTCTTCGATATGGTCAAGGAACTGGCTGCGATGGCGGGAATCAGGAAGAACGTCAGTCCGCATACTTTCAGACACTCTTTCGCCACTCATCTCCTTGAGGGCGGGGCGAACTTGAGAGCAATCCAGGCAATGCTCGGACATGAGAAAATATCCACGACCGAAATATATACACATATAGACCGTTCCCGTCTGTGTGAGGAGATTATGTCCCATCACCCAAGAAACAGTCGATGACTCCAAAAATAATGTTTGTCGGAATACACGGATTCTGCTTTTTTTTTGTAAGTTTGCGTAACTAAGACAAAAGGACAACATAAACTAACGTTAAATAAATCAATTATGTCAAAATCACTACGTTTCGCGCTTTTAGGCGCAGGCCTCCTGATGTTGGCCGGATGCAAGTCTGGTATGGACATGTCATCGGACTACTATGTCGTGACACCGGAAATACTTGAGGCAGTCGGCGGTGAGGTGCCTTATACTGTAACCGGCACTTTCCCTGCAAAATTCTTCCCTAAGAAAGTTGTGTGCACAGCAACTCCTGAACTCCGCTGGAACGGAGGTTCTGTAAAGGGACAGCCTGTAACCCTCCAGGGAGAGAAGGTTCAGGGCAACAACAGGGTTGTCAATTACAAGGATGGCGGGACATTCACTTTCAAGGATGCTTTCAAGTATCAGCCGGAGATGGCCAAGTCTGAGCTATATGTAACTTTCAACGCATCAAAGAACGGCAAGAAGATAGAGATTGCTCCGGTCAAGATAGCCGATGGTGTCATCTCTACAGCCGAACTGTATTCTGAATCTGCAAAAAGCGCAAATACCGTAGCTTCACAGGATGCTTTCCAGCGCATTATCAAGCAGGCGAGGGATGCTAATATCATGTTCGTGATCCAGCAGGCCAATATCCGCTCATCGGAAACCAACAGCGATGCCGTTAAGGCTCTCAAGGAATCAATGAAGAAATATGCTGCCGATGAGAACTATGAGATAGAGAACATACAGGTTTCCGCGTATGCTTCACCTGACGGCGGACTTAAACTGAACGACAGACTGGCAAGCCAGCGTGAGTCAAATGCCGCGAACTATATCAAGAATGAAATAAAGAAGGCAAAGATAGACGCTGATGTGGAATCCAGCTACACAGCCCAGGATTGGGATGGTTTCAAGGAACTGGTAAGCAAGTCAAACCTGCAGGACAGGGATCTTATCCTACGTGTCCTTTCCATGTATGACGATCCCGAACGTCGTGAAGCTGAAATCAAGAACCTTTCAGCGGTGTATAACGATCTTGCCGCAGACATTCTTCCTCAACTGCGTCGTGCCCGTCTCACTCTGAACTATCAGATTATTGGCCGCTCCGACGATGAGATCAGGGAGACCTACAAGTCTGACCCCAGGGCCCTTGGCATTGAGGAGTTGCTCTATTCTGCAACCCTTACCTCAAACAAGGCCGAGAAAAAGGATATTTATACTACTGTGACCAGACTTTTCCCGAATGACTACCGCGCTTTCAACAACCTCGGGGAGATTGCTTTCGGTGACGGGGATCTTGCCACTGCTGAATCTAATTTCAGAAAGGCGCTGCAGCTTAATTCTTCCGCTTCCGATGCCAACACGAACATGGGCCTTCTCTGCCTTGCCCGGAACAATGCAGCCGAGGCAGCCACATATTTCGCAAAAGGTGGCGACAGCAAGGCCAACCAGGAGGCTTTGGGCAACATGTATATCGCTCAGGGACAGTATGAGCGTGCCCTTTCCGCTCTTAGGGGCAGCAACACAAATGCTGAGGCACTTGCCATGATCATGACCAAGGACTATGCCGGTGCAAAGAGGGTTTTGGGCGCAATAAGGAATGCCGATGCCAATACCGCATATCTGCTGGCTATTGTAGCAGCACGCACCAACGATGCTGCCGCTGTGGCGCAGAATCTGCAGAAGGCGGTCAGTCTTGATCCTTCTTTGAAGAACAGGATAAAGAGTGATATAGAATTCATAAAGTATCAGAGTGCGCTTGCAGGTTTCTGATACTGCAATAATTAAAACAGTGAACAAATGCCGGAAGATGAGCTTACGGCGTTGCTCACATTGAACAGGATAGATGGACTGGGAAGTGCAGGTGCAAGATTCCTGTATGAACAGTTAGGCAGCGCGAAGGAGATCTTCAAGTGCCGTGAACATCTGAAGGAACTGATACCCGGAGTCAGACAGAGCCTGATTGAGTCTCTGGACTGTTCCGGGTATTATTCTTTTGTCCGTGAAGAACTGGAGTTCATCGAGAGACACGGAATCAGTTGTATCACTTTTGCCGATGAGGGTTATCCGGCCAGGTTGAGAGATTGCAGCGATGCTCCTCTTGTACTGTTTAAGATGGGTAATGCCAATCTGAATGCCTTACATATTGTAAGCATTGTGGGTACCAGAAAGGCCACGGATTATGGTCTGGGTGTCTGTCGTTCCTTTATCAGGGAACTCTGTCGGTTGTGTCCGGACATTGTTGTCATAAGCGGACTTGCTTATGGGATAGATGTGCAGGCACATAAGTCGGCTCTGTCTGCCGGCTGCAGTACGATAGGTGTCCTTGCTCACGGACTGGACATGATTTATCCCTCTTCACATAGGTCGATAGCCAAATCGATGCTGGAAAATGGTGCGCTTGTGACTGAATTCATGAGCAGAACAGTACCGTTCAAAAAAAACTTCGTGAAGAGAAACCGTATTATTGCCGGTCTTGCCGACGCGACAGTGGTTGTCGAGTCAAGGGCAAAGGGAGGCTCCCTCGTCACAGCCGAAATAGCGGAAAGCTACAACCGAGACTGTTTCGCCTTTCCGGGAAGTGTAGGCGATCCGTGCTCGGTTGGCTGTAATGAACTTATAAGAACCAATAGAGCCAACCTGATTACATCAGCTGAGGATTTCCTGAGTGCTATGAACTGGCGTACAGGGGCAGAAACCGCTCCTGTCCAGAAACTGTTGTTCCCTGATTTGTCTGATGACGAAAAAAGGGTTTTTGAAAGGATAAGACTCAAGGCGCACGGTGTCCATCTTAATACGGTAATGGTGGATTGTAACATCCCCTATACCAAGCTGACATCCATTCTTTTCTCCTTGGAGATGAAGGGGTTGATAAAAGCGTCGCCCGGTTCTGTATATAAGCCTCTCTGACTTGATGTCATTTATGGAACCGTATAGGGAATGTCAAGCAGAAAGAGGAACCTATTCCGTCATCATTGTGAGAGGCTGTTACAGTTCCTTCGGCGAGTTCCATAAGAGAACGGACGTAGGTTAGTCCAAGTCCATATCCCGGTACACTGTCATCCGTTTTTTCCCGGAAGTGTTTTTGGAACAGCTCTTCGGCATCACAGCAGAACCCTCTTCCTTTATCTTTGACGGTTATTGAAACCTGATTACCGGTCTTTTTTGTCACAACGGTAATATCCGACCCTCTCGGACTGTATTTTACCGCATTGTTAAGCAGGTTTGACAGACCGGTTTCTATGATGTTCCTGTCTATGACGGTTGAGTGTATTTTCGGGTCTGGCCGGAATATTATACGATGTCCGTCACTGGAGCAGAGAATATCATAGTCGGCAAGAATACTGTTTATCCAGGTATTCAGTTCTATCGTTTCCGGAACCAGATCCTCTCTTCTGATCTTGTTCCGGCTACCGTCCAGGATCAGATTGATCATGGATGTCATCTTGTTGACCTGGTTGTAGATTCCCTTTATACGTTCATAGTCTTTGTTGTCAAGGTCCATTTTTCTTAGCAGTTCCTTCACCGGACTGTATATCAGAAGCAGAGGAGTGCGAAGTTCATGAACTATGTTGGCAAGGAACGACAGCTTCTCTTCCATTTCCTCAGTCTCTTTATTTCTTTTACTTATCGCTTTAACCTTTTTCTTGAAAACGATACAAAGCGTAATAAGCATAAAGAGCAGCGCCAATGGAAAGACCGATGAAAAAGAGAGCAGGCTATGTTCCGGTATCTGCGTTTCCGCCTCGGTTAGTGCAATATCAAGCACTGTGTAATAGAACTGTCCCATCAGATTCTCTTTAATACGGATTCTTCTTTGAACTGTTTCGGGGTCATTCCTGTCTCCTGTTTGAACACAGTGCTGAAATACTGGCTTTCGCTGAAGCCGGTACATGCGGCGATTTCGTTTATCTGCTTGTCTGTATTAATGAGCAGTTCTTTCGCAGCTTCCATTCGGAGTTGCTTTATATACCGGCCGGCAGACATACCAAGCAGGTTGCTGGTTTTAAGGAACAGTGAGGTTCTGGACATGCATAGTCTTTCAACGAGGAAGGAGACATCCAGTTTGGGGTTGTCAATATTCTCTTTTATCAGTTTGTTCAGTTTGACGACAAAATGCTCGTCAGCCACACAATGTGTCATGTTACCTGTTATGTCGGAAAAGAGTTTTCCGGAATATTGTTTCCTGATTTCCTGTCGGTTCTTTATCAGGCTGCATACCATTTTGTAGAGCAGGTTAAGATCGAATGGCTTGGCGAGATAGGCATCGGCTCCGGTCTTGTATCCCATTTCCTGTACCTTGGGATTAGTCCTTGATGTCAGCAGTATCACGGGAATATGTGACAGGTCCGGGTTGGACTTGATCTTCCTGCACAGGTCAAACCCGTTCATGCGTGGCATCATAATGTCGCTTATGACAATATCGGGCATCTTGGCGGTGATAGTTTCCAGCGCCTGTTTCCCGTCCGGTTCCGTGTATATGTTTCTGAAGAACGGACGCAGTTCATTCTTCATATAATCCAACAGGTCCTGCTGGTCGTCCGCTATAAGCAGTGAGGCGTTTGCTGTTTCATTTTCCGGCTTATCTTCGTTTATTTCATGATGTGCATTTCCTGACTCAAATCTGTATGGCTGTGACAGTTCTTCGGTCAGGCTGGAATCAGATAGCGGAATGGCAGGAATCTTGATATGGATTACTATTCCAGACTGGGTTGACCCTGATCTGATCATGATATCACCTCCCATAAGATTCATCCTGATTCTTGCTGTCGAGAGATTCCTTCCGCTTTCAGGAATTATGGAATCCTTTTTTCCCGGGTTTCCGGTCTCGAACAACTTCTCCTTGTCAAAGGGCAGTTCAAGGTTGCGGCATTCGACTGAAAGGAGATAATACCCTTTTTTCTCTGTTGTCCTAAGTGTCAGTGTGCAGTCGTCGTTACAGTATGAAACGATACACTCCAGAACAGCGTAAAAAGCTTCGGATGTTATCTCCTTGTCCAGAATGACAGAATCAATTGAAGGATCGGGTTCGGACTTGATCACAATGTTCCTGCTTTCATTATTGACCATGAATTCGTCGGCAAGGTAATCAATCCAATTGTTCAGTTCCACCGATTCGGTGTTCACACCTTTCTTTTCTATGCCCTCGTCTGTCTCCTCCATGATGATATTGACCATGCGGGTCATTATATCGGTCTGCTGAAGGACGGATTCCAGCCTTGTCCTGGTTATTATGTCTGTCCGGCTTGATTCAATGATGTTTTTGACGGGATTATAGATCATGGACAGGGGAGTCTTGAGCTCGTTTGCAAGATTGTGGACAGCGGTATTGTCGGATGCCTTTTCTTTAAGCAGTTCATCCCTTTCTCTCTCAATCCGCTTCCTGGTGCGTAAAGACAGGAATAACAATATAGCGGAAGCTGAAAGGGCTCCAAGGGAGATTACGGCCGGAATAAGCGATATAACCTTACTGTTTCTGTTGAAGTCAATTCCGCTTGTGTGCAGTTGTTGTCCGTAATCAGTCTGAAATATAAAAACAGGTTTGTCACTCTCCGTTTCCGGAAGGATTGGATCTGCAGAAAGGATTGCTGCTGATGATAACTGCACCTGTATTGATAAGATGCAGACCACCATTTTCTTCATTGCTTTAGAAAAGTCTGTCATGGCAAGTCATGATATTTTTCACAAAACTAACAAGACTGTTTAATTATTTTGTGCTTTGATAGGTATATTTGTTTAGATTTAACATTTAAAAACAAAAACTGTTTCCTGTTTTGGTATTATTAACAAAAAGGGGATACGGTGCAATGCATCGCATCCCCTGTGGTCTATTAACCCTACAGGTCAGAGATTCGGGTTGTATTTGTTCCACTCGCTTACCGCGGGCAAAACGCCAAGTGAGATAACCTCGTCGCGCATGGCCTGCAGATGTTTGTAGCTGGCCTCGATATCGGCCATTTCTGTAGCGGTACCCTTGACATCGGTGTAATGAACGCCGGAAGCATCGATTGTTGAAGGCATAGCCATCATGACATTCCGGAACTGCGAGTTGTTTACATAGCAGCCTGCCGGCCACTCAAACTTCTCACCACCCATGGCAGCGCCAATCATCTCGATTGATACGAATGACGGGCTCTGGAAAGATGAACGTCCGCGAAGCTCGATTATCTTGGCACCACCCTTGATGACATCCTGCTTCATCTGTGCCCACTGCTCGTTTGTAAGAGCGGGAGTGCCGATGATGTCGGTCAGAGGCTTGCCGTCAATCTTGGCGGTTGATGCGAACACTGCCATCTGCTCACCGTGACCGCCGTAAGTGCGGGCGGTGGTAACCTTGTCCTGAGCTATGCCGAAGTGCTTGGCCAGTGCGCTCTGCAGACGTGTGCTGTCAAGAGCAGCCAGGGTTGTGATCTGTGAAGGTTTCAGACCTGAGTAAACCAGGGTTACCAGACCGGTGATATCGGCCGGGTTGAAGATTATGACGCAGTGCTTCAGATCGGGGCAGTAGGTCTTGATGTCCTTACCCAGCTGTTCGGCTATCTTGGCGTTGCCGACCAGCAGGTCCTCACGGGTCATGCCCGCCTTACGGGGTGCACCGCCTGATGAAACCATGTATTTGGCATCCTTGAAAGCCTCCTCGACCTTGTCGGTGAAGGTGATGTTCACACCGGGGAATGCGCAGTGGCGGAGTTCCTCAACCACACCCTCCAGACCGGGCAGATAAACATCATAAAGACAGATGTTTGACGACAGTCCCATCATGATGGCGGTTTGTGCCATGTTTGATCCGATCATACCGGCTGCGCCTGAGATGACCAGCTTTTCGTTTGTAAGAAACTTCATAGTTTTAGTATTTTGGTTCTTTGTTGTAGTCTTGGTATGCAAAAGTAATCAAATAGTCTGATGATTGGTATTTTAATTCCAAAAACTTGCATTAATTTAGCATCGTGAAACAAAAGGAATACGATAATGGCTATCATCAGATCAGTAAGGGGATTCACTCCCGTAATCGGTAATGACTGCTTTTTGGCGGACAACGCTGCTGTCATAGGTGATGTAGTGATTGGTGAGGGATGCAGCATCTGGTTCGGAACTGTTATTCGCGGTGACGTGAACTCCATCCGCATAGGCAATGGAACCAACATCCAGGACGGGACTGTTATTCATACTCTTTACCAGCGTTCCACAACTACAATAGGTGACAATGTATCGGTGGGTCATAATGTGACCATACATGGAGCAGAGATAAAGGACAATGCCCTGATAGGTATGGGTTCGGTAGTGCTGGACCACGCTGTCGTTGGGGAGGGTGCGATAGTAGCAGCCGGTTCAGTCGTTTTGGGCAAGACGGTCATCCCTCCCAACACCATCTGGGCAGGCGTTCCTGCCAAATATGTCAAGGATGTCGATCCGGAACAGGCTAAGGAGATGAACCTGCGTATAGCGCATGATTATCACATGTACGCCGGCTGGTATGACGAGGAGGGTTAATCCAGCCCTATTTCACCGAGGATACGGTCGGAGGTTCCGCTGCTTTTGCGTACATAGTCCCCTGCGGCACGTCCTGCCTTCTTCATGAAGGCGGGGTCGCTTATGAACTTGTCTATGAGAATCCTCAGACTGTAGGCATCAGTCACTTCAAAACCGCCTTTCAGCCTTTTCAGTTCCTGGGCTTCATTGAATCTCCTGTTGTTGGGTCCGAACAGGACCGGAATATCGAATACGGCAGGTTCGAGAATGTTGTGGATACCTACTCCGAAACCGCCTCCCACGTATGCCAGATGTCCATAGCGGTATATGGATGAGAGTAATCCTATTGTGTCAATGATGAGAGTGTCGCATTTGGAAACATTGTCCATTGTGGCTTTTGAGAGGCGGATGTGGCTGTTTCCTTCAAGACGGTTCTCTATGGATACAAGATGCTCCTCGTGTATCTCGTGAGGGGCTATGATAAGCTTCCAGTTCTTCTTTCCCCTGAAGTATGGAATAAACAGTTCCTCGTCCTGAGGCCATGAACTGCCGGCAATGAATGTCGGATTGCCATTCACAAATTTTTCTATGATGGGAAACTGTCGTGATGTTGAAGCCACCTCGATAACCCTGTCACATCGGGTGTCACCCACTATTGAGACACATTCGATGCCTATGCTTCTTAGCAGGTCCTTGGAATGACGGTCCTGGACAAACAGGTGCTTGAAGTTCCTAAGTGCATTGGCATAACCTTTACCGTACCATTTGAAGAAAAGTTGCTCGGGTCGGAATATGGATGAAATGCTGTATGTGTCGATTTCTCTCCTGTGAAGTTCATCGAGGAAATTAGGCCAGAATTCATACTTGATGAAGAAGGCTTTCTTGATTCTAACCGAATCCAGGAACTTTATAACACTGAACCTGAAATCAAACGGTATGTAGCACACTATATCCGCGTATTTATAGTCCTTGCGCACCTCATATCCTGAGGGAGAGAAAAAAGTCAGCAGAATCTTGCATTCCGGATGTTTTTTCAGAAGTCTCTCTATCAGGGGACGGCCCTGTTCGAATTCGCCTAACGATGATGCATGGAACCAAAGATAGGAAGATTCGGGGTCTACCTGTTCCTTGAGGGTCTTGAATATCTGTTTGTGTCCCTTTATGAGCAGGCGTGCTTTTCTGTTGAACAGGGAAGCAATCATTATGCCACCTGCATAGAAGGGAATCATAAGTTGATACAGGATCATTTTCAGAATCAGTTTAAGGAAAGGATGGAGATTGCCCTGCGGGCGCGTTTCAGTGTCTCCTCCCGTCCGATGAAGCCGGTAATGCAGAATATCTGGGGTCCCATGGCGGCACCGACCAAAGTCACGCGGAGCGCATTCATGACCTTACCGGTCTGATACCCCTTTGAGGCTATCCACTCCATCACGAGCGGTTCCAGGACCTCCTCGCTCCAGTCTGGTTGGCTTTCAAGGAAATCGCATAGCTCTGCGGTGGTTTGGGGAGCGTTCTCCTTCCACCATTTCTTCAGTGACTTTTCGTCATATTCCGAGGGAGCTTCAAAAAGATATTTGCAGTTTTCCCATAACTCTCCAATGAAGTTCACGCGATTCTTTACCAGACTTACAGCTTTCTCTACGCGTTCTATGGGGGCATTTATGCCGTGTCTTTCCAGAATGGGGTTAAACAGTTCCGCAACTTCACGGTCACTCTTAAGCATAATGTATTCGTGGTTGAACCACACCAGTTTCTGATAGTTGAAACGGGCTCCTGCCTTACTGCATTTTTCCAGGTTGAACAACCTGACCATCTCGTCCAACGTCATGAGCTCACGGTCATCACCGGGATTCCATCCCAAAAGGGCAAGGAAATTGATTACTGCCTCAGGCAGATAGTCTTTTTCGCGATAGCCTGATGAAATCTCTCCGGTTTTGGGATCATGCCACTCCAACGGGAATACAGGGAATCCCAGACGGTCGCCGTCACGTTTGCTGAGTTTGCCGTTTCCCTCTGGCTTGAGCAGAAGGGGCAGATGGGCGAACTGCGGCATAGTCTCCTCCCAGCCGAAGGCGCGGTAAAGCAGGACATGCAGCGGAGCGGAAGGAAGCCACTCTTCACCGCGTATCACGTGAGTCACCTCCATGAGGTGGTCATCAACAATGTTTGCAAGATGATAAGTGGGGAGCTGGTCGGCCGATTTGAACAGGACCTTGTCATCCAGAACCGACGAGTTTATTGTAACTTTGCCGCGTATCAGGTCATTGACCTCCACCTCCTGACCCGGTTCAATGAGGAAACGGACAACATACTGGTTGCCTGCCTCAATGAGTGCATTCACCTCCCCTGCTGTCATGGTGAGCGAGTTGCGCATCTGGTTGCGGGTGGCTGCATCGTATTGGAAATTGGGTGTTGCGGCACGTTTTGCCTCCAGTTCTGCGGGAGTGTCAAAAGCTATATACGCTTTTCCGGCTTCAAGCAGCCTGTCAACATATTCCTTGTAGATCTCCTTGCGTTCGGACTGACGGTAAGGGCCGTACTCTCCTCCGAACGAAACACCTTCGTCAAACCTGATCCCCAACCAGCGGAAGGACTCCAGAATATACTCCTCGGCACCCGGTACGAACCGGTTGGAATCGGTGTCCTCTATTCTGAAAATCAGGTCCCCGCCATGCTGACGGGCAAACAGATAATTATAAAGTGCCGTACGTACACCTCCTATGTGAAGCGGTCCTGTGGGGCTTGGTGCGAAACGCACTCTAACCCGACGGCCATCGGCTTTATCAGTCATAAATGGATGTCCTTGGTTTACGGCCGCAAAAGTACACAATTTTTATGATTAATGAAATTATTGTATTTTTACGGACATGTTCACCATCTACGGAAAATCAGTATGGATAAAACGAAAAGGGATTCTATGGGCAGCAGGCAGTTGCTTCTGCTTCTTTCGGCCGTCTCAGCGTTGCTGATAGTGTATTTTCTTCCCAAAAAGCATATAGAGCGCTTCAACTATACTGTCGATAAGCCCTGGACATACGATGTCCTGATAGCACCGTTCAGTTTCTCAGTCGAGAAGAGCGATGAGGCATGGCAGCGGGAGGCCGACAGTATTGCCCGTTCCTTTCCTCCCTATTTCGTAAGACTGGCGGATGTGCGTGACAAGGCTTTGGCCGATTTTGACGCTTTCTATTATGACAGTCTGTATCGCGTTATATCATCCGGTTCTTACAAACTGCTCAGGAATTCTCTCCAAAACGTCTATGATGACGGAGTCATCCAGATTTCCGATGAGGATAAGATACAGGGAAAGGACAACATAAGGATATATTCCGGCAATTCGTCCGTGCTTACTCCTGTCAGTGCCGTAAAGACTACCAGGGACGCTTATAAGACCGTGACGGAAACAGAGATAATGGCCTATGACAGATATGCTCTGCTCCAGCATCATATAGAGGAGTTCATAAGACCGAATCTGAGTTATGACGCCCAGCGCTCGGCTCAGGAACTTGAGGCCCTTCAGCGCCAGATTTCCCATTTTAAGGGAATGGTTGTCGCTGACCAGAAGATAATTGACCAGGGAGAGATTGTCACCGTGGAGAAAAGCCAGATAATAGAGTCTTATCTTGCCAGGGTGAACGAGAAGGCCGCCTCAAGACGTTTCATGCTTCTTACTTGGGGCGGGCAGCTCCTTTATGTCGTTTTTGTCCTGTTGGCTCTGCTGGTTTATCTCATCCTGTACAGGAAAGACAATATTGAGGTTCGCTCCAAACTGCTGTTCCTTTATTCATCGATAACCGTCTTTACTATAGGAGTCAGTCTTTTCATACAATATACGTCATGGAGCATATTCGTGATTCCCTGCCCGATGCTGGTCATCATGCTGAGAATATTCCTTGATTCAAGGACTGCGTTCACTGGATATTTCGTGTTTGTGATGATAACATCTTTGACTGCGCCTCTACCGTATGAATATATGGTGCTCGAGTTCATGGCCGGATTGACGGGGATATACAGTTTGAAGGAGTTGTCGCAGCGGTCCCAGATAATCCGCACCTGTATATTGGTTTTCCTTTCATATACAGTGTTCTGGAGTGCTATCCAGATGACACGTCTTGAGAACCTGTCTGATATAGACCTGTCGGTATTCTTCTTCTTTGCGATCAACTGTATCCTGCTTCTGCTGGTCTATCCGTTGCTCTTCGTGCTGGAAAAGATTTTCGGTTTCACATCGAATGTAACACTTATAGAACTGTCGAATTTCAACAATCCGCTTTTGAGGGAGCTGGCTGAGAAGGCACCCGGTACATTCCAGCACTCCATACAGGTTTCCGCTCTTGCCGCCGAGGCAGCTACAAGGCTTCATGCAGGTTCGCAGCTTGTACGGACAGCCGCTCTCTATCATGATATAGGCAAACTGTCTAATCCTCCTTTCTTCACTGAAAATCAGAGCGGGGTGAATCCTCACGACAAGCTCTCCCCCGAGGAGAGTGCTGTCATTATAACCGGTCATGTCCGTGAAGGTCTTGCCCTTGCCGATAAATATGCCCTTCCGGCAGCAATCAGGGAATTCATTGCCACACATCATGGAAAGGGCGTGGCCAGATATTTTTTCCTGAAATACCGGAAAGAACATCCCGGTGAGGAGGTTGACATAGAGCCGTTCAGTTATCCGGGGCCTAATCCGCGTTCAAAGGAGACAGCGATTCTGATGATGGCCGATGCTGTCGAGGCGGCTTCCCGCAGTCTCACCGAATACTCGGAGGAGAGTATAGGGGCTCTTGTTGACAGGATTATTGACACCCAGATAGAAGAGGGGTATTTCAGGGAGAGCGATCTGAGCTGGATTGAAGTGCAGAAGGTCAAGGAGGTGTTCAAGGAGAAGCTTCGCATCATGTATCACACAAGGATAAAGTATCCCGATGCTACTGTGGATCTGCATCGAAAAAGAGAGTGACTCCGTTCAGACCTTCCTCTTCCTCCATTTCCCTTACTGCCTGCATAAGCAAGGTTCTGGTGTATCTCACGGATGTTTCTACAGGATTCTTAACCATGATAGTGCGGATATGCCTTGACTGTATCCTGGAGATCATGGGAGCATCAGGTCCCAGAACCATTTCCCTGCCGAAGAGGGCTGACAGTTTTTCTGCCATGGATGAAGAGGCCTTTTCAACCTTTTCCAGGCTTGTTGACTTCAGGATTAAGGAGACCAGTCTGGAATAAGGCGGATAGTTGAATAGTTTGCGTTCAGTCATCTGTCCGGTGAAATATTCCTTCCAGTCACTGAAACTGAGCATTCTCAGGATCTGTGCCTCAGGTTGTCTTGTCTGGATTACCACAACAGCTCCCGACTCTTTGCGTCCTGCCCTTCCGGCAACCTGCATTATGAGCTGGTACGCTCTCTCGGTTGCCCGGAAATCAGGATAACTCATGATAGAGTCTGCCTGAAGTATTCCGACTACACTCACATTCCCGAAATCGAGTCCTTTAGATATCATCTGTGTTCCCACAAGAATATCTGTCTTGCCATCCTGAAAGTCTGAAAGAATGGTTTCATAGCCTGCTTTGGCGGAATCCAGGTCCAAACGTGCGGTACGGGCTTTGGGAAACAGTTCTTTTATGTCCTCCTCTATCCTTTCGGTACCGTATCCCCGGCCGCGTATGGATTTTCCTCCGCATGAGGGACAGGATACGGGGACACGGTATTTACGGCCGCAGTAGTGGCAGACAGCCATTCCGTTCTCTTTGTGAAAAGTCAGGCTTACATCGCAGCGGTCGCATTTCTGCACCCAGCCGCAGTCCTGGCACTCTACTGTTTGGGAATAACCTCTCCTGTTCTGGAACAGTATTACCTGTTTGCCGTTTTCGAGTGCCTCGGATATCTTTTCTTTCAACTGGGGTGAAAAAATACCGTTCATGTATCTCTTTCGCTTCATCTCCGCCACATCCACTATGATGGGTGCGGGCAGTCCTGTTTCCCGGAATCTTTGGCTGACAGTCACCATCCCGTATTTTCCGGTCAATGCATTGAAGTAGCTTTCAAATGATGGGGTGGCGCTTCCTAACAGAGTTTTGGCATGGCAGATGTCTGCAAGCATAATGGCGGTATTGCGTCCGTGATAGCGCGGTGCCGGATCATTCTGCTTGAAGCTTGGTTCATGTTCCTCATCCACAATGACAAGTCCCAGGTTGCTGAACGGCAGCATGACGGCCGATCTGGCCCCCAGTACCAGTTTATATGGTTCCGGGCCTGTCTGACGGTTCCAGATCTCCGCACGTACGTTTTCAGGGCACCGGGAATGATATACGGTCATGTCATCGCCGAACACGGACTGGAGTCTGTGCATTATCTGCGTAGTCAGGGCAATCTCAGGCAGAAGATAGAGGACTTGTCTTCCCTTGTCAATCTGTTCCTTGATAAGATGGATGTATATTTCAGTCTTACCGCAGGAGGTTATTCCGTGAAGCAGACATACGTTCCTGCTTAAAAACGAATTCCGGATTTCATCTATCGCTTTCTGTTGAACCTGACTGAGTTCATTAAGAGGCCTCTTCTTACCGGTGAAAGGTTTAAGCCTTCCCGTTTCGGCTTCATAGTATTCCAGTATCCCTTCGTCAATAAGCGCCTGCAGGACCGAAGGGGATTTACAGAAAGCGGCAAGGCTTTGCCTGGAGACCAGCCCCGGTGATTCGGGATTGACATCCGCACCGGAGAGTTCAAGATATTTGCAGAACAGCTCCTTTCTTGCCTTGGCCCTGTTTCCGAAAAGAAGATCAGGATCGGTCATCCCGTTGACGGTGAGATTTGGGCCGGGACGGACGAACAACCCGGTCTTTGGCTTGAATGAGTGCGTGTTGGGACTGTTGTCCGGCCTCAGTCCTGCTGGAAGCGCAGCTTTCATCACGTCGCCGGGTGTACAGAGACAGTAACCGGATATCCACTTGAACAGCTTCATCTGTTGGGGAAGCAGGGACGGGTGAGCTTCATCAAGGACTCCAAGAATGTCCCGGACTGAATATCCGGATGGTTTCTCATCATGTGTCTTCACGGTTATGGCAGTCAATCGCCGGTTCTTGCCGAAAGGCACGTAGAGTCTTGTCCCGGGCATCACAAGATGTTCGAGAGAGGATGGTATGCTGTAGGTAAAGTATCTGTCCAGCGGAACAGGCAATATGACATCGGCGTATTTGCTCATGACTTTGCAAACTTACAAAAAAAAGAGGACCGGAATCAGATCCAGTCCTCCTCAAAGGCAAGTATTGCCTGTCCCGGGAATCAGAAGGTCCAGGTCAGGATGAACTGCAGGGTGCTGGACTTGAATGCCTCTTCGCCCTTGGTTTTTGCAGTCTTCAGGTCATTGTTGTTTCCGTTCACAGCTCCCTGAACATCTTCGTAGAAAGAATATGCTCCGTCCTCGGTAATGGGGATGTTGTAGTTGATGGCAGCCTGAAGATGGTCTATCAGCTTGACACCGGCTCCTATGTTGGCGCTCCAGGTGTTCTGGTTGAGTATGAACTCCTGTACGTCATGCCTGTCAGCCTGTCCCTCCCTGGCAATGTTGAACTGATGTTCAAGATCACCTAACTTGTAGTCGAACTGTACGCCGGCCTGTGCGAAAATTCCAAGGAGATTTCCCAGACCGACAGTGTATTTGAGATACAAGGGTACTGACAGGGATTCGTTCTTTACATCTTCACCTTGGGCGAGCTGAAGGCCTTTCTGAGAGTAAAGGAGAGATGCGTCGATACCGATACCGATAACAGGAAGCTGGAATTCAGCCATAGGTCCTACAAAGAAACCGGTATAGCTGT
The DNA here is from genome assembly GCA_017651315.1 of Bacteroidaceae bacterium. Taxonomy (GTDB): domain Bacteria; phylum Bacteroidota; class Bacteroidia; order Bacteroidales; family Bacteroidaceae; genus Colenecus. The sequence goes on from JAGCDE010000020.1 coordinate 40,319, forward strand.
CCTTGCTTGTGACAGACTCCTTGTTTACAGCGGATATGTCATTGCTCACGAGGTTGAGACCACCGCGGATACCCCATGCGAACTGGGCAGAAGCAGGCATGCATACAATGGCAGCAAAGCCTAAAATAGCTAATAACTTTTTCATATTGTTTTGTTTATGTTAGTATTTGCAAAATCAGGCAGTCCTTCAATAAAGGAAGGATAACTCGTTCGTGACAAAAGTATAACAATTTTTTATAAAGACGAACCGTGAGCATAAAAAAGTGCATCAATGGTTCGTTATGTGTATGTGATTACACGCTGGAGGAATGCGCTCAGCGGTGCACGGAAAGCCTTTCACCGCTTGAAGCCGGTGACTTGGGGGTTTTCTCTCTCCTGGGGCTTTTTTCAGCCCTGGTTTTCTTTTCCCTTGGTTCCTTCTCTGCAGTTTCCCTGCCTTTTCTGCCGTCGGTCTTTTCCGCCTTCGTATCCTTCTCTTCAGCCTGGCTCCAGAGACCGTTCCTGAAATCCGTCAGCTGCTTCTCGATGCGTGCCCTCTCTGCCTGCAATGCAGAATCAGTATCACAGTATTCGGATAGGGGCTGGTTTCTAAGATTGGAGGTCTTGTAGATATCACCCTCATACTGACGCATCACGAAATAGTCATCAAGCGACATGTTGCTGGTGTTGTTGTAACTGCTGGTCATGACCTGTGTCTGCCCCAAATAGGGGCTTATCTCGTCATAGTTAAGCCAGAACATGGGGTATGCGGTTGGTTTCTCGCCATAGCCGCTTTGCATCAATACCGGACAGATTGCCGTAACTTTGGTCTGGTAGTTTGAGAGCTGGTCCAGATAGTTGCTTTCCTTTATGTAGTACTTGCCTATATCTCTGCTTGGTATGTCAATTATGTATTTGCCGTTCTCATCTTTCTTGTAGTCAAAATAAAACTTGTCAAGAATACTTTCCAGATCAATCTCATTGTCGGGAGTGAACAGCTCGTTGCCGTCCAGACGATATTCGTACGCCTTGATTTTACCGTCCTGTATAAGGCTCAGTATCAGCGTAAAGAAGTTCACGCGGTCACCCAAAGGCTCTTCGGGATAATAGAGCGCGGCGTTCTTTTCCTTCTTAAGGTCCAGCTCGCGGTAAATGTCACGCCTCCATGTAAGTTCTGTAGGCATGGATGTCTGGGCGGTATATTGGGAACGTGCACGCTCTGTAAGAGTCACAGCAGTGGGGCTTTTCTCGGCTGCCGCCTGGGCTGCCTGTTCCTGCAGTCGTCTTGCAGACTGGGCCGAGGCACCGAGTGTCATTGCTGTTGCCAGAAACAAAAGAACAGTCTTTTTCATATCGTTTTCTCCTTTCCTTTTTATCATTTGTCAGTTAACAGCGTTGTTTTTGATTCCTGTCGCGACTTGGGGTTCAATTGATAATTACCTCAAGCGAGGTGGTGAGCTGACGTTCTATCCCGTCAGGACCGATGGCCCTTACACGCTGGATGTAGAAGCGTTTGCCTCGTCCCAGTTGGTCGAACACCCTTTTCTGGCGGTTCGAGAAGTTGGGACCGTCCGAGATTTCAGGGACAGCGTTACCACTGTTGTCAAAGAATGTGGCCTCAAAACCCAAGACACGGAACCCTATGTTCAGCAATCCGTCATCTATGGCTGCTATAATGCCGTCGGCAGCCTGCAGGTTCTTCTTTGAGATGGGAGTACCGCCTCCGCGGTAACGCTGTGTATTGCCGTTCTCGTCCTTGTATTCTATGAACGGAGTCGGGTCAGGTAGCTGGCGTACGCGGAAAGCATATTCGCCCATACTCTGCTGGCGTCCCTCCTGATTTGCCGTAACGGCTATGACCACATCCTGGCCTACACTTGTGGGCTTGCATATGAATCCGTTGCCGTTGCGTGTCAGAGTGCCGCCTCCATTCTTGAGTCTGGCTGAAATCATGTTGCTTGGTACACCGGGAACAGATATGCTTATGGGGTTGTCATAACCTGCATACAGCACATTCATCATTGTGGCCGATACTGTGGCCAAAGGTGAGACCACAGAGTAGTTCTGTGTGAAGTCACGGCGTATCACGCCGTTGCCTGAATTCAGTTCCATGTAACCAGAGAGGGTGTAATCACCCGTTCTGGTGGCGGGAACCTCATACCAGCCGTCCTCCGAATCGATTTTCTTGCCGTCAATGTAGATTGCCGGGCGTGCGGTTGAGTCAACGGCTGCCATGATTATGCGCGCCTTGAAACTGTTGCCCTGCACCACGTTCTGTGAAGTCGGAATCACGTATGCGTTGATGGCGTTCACACGAAGGTCACCGATATCGATGTTGTTGACAAGAGTGTGCAGGACCTCGCCTTCGGCGTAGCGCACGTCATTCTGCAGTTTTGTAAGCATTGTGATGGCGGCAGCCACAGGCATGTTCTCATAGTTATACTCCTGCCAGTTCTTTCCGAGAGAGCCAACCTTCACAGGCACTTCCGTACTGAAGTTATTGCTTATGATGTCTCTCTGGGTAGAATCGGTCACCATCTCGAGGATCCTGTCACGGTAGTTGTTGATGGCATCGAACAGCATTCCGCCCTTGCCTCTTGTGGGATGGAGCATAACCTGTGTGGCTGCCTCCAGATCCTCCTTGTTGTGTATATTGTCAACATCGGCATCCTTGCCGTCAGCCTCTATTGCAATCAGTTTCTTCAGTTCATGTGCAAAGTTGAAGAGGGAGTCCGAAATCTGCCTGACATACAAAGCCTTTCCATACCATTCACCCACTTTCTCGTGGTTCATGGCATCGGCTGCCGCAAATTCGCGATAAACGGCTTCGTTCTGAAGCGAGGCGTTCGTAGTGCTTTTTGAAAGACTCTCCTCCACAATCGTGAATCCGTTGAGCACATCCGATGAGATGTTCATGGCAAGCATCGCCAGAAGGACGATGTACATGAGGTTTATCATCTTCTGACGTGCTGATGGCGGTCTTTCTGTCGTCTTTCGTCTCATAACTGCTTATTTGTTTCCCATCGGGGTATTCACCTTCAAAGCCTCTACCATGCGTGCATAGACCTGGTTCAGCTCCTCTATCTGTTCCACCATCCGCTTGGTCTGCTCGTTCACCTTGTCGATGTTGTCCATCTGCGAGCTGGCCGATTTGAGATGCATCTGATAGAAAGTGTTGATACTTATGAGATTGCGTGAAAGTTGCTCCATCTCTTCAGAGTTCTGCTCCATCTTTTCAGAGTGACGGCGCATACGTTCCATCGTTTCTGAGAGTTCATGGATACGGTCCAGGTACTGCTGTGTTGACTTGTCCATGGAACCGGTTCCGGTAAGGATGTTGTCCGGCTGGGTTCCGGTAACCGGTTGTACGACACCGGTGTTACCGGTTTGCTGGGCCATTACTCCTGTCTGGATTGTCTGGCCTGCAGGTATCGTACCGGGAACACCATTAATTATAATGTTTCCGTGAACCCGTCCTGTCTCCATGTCGTCTTCCTCATCGGAATACTTTTCAGGAATGAAAGGCCTCTCGAATCCGGAGATGAAGAATACAAGCACCTCGGTACCCATTCCTATAAAAAGCATCAGGTTTGCCCCCTTGATATGGGTCAGCTTGAACAGTGCTCCGAGAATGACTATGGCGGCACCCCAGCTGTATAGATAGTTCAGGAGAATCCTTCCCTTCGGAGAGTCCAGATAATCCTGTATTCTGGTCAGCAGACCTTTTTTTTCGTTATTTTCCATATTGTAATCCATTTCTTTATTCTTTTAATGTCACTTGCGGCCTCTCTTTGTACTGGCGGTGGTGCCTACCTGTGTGCGTACGCACCTGAAACCTATATAGGAGCGCTGTTCGTTCTGATATTCGTAAGTCCTCCATGAGGATTCGATGAACTTCTCGGGATCCTTCCATGAACCGCCTCGTACAGCCTTCTTCTTGAGTGAATAGGGATCCTCGACGGCCGCGTTGTAGTAGAGTTCGGGGTTTATGTCATTCATCTGCAGTATTCCAGCTTCGGTATAGACTGTCGATGTCCATTCCGCAACGTTTCCTGCCATGTCATAGAGCCCGTTGGAGTTGGGCTTGTAGGAGGCGACCCGGGTTGTGATAAGACTGCCGTCCTTAGTGTAGTTGCCTTGTTCAGGCTTGAAGTTGGCATAGAAACAGCCTTCATCGTCTTTTGAGTCTGTTGCCTTCCAGGGATAGCGGTTATTCTCGCGTCCACGGGCAGCAAACTCCCATTCGGCTTCGGTGGGCAGGCGGTAGCGCTGTATGTACTTTGCCTGTGCCCCTAAACCTGCCAGCAGATATTCAGTGCGCCATGCACAGAAAGCGTTGGCCTGCTCCCAGCTGACTCCCACAACAGGATAGTCATTGTAGTTGGGGTGCGAGAAATAGAGGCGCATGTATGTCTCGTTGTTTGAATTGGGGAAATCGTTTATCCAGCATGTAGTGTCCGGATATACATTGACAATATATGTGTTCACGAAGTCGAATATGCCTGAAAGCTCCCTGTTTACGGTTTTTCGGACGATATTGCCGTTGTCATCAATGTATGCTGTATCCTTGGAGATCATCACCTTTTCATCCGAAACCTCCAGATCGGTGTTCTTTATCCTGTCGTTGGGGTCCAGCCGGTTTTTCCTGAGGGCAGCCTGGTTATAGTCAAAGATTTCATAGCGATAGTTCAGCTGTTTGACATCGAGCATCTTTTCACCGGTAAACGGATGTGTGTAATATAGGCTCTCTATGGCACGGGCCTGATCCTCATTGGGTTTCTTCCATGGGATAGGCTTGCTCCAGTTCAGGTGTGGTGTTACCGGGTCGCCGTTCTTGTCCTCGGTTATCATGAATGACTCATCGCCTCCGTATGCGGGATCTGCCAGACGGGTGCGGATTATGGAATCCCTCACCCAGTTCACGAACTGACGGTATTTGGCATTCGAAACCTCGTTCTCGTCCATCCAGAATGACTCGACTGATATATCCTTGACGGGAAGTGTGGAGCCCCATAGGCTGTCATTGGCCTCCTCTCCTATCTTGAGGGAACCTCTTTTTACAAGAACCATGCCGTAAGGTACGGGTTCACGCAGGGCGGCAGCCGACGAGCCGGTAACCTCGCCTCCTACAGCCGTTGTGGAATAGCCGCTGCTGGTGCAGCCATGCACCGATACAAGTGCAACCGCTATTCCAGCCAAGACCACTTTCTTTAATTTCATATTATATACCTATAAATATCTTACACTTTTATGTGCGTTTCTTCCCCTGTTGAAGAAGTCAACGTCCGTCTGCCAGCTTATCATCAGGTCATGACTGCCGTTCAGGTATCCCAATCCCCCGGTGTACAGTTCGTATGCATAACCTATCAGAACGCTTTTGAACCTCCCGCCTGCAAGAACGGCGACCGACACTCCAGGCGACCAGGTGACACCTCCATAGAAGAGAAACGATTCATATTCGTAGGTGACTCTGGAAGACAAATCCGTTCTGAAGAAATCAAGGTCGCTCTGTATCAGGAAACAGGGCTGTACGGATATAAACGGATTGTTGAGCCTAATATTGCATCCGCCGTTCATATAGAGTGCGGGCTTTATGTCCATCTCGGTTCTTGCCCCCGAACCTTTTCCGAATTCGAGATGTGGAAAATTGAGGTGTTGAGCCGAAACTCCGACATACCAGTCCCCTTTTGCATACATAATACCGGCCCCGATGTCTCCGGTGCTCCCCCTTTCCTGCGATGTCGGAAATGCGGGGTCACCGGCAGTCTCTGCCTCCACTTTGGAACCGTTGAACTCCTGGGACATGACACCTCCCTGGATTCCGATGTTAATCCATCCCTTACCGAGAGTGATCCTGTATGCATAGTCAAGCAGTATCCTTCTGTTTGTAAACAATCCTAGCGTTTCGTTGAAGAGTCCGGCACCAGCAGAGTGCCGTCCCTTGTCGAAGGGGAGCGAAGTGTCTGCACCGATATACATGGATACGGGCGCATGTCTGTAACCGGCCATCTGCATTGAGAACGAGCCTGTGACATTCATCATGCTGTTACGGTTCATTGAGGCAGGGTTATAGAATGGCTCTACAGCCCAGAAATGACTGAAGTGCACGTCATACTGCGCCCCGACTTTCAGAGTGAGGAACAGAAACGCAATAGCGGAAACCAGCTTTTTATTTGCGTTCATCAGTTTATTAACGAGATTTTTGTTCCATTATTTTTGCTCGTGAAGAAAAATTGTCTAATTTTGCGCCGCTTATTCTCGAAGGAAAGGTTAACAGAAAATTAAAATATTAAAAGCTAAAATGATTATTGTTCCAGTAAAAGAGGGTGAGAACATTGAGCGCGCCCTTAAGAAATTCAAGAGAAAGTACGAGAAGACCGGTGTTGTCAAGGAACTGCGCCGTCGTCAGCAATTTGACAAACCGTCTGAGCTGAAACGTCTTAAGATGGAGCACGCCATCTACGTACAGAAACTGCAGCAGACCGAAGAGTGATTTTTGCCCTTCGTTCTTGTTTTTTGGTTTTTTTTGAATTATATTCGTCACTGAATCCGTTCAGCGACGAATTTTTGTATGTATAAGGAACGTTTTTGTGAATATCTCAAGTTGGAGAGAAACTATTCAGACAAGACCATAGATGCTTACAGCCGTGATCTGGTCATGTTTGAACGTTTCCTCAGGGGTACTGATTCCCAGCTTGACCTGCTGACGGCAGACCGGGATCTTGTACGTATGTGGGTTGTTGAACTGATGGAGAAAGGTGCCGCCACGACCACTGTCAACAGGAAACTCAGCACGCTCCGCTCTTTCTACCGTTTTCTCAAGATCCGGGGAATAAGGGACAATTCGCCCGTACAGGGTGTGACCGGCCCTAAGAACAGTAAACCTCTGCCTCAGTTTGTCAAAGAGTCGGAAATGAACGAACTGCTTGACAGAACGGACCTGGGAAAGGGTTTCATCGGAATCAGGAACAGGACTATAATAGCTACCTTCTATGAGACCGGTGTCCGAATGGCCGAACTGATAGGTCTTGATGACAATGACATAGATTTCGCCGCTTCCACAATAAAGGTCACCGGAAAGAGGGACAAGCAGCGTTTCATTCCATTCGGAAAGGAACTGAAGGAGTTATTCCTGGAGTATATCGAGTCGAGGGAGACAGAGTTCGGACATACCCAAGGAGCTTTCTTTCTTAGCGGCAAAGGCCAGCGCATACCGCGTCATCAGGTTTATCTGCTGGTAAAGGATGCACTTTCCAAGGTCTCGTCAGCCGGAAAGAGGAGTCCTCACGTCCTGCGCCACACTTTCGCCACTTCCATGCTTAACCACGATGCCGAACTGGGTGCGGTCAAGGAGTTGCTGGGCCATAACAGTCTTCAGACAACAGAGATTTATGTACATACTACATTCAAGGAACTGAAAGAAATATATAACAAGGCTCACCCAAGAGCCTGAACAACTAAAACCATCGATTATGGAAACAAAGATTCAAGCGTTGCATTTTAATGCGACAGAACAGCTTCAGGCGTTCATTGAGAAGAAATGTGCAAAACTCGAAAGGGTGCACGAGTTAATCCGTAAGGTTGAAGTGGTATTGAGGGTGATAAAACCTGAGACATCCCTGAACAAGCAGGCCTCTATCACCGTAACGATTCCAAACGGAGAACTGTTCGCTGAAAAAATTTGTGACACATTCGAGCAGGCTGTTGATGAATGTCTCGATGCATTGACCCGCCAACTTAAAAAAAACAAGGAAAAACAGCGTGAAAAATAAAAAACACGCAGAATTATTTTGTTCAGAAATAAAAATGAGATATCTTTGCACCCGCTCTTCGCTTTAGCCGAGGGGCGGGTTCTTTGAAACCATGCCGCTATGGCTCAATGGTAGAGCAACGCACTTGTAATGCGTAGGTTGTTGGTTCGATTCCGACTAGCGGCTCTGAACGGCGGAGAATTGTATTTCGACATGAACCCACAGGAAAGCTCGCTTTCATGGGGATTCAGGGCGAAATACAAATGAAGACGACAGTCTTCATAACGCGTCGAGGAAGGAGCTTCGCGTATGCGAAGGTCAATCCAACGAAGCGTTCCTCTCCGATCAAAAGCTTCTAAGAGATGACATCGAGGAAGGAGCTTCGCGTATGCGAAGGTCAATCCGACGGAGCGTTCCTCTCCGATCAAAAGCTTCCAGGAGATGACGTCGAGGAAGGAGCTTTGCGTGAGCGAAGGTCAATCCGACGAAGCGTTCCTCTCCGATCAAAAGCTTCCAGGAGATGACGTCGAGGAAGGAGCTTCGCGTGAGCGAAGGTCAATCCGACGAAGCGTTCCTCTCCGATCAAAAGCTTTCAGGAGATGACGTCGAGGAAGGAGCTTCGCGTGAGCGAAGGTCAATCCGACGAAGTGTTCCTCTCCGATCAAAAGCTTCCAGGAGATGACATCGAGGAAGGAGCTTCGCGTGAGCGAAGGTCAATCCGACGAAGCGTTTTCTAAGTAATGGGTGAATTCCAGAGTGGCCAAATGGGGCAGACTGTAAATCTGCTGTCTCTCGACTTCGGTGGTTCGAATCCATCTTCACCCACAAGGCAGTCGCAGTGAAGCCGGTTATCCGGAGTCTGTCACTCTTCAGGGAGAACACCTTATTATATATAGGGGCGTTTCTGAAAAGGGAAGTTCACGACAATGAATGTTGCGGGAATAGCTCAGTTGATAGAGCATTAGCCTTCCAAGCTGAGGGTCGCGGGTTTGAGTCCCGTTTCCCGCTCAAGATTGTCGCTGTTATAGCTCAGCTGGTAGAGCGCATCCTTGGTAAGGATGAGGTCCCGAGTTCAAATCTCGGTAACAGCTCAATTTTAAATAGAGGATAGGAGGAGACCGCCTTGGCGGGAGCCTTTTTGTAGCTGACATCAAGTTTATAATCAATAAAATAGCTTTTTATTATGGCAAAAGAGACATTTGTGCGTACCAAGCCGCACGTAAACATTGGAACCATTGGTCATGTTGACCACGGTAAGACTACCCTGACCGCTGCTATCACCAAGGTATTGGCTGAGAGAGTATCAGGTAACGCTGACAAGATCAAGTCATTTGACCAGATCGATAATGCTCCTGAAGAGAAGGAGCGTGGTATAACCATCAACACCGCACACGTTGAGTATGAGACTGAGAAGCGTCACTATGCTCACGTTGACTGCCCGGGTCACGCCGACTATGTGAAGAACATGGTTACCGGTGCTGCCCAGATGGACGGTGCTATCGTTGTGGTTGCCGCTACTGACGGTCCGATGCCTCAGACCCGTGAGCACATCCTGCTCGCCCGTCAGGTGAACGTTCCCCGTCTGGTCGTGTTCCTGAACAAGTGCGACTCTCCCGATGTTGACGGTGAGATGATTGACCTCGTTGAGATGGAGATGCGTGAGCTTCTTGATGCTTATGAGTTTGACGGTGACAACACTCCTATCATCCGTGGTTCTGCTCTCGGCGCCCTGAACGGTGTCAAGGAGTGGGAGGACAAGGTTATGGAGCTTATGAATGCTGTTGACGAGTGGATTCCTCTGCCTCCGCGCGCTGTTGACCAGCCGTTCCTTATGCCTGTTGAGGACGTATTCTCAATCACCGGCCGTGGTACAGTTGCTACCGGTCGTATCGAGACCGGCGTTGTCAAGGTAGGTGACAAGGTTGAGATTCTTGGTCTTGGTGAGGAGAAAGAGACAACAGTTACCGGCGTTGAGATGTTCCGCAAGCTGCTCGATCAGGGTGAGGCTGGTGATAACGTAGGTCTGCTGCTCCGTGGTATTGAGAAGACTGAGATCAAGCGCGGTATGGTTCTCTGCCATCCGGGTCAGATTAAGCCTCATACCACATTCAAGGCTTCTATCTATGTCCTGACTCAGAAGGAAGGTGGTCGTCACACCTCATTCCGTAACAAGTATCGTCCTCAGTTCTACATCCGTACAATGGACTGCACCGGTGAGATCGCTCTTCCCGAGGGAACTGAGATGGTAATGCCTGGTGATAACGTAGAGATCACCGTAACTCTGATCTATCCTGTTGCTATCAACGTTGGTCTGCGTTTCGCTATCCGTGAGGGCGGCCGTACCGTTGGTTCAGGTCAGATTACTGCAATCATTGACTAATTGATTGTACTATAAATGTCAGTTCCCTTCGGGGTGCTGACATTGACTACGGGTGTAGCTCAGTTGGTAGAGCATCGGTCTCCAAAACCGAGTGTCGAGAGTTCGAGCCTTTCCACCCGTGCAAAGAAGATAGAGATATGTTCAAGAAATTCATTCAAAATTGTAAGGAATCTTACAACGAGCTTGTCCATAAGACAACATGGCCCACAAGCAAGGAGCTTACCAGCAGCGCAGTCACCGTATTAGTTGCTTCCCTGATGATTGCGGTTGTTGTTTTCCTGATGGATAAATGCTTCGAGGAAATAATGAAACTCATTTATCCCTGATTGGAACAATGGCTGAGTTGGAAAAAAAGTGGTATGTTCTCAAGGCTATCAGCGGTAAGGAACTCAAGGTAAAGGAATATCTTGAGGCCGATGCCAAGAACAACGGTCTGGAGGATATGATTACCCAAGTGCTTATTCCCACCGAAAAAGTAGTTCAGGTCCGAAACGGTAAACGTGTCGTGAAAGAACGCAGTTATCTGCCGGGTTATGTCCTGGTAGAGGCTGTTCTTGACGGTGAGATAAAGCAACGTCTCAGATACAGTCCCAATGTTTTGGGTTTCCTCGGGGGCATGGATAATCCCACGCCTTTGCGTCCTTCCGAAGTCAACAGGATTCTTGGTTCTGTCGATGAGATGGAGGAGACTCAGGAAGAGGTTCTTGTCCCATTTACCGAAGGCGAAACGGTAAAGGTGACCTACGGCCCGTTCTCAGGCTTCAATGGTGTCATTGAAGAGGTTGACAACGCAAAGAAGAAGCTTAAGGTCATGGTTAAGATCTTCGGTCGAAAGACCCCGATAGATCTTGGTTTTATGCAGGTGGAGAAGCTGTAAGCTGCCTGTTACCAGGCTTACACCGCTCTCCGTATAGTGTTTACATATAATTTTTTGGAAAATGGCTAAAGAAGTTGCTGGAATAATCAAACTACAGATTAAAGGAGGCGCTGCAAACCCATCACCACCCGTAGGTCCCGCTCTCGGTTCCAAGGGTCTGAACATTATGGAGTTTTGCAAACAGTTCAACGCCAGAACCCAGGACAAATCAGGTAAGACCCTGCCGGTGATAATCACTTACTACAGTGACAAATCATTCGACTTCGTCATCAAGACTCCTCCTGTAGCCATACAGTTGCTTGAGGCATCCAGAGCCAAGGGCGGTTCTCCCGAACCAAACCGCAAAAAGGTTGCTTCAGTAACCAGGGAACAGGTTGCAGCGATTGCACAGGATAAAATGCCCGACCTGAACTGCTTTACACTTGAGTCGGCCATCTCGATGGTTGCAGGTACTGCAAGAAGTATGGGAATAACAGTCAAGGACTAAGCCCTGTCATTCACTGAAAAAAAGTTTTAAGAAATGGGTAAACTGACAAAAAACCAAAAGAGTGTCGCTTCTAAGATAGAAGCCGGCAAAGCCTATACCCTCAAGGAGGCATCTCAGTTGGTCAAGGATATCACTACAACCAAGTTCGACGCATCAGTGGATATTGATGTACGTCTCGGTGTGGATCCCCGTAAGGCCAACCAGATGGTTCGTGGCGTGGTGTCTCTTCCTCACGGAACAGGCAAGGTAGTCAGAGTTCTCGCTCTGTGCACCCCTGACCAGGAAGCCGCCGCCAAGGAAGCAGGTGCTGACTATGTGGGATTCGAGGAATATATTGAGAAGATCAAGGGTGGATGGACAGATGTTGATGTCATCATAACCCAGCCTGCCCTCATGGGTAAGCTCGGTCCTCTCGGACGTATTCTCGGCCCGCGTGGACTTATGCCTAACCCCAAGAGCGGTACTGTTACTATGGATGTTGCCAAGGCAGTCAAAGAGGTCAAGCAGGGTAAGATTGACTTCAAGGTTGACAAGACTGGTATCGTCCACACTTCTATCGGCAAGGTTTCATTCACTGCCGATGCTATCAGAGAGAACGCCAAGGAGTTTATTGACACAATCATCAAACTCAAGCCTTCTGCTGCAAAGGGTACTTATATCAAGAGTCTTTATCTTTCGAGCACAATGAGCAAGGGTATAAAGGTAGATACCAAGTCGTTGGATGAAATCTGATTAAACGGAACATTATGAAGAAAGAGGATAAAGCGTTGATTATCGAGTCGCTGAAGGAAACGCTTCAGAACTACTCGGCTATATATCTGGTCGATGTTACCGGTCTTAACTCAACCGCTACAAGCGACCTGCGCAGAAAGTGCTTCAAGAATGAAGTGAAGATGGTCGTTGTCAAGAACACTCTTCTCCAGAAGGCGATGGATCAGCTTGAGGCTGACTATTCACCTCTCTACGATTCATTGAAGGGAACAACCGCCCTGATGCTTGCCAACGTGGCTAACGCTCCGGCAAAGCTCATAAAGGAGGTTTCTGACAAGAAGACCGGTATTCCGGGTCTCAAGGCCGCATTTGCAGAGGAAAGCTTCTATATCGGAGCTGACCAGCTTGAGGCTCTGGTCAACATCAAGAGCAAGAAGGAACTCATTGCCGATGTCATTGCATTGCTGCAGTCACCTGCCAAGAATGTCGTTTCTGCTCTTCAGTCTGGTGCCAACACCATCCATGGAGTCCTCAAGACTCTTGGAGAAAGGGAGAATTAAGAATCAAAACAAAGTACAAACCTATTAAAATCATAACACAATGGCTGATTTAAAAGCATTAGCAGAAGAACTGGTTAACCTTACCGTTAAGGAGGTCAATGAACTCGCAACCATCCTGAAGGATGAATATGGAATTGAACCCGCTGCCGCAGCTGTAGCTGTAGCTGCTGCTGGTCCTGCTGCCGCTGCTGAGGCTGCAGAAGAGAAGTCTTCATTTGATGTAGTGCTGAAGGGCTTCGGCGCAAACAAACTTGCTGTCGTCAAGGCTGTCAAGGAGGCTTGCGGACTTGGTCTGAAGGAGGCTAAGGATCTTGTTGACGCTGCACCCAGTGTTGTTAAGGAAGGTCTCGCCAAGAACGAAGCCGAGTCACTGAAGAAGACTCTGGAAGAGGCTGGCGCAGAAATTGAACTTAAGTAATTTCACAGGCCTGCCTGTCAGGTTAATGGTTAAGTAACCCCTACGGTGGTCCTTCAGGGCTACCTAGGGTTCTTAACCTTTTTGTGCGTTAAAGTATCAAGTTCCATCATATCCTTCCTTTTATGTCTTCAAACACAGATAATCAGAGAATTAATTTCGCTTCCGTCAGGAACCCGATGCCGTGTCCTGATTTCCTTGAAGTACAGCTCAAGTCATTCAAGGATTTTCTCCAATTGGACACACCGCCTGAGAAACGCAAGAACGAAGGTCTTTATAAGGTATTCTCAGAGAATTTCCCTATAGCCGATACCCGGAACAATTTTGTCCTGGAATTCCTGGACTATTATATCGACCCGCCCCGCTACACTATTGAGGAGTGTCTGGAGCATGGTCTGACATATAGTGTACCCTTGAAGGCAAAGCTTAAGCTTTACTGTACCGATCCCGATCACGAGGATTTCGATATGGTTATACAGGATGTCTTCCTTGGCCCGATTCCTTACATGACGGCTCAGGGTACTTTCGTTATCAACGGTGCCGAGCGCGTAGTCGTTTCACAGCTGCACCGTTCTCCGGGCGTTTTCTTCGGTCAGAGCATCCATTCTAACGGCACCCCTCTCTATTCCGCACGAATCATTCCTTTCAAGGGTTCCTGGATAGAGTTCGCTACTGACATCAACAATGTCATGTACGCCTATATCGACCGTAAGAAAAAGCTTCCCGTAACAACTCTGCTTCGTGCCATAGGATTTGAGACAGACAAGGACATTGTCGATATTTTCGATCTTGCAGAGGAGGTTAAGGTAAACAAGACCAGCCTCAGAAAATATATAGGGCGTAAGCTTGCGGCACGCGTGCTCAGGACCCGCATAGAGGATTTCGTGGATTCCGATACCGGCGAAGTGGTCTCCATTGAGCGTCATGAGGTTGTTGTTGACCGTGAGGCGGAACTTTCCGAAGACAATATAAATGATATTCTTGAATCAGGTCTCGAGACTATCCTGCTCCACAAGGAACAGACGGGCCAATCGGACTATTCCATCATATTCAATACTCTTCAAAAGGATCCCTGCAACTCCGAAAAGGAGGCTGTGCTCTATATCTACCGTCAGTTGAGGAATGCGGATCCTGCCGATGACTCGAGTGCCCGTGAGGTAATCAACAACCTGTTCTTCTCGGAGAAACGCTATGACCTTGGAGAGGTAGGACGTTACCGCGTGAACAAGAAACTAGGTCTTACCACAGACATGAGTATCGGTGTGCTGACCAAGGAGGATATCATAGAGATAATCAAGTACCTCATAGAACTTGTCAATTCACATGCGGTGGTGGATGATATCGACCACCTGTCGAACCGTCGTGTGCGTACTGTGGGTGAGCAGCTTTCCAACCAGTTCGCTATAGGTCTGGCACGCATGGCACGTACTATACGCGAGCGCATGAACGTACGCGATAATGAGGTGTTCACTCCGACCGACCTCATCAATGCCAAGACAGTATCTGCTGTGATTAACTCGTTCTTCGGAACAAACGCACTGTCACAGTTTATGGACCAGACCAATCCTTTGGCTGAGATTACGCATAAGCGCCGTATGTCCGCACTCGGACCTGGCGGCCTTTCGCGTGACCGTGCGGGATTCGAGGTCCGTGACGTACACTATACCCATTACGGACGTCTCTGTCCAATCGAGACACCTGAAGGTCCGAATATCGGTCTTATCTCCTCTTTGTGCATTTATGCCAAGATCAATGACCTTGGATTCATAGAGACTCCTTACCGTAAAGTGAAGGATTGTCATGTGAATCTGAACAACGACGAGGTCCTGTATCTTACAGCCGAGGAGGAGGAAGCGAAGATCATAGGTCAGGGTAATGCTCCTTACGATGAGAACGGAAAGTTCATCCGTACCCGCGTAAAGGCACGCCGTGACGCTGACTTCCCTGTTGTTCCGCCTGAGGAGGTTGAGCTTATGGACGTATCTCCCCAGCAGATCGCTTCAATAGCTGCTGCCCTGATTCCGTTCCTTGAGCATGATGACGCCAACCGTGCTTTGATGGGATCGAATATGATGCGCCAGGCAGTACCTCTCATGCGTACGGAGGTGCCTATTGTCGGTACAGGCATTGAGAAACAGCTTGCCGAGAATTCGCGCACTCAGATTACAGCTGAGGGTGACGGTATTGTTACATACGTAGATGCTGCCATTATCCGCATATTGTACGACCGTACGGAAGACGAGGAGTTCGTGAGCTTCGAGCCAGCGGAGAAGGAGTACAGGCTACCCAAGTTCCGCCGCACGAACCAGAACATGACGATAGACCTCCGTCCTATGTGCGAGGTAGGTCAGCGTGTCAAGGCCGGCGACATCCTTACTGAAGGCTATTCAACCCAGAACGGTGAACTTGCCCTGGGTAAGAACCTTCTTGTGGCATACATGCCATGGAAAGGTTATAACTACGAGGATGCCATTGTACTCAACGAGCGTGTCGTGCGTGAGGATATCCTTACTTCCGTGCATGTCGAGGAGTTCTCCCTTGAAGTCCGTGAGACCAAACGCGGTTTGGAGGAGTTGACATCGGACATTCCTAATGTCAGTGAGGATGCAACAAAGGAC
The DNA here is from genome assembly GCA_017651315.1 of Bacteroidaceae bacterium. GTDB lineage: Bacteria > Bacteroidota > Bacteroidia > Bacteroidales > Bacteroidaceae > Colenecus. The sequence goes on from JAGCDE010000020.1 coordinate 56,097, forward strand.
CTGGATGAGAACGGCATTGTCCGTATCGGCGCTTATATCCAGCCTGGTGATATTCTCATCGGAAAGATCACTCCCAAGGGTGAATCCGATCCTTCACCTGAAGAGAAGCTCCTTCGTGCCATTTTCGGTGACAAGGCCGGCGATGTGAAGGATGCCTCACTCAAGGCTTCCCCGTCACTAAAGGGTGTGGTTATTGACAAGAAGCTTTTCTCCCGTGCAATAAAGACGCGTAATTCCAAGATGGCCGACAAGGCAAGACTTCCCAAAATTGATGCCGAATTCGAGGAGAAGGTGGCAGAGCTTAAGGGAATACTTGTCAAGAAACTTCTCACATTGACGGAAGGGAAGACCTCTCAGGGTGTGTTTGATCTCCTTGAGACAGAGGTTATCGCCAAGGGACAACGTTTCACGAGGAAGGCATTGGAATCTCTTGACTACACTTCGGTCAAATCCAACGACTGGACCGATGACGAACATACGAACGGACTTATCTCGAAGCTGATTGTAAACTTCATCCGCAAGTACAAGGAATACGATGCTGAAAACAAGCGCAACAAGTTTGCACTTACTATAGGTGATGAGCTGCCTTCAGGCATCATCCAGATGGCTAAGGTTTACGTTGCCAAGAAGCGTAAGATAGGCGTAGGTGACAAGATGGCCGGACGTCACGGTAACAAGGGTATCGTATCCCGTGTGGTCAAGCAGGAGGATATGCCGTTCCTCGCCGATGGTACTCCCGTCGATATCGTCCTGAATCCTCTTGGCGTGCCTTCACGTATGAACATAGGTCAGATATTCGAGACAGTTCTCGGACATGCTGGACGTGAGCTTGGTGTCAAGTTCGCCACTCCAATTTTTGACGGAGCATCGCTTGATGACCTGAATGAATGGACCGACAAGGCCGGCCTGCCGCGTTTTGGCAAGACCCAGCTCTATGACGGTGGCACAGGAGAGCCGTTTGACCAGTGCGCTACCGTAGGTGTCACCTACATGCTGAAACTCGGTCACATGGTCGAGGACAAGATGCACGCACGTTCCATCGGTCCGTACTCACTCATCACACAGCAGCCGCTTGGCGGTAAAGCCCAGTTCGGTGGCCAGCGTTTCGGTGAGATGGAGGTTTGGGCTCTTGAGGCATTCGGTGCCAGCCATGTGCTCCAGGAGATCCTGACCATCAAGTCGGATGATGTGACCGGCCGTTCAAAGGCATACGAGGCAATCGTGAAAGGTGATCCGATGCCGACACCCGGCATCCCCGAATCGCTCAACGTGCTCCTGCACGAGCTGCGCGGTCTGGGACTTAGTATCAATCTTGAGTAATCACCATTAAAAGTAAGAAGCTATGCCTTTCAAAAAAGATACAAAGATCAAGAACAATTTCTCCAAGATAACCATCAGCCTGGCTTCGCCTGAGGAGATTCTGACAAATTCAAGCGGTGAGGTGCTCAAACCGGAGACCATCAACTACCGTACATACAAGCCTGAGCGTGACGGTCTGTTCTGCGAGCGCATATTCGGTCCCGTAAAGGATTACGAATGCCATTGCGGAAAGTACAAGAGGATCCGCTACAAGGGAATCGTGTGCGAGCGTTGCGGTGTGGAGGTTACCGAGAAGAAGGTGCGTCGCGAGCGTATGGGCCATATTCAGCTCGTCGTTCCGGTAGCGCATATCTGGTACTTCCGTTCACTCCCCAATAAGATTGGTTATCTGCTCGGTATTCCTACCAAGCAGCTGGATTCCATAATCTACTACGAACGTTACGTCGTAATCAATCCCGGTGTATGGGCATCGGAGAACACTCTGGGAAGCAACCGTCTGGATCTTCTCTCTGAGGAGGAGTATCTTGAAATCCTCGACAAGTTGCCCAGGGAGAACCAGATTCTCGATGACAACGATCCTGACAAATTCGTTGCCAAGATGGGTGCCGAGGCTATATATGACCTTCTCTGCAATCTGGACCTTGACAAGCTCTCTTACGAGCTTCGTGCCCGCGCCGGAGGTGACAATCCTTCCATGCAGCGCAAGACAGAGGCCTTGAAGCGTCTTCAGGTGGTTGAGTCTTTCCGTGCGTCCCGTGAGTTGAACCGTCCCGAGTGGATGATTCTCAAGGTGATTCCGGTTACTCCTCCCGAACTCCGTCCTCTGGTTCCTCTCGATGGCGGACGTTTTGCCACTTCGGACCTGAATGATCTGTACCGTAGGGTTATCATACGTAACAACCGTCTTAAAAGACTCATTGAGATAAAGGCTCCCGAAGTCATCCTTCGCAACGAGAAGCGCATGCTGCAGGAGGCCGTTGACAGCCTGTTCGACAACAGCCGCAAGGCCAGTGCCGTAAAGAGCGAGGCCAACCGTCCTCTCAAGTCGCTGTCTGATTCACTCAAGGGCAAGCAGGGCCGTTTCCGTCAGAACCTTCTGGGTAAGCGTGTTGACTACTCTGCACGTTCGGTTATCGTTGTAGGCCCTGAGCTTAAGATGGGCGAGTGCGGTATTCCCAAGCTGATGGCTGCCGAGCTTTACAAGCCGTTCATCATCCGCAAGCTCATTGAGCGCGGTATCGTGAAGACCGTAAAGTCCGCCAAGAAGATTGTTGACCGCAAGGATCCGATAGTATGGGATATTCTGGAATATGTGATGAAAGGTCACCCCGTTCTCTTGAACCGTGCTCCTACACTGCACCGTCTGGGTATCCAGGCATTCCAGCCCAAGATGATAGAGGGTAAGGCCATTCAGCTGCATCCGCTGGCTTGTACCGCTTTCAACGCCGACTTTGACGGTGACCAGATGGCTGTACACCTCCCGCTCAGCAATGAGGCTATCCTTGAGGCTCAGATGCTCATGCTTCAGTCACACAACATTCTGAACCCTGCCAACGGTGCACCTATAACGGTTCCTTCACAGGATATGGTGCTTGGTCTCTACTATATCACCAAACTGCGTAAGGGTGCCAAGGGTGAAGGTCTGGTGTTCTACGGACCGGAGGAAGCCCTGATTGCCTATAACGAGGGCAAAGTCGATATCCACGCCATAGTCAAGGTGATGGTCAATGATATTGATGAGCAGGGTAATCCTGTAACCCATCTGGTTGAGACCTCTGTGGGCCGTGTCATTGTGAACGAGATTGTTCCCGACGAGGTTGGTTTCATCAACTATATCATTTCCAAGAAGACTCTCCGTGACCTTATTTCAGATGTTATCAAGAAGGTCGGTGTGGCTCGTGCCTGCGAGTTCCTGGACGGAATCAAGAACCTTGGTTACAAGATGGCTTTCCAGGGTGGTCTGTCATTCAATCTTGGTGATATCATCATTCCCAAGGAGAAGGAGGATCTTGTTGCCAAGGGTAATGAGGAGGTTGAAGGTATCATGGCCGAGTATAATATGGGTCTTATCACCGATAACGAGCGTTACAACAAGGTTATCGATGTATGGACACACGTTAACGAGGACCTTTCAAAGGTTCTGATGAAGACCATTTCATCGGACGACCAGGGCTTCAACTCAGTATATATGATGCTTGATTCAGGTGCCCGTGGATCTAAGGAGCAGATCCGTCAGCTCTCCGGTATGCGTGGTCTGATGGCCAAGCCGCAGAAGGCCGGCGCCGAGGGTGCGCAGATCATTGAGAACCCGATTCTTTCCAACTTCAAGGAGGGTCTGTCAGTGCTGGAGTACTTCATCTCCACACACGGTGCCCGTAAGGGTCTGGCCGATACCGCTCTAAAGACAGCCGATGCCGGTTACCTGACACGTCGTCTGGTTGACGTATCACATGATGTGATCATCACCGAGGAGGACTGCGGTACACTGCGTGGTCTGGTATGCACCGCCCTTAAGGAGAACGAGGAGGTTGTCGCATCCCTTTATGAGAGAATTCTGGGTCGTGTCTCCGTACATGATGTCATACATCCCACCACAGGCGAATTGATTGTCGCTGCCGGTGAGGAGATAACCGAAGCTGTTGCGAAGCAGATTGACGAGTCACCTATCGAGAGTGTTGAAATCCGTTCAGTGCTTACTTGTGAGAGCAAACGTGGTGTCTGCACTAAGTGTTATGGCCGTAATCTCGCAACCGGTCGTCTGGTAGAGAAGGGTGAGGCCGTCGGTGTCATCGCTGCACAATCCATAGGCGAACCTGGTACACAGCTTACACTCCGTACGTTCCATGCCGGTGGTACAGCTTCCAATATCGCGGCAAATTCACGTCTCACTGCGAGATATGACTGCCGTGTCGATTTCGAGGAGGTTCGTACTGTCAATGTGGAAGGCGATGATCCTTCTGCAGCATCATACCGTATTGTCGTAGGCCGTCTTGGTGAGGCCAAGTTCATTGACCAGAACACAGGTATTACACTTTCTACCCACAATCTTCCTTATGGTTCAAAACTCTATATAACTAATGGAAGTGTGGTCAGCAAGGGTGACCTGATTGCTGAATGGGATCCCTTCAATGCCCTCATCATAACGGAGGATGCCGGAACTGTCAGACTCAAGGATGTTGTTGAGAATGTCACTTACAAGATAGAGTCCGACGAGTCAACAGGTCTGGAAGAGATCATCATCATCGAGACAAAGGACAAGGCCAGGATTCCTACAGCTGACATTGTAGATTCCGAAGGAAAGACGCTTCGTTCTTACAATCTTCCTGTGGGCGGACACGTTGTGGTTAAGGACGGCCAGATTCTTGCAGCCGGTGACATACTGGTGAAGATTCCGCGCGTCCAGGGTAAGGCCGGTGACATAACCGGTGGTCTGCCTCGTGTCACAGAATTGTTCGAGGCCCGTAATCCTTCCAATCCTGCAGTGGTTTCGGAGATTGACGGAACAGTCCACATGGGCAAGATCAAGAGAGGTAACCGTGAAATTTCCGTTGTTTCCCGTACGGGTGACGAGAAAAAATATCTGGTTGCCCTCTCCAAGCAGATTCTGGTTCAGGAGGGTGATTATGTACGCGCCGGAACCCCGTTGTCGGACGGTGCCATAACCCCAAGTGACATCCTTACCATCAAGGGTCCCACAGCCGTACAGGAGTATATCGTGAATGAGGTTCAGGATGTATATCGTCTGCAGGGTGTGAAGATCAACGACAAACATTTTGAGATTATCGTACGCCAGATGATGCGCAAGGTTGAGATTGACGAACCGGGTGATACCCGCTTCCTTGAACAGCAGAGCGTTGACAAGCTGGATTTCATGGAGGAGAATGACCGTATCTGGGGCAAGAAGGTTGTGACAGACCCCGGTGATTCACAGAATATGTTTGCAGGTCAGATTGTCACCGCACGCAAGCTCCGTGACGAGAACTCAATGCTGAAGCGTAAGGATCTCCGTCTCGTTCAGGTACGTGACACCATTCCTGCCACATCAACCCAGGTTCTTCAGGGTATAACCCGTGCTGCATTGGCTACACAAAGCTTCATGTCGGCTGCATCATTCCAGGAGACCACAAAGGTCCTTAATGAAGCTGCAATAAACGGCAAGAGTGACAGCCTGCTCGGTATGAAGGAGAACGTAATCTGCGGTCATCTGATACCTGCAGGTACCGGAATGCGCGAATTCGACAAGATCATTGTCGGTGACAAGGACGAATATGAGCGTCTCAAGAGCTCAAGGGACAGTCTGCTTGAGGTTGAGATTCCCAATCCGTAAAGAATTATTGATTAGACTTGATAGTGAGAACGGGATGACTGCTCAAGGCGGCCATCCCGTTCTGTTGTTCTGGCTGCTGATGAAGGGCAGCATGTATGTTCACTTCCGTAACAGCCATGTCAACTGTCAGTCAGACAGCAGGAAGGCTGTTGCCGTTTATCTTGCGGTATATGTCAAGGGCATAGACATCGGTCATGCCGCTTATGTAGTCCAGGACCGCCAGTATGCGGTTGTAGATGTCGGAGGCGTTGATGTCGTATTGGCTTGACACGCGGTTTATAAGCAGTTTGGAATATTCCCGGTTCGGGTTCTGTACCGCCTCAATCATAAGGTCAAGCAGGGTGCTGATGATGCGGAAACCGGCCAGTTCCACCTCAAGCACGTCACGTGAACGGTAAATCTTCTCCTTGGAGAGCTCCGCACATTCGGCGTATGCGTTTTTGGGCGTATCGCTTATGTGCTTGATGAGTGAACCTGAGAAAGTGCCATCCAGGATGGCCTTCCGGCTCTGAAGGAATACGCCGGTACACTCCTCCACAAGTATGCCTACCAGTTTGGAACGCAGGTATGATACCTGTTCGTTGACATCGGTCACCATGTTTATGATTGAACAGGCGTGGTCCCGTTCTGACGGTTCAATGAAATTCATCATCAGGGCTATCGTCTTCTCTGTGGAGATAAGCTTGAGTTTATGGGCATCCTCAAGATCCATCAGAAGGTAGCAGATGTCGTCAGCGGCCTCAACCAGCCAGACTAAAGGATAACGGACATATTTTAGAGGCTCACCTGGTCGGGACAAACGTATAATACCCAATTCATCGGCAATCCTGACAAATATCGTTGACTCGCTCTCAAAGAAGCCGAACTTATGCCTGCCATCGGCAAGTATGGAGGCATATGGATATTTGACTATTGATGCCAGAGTGGAATAGGTCATTGCGAATCCTCCCTTACGACGGCCTATGAACTGGTGTGCCAGCAGACGGAAGGCGTTGGCATTGCCTTCAAAGTTAATGATGTCAGTCCACTGGCCCGGGTTATCCTTGAACAACTCTTTCAGATACTGGCCCTTTCCCTCGGTGAAATAGGCTGATATGGCTTTCTCTCCGGAATGACCGAACGGCGGATTGCCCATATCGTGGGCAAGACAGGCTGCCGAAACAATGTTGCCTATCTCGGTCACGTTGGTCTGTGCCAACTCCGGATGTTCAAGCAGCAAACCTCTCGCCACGTTATTGCCGAGCGAGCGGCCTACGCAGGATACTTCCAAACTGTGTGTAAGACGATTATGGACGAACACACTTCCCGGCAGCGGGAACACCTGCGTCTTGTTCTGCAGCCGGCGGAACGGAGCTGAGAAAATCAGGCGGTCATAATCCCTGAGGAAAGCCGACCGGTCATCCTTGTGAGCCGGTTCGATCCCTTCCATTCCAAGACGTTTGGAGGATATCAATCTTTCCCAATTCATCATCAAGAATCTGTTTTGCTTCAAATTTAGAGGTTTTTCACAGGATTTCCATTTTAGTTGGCAGTATATTTGCTATTTTCGCTGAATAAATCAGATACGATTATATGAAAGTGGAAATTATCAACCATTCGCACCATCAGTTACCTGAATATGCGACTCTTCTGTCTGCAGGAATGGACCTTCGTGCAAATCTTGATGAACCGGTGGTCCTGAAACCTTTGGAGCGCCGTCTTATACCGACTGGTCTTTTCATTGCTCTTCCGGCAGGATATGAGGCGCAGGTCAGGCCGCGCAGCGGACTTGCCATAAAAAAGGGGGTGACAGTACTCAATTCTCCCGGAACCATCGATGCGGATTATCGCGGGGAGATATGTGTCATCCTTATCAATCTTTCTCAGAATGATTTCATTGTCAATGACGGTGAACGCATTGCCCAGATGGTCATTGCGCGTCATGAAAAGGTAGAGTGGTCCAATGTAGCGTGTCTCGGCGATACGGAACGCGGATCCGGCGGCTTCGGGCACAGCGGAATGTGAACTGGATTTATGAAAAGAGCTGTTTCATTATTGTCCATCCTGATTGCGGCCATCATTCTGACCGTCTCCTGTGGCGTATCCCGCTCTTCTGTCACTCCCTCTCCCTCCCTTTATGACAGTTACGCCTCCCGTTATTTCTATCATGAAGGTGTCAAGAAGGCTGATGCAGGACAGTATGATGCGGCGATGGACCTGATGAGCTACAGTCTTGAGACCGACACTTCATCGGCGGCTGCGTGCTACAACATGGCACAGTATCTGCTTTCTACCGGTGAAGGTGAGAAATCGGAGAAGTTGCTCAAGAGGGCGATACGGTTGGAGCCCGACAACTACTGGTACCAGCGTCTGCTTGCTGTCAATTACAGTATGAGGCACAAGAGCCAGAATGCAATCGGACAGCTGGAAAAGATGGTCATGCAGTTTCCCGGCCGGTCAGATATACTACTTGAATTGGCTGACCTGTATGAAGAGACAGGACAGTTCAGCAAGGAACTCCGGATGCTTGACCGTTACGGTAAAATGGAGGATGTTGAGGAGCAGCTCAAAAGCAGGCGCTTCCTTTGCTATCTTCTGATGGGCGAGAGTGACTCCGCTTACTATGAAGCCGACAGGCCGGAAGAGATGATAGAGAGACTTCTTCAGAGTGCTTCCAGTCTGTCAGGGGCAGAGATTGTGCTGCAGTTCTGCAGGACGGTTATCAGTCACGACCCCGACAAGTATGAGCCTTACTATTATGCCGCAATAATCCACAATCTTAAAAACGAGACGGACAAGGCTATGGAAACACTCGGGGAGGGTGTGGCGAAGGTTTCCGGACATGACGGAATAGCCCAGCTTTACAGTCTGAAAGGACAATTTCACCATAACCTCGGGATGATGAAGGAGACTTTCGCCGATTACGATTCGGCACTTGTACATAATCCCGATGAGACGGGTGTCCTGAACAATTACGCATATTTCCTCTCGCTTGAGGACAGGGATCTGGAAAAGGCTCTTGCTATGAGTGCCAGGACCCTTGAAAAGGATCCGTTGAATGCTACATATCTTGATACCTATGCGTGGATACTGTTCCGGATGCACAGGTATCAGGAGGCTCTTTCCTGGCTTGAGAAAGCCTTGCGGTATCTGGATGAGGACAATCCTGAGATATATGAGCATTACGGTGATGCCCTTTATATGTGCGGGGAGAAGGAGAAGGCTCTTGAGAACTGGCATCGTGCAGTCCAGCTCAAGAGTGAATCCGTAACCATCGACAGGAAAATCAGGGAAGAAAAATACTTGGAGGAATGAAAAGAACCGGATTGTTGTATCTTGTCTTGTCAGCGGCAATTGTATTGCTACCGGCAGGATGCCGCACATCCGGAACAGCACGCAAATCCGCTTCTGTCTCCACAGATACCCATTTGGAAACTTTGAGAGGGCTTTCGGAAGTTGTCAATACATCTGAACTCACGGCAAAGGTTTCGTTTAACCTGTCAGGACAGAAGGCCAGCGGTCAGCTCAGGATGCGTCGTGACCGCAGTGTCCAGATCGGAATATCACTTCTGGGTCTTGTTGAGGTTGCGAGGATAGAGTTCATGCCTGACAAGATCGTCATCATGGACCGGACCTCCAACAGATATGCCCTTTGTCATTATGCAGACCTGCCTCTAAGGAATGACTTGGGACTGGATTTCAATGTTGTCCAGGCACTTCTGTGGAACAGGTTGTTCTCCCCGGGAGCCGCTAATGAGACAGAGTTCCTGAGAAATGTCGTGTTCAGTGGGACGGATGGCGCGGACGGTTCCTACGTGTATCGGGAGAGGGGCTATGACTATGTCTTCAAGGTAAATCCTGACAGGAATCTGATACAGACTTCAAGGACAGATTCCGGCAGGGGCGTTTCTATCGGCTATTCCGATTTCAGGACTGTATCCGACGGTTTTGTTTTCCCTATGACCATGAATCTTGCGCTGGATGACGGAACCATATCCGTTTCGGCCTCTTTCACTCTCTCCTCTGTCTCCACGGCCAAGGGAAGCTGGCCTGACGAGACCGGAGTGGGCAGAAGAATGACAAAGGTATCATTGGATGAATTGCTTCAGGGATTGTCATTATGAACAGATTTGTTTTTTCAATACTGCTGATCCTGTTTTCTATGGGTGTCCATGGACAGACCTCCTCTATTGACAAGATGCGCCGCGAACGTGCAGAGATGGAGAAACAGATAGCAGAGCAGGAGCAGGTACTGACCAAGACAGAGAATACCATCTCCAGCAGGGTGTCGGGACTCAATGCGGTAACTGCCCGTCTTAAGGAGCGTACCAGGCTTCTGGAGCAGACGAGGCTGGAGATTCAGGAACTGGACAGGGAGAATGCCCGCCTGCAGGCGGAGGTTGAATCTCTCAACAGGGAGTTCGAATCATGCAAGGAGAGTTATGCCGATGCCTGCCGTTTCTATCAGAGACAACATAAAGGGTTGAATGTGTTGACTTTCATGCTGTCAGCCGAGTCTTTCAGACAATTTGACAGAAGGGCGCGCTATATAAGTGAATACAGCGGTTCATTGAAGTCCCTTGCCGATGAGATATGTGAAAAAAGGGATACGCTTGAGGACAGGAGGATACGTATCGACAGTCTGAAGAGCGAGAAACTTGTTCTTGAGAAAGTGAGGGCAGAGAACGAACAGGCTTTGCGCAAGGAGGAGCAGGAACAGAAAAAACTGATTGACAGGCTCAGGAGCCAACGTACTTCGCTAAAGAACGAGATAGCAGCCAAACAGAAACGTATGGATCAGCTCTCCAAGGAGATAGACCGTCAGATAGAGCTTGCATTGAAGAGCGAACAGCAAAAAAAACAGCAACAACAGCAGAACCCTTCCGGTCAGATGAAGGAGCAGCCTGCACAGGACCTTAAGCTTACCGGCAGTTTTGAAAGCAATAAAGGCAAGCTGCCTATGCCCATTACCGGTCCGTACCTCATTGTCGGAGAGTACGGTGTCCAGAGTGTGGCAGGAATGAAGGACGTGAAGCAGAACAACCTGGGTCTGGATATCCAGGGAAACAAGGGCGCACAGGCCCGCGCGGTCTTCGACGGCACCGTCTCTTCCATCTTCCAGCAGGGTAAAGGACAGATTGGTGTCCTGATTCGTCACGGAGCATATATTTCGGTATATTGCAATCTCAGCGACACCCGTCTGAAGACAGGTGCCAAGGTTAAGACCGGCGATGCAATAGGGAATATCCAGACATCGGAGGACGGCAATCCGGTCCTTCATTTTCAGCTTCACAAGGAGACTACCCGTCTGAACCCCTCACCTTGGCTGAAGAAATAGAATGTTGATTATTTACACTATCTTTGCAGAAATTTATTCGTATCGATGATAACCGCAGAACAACTCAAGGATGTGCTTGACCGTACAGAGGCCCTGAAACGCTATCTTAATATCGATTCCAAGCTGATACAGGTTGAGGAGGAGCAGTTGCGTACACAGGCTCCCGGTTTCTGGGATGACCCGAAGAAAGCCGAGGCGCAGATGAAGAAGGTGAAGAGTCTTCAGGGATGGATTGAGGGATACAAGGAGGTTAAGGCTCTTGCCGATGAGCTCACCCTTGCAATGGAATTCTACAAGGAGGAGCTGGTGACGGAACAGGAGGTGGATGAGAATTACCGCAAGGCTGTTTCGGCTGTGGAGTCACTCGAACTGAAGAATATGCTTCGTGAAGAGGCTGACCAGATGGATTGTGTCCTGAAGATCAACTCGGGTGCAGGCGGTACTGAAAGTCAGGACTGGGCCCAGATGCTTATGCGAATGTATATGCGCTGGGGAGAGGACAACAGGTACAAGGTTACCGTAGCCAATATCCAGGACGGCGATGAAGCAGGCATCAAGCAGGTCACTCTGGAAATAGAAGGTCCGTACGCATACGGTTATCTCAAGGGAGAGAACGGTGTCCACAGACTTGTGAGGGTCTCTCCGTATAACGCCCAGGGAAAGCGGATGACATCATTCGCAAGTGTCTTCGTGACACCTCTTATCGACGATTCCATTGAGGTTGACATTAATCCTGCTCTAATGAGTTGGGACACATTCCGGAGCGGTGGAGCTGGAGGACAGAATGTCAACAAGGTAGAATCCGGTGTACGTCTGCGCTATCAGTATAAGGATCCTTATACAGGGGAGGAAGAGGAGATACTGATTGAGAACACCGAAACCCGGGACCAGCCCAAGAACAAGGAGAGAGCGTTGCAGCATCTTCGGTCAATCCTATATGACAAGGAACTTCAGCACCGTCTCGCGGAGCAGGAAAAGATCGAGGCGGGAAAGAAGAAGATAGAATGGGGTTCGCAGATAAGGTCATACGTCTTTGATGACCGCAGGGTAAAGGATCATCGTACCGGCTATCAGACTTCCGATGTCACCGGTGTAATGGACGGACATATCGACGGTTTCATCAAGTCGTACCTCATGTCATTCGCCGAATTGCAGGAACAGCAAAACTGATATTCCAACATCAAATCTGTATATCATGGCTATAGAAATCGAACGTAAATTTCTTGTGAAGGGGACTTCATATAGGAGCGAGGCATTCAGTTCCTATGAAATCCGCCAGTGTTACATCGCCCATGAAAACGGCCGTTCTGTAAGAGTGAGGATTACCGACAAGGAGGCAGTCCTTACCATAAAGGGACCTTCAGACAGTCGTGGAATGAGCCGTTTCGAATGGAACCATCAGATTCCGTTGAAGGATGCACTTGAACTTTTCGAACTACGGCAGAGCGGTGCTGTCGAGAAACGCAGGTATCTTGTGCATTCAGGACCTCATGTCTTCGAGGTTGACGAATTCCACGGTGAAAACGAAGGTCTTGTAATTGCAGAGGTGGAACTTGGTTCTGAGGACGAGGTTTTTGAAAAACCTGCTTTCATAGCTAACGAAGTGACAGGAGACCACCGTTATTACAATGCGTATCTTGCGGTTTTTCCCTACACCAAGTGGAAATAGGCGAATCTGTCATCGCTTTCCCGATATCGTCTTATTCAACAGCCACCCTGCCAAAACGCCTGCAAAAGCTCCTGCGCTGTCGGCAATGACGTCAGCCCATTCGCAACTTCTGTAGTCGGTCAATGCTGACTGTGCCAGCTCCATGGCTACTCCGAGAAAAATCGGGATGAACAGCATGGCAAGTATGGTCAGAATCCCCGGATTCTTTTTACCCTTCCTGAGGTATTCAATCCAGATAACCAGTTCCAGACCTCCGTACATGCAGAAATGGGCTATCTTGTCTATATTGTCAACCTTGTCCAGTTGAGTATGGGGTGGATTGAACATTGAAAGGAATATGATCACGACTGTGATGAGCGTAGAAAAGGGATAGGTCTTGAAAAATTCTTTCATGTCCCAAAGATAGGAATATAATACCAATATGATATGCCGAAAGACATTTTTTATTTCAGCAAACCCGATAGGATTGCGACAGTGATACTGCTTGCCGTTATTATCGTGACGACAGTCTTGAGATATAGCATACCAGGCCGGAAACCGATACCTGAACAGGAGTTGACGGAAGAGTCAGTCAGCAGTCTCTCCCTGACGGAATCAGCCGATTCCGTAATGACACCGACAGCCGATACTGTCAGGCGTTTCACGGCACGCCGTACCAATGGAACAGGTTACAGGTCTTCTTCGGCCACAGTCCGGGTCAGGAGTGACGTTCCTGAGTCCGCAAGCCGGGACGAACCTTCGGAAAAAAGGGAAGCTCCCGTGAAATATGCCAGGAAGAAAAGGCCTGACGCCCCAGTTGATCTGAACAGTATCGACTCGCTCTCACTTGTCAGGCTTCCCGGAATAGGTCCTTGGTACGCGTTGCGTATAGTGGAATACAGGGACAGGTTAGGAGGTTACAGTTCTGTAAGACAACTCGCTGAGATTGACGGACTTCCTGATTCGGTAATGCAATGGTTTGTGGTGACCGACACGGTTCCTGTAAGAAAGTTGCGGGTCAATCACAGTTCGCTGTCAGAATTGAGGCGACACCCATACCTCAATTTCTATCAGGCAAGAGTCATTGTTGAACTGATACGGCAGCATGGGCCAATAAAAGGTCCTGACCGGCTTTCACTTATGGAAGAGTTCAGCGATCAGGACCTTGAGCGTCTGGAGCCCTATCTGGATTATGATTGAATCAAGAATCTGGTTTGATTTGTTCCGTGAAATTTATTATGGTCTGTTTTTTAATCTGGTTTCACCGGTTTGAGGGAGTAATGGAGGTCCATTATGACCGAAAAGCGGTGGAAACAGAGAAAAAAAGAGGCCGTAAGAAAAACATGGAAACAAATCAAACCAGATTCTAATATCCGGCCAGTTTCTTTATCTTCATGGGTATTTCCGTATTGTCCATCTGACCGGTGAACTGTTCTGCACCGGCCCCGATTGCAAATACGGGAACATAGCTGCCTGAATGACATCCCACACCGAAGTTTATCTGGGCCGCTTCGGTCAATATGCTGGCTGCCGCATCTGTCAGTTTGCTGACCTTGAAATATTCTCCTTCCTTAAGTTCTCCAGGTCCCATTCCGAAAGTCTCCACATAGGTGTTGCGCAGACGGTCCGTCTGTCTTTGGGAGAGTCTGACCTTGTCCCAGAAACCGAAGTGCTGCTTGAGCTCTGCTTCCACCTCTTCCCAGGTCAGGATATCTCCTATCTCGCGTCCTTTCTTTTCAAGCATGGCCGAGAAGGCGTCCTTGCTCATATCCTGATATTGCAGGACCTTCATGTTGGTCCTGTAGTCTCCGGCTGTAAGAGCTAAAGCTCCTGTTTCATGATCAGCTGTTATCACGATCAGAGTCTCCTTCTTGTGCTTGAGATAGAAATCGTATGCCACCATTATGGCTTTGTCAAAGTCCAGCATCTCCTGAATATATGCGCCGGGATCGTTTGCATGGCAGGCCTGGTCTATCCTGCCACCCTCCATCATCATGAAGAAACCTTTCCTGGGGTCCTTCATCATAAAATCTATGGCAGCTTCAGTTATGTCAGCCAGGGACATTTCCCCCTCTTTCCTGTCTATTGCATAGGAGAGATAATGGTCGCTGTTAGGGTTCTTCTCAAGCAGCAGCATCTTGTCGGAACCGGTGGCTTTCGCCTTGTAGTCATTGTATCCGCGGGCTATTGTATAGCCGGCTTTTTCAGCCTGCACGTAATTGCCTTCATCGCTGTTGTCCGAAGTATATGGTGAGTGAAAATCAGCGCCGCCGAAGAATTCGAATCCGGATTCGCTCAGTTGTGTACCTATCTCATGATAGTTATTGCGGTGAGGTCTGTGGCCGTAGAAAGAACCCGGAGTAGCATGGTCAATGCATACTGATGTGCCGATAGCTACCCTGACACCTTTCTTATGCGCCATTTCGGCAATTGTCTCAACGGGAGTCTTCTTGTCCGGTAAAAGTCCCAGAACATTATTGTCTGTCTTCTGGCCGGATGCGAGTGCGGTTCCGGCAGCGGAACTGTCAGTAACGTCGCTGTTGGCAGAATAGGTAACTACCAGACCTGTGTAGGGAAATCCTGTGAATCCCAGTTTCTTTATGCCGTAGAATCCTTCCACGTCGGCAAGATAGTACTGGGCTCCCATCACCTGGTTCGTGCCCATACCGTCACCAATGAAATAAAACACATACTTGGGCCCTTTTTTGGCACCGGCGGACAGCACCATGAGGAGTGCTGCCATAATCAGAACAACTCTTTTTTTCATAACGGTTTTCATATCATTTATTTGATTATTTCCATTGACAGTATCCTGACATCCCTGACAGGACGGTTATTCACATCGGTGGAGACTTTCTCAATTTTGTCGATAACCTTCATTCCGTCAATCACCTCTCCGAATACGGTATATTGGTTGTCCAGGAACGGGGTTCCTCCTTCAGATGTATAGGCTGAAAGCTGTTCGGGTGTAAACTCAAAGTCACCTTTCTCCTTCATGATCTCTTCCGTCTTGGCTACCAACTCGTTTTGCAGTTTCATAAGTCCGTCCATGTCATTGGCGTTCTGGAGGGAGAAGATTGAATCGCGGTTCTGGGCGCAAAGACGGTCGAAAACACTTTGAGCCTCATTCTCGCTCATTTTCTGTTCCAGGTCCCTCAACTCGTTCATGGAGTAGCGCTTGCCTGTAACCACGTAAAACTGTGAGCCTGATGATTCCCGTTCGGGATTGACCTGATCGGCCTGTCGGGCTGCGCTCAGCGCTCCACGCTTATGAAAATACTTGGGATAAACGAATTCGGCAGGGATAGTGTAACCAGGTCCTCCCGTCCCCAGCTGCGAGAATTTCGGAGCATCCTTTGACTCCGGATCACCGGCCTGTACCATAAAATCACGTATTACCCGGTGGAACAGGATATTATCGTAATATTTCTCTTCCACTAACTTGATAAAGTTGTCCCTATGGGCGGGGGTGTCGTTATAGAGTTTGACGGTAAAGTCCCCAGCCGTAGTCTTTACCAGCACTTTGGTTTCCGGATTCTGGGCAGTGATATCCTGCTGTCCGTTTGCAGCAAAAAAGTTCAGGGTTGTAGCCATCAGTATTGTTATGAATATTGGTTTCATTAGTGTCGATGATTGATTTTCATTCGGATTCCAAAGATAGCGATATTTGTTCAAAATAACGCAGCTGGCTTATTTGTGGGCTTCGTTGAAGAGGCGGAGGCGTTCCTCGAGAGCGGGGAACTGGTCATCACGGAAGTTTGATGAGCAGCCGCGCATGCCTTGGCGGTCACTTCCGGTCGATGACAGGACAATTCCGCTTATTCCGTAGTAGAGCAGCTCGTGCATCAGCTGTCCGCCCTCCATGGGTGTGCCGTCGGGAAGGTTATAGCCGAATGTAAAGTAGAAACCGTCACTTACCGGCTCCTCCAGGTCCTTATCGTAAGTGATATGGAAACCGTTGCGCAACATCGCCTCCTTGATCTTCTCCGACCGGCGTGCATACTCACGGATATCCTCACGGAACCGGTATGTTCCGTCACATGCGGCCTTGAGCATGGCGGCCATAGCGCACTGGACCGAGTGGGTTACACCCGATGACATGGCGTAAAGCATATCGTATGCATAGACTGCGCCAAAGCGGGATATGTTGTAACGCTTCTGCAGAGTCTCAAAATGACGCTCGGCCAGCTTGTCCGATATGCATGCCACGGCGATACGCTCGCCGGCGTAACTGAAAATCTTGCTGCCGCTTATCATCATGATGTAATTATCAGTGTAATGGGACACACTGACCTGATAGGGCGGCTGGAAAGGAACGCCCAGACCGTCACGGCGGAAATCCATGGTCATGTAGGCCAGGTCCTCCATGATGATGGTATCATATTTTGTAGCCAATTCACCGATGGTTTTTATCTCATCCTCGGTCAGGCACATCCAGCTGGGGTTGTTGGGGTTGGAATATACAATGCAGCAGATATTGCCTTTCTTAAGATAACTTTCCAGCTTGGGTCCCAGTTTCTCTGCACGGAAACCGGCCACGTCAAACTGGGCGAACTTGACGCCCATGACCTGGCACTGCATCTTCTGGACAGGGAATCCCGGGTCGATGAACAGGATGGTATCCTTCTTAGGGTCAACCTGCGAGCAGAGCAGGAAGGCTGCGAATGTACCCTGCATGGCTCCGCATGTGGGAGTGCAGTGTGAGGGCTGGATATCGGTGTTGATGAAAGCCTTTACAAAACGGGCAGCCTGCTCCTTTAGTTCGGTTATTCCCTCAATGTTGGGGTACTTGGAGGCAACTCCGCGGTCCAGAGCCTCTTTCTGAGCCTTGATACCTACGGCTGCGGCCGGTATCCCGGGTACACCCATCTCAAAATGTATGAACTCCGTGCCGGTCACCTTCTCGGCGTTCATGGCGCAGGCCAGCACCTGACGGATGGAGGCCTTGTTCATGTCCGTTACCTCTATACTCTTGAGGAAATCATCTATTACATTTGCGGGAATAATCGTTTTCATCGGTGTTTTTATTCACAGTTACGGCCTATCTCAAGGGCCTTTATGTTCATCTCTACAATTGCATCACCCTTGGCGCCGAATATGGTGCGCACGCTCTGGCACAGTTTGTCAAAGCTTATGCTTTTGAGGGCCTTTGATGCGGCACCTAAAAGGATCATGTTGACAGCCTTGGGCATCTTGTGCTCCTTGCCCAGCTCATCGGTATCGATCAGGATGACGTTACCCAGTTCCTTGAGCTCGGCTATGATGGCATCCTTATCGGGATAATTGCCGATGTTCACGAACGGGTTGGACGATGTGATTACCCAACCCTCCTTACTCAGGTAGTGCTTGTAACGCAGAGCCTCCATGGGCTCCATGGCTATTATGATATCAGCCTGACCAAGTGATATGAGGTCACTTGCAATGGGCTGGTCCGATATGCGCAGGTTGGACTGTACGTCACCGCCGCGCTGGCTCATTCCGTGAACCTCGGCCTGCTTGATGTAAAGGTTCTCCTCAAGGGCGGCCTGACCGATTACTGTTGCGATAGAGAGGATACCTTGTCCTCCTACGCCTGCAAGAATTATATCTGTCTTCATCTGTTTGCGGAATTACTTGTTTGCAGCTTTTGCCTTTGCCTTGCGGGCAAGTGTCTGGATACATTCACGGCGCGGTATGATAACCGACAGGCCCTGATACTCAATCTCCTCACGCAGGGTGCGTGTAATCTCGTCCATATTCTGGGGCAGCGGGACAACCACCTTGAGGTGATCAGGGTCAACGCCTATGCCGCGGCAGATAGCCTCATATTTGTTGGTTCCTGCCGAATCCTGTCCGCCGGTCATACCGGTGGTGAGGTTATCGGATATGATGATAGTGATTGGAGAGTTTTCGTTAACGGCATCTAAAAGACCGGTCATGCCGGAGTGGGTGAATGTGCTGTCTCCTATGATGGCCACTGCGGGGAACACGCCTGCATCGGCGGCACCTTTGGCCATAGTGATGCTGGCACCCATATCCACCGTGCTGTCTAAAGCCTGGAAGGGAGGCAGGGCACCCAGGGTGTAGCAACCTATGTCACCGAATACCTTGGCTGTCTTGTAATCCTTGAGCACGATGTTGATAGCCTCATATACAGAGCGGTGACCGCAACCCTGGCAGAGGGCGGGCGGACGTGCCACAACATTCCTGGCTACCTCAGGATGCGGCAGCGGAGCCAGACCTAAGGCGGCCTTTACGATATCGGGATTGAGTTCTCCCTGACGGGGCAGTTCTCCGGTCAGACGGCCGATAATCTTGCAGTCAGAGGGCAGTATGCCGGCCACCTGCTCCTCAACAAATGGCTGGCCGTCCTCAATAACCATGATTGAGTCACACTGCTCGGCAAGAGTACGTACTGTCTGGGCAGGTATGGGGTACTGTGAAATCTTAAGTACCGGGAAAGGTATGCCCTCCGGATAGCACTCCGACAGGTAGTTGAAAGCGTTACCGCAGGCAATGGCACCCATCTTGAAACGCTTGGCCTGTGCCTTGAAACTGTTGAAGGGTGACTCCACCGACAGACGCATAATCTCCGGCTGACGCTCTAAAAGTGAAGCGTAGCGGCGCTTGGCGATAGCGGGTAGCAGCACCCAGTCACGGACACCGCTTACCGGATTGAGGTCATTCTGATTACGTTTTTCCTTGAGAGACACAACGGCGCGGGAGTGGGCAAGACGTGTTACGGTACGCATCAGCACCGGCAGTTTGAGAGACTCGGACAGGTCGTATGCGTATGACATCATATCGTATGCCTCCTGCTGTGATGAGGGCTCCAGTACCGGTATTAGGGCAAACTTTCCGTAATAACGGGTATCCTGCTCATCCTGTGACGAGTGCATCGAGGGGTCATCGGCCACAAGGACTATCAGACCGCCGTTGACTCCGGTGATTGACGAGTTCACGAACGGGTCGGCGGCCACGTTCATGCCTACGTGCTTCATGCACACCAGTGCACGCTTGCCGGCAAATGACATACCGAGAGCGGCCTCCATGGCGGTTTTCTCATTGGTACACCAGCGATTGTGTATCTTCTCTGCGGGGTTCTTCCTGCAGTAACCCTGTATGTATTCGGTAATCTCGGTTGAGGGTGTGCCCGGATAAGCGTAAACACCGCTCAGTCCGGCATCGATTGCACCCTGCGCTATGGCCTCATCGCCAAGTAAAAGTTTCTTCATATAATATAAATAGTCTCTTCTGAATCGCAAAAGTACTCATTTTTTCACTTCATCGGCATCCATAAGTGAGGTCGATGCACGTACGGTCACCTCGCGGTTGTAGCAGCTGAACATCTTGTCAACGCTCTCCTTCTCCTTAACCCTGGAGAAAAGGCTTACGATAGGCACTATTACAAGGCCGGCCACCATAGAGAGCACACCTGCATTGATGGGTGAACTGAAGAAGGGGCTTATGAATGTGGTCTTGGTGAATGTCCCGTACATGCATCCGCACATGATACCGACACCTGCTATGAAACTGGCCCAGACCGATGCCTTGGTGGTCTTTTTCCAGTAGAGTCCGTAGAGGAACGGAGCCAGGAAAGCGCCGGCCAGAGCACCCCAGCTGATACCCATCAGCTGAGCGATGAACGTAACGGAGCTTTTGGCCTGGATGATGGCCAGAACCGATGATACCACTATGAAGAATACCACGAGCAGACGTATGGAGAGCAGCTGAGACTTCTCGCTCATCTGTTTGCCTCCCTTGGCAAGTGCCGGCTTGATGATGTCAAGCGTAAGGGTTGAGCCCGATGTCAGAACCAGCGATGAAAGCGTGGACATTGAAGCCGAGAGCACCAGGATGATAACCACACCTATCATGAGGTCAGGCAGAGTCTGGAGCATGGAGGGAACAATGCTGTCATAAACGGGGTTCCCGTTGGGGCCGAACTCAATCACATTGCCGTACAGACGGCCGAATCCGCCCAGGAAATAGCATCCGCCAGCCACTATGATGGCAAAGAAAGTAGAGATGAACGTACCCTTGCGTATGGCGGCCTCATCGCGTATGGCGTAGAACTTGCCCACCATCTGCGGCAGTCCCCAGGTGCCGAGCGATGTGAGCAGCACCACACCCAACAGATATAGGGGTTGCGGGCCGAAGAATGATACAAATGCGCCGTTCAGTGAGGGAGCGCTCTCGCTCGGCAGCTGTGACAGTTTCTCAATTGCTGCGGTGAATCCGCCGTTTCCGTTCAGAACAGCCAGTATAACGGCTACGATACCCACCAGCATTATCATGCCTTGGATAAAGTCATTGACCGCCGTTGCCATATAGCCGCCCACAAGCACGTAAATACCGGTGAGAACGGCCATTCCAAGCACGCACCAACTGTAGTCGATGCCGAATGAAAGTCCGAACAGTCGTGACAGTCCGTTGTACAGGGATGCCGTATAGGGAATAAGGAACACGAACACAATTACCGATGCAGCCACCTTGAGGGCTTCGGAATTGAACCTCTGTCCGAAGAAATCGGGCATGGTGGCACTCTTGAGGTACTGTGTCATAAGGCGTGTGCGGCGGCCCAGGATTCTCCAGGCCAGAAGTGAGCCTATCAGGGCATTGCCCAAGCCTATCCAGGTTGCGGACAGACCGTACTTCCAGCCGAACTGACCGGCGTAACCTACAAAAATCACGGCCGAAAAATAAGATGTACCGAATGCAAATGCGGTAAGCCAGGAGCCCACCTTACGGTCACCAAGTACGAATCCCTGCACATTGGCCGCACTCTTGCGGCAATAGATACCTACGCCTATCATCACGGCGAAGAACAATACCAGAATGAAAATTTTCAGAAACATGGTCTAATTGTATTAGGTGTTAATAATTATCCAAAAAAAAGGGAATGACAACCGTCATTCCCAACCTTGAATCAGGGTAAGTCCCTTCTCTTTGGCTACGCGTTCAGCTATCTCCAGACTGGCGGGACGTATGATGAGCACCAGTTTTCCGTCCTTGTGGAAAGTATAGAGGTAACTGATGGAGACACCTCCGTTGGTAAGGGCGTCAACGGCATCGGCAAAAGCGGCGGTATCGGGTTCAACCTGTATGGCAAGTACCTCGTTCAGATTTACCAGATTCCCTTTTGCCGAAAGCAGGCGGGCAGCCTTGACCTGATCCGACGTGATAAGACGCAGGATTCCGTATTCGGTTGTGTCGGCCACCGATGCGGCCTGGATCTCTATGTTCTGGTCCTTGAGGGCAGTAAGTATGTCGCTCAACTTACCACGCTGATTCTCAAGGAAAATAGATATCTGCTTTATAGTCTTCATAATATCCTTTTATTAATGGTTGTTACGCAAATCGTTGACTCTCTTGGCCTTACCGTCAGACTGCGGGATTACACCCTTGCCTACCAGTTTTACCCTTGGTGTGAACAGAAGCTCATCCTTGAGTCGGCGGGTAATCTCCTTAGTCAGGTTCTGGAGCATGCCGAAATCATCGGTAGCCTGTGCCAGCTCCGCCTCGATTGTCATCTCGTCATTGTCACCGATAGTTTCAATTGTAATCAGATAATCGCTTGCCAGTTCGGGGAACTGCATGAGAATCTTTTCTATCTGTATGGGATAGAGGTTCACGCCCTTGACAATGAGCATGTCATCGCTGCGGCCCTGGAAACGCGCCAGACGTACGTGTGTGCGGCCGCATGGGCAATCGCCCGGCAGGATGCGGGTAAGGTCACGCGTGCGGTAGCGGAAGAGCGGCATTGCCTCACGGTTAAGGGTGGTGAGCACCAGCTCGCCCAGTTCGCCTTCCGGAACAGGCTCCAGAGTCTCGGGATCAAGTATCTCAACAATATAGTTGTCCTCCCAGATATGCATTCCGTTCTGCTCCTGGCATTCAATCGCCACACCGGGGCCGCACATCTCGCTCATACCGAAATTGTTGTAGGCCTTGGCACCCCAGATTTCCTCGATACGCTTGCGCTGTGCCTCGGAATGGGGTTCAGCACCTATGATAAGTGTTTTGACCGTGGTGTTGCGCGGATCTATTCCCTCCTCGAGGAAAGCGGCGGCAAGACGTGTGGCATAGCTGGGTATGCAGTGCAGGGCTGTGGTTCCGAAATCGGTTATGAACTTTACGTGTCTCTTGCTGTTGCCGGCACCTGCGGGAACCGTCAACGCTCCGAGGCGCTCTGCGGCGTACTGTATTCCCAAGCCGCCGGTAAACATTCCGTAACCCGATGTGTTCTGTATTATATCTGTGTTGCGCAGACCTATGCAGTACATGGAGCGTGCCATTGCATCGGCCCACTCGTCAAGGTCCTTCTGAGTGTGGAGTATCACGGTGGGGTTCCCTGTGGTACCGCTCGATGAGTGCAGACGCACCACCTTGTCCAGTGGTACCGACTTGATTCCAAAAGGATATGTGGAGCGCAGGTCGTTCTTGGTCGTGAACGGAAAACGCTTGATATCCTCTACGGATTTGATACTATCGGGTGTGATTCCCAGTTCCTTGAATCTGGGAGCGTAGAATTCGCTTCCCATAGCTATCTCCACGGTTTTTTTGAGACGCTCCACCTGAAACTGCTCCAGTTTCTTGCGGGGCATGGTCTCAATCTCCTCGTTCCAGTATTTGCTGTTCATCCTTATATTGTTTTTGTTGCAGTCCGTTCAAAAAAAGACCCGCCTTATATCGGGGCAGGTCTATGATTGTTGTTATGATGTACAGAAATCATACCTCCTTGCCCCGCGTCAGTTGCGGTAATAATAATGAAAGTAGGAGGTGTAGAATGATTCCATTGTCATCTTTCGTTTAATCACTTGCAAATATATGCACTAATTCCGGTATATCCAAGAATAAATGCATTTTTATAGGTTTTCTGCACAACTCCTGACAAATTACAGTATTTCCGACAGTTTGTCAAGCAGATAATCTGTTCCCCTGTCACTCAATCCTATATAATAGCGCAGTGGTTCATCAGCTGTAATCCCTTTGGATACAAAAACGCTTCCTGAGGCTTCGTTATATCTCTTTTCTTCCAAATCTGGCATTATGATTATTGCGGTGACATTGTCCCGGTATGTTACAGCATAACCTTTTTCCAGTTCCGATAGTGTTTCCATACCTTCGGTCTTGATTCCGGCGGCCACATTCAGAAGGTCGAAATCACCGTTGTAATAATCTATGACCGCCATTATGGGGCTGTCATGAAACAGGGTTATCTGTTTGTCAAAGGATACGGGTGTATCAAACAGTTCCCATGTGTCATGACGAAGATGTATGATCATTCTGTCATCAGTCTGCATCATCACCTCTGCCTTGCTGTAGCCGTCCTTGTTCTTGTATAACCCGGATGTACCCAGCGGGCTTGACGCTCCGTAGCCCAGGACGTCTGTACCGGGCATAGGGATTGTACGGCCATCCCTGTCTTTTATATATGCATTGAATCCCAGATTATCCTGTCTCCTGCCGTTTGAGGCCATATCTGTCCGGAACCCGATTGTGCCGTTCATCCATGAGACTTTGCCGTTACGGACATGGAACTTGAATCCGTTGCCCACCTGACTGCAGCCCGCAAGTGTCGAGACCGCCAGAATCATTACAAGTAGCCTTTTCATTTTCCGGAGTATGCCAACGCGTATGTCTTGATCTGTTTCAGCATGGAGAGCAATCCGTTGCTGCGGGTAGGTGAGAGGTGCTGTGTCAGTCCCACTGCTTCGATGAAATAGACATCGGCATCAATGACTTCCCTGGGGGTATGTCCTGACAGGGCCTTGATCAGAAGTGCTATCAGACCCTTTGTGATGATTGCATCGCTGTCGGCCTGGAATACAAGCTGCCCGTCCTGCATGAAGGCATGGAGCCAGACCCTGCTCTGGCATCCGTCAATCAGGTTGTCTTCAGTCTTGAAGCGTTCGTCAAGCGGCGCAAGCCCGTTTCCGAGGTCTATGATCATCTGGTACTTGTCCATCCAGTCGTCCAGAATGCTGAACTCCTCGATTATCTCATCCTGAATATCGTTTATGCTCATGGTTTTTCGTTATATACTACATACAGGAGGGTCTCTCCCACAGCCTTGAGAACATTCTTGTCAATATTGCCGATGTTGTCCTGCAAAGTGTGCCATGTCGGCCCGAAACTGCTGTTGCCCGCTTTGGGCGTATAGGGTACAATATCGATTGCTGGAATATTCGCAATAACGTTTATGAAATAGTGGTCGTCAGTGACATAGGCACCGTTTACTTTCATGAACAGGCTTCCGTACCCGAGTTCCGATGCGGAGTTCCAGACTTTATCCACCACCTTCTTGGCGTACATCTCGGAATATCTTTCCACGCAGAACCTGGCACCCTTTCCACCTACCATGTCGAGCAGTATGGCATAGCGCGCCTTGTAGTTCTTCTTGTGAGGGTTTGATGACCAGTATTGGGTTCCTAACCCCCAATATTTTTCCGCATGTGCACCCTTGAAGTCATCGCCGGGCCCCCAGTCCTCGGCATCGAAGAAAATGCAGTCAACCCCGATCTGTGGGGCCTTTGCCTGAAGCTGGCGGGCTATCTCCAGGATAACGCCCACGCCGCTGGCCCCGTCATTGGCGCCATCGACAGGCGTTTTCCTGTTTGCGGGGTCAGGGTCGTTGTCCGCCCAGGGACGGCTGTCCCAGTGTGAGCAGAGTATAATGCGGTTGGGGCTGTCAGGGTTATAGCTGCCTATGATGTTGTAACAGTGTAGCTTTGTCTCATCAAAGGTAACAGTCTCGAACTCCTGTACGAATGTATGTGCACCTAACTTCTCCAGTTTGGCCGTCAGCCATGCGGCACACTTCCGATGAGCGTCCGAGTTCGGTACGCGCGGACCGAAATCAGTCTGTGACTTGACATAGCTGAAAGCGCTGTCGGCGGAGAATTCAGGTGCGGAAACTACCGGGGCGGGAGAATCCTTTTTCACGCCGGTTGACTTATGGCCTCCGCAGGAGACTGCCAAAAATAGCAGTATTGTTATGATAAGGTTCCTCATACTTCATCGGTTCAGTTTCCAGGTTGTTCCCTCCTTTGTATCCTTAATCTCGAATCCCAGGGCGGTTAGTTCGTCGCGTATCTTGTCGCTGGTGGCCCAGTCCTTGTTGGCCTTGGCTATAGCACGCTGTTCCAGAAGCATGTCCACTACCTTGCCGAACGCTTCTTCGCGGTCGCTTCCTCCTCCCTGTTCCGCCTTGATTCCCAATATGTCAAACAGGAATGTGCCGAAGAGAGCCTTAAGTTCGCGGATATCCTCTCCTGTGAGAGCGGTGTGCCCGTCTGCCGCCTGGTTTATCACCTTGGCTGCATCGAAAAGATGGCTTATCACGACAGGTGTGTTAAGGTCGTCATCCATTGCTTCATAGCACTTCCCCTTGAACTCCTTCACGTTTAGGCTGCTCTCTGCGGCGGGTCGTATGCGGTCTATGGCGCTATAGGCCTCCATGAGCCTTGACATAGCCTTCTCGGCCGCCTGCAGGGCATCGTTGCTGAAATCCACTGTGCCGCGATAGTGTGCCATCAGTATGAAGAACCTTATGGTCATGGGACTGTAGGCCTGTTTCAGGTTCGTGTTATCACCCGTGAAGAACTCGTTCAGGGTAATGAAGTTACCCAGACTCTTGCCCATCTTCTGTCCGTTGATGGTAATCATGTTGTTGTGCATCCAGTAATGGACTATATCGTGGCCCTGACTGGCTACAGCCTGTGCAATCTCACACTCGTGGTGCGGGAATATCAGGTCCATGCCGCCTCCGTGTATATCGAACCTCTCGCCCAGATACTTGCGGCCCATAGCGGTGCACTCGCAGTGCCAGCCTGGAAAACCGTCGCTCCAGGGTGAGGGCCAGCGCATTATATGCTCGGGCTGGGCCTTCTTCCAGAGTGCAAAGTCGGCGGGATTGCGTTTCTCCTCCTGACCGTCCAGCTCACGGGTGGTGTTCAGCACATCATCCAGGTTGCGGCCTGAGAGAATACCGTAATGATGGTCCTTGTTATACTTGTTCACGTCAAAGTAGATACTTCCCTGGCTCTCGTAGGCATAGCCGTTCTCCAGTATCTCCCTGACCAGCTGAATCTGTTCTATTATATGACCTGATGCATGCGGCTCTATGCTGGGCGGCAGCACGTTCAGAGCCTCCATCGCCTTGTGGTAGCGCAATGTGTAGTACTGCACCACCTCCATGGGCTCCAGCTGCTCCAGCCGGGCTTTCTTGGCTATCTTGTCCTCACCCTCGTCGGCATCATGCTCCAGATGGCCTACATCGGTAATGTTACGTACGTAGCGAACCTTGTAACCTAAGTGCTGCAGGTAACGGAACAGTATATCGAATGTGATGGCGGGGCGTGCGTGACCCAGATGCGGATCACCATATACGGTGGGACCGCACACATACATTCCTACATGCGGCGGGTTTATCGGTTCGAACAGCTCTTTCTTTCTTGTCAGAGTGTTGTAGATTGTCAGTTTGTGTTCCATAATCAATTGTGTAACGTGTTTTCTATAAGTTGGAGGAGGCGCTCCACGGCGTTCTCCTCGGGAATATTCTTCTCTATGCACTCCTTGCCGCGATAGAGGCTTATCCGTCCGCGGCCGGCCCCTACATAGCCGAAATCGGCGTCGGCCATCTCGCCCGGACCGTTCACTATACAGCCCATGATGGCTATCTTCACCCCTTTCAGATGTCCGGTTGCGGCTTTGATGCGTGCAATTGTCTCTTCAAGATTGTAAAGTGTCCGTCCGCAACCCGGACAGGAAATGTATTCCGGCTTGCTGAATCGGATACGTGCTCCCTGCAGAATGGCATCCTCGGTGGAACGTATCTGTTCAGCAGGAATATTGGGATTATTCAGTTTCAGGTCACTTGCCTTGCCGTCTATCAGCAGTGCGCCGGCATCCATCGCCGCATGGAGCTGGAAGTCCTCAAGCGAAAGGTCTTCGTAGTCCAGCCTAAGGGTGCCATTCTCAATCTTCGCCGACGAACGGATTTCAGCGCTTACAGCCGCATAATCCACCAGCTTGCGGGCCACCGGAATCTCGCGCTCCGGAGCCTCGGACAGTGATACGCGTATGGTGTCGCCTATACCCTCGGCCAGCAACGCACCTATGCCTATGGCACTCTTTATGCGGCCGTCCTCGCCCTCACCGGCTTCGGTCACGCCCAGATGAATCGGGAAAGCCATCCCCTCACTGTCCATCTCCTTAACCAGCAGGCGTACGGTCTCAATCATCACCACCGTGTTGCTGGCCTTGACGGATATCACCACATTCATGAAATCATGCTCCACACAGATACGCAGGAACTCCATGCAGCTCTCCACCATTCCGGCGGGGGTATTGCCGTAGCGGCTCATTATGCGGTCAGACAGGGAACCGTGGTTCACGCCTATACGTATTGCTGTTCCGTGCTCACGGCATATATTGAGGAACGGTATGAAGCGGTCCCGGATGCGCTGTATCTCCTGAGCATATTCGGCATCGGTATATTCCAGATGCTTGAAAGTACGGGCGGGATCCACGTAATTGCCCGGGTTTATGCGTACCTTTTCAACGATGTGTGCTGCCACATCGGCCACGGCGGGATTGAAATGGATATCGGCCACAAGCGGAGTGCTGTACCCCCGTGCATTAAGGCCCTCCTTGATAAGGCGCATGTTCTCAGCCTCGCGTGTGCCCTGGGTAGTCATGCGTACCAGTTCCCCACCGGCACTGATGATCCGTATGGCTTGCTCAATACACCCCTCGGTGTCCATTGTGGATGCAGTGGTCATAGACTGGAGGCGAATGGGGCTCTCCCCTCCTATTGACGTGTTGCCCACCTTAACGCTGACAGTTTTCCTACGGCTGTATGCGGACATGCTCAATTGGTCTTATAGCTGTATTTTACCTGTGCCAGTTCCTCGTTGGCCTTTACAATCTTATCCTTCAGTCCCTCCTTCTCGGCCCGTAACCTTCCTGCCAGTCCCTCATCTGAGAGAGACAGGATCTGTGCGGCAAGGATGGCTGCGTTCTGTGCCCCGTTCACACCCACTGTGGCTACCGGTATGCCGGGGGGCATCTGGATAATGGAAAGCATGGCGTCCAGACCATCCAGCATACCTTTGACGGGCACACCTATTACAGGAAGGGTCGTATTGGCGGCAATTACGCCCGGGAGGGCGGCAGCCATTCCCGCAGCCGCAATTATGACTCTGATTCCGCGTCCGGCAGCCCCACGTGCGAACTCCTCCACCTCGGAAGGAGTGCGATGGGCTGAAAGTGCGTTCATCTCGAACGGAATCTGCAACTTGTCCAGAAAGGCGGCAGCCTTCTCCATGACCGGAAGGTCGGAAGTACTGCCCATGATTATGCTTACAATTGCTTTCATATTCTTCATTTCGTTATACCAACTGATTACATCTGTCCTTATCTTCTTCTCATTCTGGCCACCGGTATGCCGGTCTGTTCGCGGTATTTGGCCACAGTGCGCCGGGCCACTCTGTATCCGCGTGCCGATAGCATGTTGGCCAGCTGCTCGTCGGTGAGCGGGGCTGCGGGGTCCTCATGATCGGTCAGTTCCCTGATAATCCTGTGAATCTCCCTGACCGAGACCTCTTCGCCGCTCGAACTCCTCACTCCGTCGGTAAAGAAGAACTTCAATGGGAAGGTGCCGAAGCAGGTCTGTACGTATTTCCCGCTTGTGGCGCGTGATATGGTCGATATGTCATAACCCGTGTCAGCAGCGATATCCTTGAGAACCATAGGCTTGAGCAGTGATTCGTCGCCTCCGAGGAAGAAAGGCCGCTGCCTGTTGATGATAGCCTGCATGGTGCGGGTAAGGGTCTGTTCACGTTGTCTTATTGCCTGGATGAATCCCCGGGCTGAATCCAGTTTCCGTTTTATGTAGAGTGCGGCATCACGCTGGCTGCTGTTGCCGTCCTTGATCTGCTTTTCCAGCATCCCGGAATATTCGCGGCTCACCCTCAGTTCAGGTACATTGCTGCTGTTCAGGGTAAAATGGATATCCTCATCGTAGTTATCCACTACAAAGTCAGGGACTATATGCTGATGAGTGCTCCCGACGGTTTCACCGAGCGAACTTCCCGGGCGCGGATTCAGCTTGAACAGCTCGTCCATGACCGCTTTCACCTTTTCGGGACTGAGCTGAAGCCTGTCCCCTATCTTCTCGACGCGTTTATGTGTGAAATCATCGAACATGGTACTGATTACCGTCTCCTGAAGTGTCTTGTCGGGGGAGTCGGGCTTGCGGCGTATCTGGAGCAGCAGACACTCCTGCAGGTCCCTCGCGCCTATCCCTGCCGGATCGAACTCCTGGATTACCTTGAGCACCTGCTCTATCTCCCCGACGGAGGCATCCAGGTTATGGTAGAAAGCCAGGTCATCGGATATAGACTGCAGGTCCTTGTCGAGTATCCCGTCATTGTCGATGGAGCCTATTATGTACTGTGCGATCTTCAGCTCGCGTTCATTGAGGTCCTGCTCTCCCAGCTGTTCGTTGAGAATGTCATAGAAGGAAACTGAATCCGAAACAGGAATCTCGGTGGCAGGGTTCGAAGGAGCCGGATGTTCATACCATCCGTCATCATCGTAGTCATAGTCGGGTGCGGAGTCATAGGAAGGCTCATCTTCACGGAAGGACTCCTCCTCGGCCCCATCCCCATCGGTGTCAGCGTCAGTGTCTGCGGTATGTCCGTCGGACAGGGTTCCAAGACCGGCATCATCCAGTGCCGGGTTGTCATCAAGTTCCGTACGCACCTGCTCTTCGAGTTCTACTGTGGAGAGGGCGAGCAGTCTGGCCTCCAGCACCTGTTGGGGTGAGAGTGACTGAACCTGGACCTGCGACTGGGTCTGGACCTGTGACTGTATATTGCCTAACTCTGACATCACTTCATTCAATAGTGGAAGCTGCTTCCTCCAATGAACTCACGCACGAGCGATGTGGGAGGCAGCTTCTCGCTCGGGATTGTCTTGAAGAGCTTGAGCAGCTCCCTCAGCTGGCTCGCCTTGGCATATTCCGGACAATCCTGGGGAACCTCAGCCAGAATGGGATCCACCATATCCTTTATAACGGCTATCTCAAACAGCATGGCTGAGTTGAACATCACATCGGCATTCTCCTGGTTGGGGAAGATCCACTTCTCCTCACCGGCGCGGACTGACGGCCAGCGGCTTATGGTGTCGCGTGCGGAATATGCGCGGTACTTATGGTCACGTATGATACGGCGCAGCAGCCTGTTGTCGGTCGATGGGATATAGTTGTGCTGGTCTATACGGATGCTTGTCAGTGCCGACACATATATCAGGAACTTGGTCTCGGACGGGATGTCAGGCATTAGCTCCGGATTAAGGGCGTGTATTCCCTCTATCAGCAGCACATCGTTCTCACCCAGCTGCATCTTGGGATATGTGAACTCCCTTATTCCGCCCTTCCGGAAGTTGAATGTAGGAGGCTGGATTGCCTTCCCTGCCAGAAGGTCCTTGAGCTGCTCATTGAAGTAGGGCAGGTCCAAGGCGTACAGTGACTCAAAGTCATGCTCTCCGTTCCCGTCTAACGGAGTATGGTCGCGGTCCAGGAAATAGTCATCAAGAGACAGGACCTTGGGAGTGAGCCCCTGAGCCATAAGTTGGATCATCAGACGTTTGCTGAAAGTGGTCTTGCCCGATGAAGACGGGCCGGAGACCATTATCAGTTTCAGTTCGCGGCACTCGTTGCGGCGGGCTACTATCTGGTCGGCTATATGGACAATCTTCTGGGACTGCAAAGCCTCCGCAATGTTTATGAGCATGGTGGACTGACCCGTCATGACGGCTTTGTTAAGTTCGCCCAGGGTAGAGAATCCCAGAATGTTCATCCAGTCATGGTGTTCGTTGAAAATACCGAACATCTTCGGCTGGGGGACAAAAGGCTCCAGATGTCCCGGGTTATACCTGTCGGGCAGCCTGAGCAGGACACCCTCAGGCATCGGCTCCAGACCGAACACCTTGAGGCAGCCGGTGTTCGGAGGCAGGATGCCGAAGTAGAAGTCGGCTGAATCCTCCAACGTGTAGTATCCGGTGTAAATACGGCCTGTCGATTCGAGCAGTTTGACTACATCTTCGCGCCCCGACTCTTTCATGAGTTCTTTCACTTGTGAGGTGTGAGCCTTGTGGTGCACAAAAGGCAGATTCCTTCCTATTATGCTGCCCATCCGTTCATTGATCAGGGACACTGTGTCATAGTCAATCTCCTTTCCGATGCGTATCTTACAGTAAATCCCTTTCGATACGGCGTTCGAAACACTTACTTTGCCGCCGGGGAACAGTTCGCTTACGGCTTTTGAGAGGATAAATACCAGTCCGAGAGTATAGACACGTGCTCCGAAAGTGTCAGTGGAATCAAGGAACTCCACATCGGCATTGTCATAGATCCTGTCGGACAGATTGCATAGTTTTCCGTTAGCCAAGGCACAAAGAGGGTTTCCTTTAAGATTGATATCCAACCGGCTGAACAGTTCCTGAAATGTTATTCCGGGTTCGGCTGCAACAGTGCATGCCAGGTTTTTACAGTAAATTTCCATAAAAAAAAAGCTGATAAGTTTATTATCAAAAAACAAAGGTACGTTTTTTTAAAAATTAGTCCTAACTTTGCGGCTCTGAAAACGTATATAAACCAAAAATAACATCAGAATGAAAAAATTCAATCTTTTGGCAGCAATCGTGGCAGTAGTCGTGATGTCTGCCTGTGGTAGTTCAATACCCGGCAAGGTGGTTATGAACAGTGCCGTTGACACTGTCTCATATTCAATCGGTATGGGACGCGCTGTCCGTGCCTACAAGAACCAGCTTATTCAGTCAGGCATTGACTCAACCGTAATGAAATCATTCGTCAAGGGTTTCCTGGATGCAGCCAAGAACGCCGATGACCAGGCCAAACTTGCTTACAGCATAGGCTATGAGATTGGTGTCAGTGAGATGAGTGAGGCATACGAGGGGCTCAACGGCCAGATGTTCGGACAGGACAGCGGTAATGAATTCAACAGGAACAACTACCTGAAAGGCTTCGTTGACGGTATGCTCAGTAACTGGGATATCATGTCATTTGAGGAGGCCGACGAGACTTCCAACCGTCTGTATGAATACTTCAGTGAACTGCAGTACGTTCAGAACCGCACTGAAGGTGAGGAGTTCCTTGCCAAGAAGGAGAAAGAGGAAGGTGTGAAGAAGACTGAAAGTGGTCTGCTCTATAAGGTTCTGAAACAGGGAACAGGTCCCAATCCTACATTGGATAGCAGGGTCAATGTAATCTATCGCGGTTCCCTTGTCTCAGGTAAGGTGTTCGATGATTCGAAAGGTTCCACCCGCAGTTTCGGTCTGGGACAGGTAATCCCGGGCTGGAGCGAAGGCCTTCAGCTTATGAACGCCGGTTCCAAGTATGAGTTCTACATACCTTATGACCTTGCATACGGTGAGCGCAACAACGGTGAGATTCCTCCCTATTCAGCGCTGATATTCGAGGTTGAGCTGGTCAGCTTCGAGTAACCGGATCATAGACTCAATAAAATAAGGTGGTCAGGAAAAATACTCCGGACCGCCTTATTTTTTATTTCCTGCCGTTACAGTCGTTACTGGTTCATCATTTGGCTTGTCATCCTTTTCAGGACTGTCTCGCGTCTCAGTGTCTCAGTTAAAAATACAACGTACCACAGCTGTATATGAGGCCGCCTGGAACTGACAATCACAAGGTTCAGAAATCCGCATCCAGCGCATACCTTAATCAGAAAGGCACTATATGTGACAGGTTTTTACAAAGGTAATCTGTGTCTTGATTTTAACAGCTATACAAAACAGATTCCAGCAGAGCAGTTGCCGGTGATGGTGCTCCATACATTCAGGAAGTTGGTTCCCCATATAAGGGACAGGTCCTGTTCCGTGAGTCCTTCGGACATGAGGCGGGCGGTCAGCTGGACAAGCCAGGTGGCATCCTTCAGGCCGGGAACGCCTCCGCCTCCGTCAAAATCGGTGCCTATTCCCACGTGTTCCACCCCCATAACGGTGATTATGTGCATGATGTGCCGGACGGCATCATTCACCGTGGCGCCGCCTCCCTTGCGGAGGAACCCGTGATACATGCAGACCTGGGCCACACCTCCCGCGGCGGCGAGTGAACGCAGCTGGTCATCGGTCAGGTTACGCGGGTGGTCACACAGCGCACGGCTTGACGAGTGGGAGCAGATTATGGGCTTGGCGCTGCACTCTATTGCATCATAGAAACTCTTTTCCGATGCGTGTGACAGGTCCACCATCATGCCCACATTGTTCATGCGCCTGACCACTTCACGCCCGAAGGCGGAGAGCCCGCCGTGCTCGGCACGGCCCTTGGCGGAATCACATATATCGTTGTCGCCGTTGTGGCACAGGGTCATGTAGGCCACACCCTGACGGCGGAAACGATCTATATTGTCTATATCAAGCCCTATGGCATAACCGTTCTCAATGCCTTTGACAATGGATTTCACGCCTTTGCTCTTGTTGCGGAGCACATCCTGCGGCGTGAGGGCGATGGCTGCATACGGAGCGCACCTGGATATACGTTCGTCAATGAGCCGCAGCAGGCGTTCGGCCTTGGCGGTGGCGGCACGGAGTGACTCTGCGTCACGCTCCTGCTGCTTGAGGTATGCCACCATGAAGCTGGCGTCCTGCCGTCCGATGGTCATCTTGTGCAGGTCCACGAGCGGGTTGTAGATGAAGGTGGGGGAGCCGTCCGGCGAGTCCTCGCCCACATAGTCATATTCCACCTCTATTCCCTGGTTCATGATGCTGAACTGTGCTCCCCTGTCAAAGAACATGGGAGAGTCACAGTGGCTGTCCAGTATGATATTCCTTGAGTGCAGCCGCCGGGCCTTGCGGTAAAGCAATGCCTGTTCCTTAAGCCAGCGGAAGAGCGGCATCATCCTGGCGTCATGATTCAGTATGAAGCATTCAGGATGCCACTGTACACCTAAAATGGGATTGAAGTCTGTTGCCTCTATTCCTTCTATTATCCCGTCAGGAGCGGTGGCGCTGACACGGAACCCTGCGGGAGCCTCCTTCACGGCCTGATGGTGGAAGGAGTTGACCGCCACTCTCTCCCGGGACAGGAGTGAGTAGAGTAGGGAGTCTTTCTCAACCAGTACTTCGTGCGATGTCTCGTGGCGTGGCGCCTTCTGGTCATGCTCCACGTCATGCCGGTCATGCTGTGTGGCTATGTCCTGATACAGCCGGCCTCCCAGTGCCGCGGCCAGTATCTGTATGCCCCGGCATATTCCTAATGTGGGTATGTGCCGTTCATGCGCCAGCCGTACAAGCATAATCTCCGGTGCATCCCTGCGGGGGTTTATGCCGATGCAATCCAACGGCTCCTCCCCAAGGTATTCCGGATCGATGTCGGCACCTCCGGAAAGTACTATCCCGTCCAGACCGTCAATCAGAGAGACTATACCTTCAGGATCATCGACGGGCGGGATGATGACCGGTATGGCGCCGGCTGCGGATACTGATTCCCAGTAGCCTTGCGCCAGAGTGCAGTCACCGTCCCTGAAGTTCCCGCTTATACCAATGACGGGTACATCGGAATCAAGGATCCCGGTGCCCCGGAACAGCCCCGAAAGCCGGGCTTCAAGTTCCTGAGACTTGTTCATACTGTTGGGAGTACGGAAGGGTTCAGTCGTTGATGGGAATCTCCTTCTTTATGCTCTCGTCAAGGGATATCAGTGTCTCGGTGGCTGTCACACCCTTGATTTCCTGTATGTGTCCGTTGATGAGCTCCATCAGGTGTGAGTTGTCACGGGCATACAGCTTTATCATCATGGTGTAGCGGCCGGTGGTGAAATGGCTTTCCACCACCTCGGGAATTCTGTCGAGCTCAGCCACCACCTGATGGTAGAGCGAGCCCTTCTCAAGAGTCAGTCCCACGTATGTGCATGTGTTGTAGCCTATGCTGCGGGGATTGACATGATAGCCGGAACCTGTTATCACTCCCTCGTCGAACATACGCTGGACGCGCTGGTGTATGGCTGCCCTGGAGACTCCGCACTGTCCGGCCACATCGCGGAACGGAATACGGGCGTTCTGTGAAATGATACTGAGGATTTTCCGGTCCAGGGAGTCCATCTTTTCAGAACCGGTAACCTGTTTCTTGCTGTTCATATTGTCAGTGAAAAATGTTATTTTGATAGGTTAGTACCCCAAAATTACCACATTTTTCAATAGGTGTGACAAAAATGACTGACAATATGAGATTCTGTCAGAAAAAATCTGCTATTCTTCGCCCTTGCTGAACAGATTGCGCCGTTTGGTCTTGCGCTCCTCCCTTTTCTTGCTTTCGGCGGCAGCCTGCGAGGCTTTTTTCTCCTCGCGTTCCACATTTTTCTTATGGATGTCCTTTGTGGTCTTGTCGCCCTTCTGCTTGACCAGTTCATCCGGTTTCTGCCTGAACATTGGAACCTCCTTCACGTTCCAGGCTTCTGTTTCATGGTACCAGTCCGCCTTGAGCTGGAACTTGTGGTTCAGATAATATACCTCTTCGGGCTGTCGGTGCTCCTCGTAGTCACCGGTATCCCATACTCCGTTGCTGTTGCGGTCGTTGAGCAACGCCACGTAGTAGTTGCCGGGGGTGAGCAGGAAGAAATCCGCGCTGCCGTTCTCAATGGGGGCGCTCTTGAGGATTTTACCTCCTGTGTCAAGCAGCAGTGCCCTGTATCCGGGGCGTGCGCTCTGGACATTGACGGTAAGCGTGCTGTACATGTTCAGCGGGTTGAACTTGAGCATGCTCTCCATCCTGTCGTTGTGCAGTCCGTACAGGCCAAGGATAGCGGCGGAGTCAATGTTGATACGGAAAGTCTCCTCAGGTCTCCACTCAGCATATATGTGGTATTTGAGAATGTCCAGGGTGTCCTGTTCAAAACGGAACGGAGCCGCTGTCCAGACTGTGTCCTCCCTCTTGTAAATGTGCAGTGCGGTGTCGGACAGGAAGGTTACAGGTTCCGGGAAAGTGAGCGTGACAGGCTTGTCTATGCTCAGCGAACCGTTGGTGAGATTTCCCTTGAGGAACACTTTTTCGGGTTCAAGGGCCTTAAGCAGGCCTATTGAGTCATTCGCCTTCTCTAAGCGTTTGATTTTTTTCTCCAGTTCCTTGGCATCGTTCTCAGCCTTCCTCGCTGCCTCCTTGAGAATTGTCTGACGGCTCTTTTTGGGGATGAGGCTCAGGGTGTCAACCGTAGGCACCAGTATCCCTGCGGTATCGGAGGCCAGATAACCGACACTGATGCGCAGAGTGTCCATATAATATACGGCGGTGTCCCTCATCCAGAAAGTCAGCGTGTCAAACCTGGCCGAATGCTGGACAATATATGCATCCTTCTCATCGAAATTGAGACCTTTCACCGTTGGCATGGAATCCAGAGGGAGAGCGAAATCCAGTGAGAATTTCTCATGGGTCTGACGCTCATATCCGGACATGTACTGCAGGATGGGTGTGGGCTGGAAGGCGAGCAGCGTGATGTCATCGGGCATAAACCTGGTATATGGGACGGCCAGTATCGTATCTACTCTGCCGTCGTCTTTCCTCAGTGTGTCCATCCTGATGCGCATCTCGTGTGTTGGAACGATGACGGAGTCCTGCCAGGCTATCATCTCGTTGCGCTGCGAGTAGCTGAAGGTCTGGTCCATGTCCTGGACGGCGTATATGCGGTAGCTTCCCGGAGCCATGCCCCTTATCACGAAATGTCCGCTTCCGTCGGTCCGTGAGACACGCTCGAAAGGTTTGGTCATGAAGGCGGAGTCCGACAAGTCGCTGTGGAGCCCTACCGTTATCCCCTTGACAGGCTCCAGGTTCCTTGCGTCAAGCACGTAACCCGACACTTCAAGCGTGTCTATCTGTTCGCCGGTTGTGAACCTGAAACAGAAATTGCCGAGAGGGTTGCCCTCGTTGTTATCGACAATACCGTCGGAAAAGTCAATGGTATAGGTGGTGTTGGCCTTGAGCGAGTCGAAGAGTTCAACCTGTATCTTCTTGCCGTTCACCTTGATTTCGGGCTGTTCCTGCTGAGGAGGTGAGATAATGACCTTTTCAACGGCATTCTCAAGCTTTATGAACTCATTGAAGTCGATGGTCACCTTCTTTCCCTTGAATCCGGTTGACTCCATGGCGGGGTTGCTGCCCACTATGCGGGGCGGTGTCTCGTCGTAGGCACCACCGTCCGGGTTGGCCACAGCCGCGCAACCCAGAAATGCGGCAATGGCGGAGGTTGCCAATGCCGCATTCCTGACCTTTCCTTTTATGGAGTCCCTTATTCTTTTCACTCAGTCTTTGAACTTTTTGAAAATCATGCATGAATTGTGTCCTCCGAATCCGAAGGTGTTTGACAGGGCTGCGCGTACGGTACGCTTCTGGGCCTTGTTGAACGTGAAATTCATGCGATAGTCTATCTCCGGGTCGTCATCACCCTCCTCGTGGTTGATGGTGGGCGGAATAATGTCATCCCTGACGGCCATAACCGCTGCTATGGCCTCAATCGCTCCGGCACCTCCAAGCAGATGACCGGTCATGGACTTTGTGGAGCTGAGGTTAAGCCTGTAGGCATCCTCCCCGAACACTGACTTGATGGCCTTGCACTCGGCAATGTCACCCAGCGGGGTCGATGTGCCGTGCATGTTGATGTAGTCTATGTCGGCAGGGGTTAGTCCGGCATCGTCAAGAGCCTCCTGCATGACCCTTCGGGCACCGTTTCCTTCAGGGTCGGGAGCCGTTACATGATAGGCGTCGGCTGTTGCGCCCCATCCGGCCACTTCGGCGTAGATACGGGCACCGCGGGCCTTGGCGTGCTCCAGCTCCTCAAGGATGAGCATGCCGCCGCCTTCGCCAAGCACGAATCCGTCGCGGCTCGCGCTCATGGGGCGGGATGCAGTGGCGGGGGAGTCATTCCTCGTGGACAGGGCGTGCATCACCCCGAACCCGCACAGTCCGCAGTCCCCTACGGCTGCCTCGGCTCCTCCGGACACTATCACCTCAGCCTTGCCGAGACGGATCAGGTTGACCGCGTCAATCAGGGCGTGTGTCCCTGATGCACAAGCCGATGAGGTGGCGTAATTGGGTCCCTGGAGCTTGAACATGATGGATATCTGTCCGGCTGCTATCGAACCCAGAATCCTGGGAACAAAGAAAGGTGTAACCTTCAGCTCCTGTCCCAGTTTCTTCTGTTCGTGGATAGTGTCGTTGCCCTCTTCGAAGGAATCGACACCTCCCATTCCGAAACCGGTTATGACACCAATGCGCTCAAGGTTCTCCTTTTCAAGGTCAAGGCCGGAATCCTGTATGGCCTGTACCGCCGAGGCGATGGCGTACTGTGCGTAACGGTCCATCTTGCGGGCCTCCTTGCGGTCCATGTAGTTACCTATCTCAAATCCCTTGACCTCACATGCGAACTTTACCTTGGTCTTGATTTTTTCAGTGTCGAAACATGAAATGGGCGCGGCACCGTTCACACCGGCTAACGCGTTCACCCAGAATTCCCGGGCGGTGTTGCCGATGGGGGTAACGGCACCAAGCCCCGTCACGACCACTCTCTTGAGTTCCATCGCAATATGGAAAATGGCTGTTAAGGCTTACTGTTCAACAGCCTTTGCAATCATTTCGATAGCTTCGCCAACAGTTGTGATTTTTTCAGCCTGATCGTCAGGAATTGAAATACCGAACTCCTTCTCGAACTCCATGATGAGCTCAACGGTGTCTAATGAATCTGCACCGAGGTCGCTTGCGAAACTTGCCTCAGGGGTAACTTCGGATACTTCGACACCAAGTTTGTCAACGATGATAGCTTTTACTCTCTCAGCAATCTGTGAATCTGCCATAATTTTCAGTTTTTAAA
Organism: Bacteroidaceae bacterium; assembly: GCA_017651315.1. Classification (GTDB taxonomy): domain Bacteria; phylum Bacteroidota; class Bacteroidia; order Bacteroidales; family Bacteroidaceae; genus Colenecus. The sequence continues at coordinate 95,588 of JAGCDE010000020.1, forward strand.
GGTTTATGAAATAATAGATGTGCAAAGAAACTTAAATAAACCCTTCACAGCAAGAGTCAAATGCCGTATTTGGTTATTGTGTGCACAGAATGGCAAATTATGTGTAGCCTTGATTTGGTGTCAATGATTTGTATTTATGAAAATATGAGTTACATTTGCAGAGAAAACAAGCGAATTATGTCATTCAGCAGTGGAAGTCTCGCGGTATTCAACCGTTCCATCACAGATTATCATGCCAGCGACAATGTGGATACTCCGGTATCCAACCCGTTTCCGGTCAAGAGCATAGACTATTATCTCTATCTTAAGAACTGGATTGATACAGTACAGTGGCACCTTGAGGATATCATACGTGACCCGGACATCGATCCGGTGAAAGCCCTTGCCATCAAACGGCGCATTGACCGTTCCAACCAGGAGCGGACAGACCTTGTAGAGCTCATAGACAGCTATTTCCTTGAACGTTTCAAGAGTGTGAAAGTCAGTCCTGACGCCACCATCAATACGGAAAGTCCCGCATGGGCGATTGACAGGCTCTCCATCCTGGCACTCAAGATATACCACATGTCGGTCGAGGCTTCCCGTACTGATGTGAGCAGGGAGCACCTGACCTCGTGCCGCGGGAAACTCGACATTCTGCTCATGCAGAGGGAGGATCTGTCGCAGGCCATCGACACGCTTCTTGACGATATGGCCCACGGGCGCAAGTACATGAAAGTGTATAAGCAGATGAAGATGTACAATGACCCCGAACTGAATCCTGTTCTCTACGGCCGTAATGGGAAATGAGTGCCGGACAGGATACTGCAATGTTCTGCTGATACGCTTTAGCGCTATCGGTGACGTGGCCATGAGTGTACCTGTGGTCCGTTCACTTGCCAAGGCCTTTCCGGATACCCGTTTCACTATCCTCACTTCCGTCCGGTTCCTCCCTTTTTTCAAAGGGCTGCCCCCTAATGCAGCTGTCTTGGGAGTTGACCTCAAGAGAGATTACCATGGCCGTGGCGGAGTGCGCAGGCTGTTCAGGCTGCTTGAACCCATGGGGTTTGATGCGGTGGCGGACCTTCACGGCGTGTTGCGCACCTGTCTGCTCGGAATGATGTTCCGGCTTCGTGGCATCCCTGTCCGCTCCATCCGCAAGAACCGCCTTTCCCGCTACAGCCTGACAAGACTTCACTTCAAGGACCTGAGTCCGCGGCCTGCCTCCTGGGAACGTTACTGCAGGGTACTGGAGCGTTCGGGATTCCGTTTCAGGGTGGAGTTCAGCTCCCTGTTCCCCCCGGGCGGTGGTGACATGACGGCCATATCCGCATTTGTCGGGAGCAAGGAGACGCCTTGGATAGGTATAGCTCCGTTTGCCGCCCACAGAGGCAAGGTTTATCCTCTGGAGCTTATGGAGAGAGTCGTAGCCGGGATTGACGCCTCCGGCCCTTGCCGCCAGTTTCTTTTCGCGTACGGGAAGGAGAGGGAAGAGGTTGCATCTTGGGAGGAAAAATATCCTTCGGTAACCTTGATAGAGACCCGTTTGGGGATAGAGGGTGAGCTGGTACTGATAAGCCATCTGGATGTCATGCTCTCCATGGATTCAGCCAACATGCATATCGCATCGCTCACGGGGACACCCGTGGTGTCGGTCTGGGGCGCCACACATCCGGCCGCCGGTTTCCTTGGGTACGGACAGAGGGAGGAGGATTGCGTGCAGGTTGACCTGAAGTGCCGTCCCTGCTCCGTTTACGGAAAGAGAAAGTGCAGGTACGGTGACTACCGCTGCCTGACCGGAATCGCGCCCGAAACAGTGACGGCTAAGGTTCTTGCATATCTGCCGCGCTGACCGTCTCTGCCGACTTGAGTATCAGCCTTGTTTCGGGACCCATGTTGAACAGGAGGTCGAGTATGGAGAGTCCCTCTAAGAATCCGTTCTTCTGCCGGAACACCTGCCAGTAGGGTCTTACCCTTTCTGACGGTTTTGCCGACGGCTCTGCGAGAGCACGCAGGTCCTGATGCGGTGTGACCTTGTCATAGCTTTCCGTCAGGTGAACCTTGGTCCTTATGCCTGTCAGCTCAATCAGTCTCAGGGTTATTTCAGTGTTATAGTCAATGAGGAACTCCCATCGCCTTTCGTAAAAGGGGCGCAAGTCATCCATATAATAGAGAAAGAACGGGCTGTTCATGTAGCAGGACTCAAGTGCGTTCCAGTGGTTCCGGCGCCATTCGCCGTGGTCGCTAATCCGGACATCTTTCATGACCTGTCCCGGAACAGGCTTGACAACCGGTACGGTGAGGGCCAGCGGGCCGCTCTCCGACGCTATCAGGCAGCGGTTGCGCCAAGTCTGCTTGCAGTAGCTGTCATACTGCTCAATAAAGACTTCACCGCTACTTGCCATAGCGGTGAAGAAATGTATGGGCGGCATATATGCCGAGCAGAGCAGTGGCTGAGTCATCTCCCTTGTCCGGTCAGTTGTATCTGCTTACCCTGCGGAACATCCTGTCCCAGCGTATCTTTCCCTTCTGTCCCCATTTCTTGTCCTTGTCCAGTGAGAGCCATACGAAAACCGGACGGCCCACAATGTGGTCCTCAGGCACAAATCCCCAGAACCGGGAGTCGGCGCTGTTCTGGCGGTTGTCGCCCATCATCCAGTAATAGTCCATCCTGAAGGTGTAGCTGCCGGCCTTCTCACCGTTTATGAGAATGGTCCCGTCACGCTCCACCTTGAGGTCATTGCCCTCATAGACCTTTATAATGCGCTCGTACAGGGGCAGGTTCCCTATGTTGAGCTCCACCGATGCGCCCTTGGCCGGTATCCACACCGGGCCATAGTCATCGATTGTCCAATGTGTGTTCATGTTCTGCGGGAAGAGCCATTCGCTTTCCTCCTGTGAACTTGTGTAAGGCTCTATCCGGGATGCTATCCCGTTCATGGCAGCCAGCATATCCCTGGATTGTACCGTAAGCGGTATTATGTGCTGTCCCGGCCGGTTATCCGATACATTAAGGTCCTCAAGGCTCAGGTGCATCTTCTGTCTGAGCGCTTCGGGTATGGGACGTTCCAGAGTCACCACATAGTTGGTCTGTGCGGCATCAGGCTGCTTGTTGGCCACACCGTCCAGGTATATTATGCCGTTCCTTATCTCAAGTGTCTGTCCGGGCAGTCCCACGCAACGTTTCACATAGTTCTCGCGGCGATCTACCGGCCTGGCCATTATCTTGCCGAATGTCTTTTCGTTCTGGACTATATACTTACGCCCTACACTGTAGTAGAAATCATAAATGCGCCGTTGCTCCAGCGGGCTCAGGGTGTCAAGGTCAATCTCCTTGCAGTGGCTTTTGCCCAGAGGATAGACAATCATGCCGTAATAGTCGGCACTGGCTATCCGGGGGTCAGCACTGGTTATCACCGTGTCGCCTGCCGGATAGTTGAACACCACAATGTCATTGAGCTTTATCTTGCCGAAACCCTTGACGCGCTCGTATGGCCACTGGGGCTTGTCGAAATAGCTCTTGCCGCCACCCGGGAACTGGTTCTGTGTAAGGGGCATGGTGAGCGGTGTCATGGGCTTGCGGGGGCCGTAGGCCACCTTGCTCACGTAGAGATGGTCACCCACAAGGAGTGATTTCTCGAGCGATGAGGTGGGGATGGCATAGTTCTGGAACAGGAATATGTTCACGAAATAGACGGCCACAAGTGCAAACACTATGGCATCAATCCAGCCCATGATCTGATACAGGGTCTTGTTCTTGAGGCTTTTCCACCAGTCCCATCTGATGATGCGGAAAGTGAAGGCATCAAATATGAAGGGGAGTGCCACCAGTCCCATCCAGCTTTTCACCCAAATCAGGAAAGCTATATACAGAAGGGATATGATGATGGCTTTGATCCAGCTCTTTCTGCTTATTTCCGTAATCTTTTTCATCGTGTCGTCATTACCGGTCAGGAAATCACGAAAGGGAGTCCAGCAGGTCGTCCATAGTGAGGAATCCGCGGCGGCTTACCGTATATTCGGCAGCCAGGACGGCTCCAAGGGCCAGACCGCTACGGTTCTTGGCGCTGTGGATTATCCGGATGGTGTCCGCATCGGAACTGTAGGTTATAGTGTGGATTCCGGGAACCTCATCCTCGCGGATAGAGTCAATCCTGATCTTGTCGGGTGCGCAGGAGTCTGAGCCTGTCAATGTCCCGTCCGGGTTAAGGAGAGTTCCCTTTTCCCAGCCTGTCTTGCGGTCCAGTGCATCGGCAATACCCTCGGCCAGGGTTATCGCGGTGCCGCTCGGGGCATCCAGCTTGTGGATGTGGTGGGTCTCGGACATGGTGACATCATACATGGGATAGCCGTTCATCAGCCTGGCAAGATAGCTGTTGACCTTGGAGAACAGTGCAACTCCTATGCTGAAGTTGCTTGACCAGAACAGGGTGTTGGCACCGTCGCGGCAGAGGTTCTTCATCTCTGTCAGATGGTCGGACATCCATCCCGTGCTGCCACTGACCACCTTGATACCTGCCTTGAAGGCCTTCATTACGTTGCCGTAGGCCTGGGTGGGGGCGGTAAACTCTATGGCCACATCGGCTTTGCGGAACTCCTTGCTGCCAAAATCCTGCTGGTTGTCAATGTCGATCCTGGTCACAATCTCATGTCCCCTGGACAGGGCCACCTTCTCTATCTCGTGACCCATCTTGCCATAGCCAATGAGTGCTATCTTTATCTTGCGCATTACAGTCTTGTTAGTTTTCAGAAAATGCTCTCGGTCTTGTCCTGAACATGCTGTAGCAGGTTGCTGAACTTGTTGTCCAGTCTGGTCGATGAGAGCGTGCCCCAGACCTGATACTGTGTATCGCTGAGGGCTTTCTTGTATCGTTTCTCGTACTTCTGGCAAATCTTTTCGTATGTCTGACGGGCCGATTCGGTATCGAACGTGACGTTGGCGGGCTGCTGCATGCCCATATTGCTGTTACGTCCGCGGAATCCTCCGTTCAGGTTCATCTGATACTCCATGACTGCCATCTGGAGATTGCGGCAAAGCTCCTCATACTGCTGGGTATAGAGCTTAATCATCTTGTCAAGAGTCTTCTCGTTCAGGTCCAGGCGCCCTGCCACGTCTATGATACGGGCGTTGGCCACAGAATCGGACTCTGTCTCATAGAAGGGCTTTTCCATATTGCCCATCATCATCGGGGGCCTTCCGCCGCCCATCGGTCTTCCTCCACCCATCGGCTGAGCGTTTGCGATGAGTGCGACCATACATGCACATATTGTAAACAGCAGTTTTCTCATAAAAAGGAAGTTTTCAGTTTGATTTCGTAAATGAAGAAACTCCTTCCGGCAGATATGTCCGGAAAGAGTTTCAGGATATCTGTTATGCTTTGGGCATAAGGTTTCAGAGTTTAGGTCCGGCAGCAACCAGAGCCTTACCGGCCTCGTTGCCCTCGTACTTCTTGAAGTTCTTGATGAAGCGTGCAGCCAGATCCTTGGCCTTCTCTTCCCACTCGGCGCGGTTCTGATAGGTGTCGCGAGGATCAAGGATGCCCCATGCCACACCGTTGAGCTGTGTGGGAACCTCCAGGTCAAAGTACGGGATCTTCTTGGTGGGAGCGTTCAGGATGTCACCGCCCAGGATAGCGTCTATTATACCACGGGTGTCGCGGATAGAGATACGCTTGCCTGTGCCGTTCCAGCCGGTGTTGACCAGATAAGCCTTGGCACCGCTCTTCTCCATCTTCTTGACCAGCTCCTCGGCATACTTGGTAGGATGCAGCTCGAGGAATGCCTGGCCGAAGCAGGCTGAGAATGTGGGAGTAGGTTCGGTGATACCGCGCTCTGTACCGGCCAGCTTGGCTGTGAAACCTGACAGGAAGTAGTACTTGGTCTGCTCGGGAGTCAGGATTGATACGGGAGGCAGTACGCCGAATGCATCGGCTGACA
>JAGCDE010000021.1 GCA_017651315.1 Bacteroidaceae bacterium
AACTAGGGATTTACTAGAGTCATATCCTCTATTTTTAAATGATAATGTAAAAGCTGATTTAAAAGGTTCAAAAGCCTTGTCTGACAATGATACCAAATCATTTACTTCGCTTTTGACACTTTATGACACAAATAGAATAATCTACACATATTATAAATCAAGAAATAATAGTCAAGGAAAGCTCTATAGTTCAACTAAAATTTCTGATTTTTTAAAGTTTAGGCCAGGACAAGAAGAACTTGATGATTTCAAAAATTATTTATGCCATTTTTGGGATCAATTTTGTAGCATTTTCCCAGGAATGGCAGAATACTTAAGTGCATCAGCAGAGCAAACGGCAGCATACAGATTCAGAAACAAAAATGAAGGAGGCCTTTTATATTTTAGACCAGTAGCTCTTCCCAAATTAGTGAAAGCTATTTGTGAAACTTGTCTACGAACGGGAATTTCTATAGAAAGTTGTATGCAAGGATACGCAAATATTGAAATGGTTATTTCCAATAATCCTTGGACAGGCATATTGTGGAATACTCGGAAACAGACTATGATAACAAGCAACAAGTCTATAATATCATCAATGCTGATGTTTATATACGATGAAAACCTTTTCACTTCAAAAGAACTGAATAATTTCAAAAAAAGTTATGCCAAGGCATTAGAAGTGCCCATAGACCAAATTGAAGAAAAGTTAGCTCTCTTAAGAAACGCAAAAAGACTATAAATATGAAGAATAGTAACATAATAAAACAGCCATTGAGTCAATTGCAAGCTGATGATCCCGAATATGTGAGACTTGTCTCACAAATCTCAGACCTTTGGGAGAGTGCGAAAAATAAGGCAGCTATTGCAGTCAATACAGAACTACTTGATGCAAATTGGCAAACTGGTCAGTATATCGTTGAGTTTGAACAAGGTGGCAATGCTAAGGCGAAGTATGGAGACAAACTATTAGTTAATCTGTCCAAAGACTTGACTCGATTGAAAGGGCGCGGATTCAGTCGCTCCAATCTCAACTACATGCGTAAGTTATACTTGGCTTTCCCAATTTGTGAAACACTGTCTCACAAATTAACATGGAGCCATTATTTTGAACTACTGAAATGTGATGATCCCTTAGAGATGAAGTTCTACATGAAAGAATGCATCAAAGAAGGATGGAAAGTCAGGGAGTTAAAACGACAAATCAATTCATCTCTTTTCCAAAGACTTGCACTCAGTACAGATAAAGAAGGAGTGCTTGCGCTTGCAAATGAAGGGCATCAGGTCATGTCTCCTGCTGATATCATCAGAGACCCATACGTTTTAGAGTTTACAGGAATACCGCAGCAAAAGCGGTATAAGGAATCCGATTTGGAGAAAGCTCTGAAGACCAATATGGAACAGTTCTTATTGGAATTGGGCAGAGGCTTCGCATTCATGGGACGTCAGTATGTCATACCAATAGGGAGCAGACGTTTCAAGGTTGATTTGGTATTCTACAATGCCATATTGAAATGTCATGTTTTGATTGACTTGAAACGAGGAGAAATTAAGCATGGAGATATCGGTCAAATGAATCTCTATCTGAATTACTTCAAGAATGAAATTTGTCAACCTGACGATAATCCTCCTATAGGTATTGTATTGGGGGCAAAGAAAGATGAGTTGTTGATGGAATATGCTCTTCAGGGAATAGACAACCAGCTATTTGCTTCACGTTACCAGCTTTATCTCCCTAATCGCGAAGAGCTTCAAGCTCAATTGAACTTATTACTTGATAATACAAAAGAAAAGAAATAACTATGTTATTCGGAGATAAGATTAAAGAGCTCAGAGAAGAGCAAGGTTTGCTACAACGCCAGTTGGCTGCATTCCTAGAGATTGACACCCCAATGTTCAGTAAGATTGAACGTGGTGACAGAAGAGCAAAGCGTGAGCAGGTCATCAAGCTTGCGGAGTATCTTCATCAGGATGAAAAGGAGATGCTAATCTTATGGCTGGCAGACAAGTTCATTGATGCTGTTGAAGATGAGCAGGAACGGGACTTGTGTAACGATGCTATTCTTGTCGCACAGGAGAAAATAAAGACCTTGTAATTATGGAGCCAGATTCTTTAGGTGGAATACATTTGTTTGAGGTTAAAAGTTTAAATTGTTCTAATGTATCACATTTTGATTCTGGCAAGCCATTTATTGCTTGACTCTGTGTCATACAGGTCTAATAATGACTACAGCAAAGGATTTTGAATGTCGCAGAACCTCAGTGACAATCAATGAAACAAAAGGGGAGACTGAAATAAAATGTTTACGCATTGTTTACGCAGACATGAAAAAAGGAGTTGTGTTATTTGTGTAACTCCTTGATTTTCAAGTGTGGACCAGCCGGGACATGAACCAAGGACCTCCAGATTATGAGTCTGGTTCATTTCAGACGTATGCAGTCGCTGAAAGCGTTCCTGTGAACAGTATCGGGAAGATTCAGGACTGTCTCAAGCGAGCGGCAGCCTGAGAATGCGTCTTCATCGACCCTTTGGGTGACCTCGGGCAGGATGATGTTTCTCAGGTTCTGGCAGTCGCTGAACATGCGTTTGCCTATGACGTTGTCCAGGGCGTAGTATGAAATGTATATCTTTCCTTTCGAGTCGCGGCGTAAGAGCATGTCGCCCCTGTTGTCAAGACGATGATCCACTATTTCCTTCCATATTGAATCGGTTACTTCGGACAGGTTGTAGCGGTATCGGTACTCTCCGGTATCCCGGTCTGTCGCCCTGCCGGAAATGATATAGCCGTCGGCCTGGTATGTAGCGTATGGCATTCCTGTGATTATGCGGACCCCGGACAAGTCAAGATGCATCAGCGAGCCTATGTCATCCTGCTCTCCGAGAGGGTCGGCTGCACCGGCCATTCTGCGCAGGCATTTTATGTCCGAACCGTTAAGTGTTCCATATACTTTGAGCGAAGTGATGCGGTTCAGGGTGGCCTGGTCTATCATTCGCGACAGCGAGCCGGGCTGATCCACCCGGATTGTGGCCTGTAAACTGTCAAAGCGGGGTATTATACCTATCAGAATGTACTGGAAGGGGAGACGGCCTGCCGATGTGGCACCGGTCGTCACGGCTTTGAAATAGCCGTTGCAGTATCCGTTCCAGCCCCAGTTCAGATGCAGGTAGTCCCGTTCGTAACCGTCGCATACGAATATATGGTTCTCGCTGGCTGCAATCACCGGCCGTCTGGCGTCAAGTTCGGAATAGACCGCATCCAAGAGCTTCAGGTCAGAGACTCCTTTCAGGATTATACATCGGGGGCTGTATCCCCAGTTGTCTATCAGTGCGGCTTTGAAGTTGTCTATGCTGCTCGTAGTGACCGAGGGGCTGACCTGGGCGTGGAGGCTGGCGGCGCATCCAAGCATGAGAGTTGCCGGATTCGCATCGGTTCCGTTCCACTCAAGCCTCATGCTGCCTATGTCAATCTCTGTTGTTTTTCCTGAAGCTGATGTGATGATGCCTTGTCCTGACGGCTTGTCGGGATATCTGTAGTAACTCAGCACTTGCGCCAACGCCACAGGACCGCATCCGGCCACGCACCGACGATATGTTTTTTCGGCAGTCTCCATAGGGAACAGGTTGTTGTAAGGCGCCTTCTGGCCGAATGCAATCCGGCCGAGCATAGGTTTTACGCCGCCCTGGTCAGTACGGCGTATGGAGTCCCGGTGCGGGTATGTGCCTTGCTGTTCATACAGCTCCTGTAGCTGTCGGGAATATGTGTCCAGAATGGACGCTATGGTGGAACCGCTCTCGCTGTCATTTCCCGTCAGCAGCTGGGAGTCAAGACTGTAGGCGAGGATAGGGGAATCAAGGCATGATTCAAAATCCTTCCGGGCTACGATGCAGAAACTGTTATTCCGTTCATTGGAAAAACAGATCAGGTTCCCGGTGCTTAGAGTATGCCTCAGCCCCAGGGTGTCAATCCCATGGGAACTCAGGAAACCGGATGCCACTGCCTGTTCGTGCTCCCAGTCCGTGTCTGAAAGAGATGTGGCGGGAATAACTTCCTGGACATGAATCTGAGCCGATATGGAAAAACCGGATATCGCCCATGATATACATGAGGTGACAGCCAGTATCAGGATATATATCGGTTTCCTGTCTTTTTCTTTCATAGGTTTTCTGGCCATGAAGGCTTTTCATCGTTTGCTCCGGATGTCGGGAATTGAAGCAAAAATAGTCAATAATCATCATCCCGGGACAAAACTTGGGCAGATTCTGGACAAAAGGTTTCTTTGGGTTCCGCTTTTGAAGATTAAGAATCTGTTTTGAATTGTTTCCATGATTTTCTTATAGCCTCTTTTTTTCTCTTCTTCCACCGCTTTTGAATTATATTCGACGTTTTCACGCCACGACAGAGCGAACAAGTTCCCTCTGTCCGTCTGGCTTAAAGAAAACGTTCGGTCATAATGGATCTCCATTACTCCTTCAAACCGGCGAAACCAGAGGACAAATATAGTGCAAGCCGAGTGAAGAAAAAGAGTTCATTCTTTTTATTCCGAGGCGCAGCCTATATTCAAGCGGAGCTTAAAACAGGCCACAATAAATTTCACGGAACAAATCAAAACAGATTCTAACTGTGCCTCAGGATAAAAAAACAGATTCTTATTCTCCTTCCGCCTGTATTATCATGCCTCCAAAAAAAGAACTTGAAACGATTTTTGTCCCAACAGGTGTAAAATCGGCAGTTTTTATGTAAGTTTGGAAATTGAAACTATGGAGCAGGGTACAGACACATTTCTGACGGTGAGTGGCAGCGCCGGATCGCAGTTCGTGGAACAGCGCAGCCGTTTCATCTCATTCATCTGGCATGTGACAGACTCTGAACAGGTTAAGGAAAGGCTTGCAGCCCTTCAGAAAGAGTATTATGATGCCCGGCATGTGTGTTATGCGTACATGCTTGGAGCGGAGCGTACCGACTGGAGGGCGAATGACAACGGCGAACCCTCCGGAACAGCGGGGAAGCCCATTCTGGGCCAGATCAACAGCGCCGGACTAACTGATGTGCTCATAGCTGTGGTGCGGTATTTCGGAGGGGTCAAACTGGGGACTTCGGGCCTTACGGAGGCCTACAGGCAGGCGGCCTCTCAGGTGATAGGGAAGGCTCAGGTCGTGAAAGCCTATGTGGAGCGGAATGTGACGGTGCTGTTCACCTACAATATGACCAATGTGGTCATGAAGGCGGTGAAGGAGCTGGATGCCAGGATTGTGGAGCAGGACTACGGAGTGTTCAGCACGGATAAGGCGGCAGAACGTACGTTCGACTGCAGGACGGTGCTTAGAGCCCGGCTTTCCGTTGCCGATGAACTGGCATCCAGGCTTGAGGCTGTGGCTGATACTCAGGCTGTCAGGGAACTGATAATTATATAAATCGATAATAAGGTGATATGAAAAGTTACAGATTGTTTTGGGGACTGGCAGTTGGCCTGATGGCTTTCGGTGTCCAGTCATGCAGCGGTCAGGCAAGACCTGAGAACAAGAGTGGTCATGACCTGTGGCTCGGTGATATTAAAGTGACAAGCAGTGCCGGACAGAAAGCCGTCTGGCAGAGGGAACTGGAGCTTATTGACAAGAATGCGCTCGGAGTAAGTGAAATAGGTGTCGATGCAAGCGGAATCCGTAACAACGCGCTGGGTGATGAAGGTTTCAGCATTAACTGCACCGGTAAGCATGTTTCCGTTACTGCCAATACCGATGCAGGAAGATTGTATGCCATCTACTATCTGAAGAGAATGGCCGATTGCGGTGAGCGTATCGGGGACAAATTCCTGAAAACGGAGGTTCCGGCTTTCAAGTACCGTATCCTGAATCATTGGGACAACCCCAACGGCACCGTGGAGCGCGGTTTCGCAGGCCGTTCGCTCTGGAAATGGAACGAACTGCCCGGCACCATCCGTCCCGAGTACGAGGAGTATGCCCGTGCCAATGCTTCCATAGGCATAAACGGAACTGTCCTGAACAACGTGAATGCCGATGCCCGCATGCTTACTCGTGAATATCTCGAGAAGGTGAAGGTCCTGGCCGACATTTTCCGTCCATACGGAATAAAGGTGTATCTCTCACTGAACTTTGCCGCTCCCAAGCATCTGGCCAATCTCAATACCAGTGACCCGCTTGACAAGGATGTGGTCAACTGGTGGAATGACAAGGTCAAGGAGATTTACAGCATCATCCCCGATTTCGGAGGATTCCTGGTAAAGGCGAATTCCGAAGGCCAGTCAGGACCGCAGGACTATGGCCGCACCCATGCCGACGGCGCCAACATGATAGCCGATGCTCTGAAGCCCTTCGGCGGGATAGTCATGTGGAGGGCATTCGTGTATGCCCCGACATCGCCTGACCGTGCCAAACAGGCCGTGGAGGAGTTCAAACCGCTTGACGGCCAGTTCCGTGACAACGTGATAATCCAGATAAAGAACGGTCCTGTGGATTTCCAGCCGCGTGAGCCGTTCAGTCCCCTGTTCGGACAGATGGAGCACACCAATGTGATGGCTGAGATGCAGATTACCCAGGAGTATATGGGACACAGCAACCACATGGTCTATCTGCATCCCATGTGGAAGGAGTGCCTGGACTCCGATACATACCAGAAAGGGAAGGGGAGCACCGTGGCGGCGGAGACGTGCGGCAAGGTGCATGGCAACACCTCAATGGGTGCTATTGCAGGTGTGACCAATATCGGCGACAGCGTGAACTGGTGCGGACACCAGATGGCACAGGCCAACTGGTATGCATTCGGCCGTATGGCATGGGATCCTGACCTGAGTTCGGAGCAGATCATAGACGAATGGCTCAAGCAGACCTTCACCTCTGACAAGAAGTTCCTGGAGCCTGTGAGCAAGATGATGCTTGCCTCACATGAGGCATCTGTGAGCTATGAGATGCCTCTCGGCCTGCATCACTGCTTTGGCGGAGCGGGACATTATGGCCCGGGTCCTTGGGAGGGAGCTTCCCGTCCGGACTGGTCGCCACAGTACTATCATAAGGCCGCTGCCGACGGAGTAGGTTTCGACCGTACCTCCAAGACAGGAACCGATGCCGTGTCACAGTACCACGAGCCGCTCAAGTCTCTCTATGACAATGTGGAGACCTGTCCTGAGAATCTGATCCTCTGGTTCCACCATCTGCCATGGGACTATAAGATGAAGAGCGGCCGTACCCTGTGGAACGAACTCTGCTACACTTACCAGGACGGTATCAACCAGGCCCGCGGTTTCATTGACACTTGGGAGAGCGTGGAGAAGTATGTTGACCCGTACCGCTACGGCCAGGTCCACGAAAAGCTGATACGTCAGGCCAAGGATGCCATCTGGTGGCGCGATGCCCTGATGCTCTACTTCCAGCAGTTCTCCAAGATGGAGATTCCTGCCGACTGCACCAAGCCTCAGCATACTCTTGATGAGTTGCGCAGCTTCCGTCTCCGTATCTCCAACTACGAGACCCCGGCTCTTGACAAGCTGCCTGAGTACGTTCTTGAATAAGACGCAGGATATCATACATGTTCGGACATGAATAGCGTTATAAGCAAACTCTATGATAAGGCTACTGTGCCGGTCATGCCCATCATGACGCATCCCGGGATTGAACTGATAGGGCGCAGGGTGATAGATGCCGTAACTGACGGGCAGGTGCACAGTGACGCTGTCCTGGCACTCAGGAAGGCTTATCCGATGTCAGTGGCATCGACCACCATCATGGACCTTTCGGTCGAGGCTCAGGCTTTCGGCGCGGAGGTGGTGTTTGAGGATAATTCGGTTCCGACAGTAACTGGAAGACTGCTCTCCTCAGCTCAGGATGTCGGGGAACTTGAAATCCCGTCATTGGACAGAGGCCGCCTGCCGGAGTATCTGAAGGCGGTGCGGTTATCGGCTCCCGGACTGGATGTGCCGCTGTTCGGCGGCTGCATCGGTCCGTTCTCGCTTGCCGGCCGTCTTTACGACATGACAGAGCTGATGATGGCCATGTATATCGAGCCGGAGACAGCCCATGCCCTGCTCCGCAAATGCACCCTGTTCCTGACGGAATATGTAAAGGCCATTAAGGCAGCCGGTGCAGCCGGTGTCGTTATGGCCGAACCTGCCGCCGGCCTGCTCTCCGATACAGATTGCACGCAGTACTCATCGGTTTATGTCAGGGAGATTGTGGATGCGGTTCAGGATGACGGCTTTGCGGTGATACTGCATAACTGCGGAAATAAGGGACAGTGTACGGAATCCATGATTGCAACAGGGGCGGCTGCCCTGCATTTCGGCAATGCCATTGATATGGCCGGCGTGCTTGCCGAGGTTCCTGCCGATATTGCCGTCATGGGCAATGTTGACCCCGTGGGTGTTATGAAGATGGGTTCGCCCGGGCAGGTCGCTGATGCTGTCAGAAAACTGAAGTCAATATCAGCAGGATATGGGAACTACATACTATCTACAGGATGTGATGTTCCACCCGCTGCTCCGGAGGCAAACATCAGGGCTTTCTTTGAGGCCTCTTTATGATTTAAACTTAAAAAGAATATAGACAATGACACAAGAACAGATCCAAAAGCTGGAGGAGACAATCCTGCACAAGAATGACAAGATCCACGTGGCGCTTATTGCGGACAGTCCCTGGATTCCGGGTTACTGCGGCCACACTTTCGTTGATTACTATGCCCGTAACGAGGTGTTCATAAACGACAACCGCAAGATACGCAAGGATTTTCCGGATGCGATCTTCGTTCCGGGCTGGTGGGTGGAGTACGGCATGGCCGCAGAGCCGACAGGATTCGGCTGTCCCACCTGTTTTTTCGATGACAACCTCCCGCACATGCATCCTCTGACCGAGGATCTGGATAAGGCGGAAGAGATATTCGGAAACATTCCGGTTCCTGACCCCAGGGTGGACGGATTCATGCCGCTTATACTTAACCAGCAGCGTTACTACCAGCCGCTGATGGAGCAGGATGGGGAAGAGGTTTATATGGTATGCGCGCGCGGACCGTTCACAGTGGCATCCCACATGTTCACAGTGACCCAGCTGCTCATGCTCATGATGATCAATCCCGAGGCTGCCGACAAGCTCCTTTCCAAGACTGTGGAGTGTGTGAAACGCTGGCTTGAGGCCCAGTTGGAGAATGTAAAGACTGCCAAGGCCATCATGGTTCTCGATGATGTGTGCGGATATTTCAGCCCTGAGGATTTCGAGACGCTGTGCATGCCTTACATGAAGCAGGTTTTCAGCGCATTCCCTGAGGTCCGTCACTATTTCCACAATGACTTCACCTCAAACTCATGCTATTCACACCTGACAGAGATGGGTGTCGATGTCTTCAACTTCACACACATGCAGGAAATAGGGGAGTCCCGCAAGCTGGCCGGCGACAAGGTTGTTTTCATGGGAAATGTTCCGCCCATGCTGCTGGCCCAGAGTGCCCCCAAGACCGTATATGACACCACAAAGCAGGTTATTGAGAGTTATGTGGCAGCCAACGGCAGCCATCACGGCCTGCTCCTCAGTACGGGTGGCGGTATGCCTATGGGTGCTGTCAAACCTAATATTGACGCTATGATCCAGGCTGTAAAAGACTACAACCTCACACTTTGAGGTTGCAGTCTTTTGCTATGGGATTCTGAATAAAGTCATCGGCTGTGGTCCGGTCAGGTCGGTTTCCAGTGCCCTGCATGCCGGCCGGGTGATACAATGCAGAAAACCTGTTTATGGGCAATATTAGTTTTTTTGTTTTTATCTTATTTTTATTCAAATTTACTATCTTTGTCCCTGTAATTACGAGGAAAAGACATCAATATGGATCTTCAGGAACTTACCGATGCCATTGTTGCCGGGAATATGAACGGCGCAGTAACCCTGTCCAAGCAGGCTGTGGAGAGTGGCATTGAACCGAAAACCATAATCAGCGATTACCTTATTAAGGGAATGGAGATTATCGGCGCCCGTTTTGGCGAAGGTAAGGCTTTCGTTCCCAATCTGCTCATGTCGGCCCGCGCCATGAAGGGATGTCTTGACCTTCTCAAACCCATGATGCAGGGAGAGTCCGGTATCAGCTACGGCAAGGTGGTTATCGGCACTGTCAAGGGTGATCTGCATGACATCGGGAAGAACCTTGTGGCCTCCATGTTCGAGGGATCCGGTTTTGAGGTTATAAATCTTGGTATAAATGTCGATGCCGACAAGTTCGTAAAGGCGGTGATAGACAATGATGCCGACATCCTTTCATTGTCGGCCCTGCTGACAACCACCATGGGTTACATGAAGGATGTGATCAAGGCTGTGGAGGAGGCGGGAATCCGCAACAACGTCAAGATTATGGTGGGAGGAGCCCCATTGAACGAGGCTTTCGCCAGGGAGATAGGGGCCGATGTATATACTGCCGATGCGAACGAGGCCGTGATTGTGGCCAAGAAACTGCTCGGCAAGTCATCGTGATAATCTGAATTTCAAAATACATTATTTAACATTTTAATTTTACGCATTATGAAGAAAATCATGTTAGTTGCCGCAGTTCTGCTCACAGCAGGCTACGCTAGTGCACAGGTGAGTTATCAACTTGGTTTCATGGCAACCGCTGAGGAACAGACTTACACCTTAGGAAGTCTTTCCACCACGCATAAGAACAACTACAGTGGTTTCATGGTAGGTGCCGACTACAACATGAACATTGCCGGCGGTTTCAACGTTGCTCCCGGTGTGGCTATGGAATTGTCATTGGACAACAAGGAAAATGACGTGAAATACAAGGAGTTCAACATCTTGGTTCCCGTTGATTTTAACTACGGGTTCAATCTTGGCCAGGATCTGAAACTCTATCTGTTTGCCGGTCCGACATTCGATATGGGTATTATGGCCAAGAATGATGACAAAGACATGTTTGATCATGGCAAAAAACGTTTTGACATTCTCCTGGGTGGTGGCGCATGGGTTGATATCAAGGATGTTATCCGCCTGAAGGCTGGTTATAAGCTCGGTCTCCTTGATATTTCCGATATGGACAGTTATGAGTGGAAGAAGAATGTCTTTACTGTTTCCGTAGGTTATATCTTCTGATTGAAAAGACAGTGGGATAAAGTCCCCCCTCCCGGCTCAATAAAGAAACAGCGTCCATGCGGGCGCTGTTTCTTTATTGAGCCGAGAGGGGGACTCGAACCCCCGACCCACGCATTACGAATGCGTTGCTCTACCAACTGAGCTATTTCGGCCGATTTCTGAAAACCGGCTGCAAATTTAGTCTTTTTTTGAAAACATATTACAGTGTCCGTTTCCTTTTTGTTGCATGGACGGTAAATTGTCGTATTATTTGGCCGTGTCATCATTTTTGAGTTATTTTGCACCTTAATACAGATATAGTAACAGTAAGCATTTTATCTGACTTTAGAAATGAAATACGCACTGGTTACCGGAGGCTCGAGAGGGTTGGGACGAGCCGTATGCATAAGACTGTCAGGGCTTGGATATCCTGTCCTGATTAACTACAAGTCGAACTCCGATGCCGCGATTGAAACCAGAAGACTCATAGAGGAGACTGGCGGTCATGCCGAACTTCTGCCTTTTGACGTGTCTGTAAAGGAGGATGTGGAGGTTGCCATCGACAAATGGCAGGATGCACACAAGGATGATTATATTGCTGTGCTTGTGAACAATGCCGGAATACGTCGCGACAACCTGATGGTTTTCATGCAGGATGAAGACTGGAACAGTGTCCTTGACACCAATCTGAACAGTTTCTTTTATCTGACGCGTCGCCTGCTCAAGAACATGATGACCAAGAGGTGGGGCAGGATAGTGAATCTGGCATCGCTCTCCGGAATAAAGGGGCTTCCCGGTCAGACCAATTATTCGGCTTCCAAGGCTGCGCTGATAGGTGCGACCAAGGCTTTGGCCCAGGAGGTGGCTTCCCGCAAGATAACCGTCAATGCAGTAGCTCCAGGATTCATAACCACAGATATGACTAAGGAACTCCCTGAGGATGAACTCAGGAAGATGATTCCTGTGGGACGTTTCGGACGCCCTGAAGAGGTGGCCGCCGCTGTGGCGTTCCTTGTGTCCGAAGAGGCTTCGTACATCACAGGTGAGGTGATTTCGGTTAACGGTGGACTTTATACATGATTGTTTTTCAAAAAATTATTGATATGAAAAAGATTTTCGCATTATCATTGTTTGCTGCTCTTTTCATTTCGGCAAATGCTCAGAGTTATGTAGTTACAGACAAAGGTGCTGTTCGGGTCCCGAGCGGTTATCAGGGGCACATAGAGTATTCCAACCTGTTTTATCTCGATGATGGGGGAACGGCAATGGATATCTCAACCACGCATGGCTTCTATTACACATCCAACATGTTTGTCGGTCTGGGTTTCGGTGTTCACGTTGCCCCCGATGACGGTTTTGTGCCTGTATTTGCTTCGGCAAAATATATATTCAACTCTGCTACGAGGATTTCCCCGACACTCCAGATGCGCATGGGCTCGTTCTTCCATGAGGGTGCCAAGCCCTACGGAGATGTCAGTTTAGGCATGAGGTTTGCTTCGGACAAGGATTTCGCTTTCTCCATACAGGCCTGTGCTTCTTATTATGCCCCGTTTGACCAGACTGACTACAGGTGGGATTACACTTTGCAGAGAGAGATAACTGAGACTTCAAGGATCAATCTGTCCAGTGTAGGCATCAGGTTGGGTATCGAGTGGTAAACGTGACAGCATGATTTTATATGGGTAGAGTAGTTATTACCGGAATAGGAATCTGGGGCTGTCTCGGACAGAATGTGGATGAGGTCCGCGATTCCCTGTTCAGCGGCAAGTCAGGGATTGGAATTGAACCGGTCCGCAAGGAGTACGGTTACAGGTCAATGCTAACAGGTATTGTCCCTAAGCCTGTGCTCAAGGGAGTGCTGGACCGCCGTACACGCGCGGGAATGAGTGAGGAGGCCGAGTATGCATACATGGCATCGGCCCAGGCATTCCGCGGCGCCGGTATAGACGATGACTACCTGCTGGCCAATGAGGTGGGGGTGATATTCGGTAATGACTCCAGCGCGGAGCCGGTAATAGAGACCGCACGTATTATGAGTGAGTACCGTGATTCCGCCATGTGCGGTTCGGGGCTGATTTTCCAGTCCATGAACTCCACCGTGAACATGAACATGAGCACCATATTCCATCTGCGTGGCATAAACTTTACCGTAAGCGCTGCATGCGCCAGCGGTTCTCATGCCATAGGGCTTGGCTTCATGATGATACAGCAGGGCCTGCAGGATATGGTCCTGTGCGGCGGAGCGCAGGAGACCAACCACATGTCCATGGCATCGTTCGATGCGCTGTCAGCCTTCTCCGTACGTCACGATGAGCCCACTAAGGCATCCCGTCCGTTTGACCGTGACCGTGACGGTCTGGTACCCAGCGGCGGTGCAGCAGCGGTGGTGCTTGAGGATTATGACCATGCCGTAAAACGCGGAGCCCGTATTCTGGCCGAGGTCCTGGGCTACGGATTCTCATCGAACGGCACCGGCGGCATTTCTCAGCCCAATTCAGACGCATCTTATCTGGCTATGACCCGTGCCCTTGACCGTGCGGGATTGCAGCCTGACGATATAGACTACATAAACGCGCACGCCACATCCACCCCGCAGGGCGATATGTATGAGGCTATGGCTCTTGCACGCCTGTTTGAGGGCCGCAAGGCATGGATAAGCTCCACCAAGTCCATGACCGGACATGAATGCTGGATGGCAGGTGCGAGCGAGATTGTCTATTCCACAATCATGCTCAACAACGGTTTTGTGGCTCCCAATATAAACTTTGAGAATCCCGATGAGCAGTCGGCCAGGCTTAATATAGCAGCAGAGACCAAACAGACTGAACTCAAGACAATACTGTCCAACAGCTTTGGTTTTGGAGGAACCAACAGCGCACTTGTAATCAGAAAGATATGAATCTGTCACCAGCCTTGAAGGAGGCATACACCAAGGAGCACCTGAGCGCCCGCGATGCACAGCGTCTGGCGGAGTTCATCGCATGGGGGCCCATAGTTTTCCAGACATCACGCCTGATGGTTAAGTTCGGAATACTGGACCTGTTGCGCGACAATATTGACGGCCTTACTCAGCAGGAGATTGCCGATAAGACCGGTCTGTCACTTTATGCAGTCAAGGTGCTTACCGAAGGCTCTCTGTCAATAGGAACAGTGTTGCTTGATCCGGACACGGACCGTTTCAGCCTGTCCAAGACCGGCTGGTTCCTGCTTACAGACCCCGCCACACGCGCCAATATGGACTTTAACCATGACGTGAACTATGAGGGCTGGTTCAAGCTTGAGGAGTCACTGTTGGAAGGCCGGCCCGCCGGTCTGGAGCACTTCGGCAGCTGGCCTACGGTCTATGAAGGCCTGTCACAACTGCCTCCTCAGGTGCAGAAGAGCTGGTTCGGATTTGACCATTTCTATTCCGACCACTCATTTGACGAGGCGCTTAAGATTGTCTTTGACGGAGGCCGGACGGAATCACTTGTCGATGTGGGCGGAAACACCGGCCGGTGGGCTCTGCGTTGCGTGGATTACAGCGACAAGGTCCGCGTGACCATAATGGACCTGCCGCAGCAGCTTGAGATGATGCGCGCCCAGACGGCAGGCAAGAAGGGTGCCGACCGTATCGAGGGATACGGAATCAACCTGCTTGACCGTAGTTCAAAGTTCCCCGAGGGCCGTCATTTCGATGCCATCTGGATGAGCCAGTTCCTGGACTGCTTTGCCGAGGATGAGATACTGAGCATACTTACCCGTGCCGCTGCCGCCATGGACAATGAAACTCGCCTTTACATAATGGAGACATTCTGGGACCGCCAGCGTTTTGAGCCGGGAGCCCTGTGCCTGACCATGACCAGCCTCTACTTTACAGCCATTGCCAACGGCAACAGCAAGATGTACCATTCAGAGTGCATGGAGCGTCTGGTGGAACAGGCAGGCATGGAGGTGGAGCGCATACATGACAATCTGGGACAGGGTCACAGCATCATGGTTTGTAAACTTAAATAAACTGATAATCAAGCAAGTAATTATAAAATGGAAAGAAGTGAAATTGAAGCAAAGGTCCGCAAATTCATGATTGAGGACCTTGAGATTGACGAGAATAAGATTACTCCCGATGCCCACCTGATGAAGGACATGGGAATAGACAGCCTTGATTTCATAGACATCGTGGTAATAGTTGAAAAGACCTTCGGTGTAAAGATCAAGAGTGAGGAGATGGCTGGAGTAGATACTTTCAGCAAGTTCTGTGACTATCTTGAAAAGAAAATAGGCTGATTTGGCAAGACAAGGGGAGAAACCTGTGGAGTGGAAGGGCCGTACCGACGGCCTGCCGTGGATGATACGCTCACTCGTGGCTGTCATGAAGGTTTTGGACCGGAGAGCCATCTATCTGGTAATGGCGCTGATAGTCCCATTCTACATGATATTCAACCACAAGGGTTACAAGGCTATCTACAGCTTCTTCCGCCGGAGGTTGGGACTGGGGCCATTCAAGTCTTTCCTTAAGGTCTATGCCAACCATTTCCGGTTCGGTCAGGTGATAGTGGACCGTTACGCCGCTTACGCAGGCAAGAGGTTCCGTTTTGCTTTTGACGGCAATGACATGTTCCTTGCCATGCTCAATGAACCGGGCGGATTCGTCCAGCTGAGTTCCCACATAGGGAACTACGAGATGGTGGGTTACAGCCTTACATCGGCCACCAAGAAGATAAACGGGCTGTTCTACGGAGGCGAATCGGAGGTGATGATGGATTTCAGACGCAAGATACTGAGTATGCACAATATAGGACTGATAGAGGTGAACGGTAGCATGGAGCATATATTCCAGATGAATGCGGCAATTGACCGCGGCGAGATTGTGAGCATGACAGGAGACCGTATGCTGGGCTCGCCCAAGTCATTCCGTTGCTCATTCATGGGTGCCGATGCAAACTTTCCCATGGGACCGTTCGCGCTTGCAGTGCAGAAGGATGTGCCTATAGTGGCGGTGTTCTGCATGCGTGGCAAATGGGGCGTCTATAATGTGTATGTGCGAAAGATAACGTCAGTACCGGAACTCACTCCCAGAGCCGCCATGCAGGATATGGCGCAGAAATTCGCGGCGGAGCTGGAGAGTATAGTCCGACTGTATCCTACGCAATGGTTCAATTACTATGACTTCTGGAACGCCTGATATGAGTGATTTTTCAAAATACGGTATTCTTGAGCTGATTCCGCAGCGTCCTCCGTTCGTGATGGTGGATAGCTTGATATCTTGCGACTTGAGTATAACCAGGACTCAGCTGGAAGTCAGGGCTGACAATATCTTCAATGACCGGGGCCGTCTGTCAACCGCAGGAATATGCGAGAACATAGCTCAGACCTGCGCCGTCCGTCTGGGCTATCTGAGCCTGGCATCGGGCCAGCCTGTCAGGCTGGGGTATATAGGTGCCATAAGCAACATGCAGGTCTATAGGACACCGGTCACGGGTGAGACTGTTGTGACTGAGATTAACGTGCTGCAGGAGGTGTTCAACATTACTCTTGTACACGCTGTGGTAAAATGCGGTGATGAAATTATAGCGCAGACAGACCTCAAGATTGCCTTGGGCGATGACGCGGCAAGATAAGATGATGCTATGAAAGAACTTAAAGAGACAATACCGTTCCGCGTAAGGTTCAGCGAGGTGGACTCAATGAACATAGTGTGGCACGGTTCGTACCCCCTCTATTTCGAGGATGCCCGCGAGGCTTTCGGCCGCAAGTACGGGCTGGGGTACTATGACATTTTTGACAACGGATACTACGCGCCTCTTGTGGAACTGTCGTTCAAGTACAAGAAGCCTGTAACATACGGCACTAAACCGGAGATCACGATCATGTATCGTCCTACCGATTCGGCCAAGATAGTGTTTGATTATGAGATAAGGGACTCCGCAAACGGCGAGTTGCTGGCTGAGGGCCATTCAGTCCAGGTGTTCATGGACCGCAACTATCAGCTGGTTTGGGCCAATCCGGAGTTCTATGAGGAGTGGAAAAAGAGATGGCAAGAGTGATACAGTGCATAGCGGACAACGTGGTTTCGCCCTTGGGCAGGACATCGGTGGAGAATTATACCAATGTCAAGGCCGGGTGCAGCGGACTGGCTCGTTACGAGGAGATGGACAGAGTCAGCTCTCCGTTCATGCTGTCACGCATAGACCGCTATCTCTTGGATGAACTCTGTACAGGACTTGGCATTCCCGAAGGCAAATATACATTCTTTGAGAAGATGCTGCTTACCAGTAGCATACAGGCCGTAAGAAAGTCGGGCATAGACCCGTCATCCGACAGGGTCCTGTTTATCATCTCAACCACAAAAGGCAATGTATCCCTGCTGGACAGGGATGCTAAAGGATTCCCGCAGGAGAGGGTTCTGCTTGGCAGGTCTGCACGCATGGTTACAGGCTATTTCGGCAATCCCAACGCCCCCATAGTGGTTTGCAATGCCTGCATATCGGGCGTATGTGCCCAGATTGAGGCCATGCGTGCCTTGCAGAGCGGCCGTTATGACTATGCCGTAGTAACCGGTGCCGATGAGCAGTCACCGTTCATAATATCAGGATTCCTCTCATTCAAGGCGCTTACCGATACTCCGTGCCGTCCGTTTGACAAAGACCGCACTGGGCTCAACCTGGGTGAGTGCGCCGCAACCGTGGTGCTCAAGGCTACCGACGGACCGGCCTGTGGCTGGGTGCTGGAGGGCGGTGCCATACGGAATGACGCAAACCATATTTCCGGGCCTTCACGCACGGGCGAAGGGAGTTATCTGGCTCTTATGGAGGTGTTGCGCAAATGCGGCAGGGATGGTCTGGCTTTCATTAACGTGCACGGCACGGCAACCGCGTACAATGACGAGATGGAATCCATTGCCCTTTACCGTGCAGGACTGATTGACGTACCTGTTACGGGGCTCAAGGGCTATTACGGACATACAATGGGTGCAGCGGGAATAATGGAGAGCATACTCTCCATGTACGCCGTTCAGGACGGGACGGTACTGGCCACACGCGGTTATTCCACGCAGGGAGTGACTTATCCGGTGAATGTAAGCCCTAATAACAGGTCTGCCCACGGGAACAGGTTCATCAAGCTGCTGTCAGGATTCGGCGGATGCAACGCCGCCCTCAGTTACGCTTATTACAATATTTGACGGATATGGAAAAGGACAGGAATTTTAAATATACCGTCATTACCGGCAATACGGTTACAGTATGCGGACGCGTGCTTGAACATGAGCACACAGGTTCCGCCATGCTTACTGAAATATATCGCGCCCATGCGGGTGACTGGCCCAAGTTCTTCAAGATGGACACCTTGAGCAAGGTGGGATATCTGGCATCGGAACTGTTGCTCAAGGAACTGGGCGAGCGCAGGCTGGAGGCCGAAGAATACACTTCGGCCCGTGCCATAGTGCTCTTCGGCACCACAGCCTCACTCTGCGCTGACCGCAACTACCAGGAAACCATCCAGGACAGCGACAATTACTATCCCAGTCCTGCGCTGTTTGTATATACCCTGCCCAATATAGTTACGGGTGAGATAGCCATCCGTAACCATTACCGTGGCGAGACGTCGTTCTATGTCCTGGACGGGTACGATGCCGGCAGCATGGCGTTCCATCTGAAATGCGCTTTCCTGGATGATGTAACGGAGAGTGTTCTTGCAGGATGGGTTGACAGCACGGGTAACGATGATTTCCGCAGCTTCTTTACGCTGCTTTACAGGGAGGATGTGCAGGACCTGGAGAGACTTGAAACAGAACTGAAAGGAATAATGGATAACTTAAAATGATATTGAACTATGGAAGAGATGATTCTTAAACTGAAACAGGAGATTATCGAGGTTCTTAACCTTGAGGATGTTAAACCCGAGGATATTGACAATGACGCTCCTCTGTTCGGTGAAGGTCTGGGACTGGATTCAATCGATGCCCTTGAGCTTATAGTTCTCATGGAGAAGAACTACGGCATCAAGTTGCAGGATCCCGCTAAAGGCAAGGAGATATTCAAGTCCATCAACGTGATGGCTGATTACATCCAGAAAAACCGTACCCGCTGATGGCTCAAGTCAGGTCAGTGCTCATAACCGGCTGCGGCATAATCTGTGCCATAGGCAACGGTAAGGACGAGGTGCTAAGTTCACTTATGTCCAACCGTACCGGTATAGGCCCGCTCAAATACCTCAGGACCACTCATACGGAATTCCCGGTGGGTGAGGTCAAGATGTCCGATAATGATATGGAACAGGCAATGGGCATTGAGCCCGGAACACCCGTTACACGCACCGCCCTGATGGGTATGATAGCCATGCATGAGGCGTTGGGTGAGGCTGGCCTGGGCCGTGAAGACCTCAAGAAGTGCAGTTTTGTGAACGGCACCACCGTGGGGGGTATGGACAAGAGCGAGCAGTTCTACACTGACTTCATTGATAACGACACCCGCAACGAGTACATCAAGACCCATGACTGCGGCTCCTGCTCGGAGATGATTGCCGACAGGTTCGGCAGGTTCAGGTACATCACAACCATATCTACAGCCTGCTCGTCGGCAGCGAACGCCGTTGAACTTGGGGCCGACATGATACGTTCCGGTGAGGCCGATATCGTGGTGGCAGGCGGAAGCGAGTGCATAACCAAGTTCCACCTGAACGGATTCAACTCACTCATGATACTGGACCGTGGCCAGTGCCGTCCGTTTGATGCGGAGCGTGCCGGCCTGAACCTGGGCGAGGGGGCTGCTTATCTGGTGCTGGAATCCGCAGAGTCCGCTGCAAGACGCGGCGTAAAGCCGGTTGCGCTGCTTTCAGGCTATGGAAATGCCTGTGACGCATTCCATCAGACGGCATCATCACCCGATGGTGAAGGTGCATACCTGGCCATGTCAAAGGCTCTGGCCGATGCAGGGCTTAAACCGGAAGACATTGACTATATCAACGCCCACGGCACCGGCACACCCAACAACGATGTCAGCGAGAGCCAGGCCATGAAGAGGCTTTTCGGCAATGCTATGCCTCCCGTCTCATCCACCAAGTCACTCACCGGACATACTACCAGCGCATCGGGTTCGGTCGAGGCGGTCATCTGCATCCTGGCGCTTCGCCACGGATTTGTGCCTGTAAACTATGCATGGGCCAATCCCATGGACAACGGAATAGTTCCTAACATGGAGCTCAAACCACAGCATAAATTGCATCATATACTGTGCAATTCATTCGGGTTCGGAGGCAACGACTCATCTGTCATACTAACTGCAACAGACTAAAGCAATGGTTCAGGATATTAAGATAAAAATATTGTCTGCCAAGCAGATATCAATCCAGAATCCGCTTTCTGAGGAGTGGATGGAGAGTCCGTTGGAATATTCGGATAGCTATGTTCCTGCCATTGATCCGGAATTCAGGCAATTCATATCAGCCGGCGATGCACGCCGCATGGGAAAACTGCTCAAGCGTGCTCTGGCCACATCGTTATCAGCACTGAAGGACGGTGGAACAGAGAACCCTGATGCCATAATAACCGGAACAGGATTCGGAAGCGTGGAGAACACCGAGCTGTTCCTGGACGCAATGGTGCGTGAGGGGGAGCAGATGCTCAAACCCACCCAGTTCATGCAGTCAACGCACAACACCGCATCATCCCTGATAGGCATCCATACCCATAGCCACGGTTACAATTCCACCTATACGCAGAAAGGCATGTCATTTGACTGCGCCCTGTATGACGCATGGCTTCAGTTCCGCTTAGGCAAGATAAAGACTGCACTGGTGGGCAGCCATGACGAGATGACACCTGTATTTGCCGGATTCATGCGCAAGGCCGATCATGTAAAAACGGGTGAGATATGCAGCGAGGCGGCTGTATCGGTACTTATGGGCACCGATCAGGAAACCCCTGCATACTGCACGCTGGACGGCATGATGATACTGAACCGTCCCGATGAGGATGAACTGGCTCATGCCATAGGTTCCGTTACTGGCGGATGCACCCCGTCGGCCATAATGACCGGCATGAGCGGAAACGCTGAAAATGACAGTTGGTACAGCTTTCTGGGCAGGCTGTTGCCGGAAATACCTATACTCCGTTACAAGCATCTGTTCGGAGTTAACTTCTCATCATCGGCCATAGGCTTCTACACAGCGGCCTGTTGCCTTAAAAAAGGACTGATTCCCGCCTGTCTTACAAATAACGGCAATGCAATCAAACCCAATGGAGGAATCCTGGTGGTCAATATTGTAGAGGACAGGCACTATTCACTTTCTTTACTCAAACCGATATTATGTGGAGGACTTTAATACCGCTTTCTTTGTTACAGAGCTTTACGCTGGCTACCGGCCAGATGATGCTCAAGCTGGCTCTCCGTAAGATGGGTCACTATACCGGTATTGGCCAGTTCCTGGCTGGGGAGTGGACCAACTGGTGGTGGTACGGCTGCGGTACACTGCTTACGGGCGCCATGCTATTGTGGATGTATATCCTCAAACACTTCCCCTTCAGCATAGCATATCCGCTCAGCTGCCTGAGTTTCCTGTTCGGAATGATTGGAGCCTGGATGTTCTTAGGCGAGTCAATTCCGCCCATACGTTGGGTAGGGGTGGTGCTTATACTCATTGGCGCTTACTTCATTGCCAAGTGAGGGACGCTGATGCTGAATGGAGAGATTCTATTAACTTACGCTCCCACAGGAACTTTTTACGCTCCAACTAGAGTAATTTTACGCTCTAACTGGAGCGTAAAATTTTAAAGCTCAACTGACGTAGTGTCTATTCTGCAAAAGTAAACAGGTTCTCGCCCGGAGTCAACCATTTTTAGGGAAACACAAGATGCAACGGTTTTGCAACGCTGAATCCTTGTGGATTGCTGATTTGAAAGATACTTTTGTCATCAGATAAATAAAAATGTATGGTTATGAAAAAAGCTTTATCTCTGGCATTACTGTTCATTAATGCTTTTGTCGTTACCATTGCACAAAACAGTCTTGCCGAACTGGTATTTGGCGAGGATGGTGGGATAACATTCAGCGTAGAGAAGGTTACGTCTCCCGATGAACCTCTGTTTGTCATGTCCGGTAGGGCAGTTGCTGAACACTGGACCGAGGAGGAGGGTAAATCTACGGATCCTGAGTCAGTCATTGCTACCAGCTTTGACAGCGACAGTCTGGTGGAGATGGGCAGGAACCCTTTGTTTTCAATGATAACCGAGGCATACGCTACCCACAGGCCCATAACACTCACTCCTGATGTTGTCTGGATGGCAATAAGCCAGGCGTTGTCACATCAGATTTACATGCATGCAGACCAGTATCGTGACCAACTGGTAGACCATCAGGGAGTAAAGCAATTGATTCTGAATGTCACTGAAGATCCGTTCCAGCCTGGATTCAATTGGGATCTGCTGATGCAGCGATTCAGCGGTGAAATAGCCCAAAACACCAAAAGTGACATAGCCAGGACCATTGAGGCTGATTTCTCTACCACCCGCATTGTAGAAAGGACGGCATCCAGGGTTGTGCTTATGAAAACCGTCAGGCCCTACTTTCAATATGTGGTGACACGAATGATATGCGGAATTCCGCTGATAACTCTTGAAGGAACTCCTGATGACTGGCGCAAGGTCCGTCAAAAGGCGTCATGTCTGAAACAGTTCGGGATGGACTGGTGGCTTAAGGACCTGGACCCTATACTGGAACAGTTCATTGAGACATCACTGGGCAATATTGACCGTAAGTTCTGGATGGATATGGTGGTAAGGGACCGTCCGGACGATTTCAATCTCAAGGGAGGTTGCCTGGGTCAGCCGCCTTTGCTTGACGGCTGGTTCATCAGGCTTTTCCCGTTTGATGCCAGAGGTGCCAGGACTCCCGATAAGGTGCGTTACGACTATGATGTTCTGCCGGGGATGGTGTCGGTTGATTTCAAGCTGCAGGAATCGGACGGACTCAAAGTCATTAAGGAGTATGATATGGAGCTGTGGGCAGGTATTGTAGGCGTAAAACAGGACAGGAAGACCTTTAACCTCAAACCTCGTATAGGCTGGATGGTTCGCACGGCCACCACATCGGCCGATATTGTACAGTTGTTACAGGAACATACAGATGATTTGTTTGGCGAGAGGAAATTGACCCTTAACGTAGTTGATGTACCTATGGAGATAATGCAGGTTGAAGGCCTGCAGAAACTGTCCCTGAATTACAAAGGGGATGTTGTGGTTCCGGAGTGGGTGGATTCGCTCAATCTTGAGGAGTTAAGAGTCAACGGAAACCTGACCAGACCAATAGTGAAGGACCTTAAGCGGCGCTTTCCGGGAATTGAATTGCGGGGAGGTATAGTTGACACTGTCTATAGCTTACGTAATCTTTACGATATGTATGGCAGGTGGGTAGGTGATATGGAGATATACGGCAGGCCGCGCGGAAAGGTATTGTCCTATGAGGAGACTTGGGATTATCCCGTCGCCCAGGATTTGAAAAACGCTTTTGACGACAAGTCTCTATATCAGCGCAGAATCGTTTCCCGTATTCGTAGAGTATATTCTTTTGACAGGCAGGGGAATGAAACCAGGAGGGATGTTTACCATTCAACATTCACCATGGACAAGGATCTTGAATCTTATGAGCAGGCCGTGAAGTTGTTTGAAGACTCAAGAAACGAGGGCCATATCATGTATGTGCTTGAAAACAGATATGATCATAACAGGCTCGTAAGTCAGACCATAGATGAAATGCAGCCTGAAGATGACGGTTTATATGAAATGTTGACAGGTGAGAAGCCCAGCGGACAGATGCTTTCACATAAACTGGAAAGGGAATTCAGATATGACAAGTCTGACAGGCTCTCCTCAATCAGGATGTTCAAGGCTTATGACAATGATACGCTGGCCACTACTGTAAGGGTGGAACAGTTACCCCAAGGTAAAGGCAGTTACATGCTTTACTGGGATGATTGTGCGGTGGATACGGTATTGTTTGACAAGGAAGGTTGGCTCCTTACTGTTACAACGCATTCCGAAGGTGATGAGAGATACATCGTCAAATATACTTATGATCCTAAGGGTACTGCCACAAGAAGATATTATGCGATAAGGAGAGACCGCGATGATTCGGTCAATGGATATCAGGATCAGGACTGGAGTTCCTTGGATTTCAGTGATTTTGAGTATGACCGGAAGGGGAACTGGATAAAATGCACCTGTTACAGGCGCGAGTCATACGACTCAGAACCCCGTAAGATGGCAGAGATTACCCGTAATATTCAATATCGCTGATAACCTGGAAGGCGGATTGTCCTGATGTTTTTAAGAAGGCTTGTGTTCGTTACATAAGCCTTTTTGTTTATTATTGCAAATCAAAATGAAGCTGTCTGGTATGACAACCGTGAAACGAAATACTGTCATCGTTCTGATCTTGCTTGTGGTATCGGCCCTTGTATATGCAGGGACGCAGGACAGGCAGGATGATCCCATTGTGGAGCGTATTGTGGCCAAGTGCTCGTCCATAGAGTCCATGAGATGTGATTTCAGTCAGGTAAAGACGGTTCCGCTAATGGATGCTCCGCAGGAATCCAGGGGCAGGATGCTCTACCGCCGGCCGTCGGCGCTCAAAACGTATAAAACCTGACGACTGATACTCTCCACAAGAAAGAGCAGAACCTATAGGCAAAAAGATTCTTGAGCAGTAATAATATATTGTTTGGAGAACAAATAGTGCAGCGTCTCAAAAAAATATGCGGGATTAAGGGGTGACATACGCAAATAATTCCGAAATTTGTGCTCTGAACATGGATATTATGCTTTTTTCATATAACAATCTCTTATCAAATGGGCTTTCCCTTCAAATTTTAGGGGGGGGGCTAAGTGTCTTGTAATCAATATTTTATATTATACAAGAAGCCACGCGATCCTAACGGATTATAGCGTGGTTTCTTGCTTTTGTGCATAAAGAAATTAAAACAATACAAGAATATGACTCAAACAAAACTATCATTCAATCTCACCCTCATCCTCGCCGCGATGCTCACGATGGCGCAGACGGCATGGGCGACAGACCCGGTGACGAAGACGTATGCCTTCAGCACAAGGTCACTCGAAAACAACAACTCCACCCTCAAGATGACCGACCCCGACGACAACACGTCGAAGACCATCATCACGTCAGCGAGCAATTATAAGTTCTCTAACTATGGCTCTGAATTGCGGGTTGGTGCTGGTGGGCAGTACACCATCTACCCAAATGTCAACGGCAAGGTGACAAGAGTGGAATTCACGCACATGGGCAGATGGGGTTCCCCGTACTATCCCGATCCCTCTCAGCCGGTCTCTTATATAGGAGCATTCTCCATGTCTATCACAGGCATGACATGCAACGGTAAAAACTCCCTGACAGGAAACGGAACTTCTGTAGGTGAGGGATTGAGCGTGTACACTAATGAGGATGCCAGTTTTACCTTCGTCAGCACGGATGCCGCCGGTATAGAAGGCAGTCTTTCCATGACGCTGGGCGATTACGCCTTGATGCTGATAAGAAGCGGCTGCGAACTGAAAATCACCTACATTCCCAGCGTAGCCCCGGTACACGCGCACGACTTCACATACATCCTCGATGGCAACACGCTGACCGCCACCTGCGGCGGAACCGACGGGCTTGCGTGCTCGCTCACCAATCATCAGATTTCGACATCGCTCACCGCCGATGATGCCTTCGATAGCGACCCGGCCATGAGCTTCCCTGCCACGCTGTCGAACTATGCACCTTTCAGCACGGAGACGGGAGCCACGAAGGGAAACATCACATACGTGAACAATACGACCAGCGAAAACCTCGGCACCACAATGCCCAGTGACCCCGGCCAATACACCGCCAGCATCACCATCAACGCAGGAGGTACGAACTACACGCTGACGAAGACTTACAACGTGTATTCCTACGCTCAAATTAACAACATCTATCCGCAACTCAACATTAGCACTGATAAATACGCAAGCACAACTGCTGCCGGAGCAAATGAAACCGTCACCATCACCTTTACGTCGAAGTTCGGCGAAACATTGACGACGCTG
>JAGCDE010000022.1 GCA_017651315.1 Bacteroidaceae bacterium
CAAATAGTTTGTTCATATCCATTGCTACAAGTGTGGGAGCTACATCGTTTGGGTCAAGTATTTTGCTTATGTCAAAACTCAGTTTGCCTGCTACGATGTTGTAACCCTGCGGCTTGCTTTCGTCCTCAATTCTCACATTGTAACTTACGCCGCCGTCAGTTTGTTTTGTAACGCGCTTCTTAGGATGCTCATATACGAGGTAACGCTTTTTTACAAGGCTTTCAAGCAGTTTGTCAAGGTCTTTGCCTTTGTAGAAAGATGCTATCATTTGGCGTGAGAGAGGCATACCGTCCATCCAATCTATACCCCACTGCTCAGCCCATTTCTTCTTTCGTCTCTCGGTGAGCATCATATTAAGCAGGGCA
The DNA here is from genome assembly GCA_017651315.1 of Bacteroidaceae bacterium. Taxonomy (GTDB): domain Bacteria; phylum Bacteroidota; class Bacteroidia; order Bacteroidales; family Bacteroidaceae; genus Colenecus. The sequence goes on from JAGCDE010000022.1 coordinate 366, forward strand.
CGTTCTGCCTTGGTAGTTTCACCTTTTATGCCAATTTCCCAGCTGTGAATGTTATCGCTACCGCCACGTTTATCCTTAATGGATTTTCCATATAGTTCGTTCAAGGAAAATCTTTTCAGCAACAGTTTAACAATGCGATTATCTGAAAGTGGTTTGCCTTGTTCCAGCACGTCGCCCACTGTCGCTTTTTTCACGGGGAAATCATCCAGCGACACCTCGTTGTCGAATGTTCCTACAATGTATATTCGCCGCCTTGCTTGCGCCACACCGAAGTCCGAAGCGTCCAGCACTCTGTGATTGACCTTGTAGCCAAGGCTTCGGAGCGTATCAAGGATAATGCGCAATGTGCGGCCTCCGTCATGGTTTACCAAACCTTCCACATTTTCGAGGAAGAATCCTTTTGGACGTTTTGCCTTTAATATCCGAGCCACTTCAAAGAAAAGCGTACCGCGTGTTTCGTCGGCAAACCCCTTTCTTGCACCCGCTGCCGAGAATGCCTGGCATGGGAAGCCTGCGCAAAGAATATCAAAATGGTTTGGGATGTATCTTTTGGTTGATTCCTTTGTGATGTCTCCAAAGGGCATTTCGCCATAGTTCGCAAAGTAGGCTTGCTGCGCTGCGGCCTTAAATTCGGAAGAATAGACGCACTTCCCGCCAAGCTGCTGCATGGCGATACGGAAGCCTCCCATGCCAGCAAACAAATCTATGAATGTAAATTTGTGATGCTTGGGCGCAGGGAAAGGTACTTCAAAGAAATCAGCAAAAAGGTTATACTGAGTGGCATCTTCTGCCACTTTCCATACTTCCTCGTCTGCCAGTTCTTCATCAGTCAATCCTTGACGGAACTGCTTCCGTGAAAGGAACTCTCGGACTGATGAAATAATTTCCTCCTTCCGTTGCTTTGTGACTTTAGTCCCATTGTTGTGCAGATAGTGACTCAACACCGCCATCTGATTCTCATATGAGGTTTCACCATATATTTTTACACCATCCTCCGTAATTTCTTCGGGGAAAGCCTTTAGACGCATATCTTTTGCCATTTCGTTATTTGTGATTCTGCTCCTGCGACAGGAGATAAGACTTATATTCTCTCACGAACAACTCTCTTATGTCAACCTTAAGCAAGTCTGCTATTTTAAGTATTGTGGCAAGGTCAGGTTGAGAGGTGTTCGTGCACCACTTACTGACAGTGGAAGGTGTCACCCCCATCTGTTCAGAAAGCCAACGTGCAGTTCGTTTTTTCTCGAATAGCACCATCTTGATTCTGTTAATATCTTCCATCAAATTGAATTTTAACGGTACAAAGGTAGTGAATAATTCTCAATTTCTTTCATTCCGTATTAAATAATCGTTGCAGCTCTCTTGCTTTTATGCTTTTTTATGGATTTTGTCAAGTCAGTTTAACTAATGAACTCTCATTTTTGGTTTCATCCTCTGTCAACTCCAAATGACAAAATCGGAAAATTGTCGTTGCTTCCCACGTTAGGATTTGTTAAGCAGATGTTTTCATTTTAGGGTTTCTCAAATTTTTGTTCCCAGTTTGTTCCTTTTGCGATTTGACAACTCAAATAATGATTGACTATCAGATACTTACAAGAAATCAGCAGGTTTTCAAGAAGAATATAACGAAGACATATTAGAGTCTATTCTCCGATTCAGTAAGGATATACACGATAAAGGGGTGGTTACAACAATCTCCCCTTCATCATATAGTTACCTGTATGTTAAATATCGTTATGTTCTTCTTGATATCCTGTTCCTTGTTGTCTTGATGGTATTTGTTGTGAGATTCTTTACTCATAATAGGATCTTGTTTTGAAGTTAATAAAATGCTTCCGCATCATACCTTGACCACCGTGGCATCCTAATGTGCTCGGTTGGTGCGGTGGGCCCAATGGGGGCTCCTGCTCTTGATGCTGGGACAAAGATAGATATATTAGGGATTGTCATTTATTGTTCTAAATTGAATCGAAGCGATGACCATTCCCTGTATTCCTCCGCGTTTGACTCGTTAAAGTTACTAGTTTCATCGCAATCTTCGGTCTAATAGGCCGGATTTTGCCTCTATTGAGCGTCATTCACAGGGAGACTTCACCTGAGGTCTCCGTTCTCTCGTCCGTATGTGGCTATTCGCTATCCTGCCGCCTGTGTCGGCTCGTCCTGTCCGTCAGCAAGCCTGTCTGCCAAAAGTACCGCATTAGCGGCGTGGATGCCGAAGAAGATGTACAGTATCTCGGTCTCCTTCTTCCTGGCCTTAACACGCCTCAGAGAGTAATGTTCCTTCTGGGTGCCGAAAGAGCCTTCCATAGAGGTGGCCCTCACACGGGCCAGTTCTTGACGGACATGGTCTTTAACGCTCTTCGTCGCAAACGGACGGCCTCTCTTCACGAACGATGTCTGGATGCCGTTCTCCTTGCAGTAGTCACGGTTCTCTGTCCCGGCATAGCCGGCATCGCCACCTACCTTTGTGGCTTTCACTCCGAACAGCTTCTCGTGAAGTGTCAGGCAGTGCCTAAGCCTCGTGCCCTCGTTGAAGGCGTTGAACGACAGCTTCTCTATGAACGATATGCCGTTAACCTGTATGTTGTTGCACTTGGCACCGAACTCAACGCTCTTTTTCTCCTTGCCTCTCACTATCGGCCTCACGTATGGCTTGCTGATGCTCACTATACGGTCTGGGATGCTCTCACGGGAGTTGCCGCTCTCAAAGTGGTTACTCTGCTGGCGGTATGACATGTTGGCCTTTGACACGTCGTTGTACTTGGTGCGGGGACGGTGGAGGCCAAGGGCTGTGCTCACACGGCACATTACGGAATATGTCCTATCTATGCCTTCCCACAGGAGCTTGGGGTCTGTGGGATAACGCATGTCGCTCTCGTAGCATGTGGTGTCAGTGTACATCGTGTCCAGGTCTTTCATGTATGGTTTCCACATGTCGGCCAGTATCTTCTGCTGTTCCTGCATCCTGAGCTTGCATGCAAGTTCGGATATGATGCTGTCTATAAGCTTGTAGTTCTTCAAGGAGTGGAGAGGGTCTATCATCATGCCGCAGAACAGCTGGTAGTGGATGTTGCCGTTCAGATGCTCCAACAGTTGGGGAGCACTCAGCTGCGTGTACATCTTCAGAAACATAAGAGCAACCTTGCCTTCCGGACTGAAGTAAGGCTTTGGGCCGCGATGAACTCTACGGACCGTTTCCACAAGACCGAAACTCAAGGCCATCTCATGCAGAGGGAGTATGATTCTAATGCGGCCTAGTTCGCTGTTTTCAAAACTCCTCCTGTACAGATCATAAAAATCATATTCACTGAACGGAAGACTGGGAGCAATTTCTGAGATTTTATGTACCTTTGACATCGCAAGATTTTTTGCGATTCCTCCAAAATAGGCTTTCCAACGACTTGTGGAGGAATCTTTTTATATGTATCAAAGATACAAAATCATATCACATTGACAACCAATTTGTTATAAATATACAGCTAACTTCGGACACTCCCTACAATAATAAGATAAGGTAACAACCGAAGAAACAGGAAAAAGGGACAAGTATGTTTATATCACCCCTTCGGGAGGTAGATATCATCATAGCTGGTGCCGTACGATTCAAGGGCACTCTGTCAAAAAGATGACAGTCAGAAAAGCCAGAATGAGAGGTAGGACAAGGTGTCAGATATGCTTTAATAATTGACCACAGGAAACAATATAGTTTAACTCAAAATGAAAAGAATCAGTTTATTGGGTTCAATAATAATACTATTTGTCATCATGTTCTGTATTTATATCCAAAACCGGAATGAATACAGTAGGAGTGATATTGTTGGTGATAGTATTATAATGAAACCTCCTTATGCGAATAAAGAAATTGTCTTTTCAGAACAACCCAGAATGTCGTTGTTCGGAATAGGGCTGGCTGGTCCGCCGGATTATATTTTCTGTCGATTCAACGAATTGCCTTTCTGTGATTTGGATACACCTATTGTGATTGCTGACAGATCGCTGAGAATTTACAATCGCGTAATCACTGTATGTGATGTTCCGTTTGGAATGAATATAATCTACAACACTAACACTAATCCAGTTGAAGTGCAATACATTGATTTTGTCAGTTCACATAGTGATGATAGGGAGATTTACAGGATTGTTGATAAGCTCACGGAGTATTATGGTGAGCCCATACTTGAGGAGCCAATGCATTTTACTTGGAGGAATCAATTTGATGGGAGTATGATAAAAGGACGCTATGTAAGGGGTAGTACTAATCCTGACGATGAAGGAGGATGGCGGTTCTATATTTTTAAACGGCAGGTAAAACTCTAATCAAAACAGATTCTTAGTTTAGGAATGGATTATGATTCGACTTTCCGTTCTTGATATCGAATTATACATCTGTAATAAAAGAAGAATCCCGCTCAATGGCGGGACTATTCTTTTGTCTGTTGGTTTTCAGGAATTCATGCTGGCCAGGAACTCCGCGTTGTCCTTAGTGTTCTCTAAACGGGACTTGACGAATTCCATCGCTTCGATGGGGTTCATGTCGCTCAGGTACTTGCGCAGTATCCACATGCGGTCCAGTGTGGTCTGGTCAAGCAGCAGGTCGTCACGGCGGGTACTTGAAGCCACGATGTTCACGGCCGGGAATATACGCTTGTTGCTCAGGTTGCGGTCTAACTGGAGCTCCATGTTGCCTGTGCCCTTGAACTCCTCGAATATAACCTCGTCCATCTTGGAACCGGTGTCGATAAGGGCTGTTGCCACAATTGTCAGTGAGCCTCCGTTCTCGATGTTACGTGCGGCGCCGAAGAAACGCTTGGGTTTGTGCAGTGCGTTGGCATCGACACCACCGGAGAGAACCTTGCCTGATGCTGGTGCTACGGTATTGTAGGCGCGTGCCAGACGGGTGATAGAGTCAAGGAAAATCACGACATCGTGTCCGCACTCAACCATACGCTTGGCCTTCTCAATAACGATGCTTGCTATCTTGACGTGACGTTCGGCGGGCTCGTCGAAAGTGGAGGCTATGACCTCGGCCTTGACGCTGCGGGCCATATCTGTCACCTCCTCGGGCCGTTCGTCAATGAGCAGCATTATCATGTAAACCTCAGGATGGTTGGCTGCAATGGAGTTGGCTATATCCTTGAGCAGTATGGTCTTACCTGTTTTGGGCTGAGCTACAATCAAGGCTCGCTGTCCCTTGCCTATGGGGGCGAACATATCCACAACCCGGGCGGAGAGATTGTCGTTATGACCGTTGCAAAGTGTGAATTTCTCATCCGGGAAGAGCGGTGTGAGGTGTTCAAAAGGAACGCGGTCACGGGCAATTGAGGGATTCAGGCCGTTGATCTTGTTTACCTTGACGAGCGGGAAGTATTTTTCACCTTCACGAGGGGGACGGATGACACCTTCCACGACATCGCCGGTCTTCAAGCCGAAAAGCTTGATTTGGGACTGTGAGACGTATATGTCATCAGGTGAAGCCAGATAGTTGTAATCTGACGAACGGAGGAAACCGTAGTTGTCCGGCATGATTTCCAGTACGCCCTCGCCCTTGAGTATGTCGCCGAAATCGTACATCCGCTCCTCGGGGCGGCGGTTCTGGTTGTTCTGCTGGTAAATCTGGCTGTTCTGACCTTGCTGTTGATTGGCTTGGTTCTGGTTCTGTTGGCGCTGTCCGTTCTGGTTCTGCTGGCGCTGACCGTTCTGCTGGGTGGATTGCTCTCCGCGGAACTGCTCCTGAAAACGAGGCTGGACAGGTTGCTCCTGTACATCAGACTGAACGTGCTGTTCCTGCGTGACGGTTGCCGGGACAACCTGCTGAACAGGCTCTTCTTCCTGTTCGAAAACATCGTCTTCTGTTTGGGTCACATTCTCATCGTCTATTTCAGGCAGAGGCACCTCTATCTGCTGCTTGCGTGGGCGACCGCGGCGCTTCGGCTGTACTGTCTGTGGCATAGGCGGGGTGAGTTCCTCTTTCTGTGCCTGTTCAACCGATTGTTTTTTGGAAGGTTCATCATTGGAGGGCTGCTCTTTTACAGCCTGTGGCTGGGGCGGTTGTTGTATCGTCTCCTGTTCAGCTGTATCGGGCTTGTTCCGCTTGCCGGTTGGACGTCCGCGCTTTTTTTTGCCTTGAGAAGCCGGAGCAACTTCCTGTAGAGACTTGTCTTCCTTGGCTGACAGTTGTCCTTCTGCTTCCTTAGCCTCGTTCTGACCGCTTTGGTCGGGTTTGGAAGCTTTGGTCTTACCTGCGGACTTGGACTTGCCGTTCTCATCAGCTGTAAAGACTTTCTCCGGAGAATTCTTGCGGGTGACCTTCTTGCGGTCGCGGCGCTCCTTTTCGGGTTTGTTCTTGGCGACTGTTATCGCCTGCTCGTCCAGAATGTCATATACCAGCTGGTTCTTGTCATCCTTGGCCTTGATGCCCATCTCTTTTGCGATGGCCTGGAGTTCATCCAGACTCTTGCTCTTTAATTGCAGTATGTCAAACATTTTTTTATTGGACCTTGGTAATATCCGTTATGCATTCTGTGCATACTGACATCACATAAGGAATGTTAATGAAAAAACGGATTAATTGCCGCTTCCGGAAATCCCCAAACGGGGATTATATTGCGGCTTACGGGCACAAATATACTGCAAAAATCCGATTTGGTGCGCTCTCACAGCATTTTTTTGGACATTTATTACAAAGAGGTCACAAGCAGGGACAGGTTTACATCGTCCTGTGCTACGCTGCGGCAGGTGTCGGCATAGTTGAATGCGGTATTGCCATCATTGCCTGCACTTCCCAACTTAGGCATTGCTATGCCGATGACAACGCCGGTAAGCATGGCGGCCACAGCTATCCATGACGGTATGCGGCGGCGCAGCAGTTTGGGCTCGCTTTCTGTGATGTCTAATGGCGGGAGTGTCATCTCGCGGTCCTGGGCGTCGGCATTTGATTTGATCTTAGCCAGTAACTCCCGGCTCTCTTTCTCAAGTTCAGATAGTTTATCCATATCTTTATTCGTTGTTTTTACAATAGTTACGCACGGCTGTCAGCGCTGTGAACAGGCGTGATTTCACTGTGCCTTCAGGTATGCTGCATACCCGGGCAATCTCGGATAGGGGCAGTTCCTCCTCATATCTTAAAAGGAATACCACCTTTTGCGGTTCAGGAAGACAGCCGATGGCATTACGCAGTATCCAGTCCCGTTGCTCCTTTTCCAGATGGTCAGAATCTGTTATGGGCTCCTCCTTTGGGGCGTTCTCCACATACTCCATCGCTGTCATGCGGCGGCGGTACTCGTTCTTGAGCATGTTGTATGCTATGGCAAACATCCATGTCCGGAACGGCCGTCTGTAATCGTAATTGTGTCTGGAATCCCACAGGCGCAGGAACAGGTCTTGGGTGAGGTCACGGGCCAATTCACGGTCATAACCGGTCATCCTCAGGAAGAAACCTTGGGCACGGGGGCCGTGCTCAAGGTAGAGGTTGCGGAACGTTTCAGCGGTCAATCTCATCGTTGTAGCGTTTACGTTCCTCGTCGGTTATGTTTTCCGTACTGGCTACTATGCGTTTCATCAGTCCGTACAGCTTGCGCATCTGGCGCCTTTCTCCGTTATCCTTGTAGAAATCCAGCAGCGACTTGAAACAGGGGATATAGTTGAGATTGAGCCTGAAGGCCGATGCCCCGTATGTCTCTGGTGTGAATGTCTCGTACAGATAATCAGTGAGATATACCTCCTCAAAATTCCTGCGTTTTACGGACAGGTTGTCATAGCGCCTTGGGCTGTATTTATAGACCAGTCCTTCAGAATACAGTTTATCTGTAAAAGGCAGATGATCCATCAGGGTTGAGAAGTATATGGGGCGTCCGGTCTCACGGGCCACTGTGAGGTAGAGATTCTCCTCCCAGGTCCTGATTCCCTGTCCGGTCCAGTCTGTAGGACCTTCTATTTCGTCGATTCCCAACTGGCTGCATACATTCTTGAGATAATCGGGTGAATACAGGAGTCCTACGCAAATCACCATCCTGTCTGTGAACAGGTCCTTTCCGTACTGTACCATCAGTGATGAGAATGTGGGGGTGTCACCGTTTACAAATATGATACCGTTACGTTCCATTCCCGCCAACTGATTATATGCGTATGAGAGCAGGCTGTAGGAGTATTCTCCGGTATTGTACCAGCGCTTAAGGATATCGGCCATGAGGTCGGTCTTTCCATTGCTTAACAGATATACTACGTAATCCTTATACATATATGCATTGTCCGGACGCATCCTGATGGCTTTCTCCATGTTGTCCGCCTGATTCTCGGACTCTTTGAGCCACATCTTGCAGTAGTAATCCAGGCAATAGCGCGCATAACTGTCGGGACGCTCCTTGCGGACTTTTGCGGCAATCTCTGCGAGCGGGGCATCATCAAAACTGTCATCCTCATTCTCAAACATCAGTCTGTATCGGGTTGCGTGGAACCAGTTTATCCATGCATCGTCATTGTCGGGCGTCAGTGTTACCTGGGCTTCCCATAAACGGGCCTGGTTTGCATACCACCCTGCATCATGCCTGGTCTTGACAAATGATACAATCTGTTCAGGCTTGCTTGCATTTCCGGTCTTTTCTGTTGCTGCGTTTGCATCGGCCATTAAAAAGGCAGCCAGCATTATCATTGAAAACATTTTTCTGTTCATCTCAGTTTAATTGATCTGTTACACTTTTTTTCTTGAAGCGCTTCATCAGTGCATACACGCTAAGGCGGAAAAGGTTCAGCAAAAATGTAATAAAATTCTGATATCTTCTTATTGTTCAGATTCTATTATTCTCAATATTTCTGCCGGTGTCACAACTATGGGGGTAGTGGGAAAGTGTTTGGTATTTCCTGTTATCAGGTATGTACCATTGACAGATAGGGCAACCTCGTAAAAAACGATATCCTTTTTGTCAGGAAAAAACAGGTCTGTCTTAATGCGTTCGGATTGAACTCCGGATTCAATTATGGTGTTTAATAACTGAACAATATCATTCTGGTCAAGATGAAACTTGGCCCGATTCATTACCTCCATGTCCTCTTTAAGAATCTCATGGTTGTAAACTGGTGTTAATACTCCGTCAAAGAGCTTTTCTAATAACAGGACAGTTGCGGAATCTTTTTTCTTTGATATTAGTGCTGATATTAGAACATTGGTATCGATTACTGCATGTATTATCATAAACTATTGTTCTTCACGGTATTTCCTTATTTCTTCGTTAATTTCATCCAATGACATATCCTGCAGGCCTGCTTCTTGGGCTTGGTTCCTTAATCTGTAGAATGCCTGACGTCCTTTCTCCATCACTTCCCGTCTGGAAGATGATTCGACGGGAAAAGGTATTCGCTTTTCACGGACAACAGTCCTGACATAAATGTTGAATGCGGTATTGGTGCTCATTCCGAAGTCCTCGCAAAGTGCATCAAACTGATTCTTGAGATCCGAATCCAACCTGATAGTTAATGCTGATAGTGACATAATGAATGTTATTTGATGTTGCAAATATATATAAATGATTTCATATTGCAGTCTGTTTGCATTCTTTTTTGTTCGTTTGGGACACTTAGGCGGAAAATGAGTAATTTTGCTGCCGGTTATGAAGAGAAACAGACATAGTATCAAAGTGCGGCTCCGGGTGTTCCGGATATGGCAGGTGCTGGGTTACAATCCGTGGAAATCGGAGTGGACGGTGGCTGATGATGTGCCCGAGGGCAACGTGAAGGGATTTTATCGTGGTGCGTTTGACAGCATTCCTTTCCTGAATGATGATGCCAAGCGTACGTTCGTGCATCTGCTGCTGCGCCCGGGTTACATGATACGCGATTATATAAAAGGTAAGCATGAACTTTATCTGGCACCGCTTACATCGCTTATCATATTCTACGCATTTTTCTCATTGGTTTCATCGATTGCTCATCCGGAGTATAAAACTGATAAAGCATCGGATTACAGTATCGGTTCGGACTCCGTATCATATTCCGGGTCAATTGTCAATCTGGATTTTGCGGATGTCGATTCGGCCTATATGGCAGAGATCAACCAGCATATCAAGCTGAAAACGGATAATCTGATGGTCTATCTGGAGCAGATAGACATATTGATGCATCTGGACAGCCATCCTGAGGCCATAGATTCTCCCAAGAAAGCTTCGCTGGCCGCATTTGAGAGTGCGTTGCGCAGTCAGGGCCTGCAGTATTTCCTGGGGATTTTCCTGCTGCTATGGCCGGCTATGCGTATTGTGCTGCGCAAACAGTCCATGGGGTGGGCTGCAACGGCCACTACTGCTGCGTACGTGCTGTGCCAGTTCAGTTTCTTTATGCTCTTTGTGCTGATATTCTCGCTTGGCCAGAATAATGAGATAGGGATGTTTTTTTGCAGTCTTCTGATAATGGTTGATTATCATCAGCTGTTCGGCATCAGTTATGGAAAGAGTTTCTGGCTCACAGTAAAGACCCTGATTTACTACCTGCTTTTTATCGGCTTGCTGATATTGCTTTTAAGTATTGCGGTAGCGGTCTATATGTTCATTTGATAACTAGAATGCCGCTTTGCGGGTGCGGGACAGTATGTAACTCAATGAGACCGATAGGGCGGCGGCCAGAATAAGGAAATATTCTTTCCAGGTGGTCAGGAAAACGATTATGCCGGCCAGCGTTCCCTGATTGAGTTTATCCAGATCTACGGGGCAGATATAGCCTATTATTACGGCGGCAGCACCTATAACTATTCCCAATACAAGTGTAACGATAAGCGCCATACGGCCGTAGGTGCGCTGGCGGTCAACTTCGGCCTTGATGCCCTCCACCTGCTTTATGCGGCGCTGTGTCTCCAGCAGGAATGTGGGGTCATCCTTAAGTTGCGGCTTGTTGCTGCGCAGGAATTCTTCTATGTTGTCCTTTCCGTTCATAAGCTAAGGTATTCTTTCAAGTGATTACGGCCGATAGAGAGCAGGTACTTTACCGTGCCGGAGGGTATTTGCATTATGGATGAAATCTCTTTTATGTCGTGATCCTCAAAGTAGTGGAGCACTATTGCGGCGCGTTCCTTGTCGGATATCCTGTCAAGTGCCTGATATAGTTGCTGATAACGGAAAGAGTCATCGGTGGAATTATCGGACAGGACGCTTTGTGCCTCGAATGAATCATTGGAGACTGTGTCAAGGGTCGTTCTCCTGCAGTTGTCTATGAAGCAGTTGTATGCAATCCTGAACAGCCAGGTGCTGAACTTGGAGAGTCCCAGGAATGAGCCCGATGCCACATACGCCCGTACCAGGGCATCCTGGGCAATGTCATCGGCCAGGGATTGGTTGCCGCTGCACAATCCGAGCAGAAACCTGCGTAAGGGCTCCTGCTCAGTTCTTGTCAATTCTATGAACCGTTCCCGGGTCATTTATTTATTTCTCTGGCTTAAGTGCTTCTTCTTCGGCCTTGATTTCCTTGGCCAGCATACGCTTGCCTACAAAGAATGTTATTAAAAGGGCTATTCCTACTGCGAAAATAATTCCACCTAAAATAAAGACAAACTCATAAATCTGTCTCTCTGCTATGTTAGGTTTGCTGATATCATCATACACCATAGTATCCGTTACAACAATAACCAATCCCATAAATGTAGCTATGCATGCTCCGGTTAGTTTGGCCAGTAGCTTCTCCTTTAAAGACTTTGTTTTTAGTTGAGGCTTGAAGTATTTAGGATCGATTGTAGCACCTGATTCAATTGCTTTCAGTAGCACCTCAGTCTTTTTGTTTGTTTCGTTCTGGCTTGTACGGTTGTTTAACCAGACAACGATGATAGGCATGATTACGCAAACACCAATCAAAAAAATTAATTTCATCATAATGCTTAAGTTTTAATTGTTTAACGTTTACACCGCTTTTCCGGGCGGTTTCATACGTTAGACGTAAGCGGGTTTCAAAAGGTTGGAAAAAAGACAGACATTTTTTTTATTCTTTGATCTGGATGCCGTCCAGTAGCTTCTGAATCTTGTGCTTGAGTTCCTTCTGGGCTTGGCGGTCTTCCTTGCAGAGTTTCTTTATCTCCTTGTTTGACCTCTTGGTGAACTGCTTTTTCAGTTTGTTGAGAGTCTTCTGGTCAAACTTCTTTATCTCTTTGTCTTTCATCTGGTTAACCATGCCATCATCGCCTGACAGGGTGTTATAGATTACCTGTATTAGCAAAAATGGCTGAGAGGTTTTAAGATCAAGATTGAAATCAAAATTCAGGTTTAAAGGTACAGGGTCAACACCTTCCGGGTAATTATCGGCAATATTATTAAACATCTCATTGAGAGACTCAAGGATCGGACCGATCTTAAGATTGTCCAGACTGAATTTATCAAGCCTTATACTTGAGTTGATTGTATCTCCAGACTGTGAGTAATCATTGCTGACGGTGTTCTTTGCTCCGGCTGTGATTGAAATGCAAGTGAGAGCAAAGAGACAGAATGCTCTGCTCATACTCTTTCTGATGTTTTCTTTAATCATAAAAAAACTCAATTAGTTAATATTTGTATAGATGACGTAAAGATGGTGTATTTGTTAATCAATACAAGTATCTATCTGTTAGCTTAATTGGCTTGTAACGGTAAATAAACAGTTGCAAGTAAAAATTCTGCTTATTTGGTTGCAAATTGATTTTATTTAGGTTATATTTGTAACCAAATTAACTATTTATGGGACAAACAGCATTTACAGTCCGTATGGACTCTGAAGTTAAAAAACAGTTTGATGAGCTCTGCAGGGATTTCGGCATGAGTTCAAATACGGCATTCAATGTCTTTGCCAAAACGGTAATCAAGAAACAATGTATCCCATTTGAAGTGGAGTCTGAACGTCAGGCAATTATTCGGCGAGGCTGGGAAGCCGCAGAAAAAATACGTCAGCAAGCAGCCGAAAACGGAACTTGCGATATGACATTGGACGAGATAAATGAAGTTATAAGGGAAGTAAGAGAAGAACGCCGTCAAAGAAAAAACAACAATATCCAATAATATGAAATACTACGCCGTAATTGATACTAATGTCCTTGTTTCTTTCTTGCTGACCAAAAATTTGGAATCATCAGTAGTCAAAGTTATTGAGCTGGTGAAAAATGAAACTATAGTACCTCTTCTTCATGCAGAGATAATAGAAGAATATAAAGAGGTTTTGAGTAGGGGTTACCTGAAAATAGACGATTCTTACGTAACAGACTTGATGGAAACCATAATAAAATTAGGTGTTTTCTGCGATCGTAAAGACGCCATCGGACCTTTCCCAGATCCCAATGACATTGTTTTCTATGAAGTATCCTTGAGCGTTGACGATGCATATCTCATTACAGGAAACTTAAAACACTTTCCCAAGAACGGCCACGTGGTTACACCAGCCGAGATGCTTCAGATAATCCATCTGGCCGAAAGCAAAGGGAACACTGTCTGCGAACCGCCTATGGAATATATGTCAGAACAAAAGAGAAAGATTATAGAGAAAGGCTGGCAGGCAATTGAAAAGATAAGGCTTTGTGCTGAACAAAACGGACTTTCAGATATGCCACTTGAAAGCATAAACCAGATTATCCGCGAGTATAGGGCGGAACGCAAGAAACAGATCTGAAAAGCAAAGGGGACGGAGTCAACCGTCCCCTTAGTCACTTTGGATTTTATTATTCTCCCATTGCTTGTTTGAGAACTGCGCGAGATATGGAGTCTACTTCATTCATGGGAACGGCCTTCCCATTAACGATCACTCGTGAAACTATTTTCCCATTCACTGTCATTTCTCCAGTTTCTTCGTCAATATGAACCAAGCCTTTTAATGTTTCGGCATCAGGAATGCGGTAAGCGGTTGCGTTCCATTTAGAATCTGGCTGGTCTTCACTTGTAATAGAAACCTGATCTGTGTTTCTATCAATGTTTACCATTATGTTCCGGCTATAACCCTCAGGGGTTTTCCCCTCAACTTCATCAACTATATCATTGGCATAAATAGGACTTTGGGCATCGCTGAAATACTCCTTTCCATTGACCAGAATCTTTCTTACTGCCTTGCCGTTAACGGTCATCTTTCCATACTCATCAAATTCCACACCGGGTAATGATTTGATAATCCCATCAACTGATTCATCAGAATGGCTGGAAAACTCCATGTCCATGTCTGTCTCAGAATCAACATCACTTATTTTGGAGTTATCTGTACCTGCATTAGCAGATTCCTCTTTTTTGTAGAGAACCTTTCCGTTGATTATAATTCTTTTGATTTGATCTCCCTGTGTTGTTGTGATATTGCCTTGAGTGTCGGTCTGTAGAGACGGGAGTAATCTTAGGATCCCATCAAGCGTCATACCTTCCAATGATTCTCCATCCATCTTTATCTCATCGAAAGCTATTCTGGGGATGACGGTATTGTTGTCATGAATTAACAGGCCGGAACTATTATTTCCGTCATTGTACACGTAGTTGACCTTGGTCTGGGCATTGAGAGCCAAAGAAATGCAAACTAAGGGGAGAAGATAGAGTGCTCTGAGCAGACTCCTTCTGGTTGATGTTTCCTTTTCCATCATAAAAATTCGGTTTTTTAAAATACTGTGATTGAAATTATTAGCTATTGTGTATCCGTTCATTGCGGCCGCTTTGCTAATGAGCAGATACTGATAACTGCGAATGTCGGTGCCGGCGCGCAGTACGGTGTCATCGGCCTCGTATTCATGGACGGCGCGCAGGTCTATACGCAGCATCCAGATGGCGGGGTTGAACCACTGCAGGGCGGCAATTATATCGGTTATAAGTACGTCTATTGAATGGCGGAGTGTCACGTGGGCTTTCTCATGGTCGATGACGGCGGTTTCATGGTTGCTCCAATCGGCCTCGGAGATTACTATGTGTCCCATCCAGCTGAATGACGGATCATTGCCGGGCATGACATAGACGGTGGTGCCATCGGCCATAACCTCCTTGCGTGCGTGCCTTATTATACCACGTACGCGCAGGGCCGATGCCAGAACCCTTGTCAGCACAAAGACTACGCCTGCAGCATAGACTGTCATGAGAACGATGTGCCACCAGGGTGTGGATGGCTGGGCGGGAGTGCTTGAGACGGCTTGCGGGAGCTGGGCCACCGGCATAGACAGAACTTCTGTCTTGTGTATTGTAATAATGCAAACAGGGAGTAGAAGTGATAGCAAAGCCGTACTCAAGAGCACAATCCTGTTGAGTCTGTGCCATGTATCCTTGATGAGCAGCAGACGGAAGAATATGTAGAAGACGGCCATTATGACCGCAACTTTCAATTGGTAAGCAAGGAAGGTGATCATTTTTGTTTCTTTTCCAGGTGTGAGATAAGTTCTTTCAATTCATCTATGGACACTTTGCCGTCACCCACAAATGCCGAAACCGCATTCAGGTATGAGCCAAAGTAGTTGCCGATGAAACCGCCCATTGAGAAACGGCTGTACTCCTGACGGCTGATGATGGGGAAGTACTGATAGGTGGGGCCGTATGCCTTGTGATCCAGGAACCCGTCCTGCTCAAGCTCACGCACCTGTGTGGATAGGGTGTTGAAATGGGGCTGCGGCTCGGGGTATAACTCTCGGAGTTCACGCACAAACAGTGCTCCCTTGTCCCAGAAGTGGTTCATTATGACCTCCTTCTTCTCACTTAGCTTGGTAATTTCTTTTTGTTTCATAATGCATCAGTAACTAGTACCGATGCAAATGTAACTACTAAAATAGTTGTTCAACGATTTGTTTAGTTAATATTTGCTAAACAAGCGGTTTTTTGCCAAAGTGTCCCACAGCATCCCTGCTTACAGTGCATGTGGGGCAGATGAACGTTGGACACTTTGACAAAAAAATCTACTTTTGCTGTAGTTTTCCATTCAGTCCTGCGTCTAATGTGCAGAAACAAACAGGAAAGATAATGACAGAACGAGAATTTGAGAAGATGGTCAGAGAGAACAAGGGCACTATTTATACGGTGTGCTACATGTTTTCAAACGATCATGATGAGGTGGCAGACCTTTTCCAGGAGATACTCATCAACCTCTGGCGGGGTTCCGGAACCTTCAGGGGTGAAAGCGCGCAGAGTTCCTGGATTTGGAAAGTCTCGCTCAACACCTGCATTACTTTTGACCGTAAGAAGAAACGCGGTGTGAGCACAGTACCTCTTACAATGGATGTTGACCTGTTCAGCGACCAGACCGAGGATACACGCCAGATCGGAATGCTGCGTGAGCGCATAGGCCGTCTGGGTCCTTTTGACAGGGCGATAGTACTGCTGTGGCTTGAGAACCTCAGTTATGAGGAGATCGGTCAGATAGTAGGTATCAGTTCAAGTAATGTCTCAGTCCGTCTTGTGAGAATCAGAGAACAACTTAAAAACATGCAGTAAAATGGAAACAACCGATAACACTTTAAAGGAGATGCAGCAGCAGATGCAGCTGCTCAGGGATAAACTTGCCAAACAGACAATCGTGAACGAGCAGATGATGCGCAAGGCATTTGCCAAGGGTCTTAAGAGTATTCGCTCAAAAGCGGCTGTCCCGTTTTTTGCCGGACTTGCAGCAATCCTTTGCTGCCCGTCATTCTACAATCTGGGATGCTCGCTGGGATTCCTTATCTACAGTGAACTTATGATAGTGTTCTGCTTGGGTGCAACCTGGTACACTAACAGTCAGATTCCTAAAATGGATGAGGATCTGCTGACTGCAGCCGGTCATCTGACACGCTTTAAGAAGATACACGCAGAATGGCTCAAGATTGGAATACCGCTTCTGTTGGTATGGCTTGGCTGGCTTGTAACGGACCTGTTCCGCTCTGTGGATATGTCAAGTGCCGAGGTATATGCTCTCATGGCAGGAATAGGAGTGGGTTTGATTATCGGTCTGGCAGCAGGATTAAAGGTGCGCCGCGATCTTATGGACGGTGCCCAGGAACTGATAGATCAGATCAAGGATATGCAGCAGAAGTAATCTCAGAGTGTCTTGTTGATGCTGGAGATATAGTCCAGCACATCGTCGCGGCCGGATTTATCAAGCGATGAGGTGATGAAGTGGGGGGGCAGTTCCTCCCACTGCTCTTTCAGGGTATCCAGGAACTTGTTTACGTTCTCCATGAGGCGGCCGCGGCCCAGCTTGTCGGCCTTGGTGAAGATTATTCCAAAGGGAACGGAGTTCTCGCCTAACCACTCTATGAACTCAAGGTCTATCTTCTGTGGCTCCAGGCGGCTGTCAATGAGGACGAACAGCGATGTGAGCTGCTCGCGGTGCAGGACGTAGCTCTCAATCATGCGCCTGAGCTGCTCTCTCTGTGCCTGTCCGTGCTGGGCGTAACCGTATCCGGGCAGATCGACCAGATACCAGTCTTCGTTTATCAGGAAATGGTTTATGAGAAGTGTCTTTCCCGGTGTGGAGGAGGTCTTGGCAAGAGCCTTGCGGGATGTAAGCATATTGATCAGGCTGGACTTGCCCACGTTGGAACGCCCTATGAATGCATATTCAGGGCGGTTATGCCGGGGGCATTTGTCGAGGTCTGTGTTGCTGATGATGAACCGGGCGTTTTTTATCTCCATAACCTTTGTCGAATTACACCCGCAAAAGTAGGCATTTTTCGTGGTATTGACTATTTTTGCAGAGCAATACCTTATTGATTATGGACCGTCAGTATCCGTCAGCTGCGCTGGAAAGGGCAGTAGGGGAGTTTTCAAGGCTGCCCGGCATAGGCCGCAAGACCGCCCTGCGACTGGTGCTTCACATGCTTTCCCGTCCTGAAGAGGAGGTGAGCACATTCGGACGCGTGTTCAGCACCCTCAAGCAGGATATCCGTTACTGCAAGGTATGCCACAACATATCGGACACCGATATCTGTTCGGTCTGTGCCAATCCCAAGCGTGACGGCTCAGTGGTATGCGTGGTGGAGAATGTGCAGGACGTGCTTGCCATAGAGAACACCATGCAGTTCAACGGTCTGTACCATGTGCTCGGCGGAGTCATCTCTCCGGTTGACGGCATCGGACCTTCGGACCTGCAGATTGCATCGCTTGTGGAGCGTGTGTCAGCGGGTGGGATCGATGAGGTGATTCTGGCTCTCAGCCCCACAATGGAGGGCGACACGACCAATTTCTTCATCTCCCGCAAGCTTTCGGGGTTCGGGGTGAAACTGAGTGTGATAGCGCGCGGGGTGACAGTAGGTAACAACCTGGAGTATGCCGATGAGGTCTCGTTGGGACGTTCCATCCTGGACCGTACTCCTTTCGTATAATGACAAGAAAGTGACAGGTATGGAAATAAAGAAACTTTCTGCAAGACTGAAGGCCGGCTGGATAGGTATTTACGCCATCGCAGGCATCATTGCGCTTCTGTATGAAACCGGATGTCTGGCGAAAGGCACGGTGACCGAGGCGAAAACCGCATATATCCTGGAGATTGTCGGGGTGCTGCTTTCTCTTGCCCTGATTCCTCTCGCACTCAGGGGATTCAGGAGGATGGTGGACCGGTTAGACGAGAAAGAGTACAGCGACAGCCGCATCCTGCGTATCTATGAGATCTGTTCATGGGTGAGACTGCTCGCATTCCTTGTGGTAATTGCCGGAGGAGTCATCCTGTATTACATACTTGATGACACTATCGGACTATACATTGCAGGCATAGGAGCCTTGTGCTCTCTGTTCTGCTTTCCGTCCTTTGGCGCTGTGAGTAACGATACCGGTTTATAACCCATGCCATCGGTTAGCGTCATAATAGTAAGCTACAATGTCCGGCACTACGTGGAGCAGTGCCTGAACTCGGTGTTGCGCTCTGTTCCCGATGCCCAGCTCATTGTGGTTGACAATTCCTCTATGGACGGCTCCGTGGATTATCTCAGGCAACGGTTCCCGGATGTTCAGGTCATTGCCAATGAGGAGAATCTTGGTTTCGGGCGTGCCAACAACATGGCGCTCGCACTGGCGCAAGGCCGGTATGTGCTTTTCCTGAACCCTGATACAGTTGTGGCCGAAAAGACCATTCCCCGTTGCATAGAGTATATGGACACCCGTCCGGAGACAGGAGCCGTAGGGGTGAGGATGATGTACGCCGACGGTTGTTTCGCGCCTGAATCACGCCGTTCGCTTCCCACACCGTCGGTCGCTTTCTGGCACATGACAGGACTGGGACGGCTATTCCCGGAATCCAGGGTTTTTGCAAGGTATCACCTTACATACGAGAATCCTGACGAGGAGTGCCCTATCGATGTCGTGTCAGGGGCATATATGTTTGTCAGGAAGTCCGTGCTGGATGTGACAGGCGGGTTCGATGAGAGATTCTTCATGTATGGCGAGGACATAGACCTTTCGTACAGGATCATTAACGCAGGGTACTCGAATGTCTATCTGCCGGTACCTATAATACATTACAAGGGGGAGAGTACAGTCAAGACCTCCTACCGTTATGCAAAGGTGTTCTATGATGCCATGCTGATATTCTTTGACAAGCATTTCCGCCGTTCGGCATGGTTTATTACCCCTTTGGTCTGGCTTGTCGTGGGTATCAGGAAGATAGGCACATTCATACGGGAGAACCTGTTCCGCCGCCGTAGGGCGGGGACGGGTAACAGGACAGGATGCCTGTTCCTTGGCAGTGAGGATTCATTCAGGAAAGCAGCCGCCCTTATTGAAAAGAGTGCAGTGCTTGCCGCCCCAGGCTTTGTCCGGTGCGGTGATTCCGTGCCTTCCGGTTTGAAGCTTGATGAAATTGAAACTGTTGTGTTTGATACAGGGATTTTCCGTTATGACACAATCCTTGAATGGATATATAATATGTATGGCTCAGGAAGACGTATAACAGTGGGTTTTTATTCGCCTGACACTGGCCGGTTGATAACTGACATTGAAGTATTATGAGTGAAACTGATTCCAAGACCGAAGAGAAAAAGAGGTCCGGGCATGTCTCATTGTCCGATGGCAAGATACGTCTGCGTGCCCCGGAGCCTGAAGACCTGGATGCGCTCTACTCGATAGAGAACGACACTGCCTTGTGGGTGGTTTCGGGTAACGCCATCCCGTTCTCGCGTTACCAGCTCAACAAGTACATAATGGAATCGGCCCACGATTTCTATACCGACCGTCAGATACGTTTCATGATAGTGGGCGAGTCCGATGGCGCCGTTCTGGGCTGCATCGACCTCACGGACATCGACCCCTATAACGGTCGTGCCGAGGTGGGGGTTGCTCTGCTTCCCGCCTACAGGGGACAGGGTATAGCATCGGCGGCTCTGAAGATAATCTGCAATTACTCATGTTTCGTATTAAGGCTGCACCAGCTTTTCTGCCAGGTGCCCGAGGATAACGAGGAGTGCTTTAACTTGTTCGAAAACAATGGTTTCAGTGAGTCCGGCCGGCTCAGGGACTGGCTCGTCAACCCCAATTCGTACTCAGAAGTGATTCTGATGCAGAAATTTTTTTAAAAAAAATATCGTCTGACGCTTGCAGGAATCAAAAATGTCTGTACCTTTGTCACCGCAAATCAGCGAGGTGCGGTAGTTCAGCTGGTTAGAATGCCGGCCTGTCACGCCGGAGGTCGAGGGTTCGAGCCCCTTCCGCACCGCTTAAAACCGCTTCAGAAAGCTTTCTGAAGCGGTTTTTCATCTGCAATCATTCTCCTTCAGCAGCAGACGCATCCTGTCTGTAAGAGCCGAGAATTCTTTGCAAACTCCAGCAGCAGCTTGCCTCTCTGAAACAGCAAATCGTTTGTCTTATTCATTGTTTTGTCCTTTTTAATCCTCTTTTTGTTCATCTGTAAAGTTAATCGTTTTATTAATACTCTTCAGTCCAGCCTTCCACAACCTATGCAGCGGTGTCTTTATTTCACCGGTACAGGTCTCAATGACTCCGTTCACAAGCGTCTTGGCCAGAGTTCCGTCATTCAAGGAAATGTTCACTTTGTCAGACTTTATGCTGATGTTTATCGTGTCCCCGTCCAGCGTCACATATTTCGGAAAAACCTCCATGTTCTTAAGGGTCAATAACTCCTCGTTTTCAGCCATCTCAACTAACTTTTTCAACAGATCCTGACTTAATTGGGCGTCCGTTATTATCTTTTTACCAAATAACCGGGACTCATCATCCACCCTAATATTATAAACCATAGCGTTAGTATCAATATTTAGATAAAGCTGTGTGGTGTAAACATGTGCATAAGGAGTTTTCTCCATACGGATCCTTACGCATCCGGCATTCTCAGCCATACTCCTTCTGCCTTGTACCGGCAGGGTGCTGTCTTTTTTGTAAGTCTCTTTTTTCATACGCATAAAACCTTATTTATAAATACACATAAACATCTTTGTCGCTATTTCTGTTGCAAAGATACCCCCGTTTCTCTCAATGGAATTGCGACAATTTGAGCTGAGAGAAAAAATTCTCAATTATATTGAGTTCTCTCAATTCCATTGAGAAATTCCCTCCTATATTTGTAATCGAAAGCGCGGGCTAAGCGCTCATAACTGTAAGTGTCAAACCTAATTATAAAAGGACTATGAAAGAGAGACTTTTCACCAAATCCGCCTTCAAGGTGGCTCTCAAATGCTCCACGCAGCTCTTCTGCCGGTATGTTGTTGTCGATGGTCTCCCTGCCGCCGTCAACAGATTCTTGGAAACCAATCATATGGGCCAGGTGGCCGAGGTGTACGAATCTTGACATTGACGAGGTGAATCGTCTGGCTAAGGAGATGCTTGCGGAGTAACACAACCGTGCAGCACGTGCGAGAAGCAGCCTCGAATAAGAAACCTTGCAAAGATTTTTGTATTCAAATAAACTTTGCTAAATTTGCGACTGTACTCCATAATTTCACATAAAAATTTGGAGTACACTTAAGAAATTTTGGCGTTATATGTATAAGAGATTATTTGATGTCGAGGCTAAGTTGGACGAAGGGTTGTTCTTGTTTGGCGCACGCCAAACGGGGAAATCCACTCTTTTGAAAGAACGTTTCAAGGGGAAAATCTACTATGACTTGCTTGATCCGGAGCTAAGGAGATTCTTTAAGAGGAATCCAAATGCACTGAAGGAAGCGCTTCAGGACAAACCTGCGGGGACGCTCGTCATCATAGATGAGATTCAAAAGGTTCCGGAATTGCTGGATATAGTCCATTCCCTGATGGTTGACAAAGGACTGTGGTTCATCCTCAGCGGCTCCAGTGCCAGGAAGCTCAAGAAATCAGGGGCGAACACGCTCGGAGGACGTGCAATCCCGGAAACCCTGTACCCTCTGGTATGGCCCGAAGTCACGGACTTTCAGCTGGACCGAGCCGTGCAGAACGGCATGATACCCCGCCATTATATGGTGTCTGATGCAACCAAGCGCCTGAAAGGTTATGTGGAAGTGTATCTCAGTGAAGAGATTCGTGAAGAAGGCGAAGTCCGGGAACTTGACGCATTTGAGCGCTTCATGGAGGTTGCCGCCATTTCAGATGGAGAGATGCTGAATTATTCAAACATAGCTTCTGATTGTGGTGTTTCAATTAAAACCGTTCAGTCATATTTCCGGATTCTGTATGACACATTGATAGGCTATGAAATACCGGCATACAGGAAAGCCGTCAAGCGAAAGATTGTCCAGGCTCCCCGGTTCTATTATTTTGACGTGGGGCTCGCCAACTACCTGATGGGCCGACACTCCTTGAAACGTGGCACGGATGATTATGGCCATGCTTTCGAGCACCTTGTGATGCAGGAAATCATCGCATACAAAGGTTACAACGACAAAAAGGAAGACATCTCTTACTGGCGCACATATGATAAAAAGGAGGTTGACGCCGTAATAGGAGACGCCGAAGTAGCCATCGAAATCAAATCTTCCGAACTTGTAAAGACCAGGTACAAGGCAGGATTAAGGGCCTTTAAAGAGGAACATCCGGATTGCCGCCTGATTCTTGTGTCATTGGAACCTGTTACAAGAAAGACCGAAGACATCGAGATGGTTTACGTTCTGGACTTCTTCAAGATGCTCTGGAACGGCGAAATATTCTAATCCTACTATGAGTTTCGTCAATGATATATAAATCACTATTCTCTCCGGTCAAGGCCTAGGGTGCAGCGTCTTGATGCTGACCGTCCGGCAGAGGGTGGGAGGATGGCTTTCAGTGACTTTGAAGCAGTAACAGAATTAAATTGACAAAAAACAATTATATTTGCTTCTGTTTATTTGAAACGACCCAATCGGATATAATAACCTAATTTGACGCAATATGACAGAGAATCCCACTTATTTTGCCAACAAACGTGCTGTCGATGCAGGAATGCCTGTATATGATAAAGTTATCTGTCCGGTCGCGCAGCTGAACGTAGCAACCATGCCTCTCGGCGGTGAGATGCACACATGGCAGGCAGTTGCGGTAGGAAAGAGCGGAATGGCTCATCAGGGTATGCTCAAGGCCGCCGAAGTACTGGCTCATACCGTTATAGAGATATTCGAGAATCCGTCTATTGCGGTCAACGCCAAGGTAGAGCATATTGAACGTACCAATGGGCACGCATACGTGTGCCCGTTGCCTGATGACTATGCTGTTCAGGTGTACGAACCGGTTTCTTAATAATAGTTAAATCGGGCGGTCCTCTTGAAATGCTGGATTTAATGGGTTATTTTTACAAAAAATTTACAAAGATTATTTTTTAAGGTAATAATTCAATGTTTAATAGGTCTTCGGACCACAAATAAATTCCTGATATGAAAAATAGAAGATTTTCATCACTGCTCATTCTGCCGCTTGCAATAAGCGCACTGTTTATGGTTTACAGTTGCGGTTCTTCGGATGCCGCCAAGAAACCCAAGGGAATCATCCTCCCTGAAGGAGACAATGCCACACTGACAAAGGAGGGAGGATACACCACTATTGTGTTCCCAGAGACATTGGACGCTGCCGACAGAGACAGGTACGATGTAGATCTGCTCGGTTATCTTATCAAGGCCAATGCTCCCATCAACACCAGTGGTTCGGAGTATGACGGCTTCCCGATTTACTATTATATGCACGATTCCAAAGAGTGGTTGTACAAGGGCATATACAGCAATCCACAGGAGATGACAGTCTCCAAGATCAAAAGTGTCAAGATCGGCAATAACAGGATGCGCCTGAGGGATTTCAACACCAAGATGCCGCTTCTGAACGATTCCCGTGAGAAGAAGAACGACCAGAGCTATCAGAACGAGATAATGTTCGGTGAGAACTATTACTTCTTCATCGAGGTTGTCCTGAGAGACTGATCATACATTAATGCCGGTCCTCCGGTATTATACCTTGATACACGCTCTTGGGGACAATTTCAATGTTATCAGTCTGGAAAGTGGTCCTGTCATTGTCTAAAACCTGCCTGATGCGCAGATAATAATCCCGCTCAGGCTCCAGGTATTCAGTGGCAAGTATGGAGCGCAGCATGTTGACCCTGTCGCGCTGGACATCATAACCTTGATAACTGTCTATACCCTTCATAAGCCCACGATTGTGCATTGCATGGTCGTAGGCTTTAATTGTTTCTTCATCACCAAGCTCGGTATCGCTTATCCAGCCTACCTTAGGATCGTTCCCGGTCAACCTCAAGTCAAGGGGAATGCCGCATGGAACATCGTTCAGGTATATCTGGGACACTCCGCGACCCTCATTAGCATAATACGAGAGACGTATCTCGTATGTCGCGCCCGTGGGAACCGGAGGCAGTTTCATGGTTACATCGTAGATGCCCTCCATGACCAGTTCGCCCCCATAATAACAGTTGTATGTCCCGGCCAGGTTACGGAACACGACCGGAACCTCTTCCTTATACTCAAAATTCGCAAGAAAGCCTGCCTTGAAACAGGTAGCTATTCTGGAACTGCCTACTGGTCTCGTCCTTGCACCCGAATTGACAAGGTCGGGTGACAGGGTGCCGCTTGAAATGCGGATACGGGTGTTCAATGTATTCTCGCGGGTCTCTTTACTATAGGATATAATGTCGTCAATATAGTGATACTGGCCGTTAAGGGCAGTCTGGTCCATGAACCCCTGTGAAGGGGACATGACCATCGCACCACGGACCTGGACCGCCTTGGCCGGCCCCTTCCTGTTTATGAACGGACTGGTGTTTCCCTGATAGTGTGGCGTGCTGATGCGCATGATGGTGTGTGGAGCCAGTGTCTCGTAGAACTCCTCCATATCAATATCCGCAGGTTTGATGCAGTTTCTCACAATCTGGGGATCAGTGAAATTCATGTCATTATAGTTGAGCCCGTATGGGAGGAGATGGTATGAAACGAACCTGTTCAGAGGGTTTTTGCGGTTTGTGTAATCGTCGTCATACTGATATGCATCGGACGGGTAGGAATCGTCGTATATCTTCTTGGCGTAGGCTGCAAGATCCTCAAGGTTATTGATTCCGTGAGCCTTATATACCTCATCGGTTTCCACAAAAGCCGTGAATTTGAAATAGCGTTTGGCCGGCCATAACTTGAACTCCCTTTCACCGCTGGAGGTGACCTCCCGGAAGTATCCAGTCGTACACGAGTCCTCTCCGGGCTCAATATACTTAGGGTCAATATGCTTAACAAGGGAGTCGCTGAGTCCGGTAACTATAAGTGCCTGATAGAAAAGGCTTATGGTGGGGTCTTCCTTCA
The DNA here is from genome assembly GCA_017651315.1 of Bacteroidaceae bacterium. Lineage (GTDB taxonomy): Bacteria > Bacteroidota > Bacteroidia > Bacteroidales > Bacteroidaceae > Colenecus. Next base: position 25,963 of record JAGCDE010000022.1, read on the forward strand.
TGACATCGGGCAGGAAGGAGTTGCTGGGTTGTATAACGCGGTCAACCACGTGCATGGCACCGTTCTGGAGGGTGTCATCCCTTTCGAGGATGATTGCCGACCTGTTGATCCTGTATATGACTTTGTTGCTTTCGGCCGTTGCAGTGGAATCGCAGGTGTAAATCAGATATCTGTCAAGCATGTTGGGGTATGGGAGGGCACCTTCGATCAGGTCCGTGAGATAGAACTCGTTGGCAATGATGTGGGTCCTGGCTATCGTGTCGCACTCCTTGACGGTTAGTTCCGATACACTGGAGAGGTTTTTCTCTTTAAGAAAAATTTCAATAGCATCATTGGTCGGTGCAAGGCACGTGTACTCACCGTAAGTTCGCATCTCGCCCCAAAGACCGGCTTTTTTCAGCACTTCAATGAAACTGCTGAAATAGGATTCCCTGTTGCTCAGGTAGTCAGCTATGGTCTCACCTGTGAATGTGTAATATGTACCAGGGTGGTTCTCCTCAAAGCAGCCTGTCACGTTTATTATCAGCAATGACACACATACTGTGGCACTGATTCTTGCAAATAACCTTCTCATTCTCATACCTTATTTGAAATGTGTCGGCACCTTAAACCGCAGGTCCGGCCGGTTGTCCTTTTCTTGTGATTACAAACTTAATGGATTATTTTTTATGTCAATAGCTTTTATCAATATTATTTGTTTTCTTTATTCTTAGCGATTAGACGCTTGACTGTTTCCACGCTGGCTCCTGTAGTAAATGCGTCCCCGGGCGTGTTCATGCAATAGTCGATGAGACGGTCGAGCGTACTGACGGCTACATGCAGGCGGGTATCAGCAGAGGCATAGTAGATGTACACGCGGCCGTCATCGTCCAGAATCCAGCCGTTGCTGAAAGCCACGTTCATCACGTCGCCTATATATTCCTGGCCTTCCGGTACAAGGAACCAGCCGCCAGGCTGCGCAATTACATGTGCCGGGTTTTCCAGGGCGGTCATGTATAGATAAAGGACATAGCGCAGGCCGTCGGCAGTGCCGCGGACGCCGTGAGCCAGATGCAGCCAGCCTTGTGATGTCTTCAGAGGAGCAGGACCCTCACCGTTCTTCACTTCCTGGATTGTATGGTAGTGGCGGGGGTTGATTATGGTCTCCTCTTTTATCTCCGCGTGTGTGATGTCATCCACGAGAGCCCATCCTATGCCGCCACCGGAGCCGGTCTCGATGAAACCGTCCTGAGGGCGGGTATAGAGAGCGTATTTCCCGTCCACAAACTCCGGATGCAGTACTACATTGCGCTGCTGGCTCCGGCTCTTGAGGTCCGGCAGGCGTTCCCATTTTATCAAATCCCGTGTGCGCGCGATGGCGGCAGTGGCGGTAGCGGCGCTTAGGTTGTCGGGCTGACTGTCATCGTGCCGTTCTGCACAGAAGATGCCGTAAATCCAGCCGTCTTCGTGCTGTGTAAGGCGCATGTCGTAGATATTTGTGGCAGGCAATGTGTCCTCCGGCATCGTGACAGGCTCATCCCAGAAACGGAATAGATCTATTCCATTGGCCGATTCAGCCACAGCGAAGAAACTCTTGCGGTCGGCACCTTCCACACGGCATACGAGCAGATAACGGCCATCCAGTTTAATGGCGCCTGCATTGAATACAGCATTCATCATAATCCGCTGCATCAGGTATGGATTGTCCTTTTCTGAGAAATCATAACGCCATTCCAGGGGCGTATGCTCCGCGGTAAGTATGGGATACCTGTACTTCACGTAAATGCCGTTATCCCATTGCAGTGGCTCATTCCTGCGTGTCAGCAGTTCTTCGTGCCGCTGACGAAGCTTCATAATACGTTCTTTATAGTCCATTTTTTTATTGTTCAGTTACATATTTCTTTCCGTTTCTGATATATATGCCTCGTTGTCCACCTGTCCACGGCTGTCCGTTGAGATGGAAGATTCCGGTGTTTGCAGGTGACTGTCCGTCCCTGACCGTCCGGACATCTGTCATCAGCTGCTTGAAGTCGGCGCGGGAGAGGACGTAGTCATTTGAAAAAGCCTCTTTCCACCAGTCTGCGTTGCAGTAGTTGTGGTCTGTGCTTTTGAAAGACTCACTATTCGGGTCGCTGGTGCGTCCGTAGTCGTACCAAGGCATGAAGAACAGCCATTTGCTGCCTGCCTTCCACTGCTTGCTTATGGCGGGAATGTTTCCGCACTCTGTCAGCGCCACTAACTTATCTGGAGAGTATTTCTTGAGAAACCTGTAACAATTGGTATTGATATTCGAAGCGCTGCTGTTATTATAGACGTCAATGCTCACTATATCCACATACTCATCGCCCGGATACCACTTATAGCCTTCACTGTATGGCATGTTCCATGCTGCCGCCTGTGTCCATACCCAGATAAGGTTGTCAAGTCCCGCATCCTGGAAACGCTTGTACATTACACGCCAGAGTTCATTGCATGCCTCCGGGTCACGTCCCCACCAGAACCACATTCCGCCTGCTTCATGCAACGGACGCCATAGTATTGGAATATTCCTCTCCTTTATCGGTTTCAGATATGAGATTACGATGTCAATATCCTTTATCATACGTTTGTATTCATCGGATTCCGGCTCGAAAATCTTGCGGACATCGAATAAGGTCTTGTCATCTTCCTCTCCCCAATAGAAGGAATACTGTCCGCTCTTGTTTGCGGGCACATTCCAGTGCCACATAATTGCAACTACTCCTCCTTGGTGATACCAGTTATAAATCTCCTTTATGTTTGTATAGTCTATCCAGCCGCCCTTGGAGGAAAAAGGATGGTGGATGTAGTCGAAACAGTTCAGGGCAGGCCACTTGCCTGTGTGCTGGTGCACCCATTTTGCCTCGTTGGTGTTCCAGTTGACGTTGGCCATGGTGCCCGAAAGTGTCTTTTTTCCCTCGATGCTTTTCAGACACTGCAATAAAGCCTCCGCCTCTGCGGACAGTTGGCGGGTCTCTTGTGCAGAGATCCCGCTTACTGTCAGCAGAGTCAGAAGTATTGTATTCACGATTCTCGCTGTTTTCATTTTCCGTTTACAAAAATACATTAGGAATCTAAGAATCTGTTTTGATTTGTTTCCATGTTTTTCTTACTGCCTTTTTTTTTCACTCTGACTTCATAGCTCCTCTTTCAAAATGGACCTTCATTATTCAAACCGAGCTTAAAAACAGCCAATAATCAACTTCATGGAACATTTTTAAACAGATTCCAAGAGACCAGGATTAATAATGCGGACGTGACGGGATATACCCGTGTTTTCAGCTATCCAGTTCAAAAACCCTTGATGCATAATCCTCCCGTAGAGGGACTTCAATGCCCACTTCCATGAGGAAGCGGCCACTGAACCTTTTTCCGTTAAGAGAGCATGGCCTCTGTCCCACACGCACGTTCTTTTCTGTCAGTGTATAGGTCGCATCGGGATTGAGACCAGCCAGTCTTATGCGGGGGATGGACTGGTTATAGAAATTTTCAACTTTATAGACAAACAGGGCCGCCTTTCCGGAATGGTTATACATGAGAGCCGATACGCCTTTCCTCTCGTAAGGGGAAATAAGCCTGTACAGTTCACCGTTCTGTACGATATTTCTCAACTGTTTGTAATCAGCTATGCATCTGGTGCACTGCTGCCGTTCCTCTTCGGTCATGTCTTTAGGTTGCAGTTCGATGCCGAGCCTGCCGCTCATGGCTACGTCACAACGGAACTTTATGGGTATTATGCGCCCGCCGGTATTGCCGTAAGGGCAATGATTGATGTGGCAGGCCATGGCATTGGCAGGGAAGAAATATGATGTTCCCCACTGTATATAAACACGTTGCAGGGCATCGGTGTTGTCCGAAGCCCAGAATTCGTCAAAATACGGCAGCAGCCCGTAGTTGGCACGACCGCCTCCGCTGGCGCAGTCTTGAATCACTATATCCGGATATTTGGCACGTACGCGTTCCAGCACCTTCAGAAGCCCGAGGTGATAATCCACATATATATTAGACTGTTTGTCGGCCGGCATATATGTACTGCCGTAGTTCTGGATGCTGGCATTTGCGTCCCATTTTATGTAGGCGATTTCCGGGTACAGGGTCAGCAGCTCATCCACGACATTGAAGACAAAATCCTGGACTTTCGGATTAGTCATATCCAACACCAGTTGTGTCCCTCCGCGTCCCAGCTTGAGTTGGCGCCCTTTGGCTTGCAGGGCCCATTCCGGATGTTTTTCAAAAAGCTCGCTCTTCGTGTTGACGGCTTCGGGCTCTATCCAGATGCCGAACTTGATGCCACGCTGGCGTGCAGCATCGGTAAGCGCCTTAATTCCTCCCGGTAACTTTCTTGCATCTACTACCCAGTCACCGAGCGAACTGCTGTCGTTCCGGCGGGGATACTTGTTTCCAAACCAGCCGTCATCCATTACGAACAGCTCTCCGCCGAAACTGGCAATATCGTCCATCATCTGTATCATCCGCTCCTCATTGATGTCGAAATAGAGTCCTTCCCAGGAATTCAGCAGGATATCGCCAGTATTCATTCCCCGATGCAGCATACCGCATGTGCGTGCCCAGCGGTGGAAAGTGCGCGAGACTCCACCCATTCCCTCTGTGCTGTAGGTCAGTGCCAGACGGGGTGTGGCGAATGTCTGTTTAGGGTCCAGGACATATTCGCTTGCCTGCGGGTTTATTCCGGCGTAGAAATGATGCTCTTTTTTCAGCAGAGTGTTTACACGCAGTTCAAAGTTGCCGCTCCAGCATAGGGCTGCGCCTATAACATCTCCGCTGTTTTCCTGCGGTATGCCATCCAATGACAGCATCACCTCCGGCGCGTCCAGATGGGAGTTGCGTGCACCGTCTGTATTGCTGATAGTCTTTACACCCGAAGAGAGTTTTTCCATAGTAGGTTCAGCTTCGGCTGCCCAGTCACCATGAAGGTGCGAAATCCATACGTCGCCTTGTCTTATGACCAGATGACCGCTGTCATAACGTTTCAGTGTCACAGAACGCTTTTCACCATTATAAATTTCTGTCCACGTCTCGATGATATCCACATTCCTGTAGGCTTTGTAGAATACTTTCACGGAAACCGGCTGCAGCTTGTCCTCCATAGTGAACACATAGGTCCTGGAGTCGTTTTCATCCTTGATTTCCATATCCTTGACCCTCAATTCCAGATTCAGGTCGCCGTCGGCATGCTGTATCTGAATGGCAGGTAACTGCACCATGTCCACTGTGCCGAAAGCCGGCAGTGCGGAGCTGTTCAGGGCACACCCTGCATCACGCAGTTCCTGGTCCGTGCAGACGCGTGGACCATAGTAATCCATCCGCAAATCACCACCTTCTGTGGCGTGAATGAGAAGTTGGGTGTTGGGAGTGGTAATTGTCACTTTTCCCTCCCATGCAAAGACGGAGAGGGAATACATAGCAAAAAAGAGAATGAATAATCTTTTCATGAATAATGAGATGTTTTATGTAGTTTGATGATTACCAGTCGGCTTCTGCGAGTTGCAGTGCTCATGTCTTTTTGAAACAGATTCTCAGACCGATGGCCTGGATTAGAAGTAATCGACCGGGAAAAAACTTTCCCAGTCGATTACACAGAGAAAAAACGCAATTCTTACCTTATTTTAAACCTAATCTATCTTATGAAAATCCTTTCTGTTTTCCGAGAACCGTTTTTTCCTGTTGTTATCCTGATATTGACACCTTCCGGATGATCTGTAATTACACCGTTCAGGTTATAGTATCTTATGTCATCTGCTTCAATATTCACGTCATTAACGTTCAACGTAGCCTCTTCAAGGGCTTCTTTGGCGGAATTTGCAGCAGCATTATAGTCATAACCTTCCAATGCTTCGTTGAGAGTCAGTTGCATATCATCGATGAACGCCCATGTGTTTGTAGTCGTATAATCGTGCAGAATCTGGATGTCGCCTCCCAAGGCGGTGAACTGTATGGCATCGGGTGCATTGCCGTGCAGCGTATCGACCGAGAGAGTGTCGCCGTTGTCATTCATCTGGATTACATATACTCCACCGAAGATATTGGAGACGCTTCCCCAACCTCTGTCTGAGCAGACTTCTGATAATGTGTACTTACCGGCCGGGAGATTCTTGATGGTCTGGGTGAGCTTGATGGCACAGTTCCAGTCAACAGCTATACCGGCATCACTTGCACTTCCCTCATAAGTGAGGTTCCTGTTTGTGCCGCTACCTGGGCGTCTCAGGAACACGTTTCCGGAACCGCCGAGAACTGTCCAGCCGGGTAGGGGATCTTCGTTGTTGTAGAGCTGTGACGCATTCGGTGAATAGGTGGTGTAGAATGACGGGTTCTGGATGAATCCTGTCATGTCTATCTCCTCCTCGAGAGGCTGGGAAGCCATATTCTCAGACAGTTTGGCCTTGATGGCAAGCTGATAGATGTTGGCTATGTCCTGACGGTCTTCAAGAATAACCTTCATCGCATCCTCGACAGCCTGATCCGTCTCGACTTCCAGGTCTGCGGCGAGACTCATCAGAGCCTTGTCCTGTCTGGTAAGTATGGCGGCAGCAGCCATCTTGTTGTTAAGCGCAGTTTTTGCATCATTGAATGCGTTGATGGCATTGTTCAGGTCATCATCAGTTGCTGTAATAAGGTCAAGGTCCTTGTCTTTATTATATGCTGTCTGTGTGTTCCTGAACTCCTCCACGAAGTCATAAGATGAATATTCCTTAAGCAGGTTCTCAAGATCGGCCTTCAGCGAATTGAACTTGTCCATTGTCGAGCAACGGTCTGTCATGGCCTTCGTGGCAGCCGAAATCTCTGCTGTGATGGCATTGAGGGTATCGTTATCCAGGGCAGTGACATCAATTCCCTCATACTTGACGATCTCAGCCACAAGGTCTGTGTAAGCCACAAGCTGGTTATAGCCTACTGAATCGGTATATACGGCCTCTTTCTCCTGTGCGGCCTTATATTCTGAATAGAACTTGTCAACATTGCCGATACGTCCGTTCATTTCAGACATCGCATTCTTTATGGCCTGGGTGGCATTCTCGTAATCAGAAGGTGATGTGCTTGTGAATCCTTCGTATGATGCGATCGTGTTGCTGTACTCGTTCAGATACTCTCCGCTATAGATATCATCTGATTTTGCCTTGGTCAGGACATCCTCTGCAGAACTCTGTGCATCCGTAAGCATCTTGATGTATTTGAATGCTGATGAATACTGGTTGCTCAGTACGAGTGAACCCATGACGGTGGCGCCCCAGCCCCAGTTGTCACTACTCGGGATAAAGAATTCAATTATATACTTGCCGGCATTCTCCACATTGAAGCTATAGCGGTATTCTGTTTCCTCGGTAACGACATAGCTTCCGGTGCTTCCAACCTGCCAGTCAACGACATTTTCCGGTGTGAATTTGCCCAGCGGTGTCTCCGGACGGTCTTCACCCATAGGATAAACATATACTGATACAGATGGTCTGTTGCTCCAGCCAATGGCTTTGAATGAGAGCCAGTAGCTTCCTTCATCCAGGGTGATACCATAATCGTCATTAGCTCCATAGGTGAATACGGCATCGACACCTCCTCCGCGTGGGCAGATATAGAATCCGCGTGTGAATGCGCCTCCTGCACCGAAATAGATCAGCTCACTTCCGCTGGAAATTGTTTTTTCACCTGTGCCGATCTCTCCGTCCTCACCATGACCGCTGTCACATGAAGTCCATCCTTTAGGTATGCTTCCGCTTGCATCTGATGCCCAGAGCTTCTCTGAATCGTAAATGAAGTTGGGCGCTCCAAGCTGTGTGATATCTCCGAATGAAAGGGATATGACCTGCGGCTGTCCGACTTGATACATCTCACCTTTACCCGAGCGTGCATTGACCACTTCAAAATCATAGTCTCCGCTAAGTTTAGTGGTCGCATTCCGAGGCCTGCTGAAGGTTACAATGTAATTCTCGTCATCATAGTCTGTAGGAGTCCATATCTCCCTTCCGCTACTGGTGTTCAGGAACAGAATCGGATTGAATTCATCGGCGGTTCCCTCGGAGGTGTTGACGTAAACCTCTTTCGAGTATCTGATCTTGATGGAATTAGTCTCCTGGTCAAGATTGAATGAACCGTTTTCGGGAATGGAATTTGTTACGACAGGAGCCAGGAATATCTTCGAGACTGCTGTGACTTCAGGATTGAATACGGCGAATTCGTTTTCGAAATCAGGGATAATCTTTCCGCCGTTGACCCATTCCGTGTCAAGGGAATTAGGATAGAGCACACCTGTGTATCTGAGCTGAAGGGCCGGGTCTTCAGGATTCCTGAAGCTTATGCGTACATTCTCAAGACCGTCAAAAGAGTCGTCGTCAAGCCAAATGTACAGATAACCGTCGTTGTGATACTCGGCAGCCAGTACATCGAGTACATAGGGCTCGCCTGCGTATTCAGCGGTAAGGGTAAAGTATTCACCGGGCAGTTCAATGGCTCCGGTCAGGTCCTTATTGGCCAGTTCGGCGAGGTTAGTCTCGTATCCGAAGTTTACACGCAGTATGTCGCTGTTGTACTCGGCGCCGCCAATTGTAGATTTATACAGGGAAATGTCATCCACAAAATAGTCCCTGCCCGGATACCTGAATGACAGACGCAGATAATATTTGTCAAACTGCTGGATCTTGTCATATTCATTGCCGGTTTCGGGATCTGTGGCTTTCCATGTGTTGGACCACCAGTATCCATTGTTGTACATGTTGGTGTTTGCCACAGAGTCATTCTGGTAGAAAATCATCAGAGTGTTCCTTTCCCAATGGTCGGTAGAGAATTCTGTCTTATTGATAAGGAACTGGTTGCCGCTGGAACCGTTAAGTGAGATAGGCTTTTCACAACTGAAGTATCCGCGGTATATACCAGCCTGAAGGTTTGCCTCAGGATCGCTTGCCTTGGTGTAGAAGACAAGGCGGTATGAAGTCTCTTCTTCCAGTTTGACTCCGCGGATGAACAGGTTGGCACGGTAGTCGTCACACAGAGAGCTACCCTCACCTCCGGATGTGTACTTGAGATAATAGTTTCCGCCCTGTGCTCCTATTGCCTGCAGTTCAGCCTGATGTGAACCAAGTTGATCCTCAATGATCTCATAATAGTCATCACGTGGTTCATACGGTGTAATGCCGTTGTATAGCAGAAGCAGCGTATCCTTGACATAGGCTATGTCAAAACTTGAAGGCAGTTTGTTTGTTCCGTCACCGGGATCTCCGTTATAGTAGCGGATTTCCGTGACAGAGTCAATCGGACTGCTTGAATCCTTCAAAGAAGCAAGTCCGTCTTCGAAACCGAAAAAGAACAGTGTTTCCTCTTCAGTCTGTGCAAGGGCTTTCAGACTGAATGTTGAAAGCAATGCTCCTGCACATAAGTAAAGTAAAGTTTTTCTCATAATTATGATTTTAGGTTAATATAAAATATTACTTACATTTCATAGCTTGTCGGAATATTGGGTCTATGGCATACTGACCGTACCGGGGCGTTCGAATATAGCCTTGATGTCATCAGGTGTATTGTAACGTCCGCTCGTAAAACCTGTCCATATCATGAACCATGCGAACCTGTTCTGGGTTTCAAGGTCTGACGGCTTAGGCAGGTTACCGATCTCACCGAGAGCGATGAGCTTGCCTCTTCCGAGTTCTATCAGCTGGTCATGGTGACTCTGCTTCCAGTCACGGTTATAGACATCGGTGGCAAGCACATCGACATATTCATTGCCGGGATAGAAGAGGGCATAGTCCTTAGCAGTGTCACCCGGAATGTTACGTGGTGCGTTTGCATTCCATACCCAAATCAGGTTGTCCAGGTGGTGATAGTTCACCATACGGTCATACAGCCGTTTCCAGAGCTCCCTGAATCCGTTTTCTCCTTCGCGCCATCCCCACCAGAACCATTCTCCGTTCATTTCGTGATAGGGACGCCACAGTACGGGAATGTTACGGTCCCGCAGAACTTTCAGATATTGTGATATTGAATCAACCTGTGCGAGCCAGCTGTTGTACATGTCCGATCCGACAGTCATCAGTTCTTTCCATTGCTCTTCAGAGAAATCACCCTGGGTCTGTTGCCTGAAATTAACTATGCCGTGGTCCATGGGGCGTGCGGCATGCCACATAAGAGTTATTATATGCCCTTCGGCATACTGCTCCTGTGCAAGCTCTATGACCCGTGCTGCATCCCAGGCGACATCGCCTCCCCAGATCAGCGGCTCTTTCCCGCAGGCTTTCTCTATATTGTCAAGGTCATATCGGTATGCAGGCATGTTCAACTGGTTATGATGAAGACCGGAGATGATTCTGCCTTCGTCAACTGAACGGTACAGCATCTCAAGCAGCTCTCTGGCTTCCGGAGTCGCATTCGGATTTACCGGCTCCGGATAGCCGCCACAAGAGAACAGTGTCAATGCTGTGAGGAACAGCATTGTCATAAAACCCGTGACTTTTGTCCAACTTCTCATATTATATCTCCTTCTCCTTCTCCTTCGTCTGAGTCCCTCATCGGAATCTTCTGTCTGCAACTTCTGGCGATTCGTTGAGAATGGCATTTCCGATGTGTTTCCTGACGGCTTGCATTTATTCCGATGCAAAGATTGACATAAACATGAGGTTATAAGTTTATACAAAAGACAAATTCAGACACAAATCGGACAATCCCTTTTTTTTACAGAATTATTCAGTATTATTGTCTTTGAAATAAGTTTTTCAAATGAAATACCTGCGCATATTATTGATGTCGCTGATAGCAATACCTGCTATCAGCTATGGGATTGGCTCTTCATTCCCACCTATCAGGGTCGTTGAGGGAAGCAGTCTTCTCTCTGTCCGTTCCATCTGCCGGGATGACCGGGGGATGATATGGTTCGGAACTGATATGAATCTCTACAAGTACGACGGTTATGAATGTATCAAGTGTCTTGACTCCCAGGATAAAGCCAATGGCCGGCTGTTCATAAACTGCCTTGAATGCTTTGGAGACAGCATTCTTTTGGGCTGTGTTGACGGAATTGCATTTTACGATCGTCTGAATGAGACTTTCACACCGATACTCTATCTGAAAGATGTTGAAGTCTATTCTCTCCTGAAGGATGATGAAGGTATATGGATAGGAGCACAGTCAGGACTTTACCGTTACAGCTTTGACGGCGGTGTATTCTCTGCTGTGGCCGGCAATTCTTCAACTGACAGCGAATGGATCCGCTCAATGGCCTTTTCCGGCAATTATATATATATAGGTACTACCGCACATCTGGCAAGGTATGGGTTGGCATCGGGAATATACGAGCAGCTTCAGGTTTCAGGATTACCGTCCGATATCGGTGGGATAGATGCTATTGTACCCCAATCCGGGGGACATCTGCTCATTGGTACTTCAGACGGTCTTTATGATGTTGACCTTCAATCTAATACGTCAAGTTTACTGGCCAGCTACGAGTGGGTGAAGACTATGAAGGAGACAGGCGACAGACTGGTTCTCGGCACCGATGCCGGATTGTTCCTGTATGACAGGCGGGATGGAAGCAACAACATGATTTCAGGTAATGTGGTCTGGTCAATCATGAATGATTCCGCAGGCAACTGCTGGTATGGCAGTGACACGGGATTGCTTATGAGCAGAAAGGAGATCATACGTCCGGTGGACGGTCTGCCAGAGGGTGCATTGAACTGTTACAGCAATATATCCGGTGACAATATGGGGCGCATATTTGCAGGCGGTACACATGGACTTGTAATATTGGATGCGGAGGATTCATGTGACTGGTACCGTCTTGGTGACAGCGGATACAGCCTGTCCCACAACAAAGTCAGGTCAATATCGCATGACCCCGTTTCGGATAATGTATATGTCCTGTTGCCGACAGGTCTGTCCTTTTTCAATATTGAAACAAAAGTATTTGAAAACAAGCGTTTTAACTACTTTACTACTTTTTATGACGGTTATGGAATGGTGGCAGATACATCCGAGATGTGGGTGGCCGCCCTCTCGGGTGTATATAAGGTGGAGGAGATGAGGACAGTCCGGCAATATACTAATGCTGACGGCCTTTCCAGCAGCAGGGCCGTACAGGTTGAAAGAACGGCTGACGGGCATATCTGGGTCAGGACCACAGACCGGAGCATCTTTCTTTTTGACAGGGAGAGTGATGTCTTCGTCCCTTTTGCCGATCCTGCAGGCGGTGACAATATGAAAGGCGACCTCATGATGGCTGACAGCAAGGGGAATATATGGATAACGCAAGGTGCCGAGGTGTGCAGGGTCTGCATGGAGGATGGAGAGTGGACAAGTGAACGGTATGATTTCGGAAAGACATCGTCATTCGAAATAAAAACAATGGTCGAGGTGGACAATGAAATATGGATATGTCTGCCGAACGAAATCACGATCGTCAATCCGGATGAAGGCAGTATCGGCAGGTTGTCAATGGATTGTGACTATGCCGGAATGTATTATGACAAGTCTGGCGGAAGGGTGTTGCTCGGAGCTACTGACAGGATTGACGAGGTCTTTCCTGATGACATCAGGGCCATCTTGCGGAACAAGTCTGCGGCAATCCATGTCACAGGTGTCGTGGTAAACGAGGAAACAGTCCTTCCATACTCTGTAATAAAGACCGGTCAGGTAACTTTGTCCCACAGGGAGAACTGCATAAGATTGTCTTTTTCGGATTTCGACTATTCCATTGGCAACATGAGAAGATTCATGTTCAATCTTGACGGACGCGAGAACCAATGGATAGAGACCCGGGGGAATTCCATCATGCTGCCGGACCTGCCTCCCGGCCGGCACCGTATCTTCATCTCCTCTTCGGGTTCCGAGCAGACAAACACCCCTGTTTTTACGGTAAAGATACTCAGGCCATGGTATCTCTCATGGTGGGCATTGGCATTATACTCTCTTGTTTTCCTGTCAATCACGTTCCTGATAGCAAAAAACACCATATTGCGCAATAAACTTGAAATGGAGAGGGAACAGAAACAGAGACTGCTGGCGCAGGCCACCACCAAGATGAATTTCTTTACGGAGGTGGCTCATGAATTCAAGACTCCTCTCAGTCTGATAATGGCGCCTATCGGTAAATTGCTTCAGGAAACCGAAGACCAGGGCCGCAGGAAGACGCTCCAGCTCATGCAAAACAATGCAATGAAGCTAAATTCGCTGATAAGGTTGTCATTGGATTATTATAATGACCGCAGTGAGCCAGGTGAGGAGGTTATACAGCTTAATGTCGAATTCGTAGAATTTGCCAAAAGCATTTTCAATTCGTTCAAGGAATCATGGCCGGACCACACTTTCATCTTCAATTCCTCAAGCCCGTCCATTGAAGCGGTAACCGACGTCATCAAGATGGAAACCATTCTCAACAACCTCCTGTCAAATGCCTGTAAATATACTCCAGCCGACGGGACCGTGATTCTCGCGCTTGAGGAGAATGCAGAGAAGGGAACTCTTCAAATAAGCGTTTCCGATACCGGAATAGGCATTCCTGATGAGGAACTGCCTTTCATATACCAGAGGTATTTCCAATCCTCACGATCAAAGAAGCAGAGGAAGGACGGTTCAGGGGTAGGCTTGACAATAGTAAGAAAATATGTGGAGCAACTGAAGGGTGAGATTACTGTTTCATCGGATGACAATGGTACTACATTCAGGCTCTCGTTCCCTGTCAGACCTGATCTGCCGGATAATGCCGGAGAGCCTGAAGTCGTTCTGACTAAAGAGAACAAGCCTTTAGTCGTGATAGTCGATGATAACCGTTCAATATGCGATTTCCTTACAGACGCTTTGTCACCTGAGTTCCAGTGTGTATGCGCATTTGACGGAAACTCCGGCCTGAAGCTGTGCAGGAGCGTTTCCCCGGACCTTATCATATCTGATGTGGTGATGCCTGTCATGGACGGACTGGAAATGTGCCGTCAGATCAGGAAGAACAATTCTCTCTCTACTGTTCCGATCATCCTTCTCACAGCCCGTGGAGACCATGAGACTGAACTCAAGAGCATCGACTTGAACATAGATATGTTCATTCCCAAGCCGTTTGATATGCAAACCCTGTATTCCCGTGTAAAACAGCTTGCCGGCCGAAGGAAGACATTGGAGAAGAAGGTTCGGATCGATATGATTGCCGAGCCGAAAGCGGAGATAGGGCAGTCAGTTGATGAAAAATACCTTCTGAAGGTTACCAGTCTGATAGAGAACCATATAGATGATCCGGAACTGTCAGTGACAAAACTGTGCGAGCTTGGCGGTTTCAGCGAAAAACAGCTTTACCGTAAAATCAAGTCTTTGACCGGTATGACGACTGTCGAGTATATCCGTTCCATTAGAATGAAGAAGGCCGCCATGCTTCTTCAGTCCTGTAAGTTTACAGTATCCGAGGCAATGTATATGGTCGGTTTTTCCAACACCTCTTATTTTGCCAGGACATTCTCCGAGATGTATGGTAAAAGCCCGAGTGAATACCAGCAGTCATTCAGGGGATAAATGGCCTATAAGAATCTCAGGTAACAAATAAAGGGTGACTGTTTCAGTAATCAGTCACCCTCAAAAAATGGTCAGATGTCAGTTCAGTTCAGAGCTGAAACGGTAACCTGCGGATTCTGGCGGCGTGCATCAGCCACATTGTACCTGATAGTGACAGTCTTTTCCTGGAAAGGAAGCATGGAGAAATAGTTGTCGCTGTAGATGACCGGCAGAATCTGCCCGCCGTCAGCCCCGGTAAGGTTTACACGAACCAGCACAGCCGGTACTGACGACGTGTTCTTGAGCTTCAGTTTCACAATACGCTCGCTGCCGGAGGCCGAAACGCTCATCCTTTTTGATATTTCGGCCTTGGGCATGGACAAGATACCTTTGTAATCCCCCTCCTTGCGGCCCCGTACATAGAAGTTTTCGGAAACCGTTTTCCCGTTCTCGGTCAGGGTAAGGCTGATGAAATGGGTGTCGGTCAGATTGTCCGGGTATTCCATGTCAAAGCATTTTACGGAGCTATCCTCATCACTCTCTATGACTTTGGCCTTCTCCCAGATGACAGTGCCGTCGGTGTTGAGAAGTCTGGCTTCGGCTTTCAGTTCCCTGTGATGTCCGGAACTTATATTAACCACCTCTATGTAGTCTTTGCCCTGGTTCCATTGGATGTGGAGAGGTTCGCATCCTTTCTTGCTGCCGAAATAACCTCCGTTCGGTTCAAAATACCAGTCATACGTCTGCCAGACCATTGACGGCCAGGCCGGATGGCTCATCCATAGCAACATTCCGTGACGGCCGTTACTGCGCGACTCGAATATGGCACGGTATCCGTTGTAGTTGATGAGTTGTGCCCATCTGGTGAAATCCCTGACATCGGTAACCTTTCCTGCCGCCTGCTCGACAAGACTGTTGAAAGTGGAGCCTCTCTGGGCACTCTCCATGGTGAAGTCATGCAGACCCCACAGACTGTTCTGCGGCCATAGCTTATTCTCCGGTATGGCACGGGTCAGGCTTTCATAATTCATTACATCGGGCATTCCCCTCTCGGAATGGAACCTGTCCTGTCCGTAAAGCGAGAAATAGGCTCTGGGTTGAAGGGCGTTGTATGGCCCGCCGCCGCTGACTACTCCCGATGCGGAATTCGATATGTAATGTATGCCGTTTCCTATCTCCCGGGTGAGGTTGCGTAGTCCATTGTCGATTTCAGCAGGCGGGTTGCCCTCGTTGCGTCCCACATATAGGGCTATGGATGGGTGATTACGGATACGGAGTACGAAATCACGTGCATTGTCCATGAACATATCGTTGTTGTAAGGGTCTGGGCCGTCAACAGGGTTTGCCAGCCAGAAGTCCTGCCATACCATGACTCCCCAACGGTCGCATGCCTCGAAGAATTCGTCGTCTCCGGTCTGACCCACCCAGTTGCGTATCATGGTGAAGTTCATGTCGGCATGGTATCGTACAGCGGCATCGTACTCGCGTTCCCGGTAGTTTAGGTTCGACTCGCTGAATCCCCAGTTGCCGCCCCGTCCTACAAAACGGCGTCCGTTGACATACAGTTTCAGTACACCTCCATCCGTGTTATAGGACATCTGCCTTATTCCGCTTTTGAAGGATGTCCTGTCGGACTCTTTTCCGTCTATGCTGAATGTCATCTCCACATTGTACAGATAGGGCTCTCCATATCCCTTCGGCCACCATAAATGCGGATTCTTCATATCTATCGGTGCAATCCGGACATGTTTCCTTTCACCTGCGGCCAAAGAGACGGTCTGATTGAACCTGATGTTGCCATAGCTGCCTTTCAATAACCCTTCCACCGGTCGGTCGAGCCAGTTCTGCAGATCGACACCCAGGTCAATCTGCGCGTGTGTAGTGTCTGGCAGTTCCAGACGGGTCAACACCTGGGGGTCAGACAGCGTCACTGCTCCTGTGGCGGTCAGACTCACGTCATTCCAGATACCTATGTTGCGGCCTCTAATCGTGGGAATCCAGTCCCATCCTATTGAGGCATGGAAAGTGGGGTTGTCGGCTCCAAGTATTCCGCCGTTACCCTGTGCTGTTATTGCAGTCTGTTCCTTGATGGAGCCAAGATGTTCATTCTTCATTATCAGAACAGCGACAGTGTTCTCCTGTCCGGGGATAACAAGGTCAGTCACATCGAAACGCGCCCTTGTGAAGGCACCCTCTATCTTTCCGGTCTCCTTGCCGTTGACCCATACATGAGCTTTCCAGTTAATACCGTCAAAATCAAGGAACAGCCTGTCATTTACCATATTCTCCGGTACAAAGAACTGGTTCCGGTACCAGAAGTCGCTGTAGAAGAATGATTCTGAAATCTGCAGCTGGTTATCCGAGTAGTTTGGTTCAGGAACAGCACCGGCATTAACGAACGATGACAGTACGGTGCCCGGGACTGTCGCTGTCAGCCAGCCGGAGTCATCATATCCGTTGACGGATATTGCTTGCGGACTGCCGGCAGTTTCATTTTCTCTCTGGAGCTTCCAGTTGCCTCCGCTCAGGGTCAGCCTGCCATCCTTTACCGGGGGGGCGGGGTGGGGGTGCACGGCAACTCCACCTGTTCCCGAAACCTTCATCTCGGACAGCACATACGGTTTTCCGTCAATACTTTCATCAAGTTCAAGCTTTATATATCTGGTACTTACAGGACGGTCAAAACTGTATTGTGAGGATTCGCTCAGATTGGCTGCTTTCTTCCATGAAACCGCATCGTCGGAATACATGATTGAGCCTGTGCGGGCAGGATTGATCCAGTCAAGCGTTATCGCATCGACATCGCTTTCCGCCCCGAGATCCACATAGATCCATTCATGACCCCCTGTAGAACTCATCCATGCGCTGTGGAATTCGTACGATGGTATGACCGGGACAGGTTCGGTGCCGTTCAGGAAGTCCCAGTCGCTGATGTTCCAGCTGGTTTCCGCGTCTGCCTTCATGACAATCCTGATATGGCTTGACATATCATTGGCAGGACTTTCAAAACTTGCGTCGATAATCTGGCCGCTGCCGTCGGCTCGACCTGCTGTGTGCCACACCTCACCGTCTGTGCTGCTTTGCAGTAACAGTTGCCATCGGCCATTGCGCCGGTTGACACGTCCTTTTACCTGGACCTTGTCAAACTTTGGCCTGTACCCGTTCCAGTCAACCCTGACAAATGTCTCACGTCCGTTGAAGGTACTGCCGGAGTTAGGCTTGAAATCAAACATGAACTCCCTGTCAACAGCT
Source organism: Bacteroidaceae bacterium (assembly GCA_017651315.1). Classification (GTDB taxonomy): domain Bacteria; phylum Bacteroidota; class Bacteroidia; order Bacteroidales; family Bacteroidaceae; genus Colenecus. Next base: position 43,681 of record JAGCDE010000022.1, read on the forward strand.
GCGACTGCTCCCTGCGGCGTTGACAGTTCCATGGTTGCCGGCATGACATCGCACTTTATACCGTCTGTCACCAGATGTGCGGTCAGGTTATAGTCAAACGAAGATGAGGCATAGGCTGCTCTTCTGAAAGCCAGGTTTTCAGACCTTCCTTCAAATGCGGATATGACAGGACTGAAATCCTGTTCCGGGTTGCCTGGGTAAATACCTATACCCCGGTTCTCCGGGATATTCTCCTTGCAGCCTGCAAGGAGTGTGACTGCCAGGACAGCGGCAATCGTCAGCTTCCTATTTTCCATTGGTTTCATCGGAAATAATGATTGACAGGATTTTTGAAATCTGTTTTGAATCATTTCCATAATAAATATCACGGAACAAGTCAAAACAGATTCTTAGGATTCCTGATGTGTTATTTTAATTTTGAATTCACTTCCTTTATCAGTCCTATGGTGCTTTTGTCGGCCATGAAGACCGAGTTAAGACCTTGCTGTTCCATAGCCGGGTCACCGGTATAGTCATCGCCTTTGACCCAGTAATCGTGATCGGCAGGAGGAACCGCGTAGCCTCCCCAAGCCCAGATATTGCAACCTGCAAGCTTGGAATGCTCCTGTCTGGACTTTTCCAGCAGACTGAAGACATGGCTGAAATAAGCGTCACGGCTCTCATTGGAGGTCCCTAACTTGAACTTGAACCCGTCCCGCGGGTATCCGAACTCCTCAATAACCATGGGCTTGCCGTATTCATCGGCTACCGGCAGGTGCATCTCTATGTATTTTGTCGTTTGCTCCTTTGCATTCTCAAGGTTCCCGCTTACACTTCCGGCTCTTATCCACCCCCAGTTGAACGGCCAGATATGGATGGTCATGTAACTGATTTCCGGAATAGCGTTGATGGCTCTGACTATCTCCATGTTATTGTCACAACCCATCTCTCCTTCGTTTCCGGTTGAAATCATGTGGTTGGAGTCCATGCTCCTTATCAGTTTGGCGGTCCTCTCTATCCAGTCAATGAATGCCTGTCTGTTATCGCGTCCCAGCGGTCGTGGCTCGTTTCCGAGCTGCCAGCTGAATATTGCGGGGTCTTCAGTGTATTTCAGGCCGTTATATCTGTTTGTGCGTCCCAGAATGAACCTGACGTGGTTCCTGAACAATGAGTCAGCCGCGGTATCGGTGTAATAACGCCCTGTTCCGGCATGACTCTCCGGATGTGCCCAGCTGAGATACTGTCCGTAACCTCCGCTCCAGCTCCAGGTGTTGTTCAGATACAGGACAGCCATCATCTCTCTCTTTCCCAATTCCGCCATAAGCCAGTCAAGTCCGTCCAGCAGGTCCTGGTTATAAACGCCCGGGGCGGTCTGCAGGGTGGGCTGTACCACGGCGGACCGTACTGACTGACCGAAAGGAGAGCCGTCGGCATCAGACAAACCGGTACCGGCAGCCGGAACCTCCAGCGGACCGTCAGCACCGACCAGGATACGCAGGTTTGTTATACCCAGCTCCTTCATTGCGTCCAGTTCGCTTTCCAGACGCTTCCTGTCACCGCCTTCACCTTGTGAACCCAGTATGGCCCCGTACCAGAAATTGACCCCTACGAACCTGTAGGCCTTTCCTTTCACCTTAAATTCGCCATTGCTGACGTGGGCGTATTTGTTTTGACTGCATGCTGATACCAGTATTGTCGCCGCTATCAGGAAAAACAGATGCTTTTTCATAATCAACTCTAAGAAACAGGTTCAAATGTATTTTTTATATGGAGCGACCTTGCCAATCGTTATTCTCCGATAACCGACAATATGCCGGACTGTAGGGATTCGGAGCTGCATGTCAGTTTCACTTCACCCGGATTGAGGCCGCTCCGGATGATAAACTGTGCCAGTCCGTTGAATGCCGGTATGCTGAACTCCTTGCATCCTGTCTGTCCCGGATTGTCTTTTCCCAGATATGACGGGTCACCGTTGCCTGCACCGATTATCTCGGCTTCGCCTTCCACATGCAATGTCAGCTCGGGACATGCATCGGGCACTATGCGGTTCTTCGGGTCAAGAACCTCCACGGTGATCACAGCAGCGTCGTAACCGTCGGCTTTTATGACGGAACGGTCGGACTTGACATTGATCTTTGATGCCGGTTTAGTGGTCTCTATGGTCTGGCTAAGGATCTTTTTTCCATTCCTGTATCCTGTGGCCACCACCTTTCCCGGCTGATAGACCGCCTTCCATTTAAGATGTCCGTTGCGTGGCATATCCTTCCGTCCAAGTTTCTTGCCGTTTACGGTAAGCTCCACCTGGTCGCAGTTGCTGTAGGCCCATATTTCAATCTCTTCGCCTTCATGTCCCTTCAGGTTCCAGTGAGGGAATATATGCAGGGTGGGTTCATCGGTCCACCATGACTTAAGGTACCATGCCTCGTCCTTCCAGAAACCGCAGTAATCCAGTATCCCGAATTCAGAGTCAGTGGCAGGGTAGGATAGCGGGTTGGGTTCGCCACGGTAGTCGAATCCTGTCCAATAGAAGATTCCGGCCGCCCATTCATGGTCTGCATAGAATTTCCATCCTCTCTCAATAACGTTCTCCACACCGTTCCGCTTATCACCCAGATTGATAGCCTTCATTCTTCCCTTGACATCAGGAAGGTCGAAATAGACGCCCCGGGTACCGCATCCGGTAGTCTCTTCAGTGCCTACAATCTTCCACTCCGGATGCTGGCGGCGGCGGTTCTCCACATCGTTCTGTGCTATATAGTTGTAACCGACCACCTCAAGTCCCTTAATCATCTCGTATCCGCCTGCATTAGCTATTGTAGAACTGCGTGTCGGGTCCATAAGCCTTGCATACTCTCTCATGGCTGCGGCTATTCGTGTGCCCTGCACAGTGTTCTCCATTCCCCATTCCTCGTTACCGTTGCTCCACAGGATAACGCATGGATGGTTCCTGTCGCGTCTGATCATGCTTTCGAGAAGGCGAAGGTGTTCCCTGTTTATCCCCGTAAGGCGGTTTTCATCAATGACAAGGATACCTTCACGGTCACAGATGTCGAGCATTGCCGGTGATATGGGGTTGTGCGAAGACCTGTATGCATTGCATCCGAACTCCTTGAGTCTCCTGATTCGCCATTCCATCACTGCCTCAGGGATGGCTGAACCCACTCCGGCATGGTCCTGATGCATATTGACACCTTTCAGCTTGAGCTGTTTGCCGTTCAGCAGGAATCCTCTGTCGGCATCGAATTCAACCTTGCGGATACCGGTTACCGTTTCATAGATATCCGTTACGCGGCCATCAACACTGACCGTTGTCACAACCTTGTACAGATATGGATCGTCCGTACTCCAGAGGTGCGGGTTGTCAACTGTTATCCGCTGACTGCTGCTGACTGTCTGTTTGGGGCTAAGTGACATGCTGACGGGTTGAGCGCTACCGATGGAATTGCCGCTGGCGTCAACCAGACTCTGCCCGATAACGCAATTCCGGGGTGATATTGAACTGTTGCCGACTTCGGTCTCGATGTGTATTACAGCATGGGTCAGCCCGGCGTCAAGGTCAGAATAGACAAACGTCCCGAACTGCCGCACGCTTACGTCCTCGCTCTTGACAAGCCATACGTCACGGTAAATCCCGGCACCCTCATAGAACCATCCTTCCTCAAAAGTGGCGTCGGCGCGTACGCATATCAGATTCTCTCCCCCATAATTGACATATTCTGTGACATCATAGACTTGGGTGTCATATCCGCTGGGTTCAACACCCATATAGAAGCCGTTGAACCATACTGTGGCGTTGCGGAATATACCGTCGAACCTCAGCTCTATCCTTTTCCCCAGATCCGACTCGGGTATGTCTATTGTCTTGCGGTACCATCCGACACTTGTTTCGGGGTACTTGTAACCTACGGTCTTATAACCATGTGAATGGCTTGCCTGACTGGAGTATGGCAGGGTGGTGACCCAGTCGTGGGGGACATTCACAACCTGCCATGAACTGTCGTCAAAGTCCTTGCTGTAAGGGCCTTTGTTATGGATAGAGTTGGCCTTGGTCAGATAGTTGAAGTACTCGGTACCGCTTCCGAAATCCTTTACGGGGTCCGATGCGTTGCCGAATGCGAATTTCCAGCCGCGGTCCAGTCTTGATATTTCGCGGATGTTCTGCGCATGAATAGAAACTGTCAATGTTGACAGGAATACATACGCAACGAGATACTTTAAGGTCTTTCCCATAATATTGGTTATTTGTGAGTCGTTTATCGTCTGATACAATGTGTGTTATGGAACTGTTGCCGTCAGGAACGATGCGTTGCCGAAGATATAGAGTACATTCTCCGATGCAGGCACAAGTATAGTCTCACCTTGGCGTATGCTGATGCCGTTTACGTTTGCCTCACCCCAAAGGCACATGACAATGACGAATGAATCGCTGTGAAGGTCAACCTGTAAGGCCACCTGAACCACCACACGGTGTACCACGAAATGCGGACAGTTGATCAGTTGCGAGACCGGTTTCGTGGAGTCATAGCTGCTGCGGTATTCTGGCCAGACCCTGTAGTCAATGGCATCGCGGGCCTGTTCTATGTGCAGTTCGCGTGGCTGTCCGTGAGAGTCTTTCCGTCCGAAGTCATACACTCGGTATGTGATGTCGCTGGTCTCCTGTATCTCTGCCAGGAAGTTTCCGGCTCCTATGGCATGTAACCGTCCGGCAGGCAGGAAGAAGAGGTCACCGTCATGAGCCTCATGTGTCGATATGACATCCTGCATAGGTGAATGTCCGCCGGCAGGCTCGGCGGTTGCCAGCTGTTCATATTCTTCGGGAGTGATACTTCTTTTCAGCCCTGCATAAATCTTGGAGCCGATGTCGCTCTTTATGATATACCACATCTCCGTCTTGCCTGCACAACCGTGACGTTCCATTGCCAGCCTGTCATCCGGGTGAACCTGTACGCTGAGGTCCTGGCGTGAATCTATGAACTTGACCAGCAGCGGGAACCTGTTGCCGAACTTCTTATAGACCTTCTGTCCCACAAGCAGGCCTTTGTACTTGTCTGTCAGTTCAGTCAGTGTCAATCCTACATCCACATCGTCAATGAGACCGCGTTCTATAGCCACACTCTCATGTTCATGAACACCGCTTATCTCCCAGCTTTCCCCTATATTGGGCTGGGCTGTAAAAATGCCTTTGAAAGGTGCAATCTGATAGCCCCCCCAAAGAGTGGTCTTCAGGTAGGGTTCAAACTTGTATGGCTTCATTCCTTCAATTATTTAATAGTTCCCATCCGACCGCCGATGCCCCAAGCACTGCGGCACTGCTTCCTTCAAGCCCGCTGACAAGGAACCTCATATCCTTGAACAGGGGAAGGACGTGTTCTTCATACCCCTCCTTTATCGGATTCATGATCAGGTCACCGGCCTTAGTCATCCCTCCGAAGAATATGAATGCCTCCGGAGCTGAAAAAGCGGCGAAATCGGCACAGGCCTCACCTAACAGATGGCCTGTGAACCGGTATATCTCCAATGCAATCGCGTCATTCCTTTCTGCGGCGAGGCTCACGTCAAGCGAGGTGATTTTTTGCGGATCCAGCTGCCTCAGAAGGGATGGCCGAGGGTCGGATTCCAGAATTTCTCGTGCTGTGCGCGCCACACCGGTTGCTGAACAGTAGGTTTCCAGGCAACCTTTGCGTCCGCATCCGCAGCTGCGTCCGTTCTCATGACGTACGATGACGTGACCAAGCTCACCTGCAAAACCGTTTGAGCCGTAAAGAAGCTTTCCGTTCACGACGATTCCGGAGCCTACACCGGTGCCAAGAGTCAGGACAATGAAATTCTTCATGCCTCGTGCAACGCCGTATGTCATTTCACCGATGGCGGCTGCGTTGGCATCGTTGGTCAAGGCTACGGGTATGCCCAATTCATGGCTGAACATCTCTGCAAGCGGCACCACTTCATCGTGTGCCCACGGCAGGTTAGGAGCATATTCGATAGTGCCGCGATAGTAGTTGCCGTTGGGGGCGCCTATACCCATCGCTTTTATGGACTGTATGCCTCCCACCTCTTCAATGACAGGTTTCAACGCTTCGATACAGGCGATTACATAGTCCCTGGCACACTTGAAACCTGTAGTCTTGATGGCAGTGGTCTTCCTGATGTCACCTTTGGCATCCACAATCCCGAATACGGAATTTGTACCTCCCAAATCCAGACCGATTACGTATGGTCCGGTAATCTGACTGTTCTCTTTCATGATTATTTCTGTTTATCAGTTTTAATGCCGAATGCACAGTATGTAAGATAAGCGGCATAGATCACCAGGACGCAGATGCCGGCTGTAATGCTGCCCGTCCAATCTGTGGCCATACCTATGAGAGGTGTTACTGCCCCGCCACCCGCTATGGCGGTGATCATCAGACCGGAGATAAGGTTCGCCTTTTCCGGCAGTGTCTGGACTGCCATCGAAAAGATGATTGAGAAGATGCAGGAGCAGAGAAAACCGATTGCGCCGAATTGCACCAGTGCTCCCGATGCCGGAAGCCGGATGAAAGCCAGGGACAGGATAACAAGTATGCATGTCACTATGTTCAGCCGGAAGTAGGTTATCTCCCTTATCTTAGTCATAAGGAAAACTCCGAGAAAAGCTCCAACGGTACGGCAGATGAAATAGACCTGAGGTGCCGTACCTGCCTCTCCCAAGGTCCATCCGTAGCGTGCAATCATCACCTTTGATGACACGAAGTTGGTTCCGACATCGATTCCTACGACAAAGAATATACCCAGGAAGAGCAGAAGGATGGTGCGGTTTTTCAGTAAACCGAAAGTCTGTCTGACAGTCACATCGCTTTCTTCCTCAGGCTCACGTTCAATAGGTGACAGTATAAGCCACAAGGCTGACAGCAGGGTGATGGCCCCCAGGACGGGGAATGCCAGGTACCATCTGCCTGCATCACCTTTGCCAAGCACGTTTACTGCAAAAAGCATTATGAACGGTCCGCAGAATGATGACACAGCCTTCACGACTTGTCCGGCAGTGAGGCTGCTGGTCAGTATTTTCTCGTTGGTCACCACGTTTTTGATCAGAGGATTCTCTGATACCTGAAGGATAGCGTTTCCTATACCGAGGGCCATATAACCCACTATACATGCCCAGGATGTCCCGACCAGAGGTACCATCATGCCTGCAATGGTCACCGCCATGCCTATCAGGACCGTATTCTTTCTGCCCCATCTGTTCATCCGTATGCCAACGGGAACACCGAGGAACAGAAACCATACAAAAACCATTGACGGCAACAGTCCGGCCATTGTCTGGCTCCATCCGAACGCCTCCCGGGCATAGTCACTCGAAATGCCTACTATGTCGCAGAATCCCATAACGAAGAATGAGAACAGCACTGCGCCGATACACGAAATCTGTTTTGCTTTCATTTTGAATTGTTATTTAGACCAATAGGGAATAGACACGCGGTAAATGGTCCTCTCGTGCCTGTAATCTGTCTTGGTTTGTTTCCGGAATATTTCTCCTGTTCTTTGGTGACGTTTTGTGACAATCAGAAAACGGAGGCTTTTTTTGATGTTTCTGTAATGCCCCCCGGCCCGGCAATAACCTCCCGTCCCCACCATGTAGGTGTCTTCCAGTCAATGGGGTCAACCAGGTCAAGCCATTGGTTTTCAGCGTTGTTACCGGTCCATGACCATGGTATATAGCCGTATTTCAGCTTGTTGCATGTTGCCAGAATCATCTTGTGGTCGGCCTTGCAGTTCAGATTGTTTCGGCCGTCATTGCTGTTGTATCCGAACTCTCCCACGATAACGGGCAATTTCAGTTTGCGGCAGCTCTTCAGGTCATGGCGTATCTTTTCAGGGTCATTCCACGATCCGTACATGTGGACAGACAGCAGAATGTTGTGTAGCGGGTCGGCGTTTATCAGGTCCTTCCCCTTTTCAATGAACGGGGTTATGTTCTGTCCCCATCCGGGGGCATCCACCACGATTGTCAGGGCGTAACCTGCATTGCGCATGGCCTTTACGGCTTCGGTGTAGCTGTCTAACCAATGGTCACTGCTTACCTGATGGTCTCCCCATTCATTGGCTATGTTAAGGAGCAGGTATCTTTCATACCGTTTAAGCATTTCGGCCCTTTCCGGTTTGGAATACCATTGAGCCATCGCTACCAGACGCTCTTTTGACGGGCTTCCTGTCACGTCATGCAGTTCAACCATGGGTATCATCCGGAGTTCAATACATCTTCTGATGATTCTTTCCAGTTCATCATCATTGCCACGTGTCTGCCAAACTATCCGGACAGTGTTGCAACCTACGGCCTCAATTTCATCCAGTGCATCGTAAGCCCTTTGGCCGAACCAGGCATGCGGGTTGTTCATGCCTCTGATTACGAAAGCCTTTCCGTCGGCGTCAATCAGTTTATGCCTGCGGGTGGTGAAGCATTGGGCATTTATGGCAGTGACAGAGAGCAGGACCGTTGCCAGTACTGCTGTAATCCTTTTTAATGCGTTGATATTCATAATGCTGTTTTTATCATTTAAGATAATTGTCAATGAACTGAAGGCGTGGGGTGTAGTATTTTGCATCCCAATCTGCGCGATACTGTCCTGACGGCCATGAATGTGTACGGTATGGGACGCAGTTCACTGTCTTTTTACCTGGTGCGTTGTTGAGTGACGACCATACTCCGGAGGGAGGACATGTGGTGTCAATCATGCCCATCTCGCAGAATATTTCAGCCTTGGAGTGTCTTATCAGCTGAGCTCCGTCAAAATAGGGGAGAACACGGTCAATCATTTCGGCTGATATGTCACGATGGTTCTCGATAGGTTGGGGCCAGCCACTCAGACGTCCTGCACGTGCTCCGCCCAAATCCTGCATGGCAGGTACGTTCAGCACCACAGCCGATACACGCTCATCAAGTCCTGCAGCGGCGACAGCCTGTCCTCCGCCCTGGCTTTCGCCAATGACCAGGATTCGCTTGCCATCCCATTCCGGTTGGCGGGTCATATACTCTATGGCACGCAACAGACGCAGATACATTCCTTTGAAATAGTAGGTCTCACGGTCAGCGGCATTGTACTCATAGTAGTTGCGTAACATGCCGTTCTCCAGGCCACGGTAATATTCCGTGGGCTGACCGTTCAGCATTCCATGGGCGTTCAGATCCAGGCTCAGGGCACCGTTGGTTCCTTTTGCGGCATTATCCACGCATTCACCCACCTGGCAGCGGCACCAGTCGCCGCTCACTCCGGCAGCACGGCACAGGATAATGATCGGCAGTGATTTCCTGCGCGCGTTTTTGGGCTTTGCCATGTAAGCCCGGACAGGGGCGGGACCAAGGCAGTTTATCTCTATATCCTGGCATTCGTAACCATCACGGTACCGTTCAGGCACCTCAAGCTCTCTTGCTGTCACCTGCATGGGCAGGGCATTGAGCTGACGTTTCAGGTTGTTCCAGTAATCCATAAGGTCCGACGGTTCGTCATATCCGGCCCTGAAGCCTTCGGGGGCAACTGCGAATCCTACCCCTTCACTCTGTCCGAGCCGTCCCTGCAGTTCCACGCTTACAGCGCATGTCTCGTCGTATGTGTTCTCATAAAGGACAGAGCTGCCTGTTGATGGAAGGACCTTGAACTGTCCGGTCAGGTTGTTGTTGACCGAAACCCTGAGCACCATTGAATCGGACGGAATGCCGTTCATGTTACAGCTGACAATGACTTTCTCTCCTTTCTGATATATAGGATTGTCTTTGTTCAGAGTGAGACGGTAGCTCAAGCCTCTTCCTGTTCCGGGTTGGGCGGAAAGCAGGGCCGGTGAGAGAGAGAGCAGGACCGGCAAAGCCAAAGAAAAAAGTCTTTTCATAGTTTCAGAAGTAGTTGTTCCTTATTTCCTTGGCTATATACCTACCCATCAGCTGCTGTCCTTCAGGTCCCGGATGCAGACCGTCGCGCAGATAACGCTGGCCATGTCCGTTCTCCGTTTTTTCGGTAATTCCGCATTCCGAATAGCAGTCGATTATCTGAACGGACAGGGAACGGCAAATCTCCTTCAGGATCTCAATCTTCTGTAGGTTCTGCTGATTGTGTCCCGGATCCGATGTCTGGATAGGAGTACACACGAATACCCGGCAGCCGGGGAAACGTTCTATTATGGTCTGGATTGCCCATCGGGCCCCTCCTGCCATGGTCGTCACATCCACCTGGTCAAGTGATTTGCCTTGCAGCGCCTCCTGGGCAGAGCCGAGGCGGCTGTCGTTCGTGCCCATGGAGAAAACGAATACGTCAGGGGCGGGGAACAGGCCGGCATCGACTTCGGCAATGAATTTCTGCACATGGACTTTCGATGTGTTGTTGTGCCGTTTCTGAAGTTCGGCAGCGTCATTTGTAGGCAACCATCCGTCAGAAATCCCGGCAAACCCCTCCTGGCCATAGTCCTGTGTATCAGGATGGCATGCCCAGGTGGATGAACCCACTGCCACGTTATGGTGAGTGGCGAACCCCAATGTCTTTACGACTGTGGCTGACCATTGGTTGCCGGAAGTGATGCTGTTTCCGTCACACCCGAAATTCATCCTTGTGAAATCCGGAAATGTAGTCTGGGCGTTGAGCGTAGTTGCCAATGCCAACGCCACTGCCAGTATAAACCTGTCTTTTTTCATTTTACATCTTTTATGTCGTTAAGGAACAGGAAATGGGCATTGGATTTCATGATCTTTATCGGATCATTGGGGTTGATCCTGAGCGGCTCACCCGACGGTTTGTCCGGGTTTCTCGGGGCATTTCGCCAGGTCAGGGCGTATGAAGTCTCAAACTTGGTCAGGATGTTCTGAAGGTCAACCGAGAGTGGTCCGCATTCAGACAATGCATGCAGCTTGTGTTTCCGGGCAGCGATGTCGGTCGAGATCCTGAGTGCATTCTCCACATTGCGGTTGAACTGCTCGCCCTGTCCGTAGAAATCAAAGGTGAGCATGTCTATGTATTCGTCACCGGGGTAACCTGCCATATACTCTTCGGCAGTTGAGAATTTGTCGGTGTTATAGGCGAACAGTATGTTGTGTAACCCTTTTGCCCTCAGATAGTCCACTGTATAACGCCACAGCCGGGCATATTCTTCATCAGTGCAGCGGGTCTTTCCCCACCAGAAGAAACTGCCCGAATGCTCGTGCCACGGACGGAAGATGAAAGGTATCAGTTTGCCGTTGTCATCCCTCAGACGCATGAAGAATGATGCCAGTCTGTCTAACCAGCTGTTGAACATGGCATTGTCAGGACCTCCTGGGAGTATGGAGCGCACGGCATTGTCTCCGTCGGCAGAGAGGAACCCTACATCCCATGCGGAACCGGCTCCGTTCGGCTCCTTCTTTCCCGGCCATTTTGACGATATGGGGTTTACCACATGCCAGCTTATGGTTATGATGCCGTTCTGCTTGTAGAACCATTTGGCACGATCGATTATGTGGCTGAACATTACGCCGTCCAGACTTTTCTCTCCTCCCAGTTCAAGTTCGCCCAGTTCAAATCCGGTCAGGGCAGGGTAGTCACCGGTTATCTCCTTAGTATCGGACCTGCCGGGTTCATTCCACCAGTTGTAACCATACAGCAGGTCATCCTGATGACCGTACATGCAGCCTTTTTTCTGCAGGTTGTGCAGTCGTGTGAAAAGAGCTTTCGCTTCAGGTGTAGCCTGAGGGTCGGACGGAGTCCATTGCTGGGCGTTTGCAGCAAGCATCGGAACCATAACGGTCAATGCGGTCAGTAACTTTATTCTCATAGCTGTCATATTTTGTTTGTTTCAGTTTTACAAATTATTTAAAAATTATGTCCGGTATCCGGTTTCCTGATTGAATACGCTCATCCCGTCACTGCATACCGTTATCCGGGATAAAGGCGGTCAATGTCTGTCTTCCGGTACCTCACCTTGGAATACACTCTTGGGAACAATCTCAAGGTTGTCCATCTGGAAGGTGGTCTTGTCATTATCCAGAACCTGTCTGATACGCAGATAATAATCCCGCTCAGGTTCAAAATAGTCCGTGACCAGGATAGAGCGAAGCATGTGCAGGTTCTCGCGCTGGACATCCCAGCCTTGATAGCTGTCAATACCCTTCATGAGCCCGCGGTTGTGCATGGCATGGTCGTAGGCTTCGATTGTTTCCTGGTCACCCAGCTCGGTGTCGCTTATCCAGCCCACTTTAGGGTTGTCACCGGTTAGACGAAGGTCAAGGGGAATGCCGCAGGGTACGTCGTTAAGGTATATCTGTGACACTCCGCGTCCCGCCTCGGCATAGAACGACAGACGTATCTCGTATGTCGCTCCCGTGGGTACCGGTGGCAGTTTCAGGGTGACGTCATAAATACCTTCCATCACCAGTTCGCCTCCATAATAGCAGTTGTATGTCCCGGCCAGGTTACGGAAAACAACCGGGACCTCCTCCTTATAGGTGAAGTTGGCGAGAAAACCTGCCTTGAAACAGGTTGCAATTCTCGTGGCGCCGACCGGTCGTGTCCTGGCTCCGGAATTGACAAGGTCAGGTGAAAGAGTGCCGCTGGCAATCCTGATCCTGGTGTTCAGTGTGTTCTCGCGGGTCTCTTTACTATATGATATTATGTCATCGATATAGTGATACTGACCGTTAAGGGCAGTCTGGTCCATGTGTCCCTGCGAAGGAGACATCACCTTGGCTCCGCGCACCTGAACAGCTTTGGCAGGTCCCTTCCTGTTTATGAACGGGCTGGTGTTTCCCTGATAGTGGGGAGTGCTGATGCGCATTATGGTGTGTGGAGCCAGAGTCTCGTAAAAATCCTCCATATCTATTTCCGCCGGTTTGATGCAGTTCCGGACAATCTGTGGCTCTGTAATGTTCATGTCATTGTAGTTGAGTCCGTAAGGCAGAAGGTGATATGACACGAATCTGTTGAGAGGGTTCTTGCGGTTGGTATAATCATCGTCATACTGGTAGGCTTCATCGGGGTAGGACTCGTCATATATCTTCTTCGCGTAGGCTGCAAGATCATCAATGTTATTGATACCATGGGCCTTATAAACCTCATCCGTTTCCACAAATGCAGTAAACTTGAAATAGCGTTTGGCCGGCCACACCTTGTTCTCCCTCTCGCCGCTGGATGTTACTTCCCTGAAATAACCGGTAGTGCAGGAATCCCCTCCGGGCTCAATGTAATTCGGGTCCAGATGTTTGACGAGAGAGTCGCTTAGTCCGGTTACGATCAAAGCCTGATAGAAAATACTAATGGTAGAGTCTTCTTTCATGACATCCGGCAGGAAGGAGTTGCTTGGCTGGATGACACGGTCAACAATATGCATCACCCCGTTCTGGAGTGTGTCGTCCCTTTCAAGAATTATGGCTGACCTGTTAATCTTGTATATGATCTTGTTCTCCTTCCCGGTTATTGCGGAATCGCATGTGTAAATCAGATAACGGTCAAGCATGTTCGGGTATGGCAGCGCACCTTCTATGATATCGTTGAGATAGAATGCGTAGTCAATAATGTGAGTCCTGGCTATTGTATCACACTCTTTTACTGTCAGGTCTGATACGCTTGAAAGGTTCCTCTCCTGGAGGTAGATGTCGATGGCTTCGTTGGTGGGGGCGAGGCAGGTATATTCGCCGTATGTGCGCATCTCTCCCCAAAGTCCGGCTTTTTTCAGCACTTCGATAAAACTGCTGAAGTAGGATTCCCTGTTACTCAGGAAGTCAGCAATGGTTTCACCTGTGAACGTGTAGTAGTTTCCCGGGTGATTCTCCTCAAAGCAGCCTGTAATGTTCATTGTCAGAAGCACCACGCTGACTGTGGCACTGATTCTCGTAAAAAACCTTTTCATCTTTTTTTAAATCCGTTTGATTGTTGACGGCAAAAAAACATACAATCCCGGTTGTTTTTTTCCGAGTTCAAACTTAATGTAAGTTTTTATAGCAAACAGCGATATATCGGACATATCGGGATATTTTTCAGACATTTTTTTTCTGAATGAATATGAAGACGGAGCCGGTGTCTTTTATATGTCCTGTTTTGTCCTTATTGTTACCTGCCGTTAAAAAGCATTGTTTAATTTTGCATTCAGGACAATATGCTCTGGGACAGAGGGGTAATATTATATGGTGTCAACCCTTTTTTCCCGTGAATGTATGTCCTGACCGATTCTTACAATCCGGGGAACTGAATGCAAATTCATTTAAGGATAAAAATGAAAAAAAATTTATTATTGGTTTATTTTGCAGTGGCTATGTGTACTACCCAGCTTTTTTCACAGACCGGACAGGAAACAGGTCTGCTCATTAATGAGGTGGAAGCGGACCTGACAGGCAATATACTGCCTTTCTGGATGGAGCGGACAACCGATCCCGATGGCGGATTCTACGGATCTGTCAATATAGAGGGAGAGCCTGTTCCCAATTCCGAAAAGGGCTCGATACTGAATGCCCGGATTCTATGGACATTCTCCAAGGCTTTCCGGCATTACGGGTCAGAGAATTACAGACAGACTGCGGACAGGGCAGCCGATTATTTCATCGGCCGTTTCATTGACCCGAAATACGGCGGAGTGGTCTGGAGCCTTGATTCTGAAGGTCACGTCAAGGATTATACCAAGCAGACGTATGCCACCGCCTTCGGAATATACGGACTGGCGGAGCATTTCCAGGCTACCGGGGACCGTCGGAGTCTCGACGCAGCCATCGGCCTGTTCCGGACACTTGAAGAGCATGTACATGACAATGCCAGACAGGGCTACATCGAGACTTTCGGCCGTGACTGGACCCCTACGAAAGACCTCGGTGTGGACCGTATGGCGGGGGCTACCAAAACCATGAACACCCATATTCATCTGATGGAGGCTTTTACGACTCTTTATCAGGTATGGCCTGACTCCACTCTCCGTGAGCGTCTGCACGAGTTGCTGGATATCCTTCAGAGAAGGCTTTATGATTCCAAGACCAAACATCTGGTATTGTTCTGTACCGATGAATGGGAACCTATAGGGCACGTCGATTCATACGGTCACGATATAGAGACTTCATGGCTCCTGTGTGAGGCTGCCGAGGCGCTTGACGATGGGGATCTGCTGACTGTCATCCGCCGGCAGAGTGTGGAGATGGTGGATGCGGCACTATCCGAGGGTATGACTCCTGAAGGACTGATGCAGTATGAGAAGACTGAATCAGGAATCAGCAGCCAAAGATCGTGGTGGCCCCAGTGTGAGACTGTCATCGGGTGCATCAATGCCTGGCAGATAACAGGAGAACGCAGGTATTTCGATGCGGCCGTCAGGACCTGGAACTTTATAAAGGAGCACTTCATTGACAGCCGTAACGGTGAATGGTTCAAGTATCTGAACAGTCAGGGGAGGCCGATGCGTGAGGACAAGGCGAGCATGTGGAACTGTCCTTATCACAACAGCCGTGTGGCATTCGAACTGATGACCCGGCTTGTTCCGGAAACCGTCCATACCGAAGTGATGGCATGGAGCAACATGACAGGTGTCCGTCTGGATGGTGAACTCATTGATTTTGAATCAACTCTCAGGGTGGGTACTCCGGGCGGAGAGATTGAATCCACAGGTCGCGAGAAACAGAATGGTGTCCGATACAGGCGGGATGGTCTCACACAGGCTACTCAGATAACAATGAAAGACGGGACCGGATTCAGCCAGACTGTCACCGATATTGACAAGTCAACCGTAAGACTCTCCTGGGAAGTGACTGCCGGTGAGAAATCCGAAGGCTCCGCCTATTTCTGCATGAGTTTTGCGCCAAAGCACTATTCCGATGCCAGAATCAGGATTTCCGGCAGAAAGGTTACAATAAAATCCCCAGAACGGAATATCGAACTGGCCTTCGACAGGAATGTCAAGTCTTTTGTCCGCGAGGAGGAGGGGAACAAAGTGCTGTATGTCACCCTGATGCCGGCGCTTGCGGATGGCGGAAATGCAAGACTGGACGCCACTATGAAGGTTGACGGTCTGCGTCACCATGAGGATGTGTCGGTAACTCTGGACATCACCAGACCCGGACGGGTTTTCACCGGTTTCGGAGGTAACTTCCGCATACAGAATTCGCGTAAGGATCCTGAAGTCATCGACTACTGTCTCAGGAACATGCGCGTGGCATTCGGACGGGTCGAGATGCCGTGGGCACAGTGGGACCAGTTCATCCGGCAGTCAGGTGGAGAGGAGACAGGTCAGCTGCCCGGCAGAAACGTTCCTGCGCATATACTTGAAAGCGCTGAAACGGCGCAACGCCTGAAAAGGACGGGAATGCCGGTGATTGTCAGCTGCTGGTTCCCTCCCCAGTGGGCATGCAACCGCACAACCCGTTCTGACGGGACATCTTTCGCCTATTCCCTGAAGCCTGAGATGCAGGACAGCATATACGGATCGTTGGCAGGTTACCTGTTGTATCTCAAGAGGGTATGGGGCGTGGAAGCTGACTATTTCTCGTTCAATGAATCCGATCTTGGTATCAATGTCGTCCACACTCCCGAGGAGCACCGTGACTTCATCAAGGGGTTCGGCGAATATATGGCCCGGCTGGACTTGAAGACCAGGATGCTGCTCGGTGACAATTCCGATGCCACAACATTTGATTTTATCGTTCCTACACTGAATGATCCGTCGGCCCATAAATATGTAGGTGCGATATCCTTCCACTCGTGGCGGGGATGCGATGACGAGACCCTCGGCAAATGGGCCGCAGCAGCAAGGGAGATGAACGTACCTCTCATAATAGGTGAGGGGAGCACCGATGCCGCAGCCCACCAGTATGCGTCAATATTCAACGAGACGACATTCGCCCTGTATGAAATAAACCTATACACCCGTATATGCGCTATTTGCCAGCCGCTCAGCATACTTCAATGGCAGCTGACATCGGACTATTCGATACTGTGGGGAGACGGCATCTACGGCTCGGACGGTCCCCTGCGTCCTACCCAGCGGTTCTGGAACCTGAAACAGCTGTCCATGACCCCTGAAGATGCCTTTGCCATCCCTACCGTTTGTGATAAGGACAATGTCAACACCGCCGCTTTCTATAACCCCGCAACGGGACTGGCCGCCGTCCATATCGTAAACAATGCCGCTTCATGCAATGCAGTCGTATCCGGACTGCCTGAGTCGGCGTCCAAGGCTTACGTGCGCATTACCGGGTCGGGCAGAAATTCCGAATCCCGGTGCCTGGAGTTCCAGGGTGGTGAACTTAAACTGTATATGCCGGCTGAAAGTTTTGTCAGCATATTCATCGAATAGTTACTGGAAATAGGAATCTGTTTGATTCTTACGGAACAGATCAAAACAGATTCTGAATCCGGGCTTACGTAAACAAAAGAGGCCGTTCCTTACCCGGAATGACCTCTTTTGCTTTCTTGCCGGCCTATAGCCGATGGAAAGGCATCACTTGTTCAGGGCATCGGCACTTGCCATATAACGTGCCAGATCCTCGTCGCTTACATGGAAGTCCTGAAGCTCGCCGGAGATATACTGGTCGTATGCGGACATATCCACGAAACCGTGACCTGACAGGTTGAAGAGGATAGTCTTCTGCTCGCCTGTCTCCTTGCACTTGAGAGCCTCACGGATGGTAGCAGCGATAGCGTGGCAGCTTTCGGGAGCGGGGATGATGCCCTCGGTCTGGGCAAACAGCACACCTGCCTTGAATGACTCGGTCTGTTCAATATCAACAGCCTCCATATAGCCGTCCTTCATGAGCTGGCTCAGTACTACACCTGCACCGTGGTAACGCAGACCGCCTGCATGGATTGTGGCGGGCTTGAAGGTGTGGCCCAGAGTGTACATCGGGAGCAGCGGGGTGAGACCTGACTCATCGCCGAAGTCATACTCGAACTT
Source organism: Bacteroidaceae bacterium (assembly GCA_017651315.1). GTDB lineage: Bacteria > Bacteroidota > Bacteroidia > Bacteroidales > Bacteroidaceae > Colenecus. The sequence continues at coordinate 61,519 of JAGCDE010000022.1, forward strand.
ACCGCGGGTCAGCTTGGGGCATGATGCGGGCTCGGCAGCAATGAAGCGGGTGTTCTTCTCACCGCTTATCTTATGACGCATGAACGGCAGAGCCAGACCGCAGAAGTTGGAGCCACCGCCGAAGCAGGCAATCACGATATCGGGATATTCACCGGTCATTTCCATCTGTTTCTCGGCTTCGAGACCGATTACGGTCTGGTGCATACACACATGGTTCAATACCGAACCGAGTGAGTATTTGCAGTTTGGTGTTGTTACAGCCAGCTCTATAGCCTCGGAGATGGCGCAACCGAGTGAGCCCTGGTCATTAGGGTTGGCAGTGAGGATGTCCTTGCCGGCACGGGTTGACATTGAAGGTGAGGGTGTTATGGCTGCACCGAATGTCTGCATGATTGAACGGCGGTAGGGCTTCTGGTTGTAGCTGGCCTTTACCATATATACGGCGCACTCAATGCCGAACTTCTTGGTGGCGTAGGAGAGGGCGCCGCCCCACTGGCCTGCTCCGGTCTCGGTGGTAAGGTTGGTAATGCCCTGTTTCTTGGCATAGTAGGCCTGTGCCAGAGCTGAGTTGAGTTTATGTGAACCGGCGGGCGATACGCTCTCGTTCTTGAAATATATGTGCGCAGGAGTACCCAGAGCCTCCTCAAGGTCGTATGCACGTACCAATGGGGTGCAGCGGTATGATGCGTACTGCTGGCGGATCTCTTCCGGAATCTCAATCCATTCGTCTTTCTGGTTCAGTTCCTGGTTAGCACACTCCTCACAGAAGATTGGATAGAGATCCTCGGGTTTCAGGGGCTGACGTGTTCCGGGATGGAGGAACGGCAGGGGTTTGTTGGGCATCACGGCCTGGATGTTGAACCATGCCTTCGGAATCTCGCTTTCGTTCAGTAAATACTTTTTCTGTTTCATAGTAGTTTTGGTTAAAGTTGTTTTATGTTGTTTTATGTTGTTTGTTCTGTTTCAGCTTTTGTTGTCCTGAAAAAGTTCCGGGCCTCGTCGCAGATGCGGCAAGGCCCGGATATATCTTTAATACATACAGAGCGTCAACCTCCTACGACTTAGTCCAGCTGTAAGGGTTGCCACCACCAATATGCATTGAAGTTAATCATTCTGTCAGTTTTCTGTTCGTTTCGTCTGCAAATTTACGTCATGTTTTTGAATATGCAACACTTTTGCTACAAAAAAATTCATTCAGCATCAATAATCCTGTTGGGGTATCGGATTCTCAGATTCTTAAACAGAACCTGAATGCTGATACATGTCGGCTTGAACTTTGCAGAACTCAAGTCTGGCGCTGAAACAGGATGTCCCACCGACTCGCCCCTGAACATACCATATCCCGTTTTCGTCGGAACCCATGTAGAGGGAAACCACGTCGTCGGCGTGAATCTCATGGGCGTACTGGACCTGTATGTCCTGTATCCTGTGGCAAGACATGAAATCCATTCCGAACAGGTCAAACACCCAGCTCAGGTACATTGCGTTGTTTGCATGGCGGTTCACGTCTATGTCGGAATAGCATATCCTGTGTGTGCCCTTCAGTTCCATGTTGACCGTGGAGGGAGGGTTAATCTTGCCGCATTCCGTGTCAAATACATCCTCCACGATGGCCTGTGACTCCTTGACGAGTGCCAGATGCCGGTCAACGCCTCTTGTCTCAATGTTCATGATGGTCCAGACGGTCGATGCCCGTACCATCATGCCGCCGTCTCCGGAGGTCACGGTGAAGTTTCGTGTGTAGAGCGGTCCGGACTGCTTCCGGTGCCAGGTGCTGAGCGTTATCTCATCGCCCCACTTGGGCATACGGTCAATCCTGATGTGCAGCCTGATTATGGCCCAGAACAGGTTCATCGGGCTTAGCGTGTCGAATCCCACCCCGAGCATGGCTGAACCGAGATACGCCATCTCCTGCAGATGGTTCTGCAGGCAGTGGGGTTTAATTTCTGCCCTGAAATCGGTATCGTAACTGTCAACAGTTACCGTTCTTACACATTTCTCCATCGTTTCCTGCTATTTGTCAACCAACATGAATGAGAGCTGGCCGCAGCAGCACTGCTCTCCGTCCACCTCAGCGTATGCATCGACCGACAGGAACGGGCCACGGCAGTTCAGTATCCTTGAATGTACACGGACGGTGTCACCCGGACGTACACTCTTCCTGAAGCGGACCTTGTCCATTCCCGCGTAGAGTGCCAGCTTCTCCTTAAGCTGTTCCTGAAAGAGCAGTACACTGCCCTGAGCCATTATCTCGCACAGTATCACTCCCGGAACGATAGGGTTGTCCGGAAAGTGACCGCGGGTGAAGTAGGGGTCATCGGGGATGGTGTATTCGGAAATGACACCATCCCCGGTGAGTTCTGACTTATCCACAAGAAGCATAGGCTCCCTGTGGGGTATGATCTGCATGAGCTGTTCCCTGTCCGATACCATGGCTTCAGGCATTGAAACGGCGCAAGGCCACTGATGCGTTGTGTCCTCCGAATCCTAATGAGCAGGAGAGGGCGTATCCTGCCTGAATGCGGCGGGCTGTGTTGGGGATGTAATCCAGGTCACACTCCGGGTCCGGTTCCCTGTAGCCGATGGTGGGCGGGAGTACACCGCTTTCCAATGCAATAGCCGATGCTATCAGTTCCACTGCGCCTGTTGCACCCAGCATGTGGCCGTGCATGGACTTGGTGGAGCTTATCATCACCTTTCGGGCCTGCTCCTCACCAAGGGCGATCTTTATGGCCTTTGTCTCACAGCTGTCATTCATGTGGGTCCCTGTTCCGTGGGCATTAATGTAGAGCAGTCCGTCATTCCTGTATCCGGCCTCCTGAAGTGCCAGACTCAGCGATGCGGCAGTGGTCGTGCCGTCGGGACGCGGAGCTGTATAATGGTATGCATCGCATGTGTTGCCGTATCCGGCCACCTCGGCTATGATATGGGCTCCCCGCTTTGCTGCGTGCTCATACTCCTCAAGAATCATGATACCTGCCCCCTCGGCCATCACGAATCCTCCGCGGCGCCTGTCGAACGGCAGGCATGCCTCCTCAGGATTCTCAGCTGTAGTGAGCGCTTTCATGTTGGCGAATCCACCTATGGCGAGAGGGTTCACTGCCGCTTCGGCGCCGCCGGTTATGATGGCATCGGCCATACCGTACTTTATGGCGCGGAAAGCCTCGCCTACGGCATGGGTGCTTGTGGCGCATGCCGATACCACCGGTAGGCAGGGACCCTGCGCGTTGAACTTTATGGCTATGTTCCCGGCTCCGAGATTACCGATCATCTCGGGGATGAACAGTGGGGATACACGCTTGGCGCCCTCGTTGTTCATGACCAGCGTCTGGTCGATGAAAGTCTGCATGCCGCCTATGCCGGAGCCGACATATACTCCAAGACGGCTTGCGCTGATGTTGTCACCTGCCTTCAGACCGCTCTGTTCCATAGCCTGCATGGCAGCGCAGATGCCGAACTGGCTGAACCTGTCACTGCGGCGCACGCTGCCTGCGTCCATTCCCAGTTCCACCGGGTTGAAATCCTTGACCTGTCCGCCGACATGCACGTTCAGCGGTCCGAATTGCTCCATACCCTCAAGAAGTGACAGTCCGCAACGGCCGTTCTCTAAACTCTCCTTGAATTCACTTATGTTCTTACCTATGCATGAAACCACTCCCATGCCGGTGATTACAACTCTCTTTTCTGTCATGATGATTTGGTATAAATTTTTGAAGACACTTTCACGTTCAGCTTCAGAATCTGTTTTGGTCTGTTCCGTGAAAGTGTCTGCAAAGGTACTTATTATTTGTACATGAACCTGCGGATACTGCCTTTCGGAGTCTTGACGAATGGCTCGAACCTGAGTTCGAAACCGTCCACATGAGAGTAGGCGGGTATCTCCTGGTTCAGTTTGGTAATGTTACCTGCCATTACTGCGTTCAGGGCATCATTGTCCATTCCGCTGGCACCCACCTCGTCCAGATTCGGAACAATCAGTGCCGTGAGGTGTCCCTTGCGGTCCACAATTATGGACTCCTGCACGTAGGGCAGGGCGTTCAGGACCACCTCGATCTCCTCCGGGAATATGTTCTGTCCGTTTGCTGACAGCAGCATGTTCTTGCAGCGGCCTGCCAGGAACACGGTGTTGTCCTTGTCGATGGTACCCATATCACCGGTGTGGAACCAGCCGTCACTGTCAATAACCTCAGCCGTGGCCTCCGGATTCTTGTAGTAGCCGGTGAATACGCAGTCGCCCTTGATTACAACCTCGCCCGGAATGTGTTCGGGGTCATGGGAGTCGATACGGCACTCAATGCCTTCGGGTACAATCTCGCCTACGGATTTCATCTTGTAGCTGCCTTTGTGGCCAATTGAGATGGTGGGGCAGGCTTCGGTCATACCGTAGCCAGTCACGAACGGGATCTGCAGCTTCTGGGCCATAAGGTCTTCCAGTTCGAAAGCCATTGCCGCGCCGCCGGTTACCAGCAGTTCTATGTTGTCGCCGAATCCGGACATGAATATTGTGCGCAGGGCCTTGCAGTAGTCCTGGTTGTTCTTGTAGTCAGCCAGTTTCTGCTTTCCGGACTTGCTGCTTACGAACTCCCCTATGGTGTTGTCGAGCATCTTGACCAGGATGAGCGGAACGGCAAAGAATACGTTCGGCTTGACTTCGGCCAGGGCAGGCTTGAGGTATGAGGGCACAGGCGGGAGACCGAGAACATGCAGATGCATTCCTAAGCACAGAGGTTCTACCGCATCGTACATCATACCGAAGATGTGGGCAAAAGGCAGCACGCTCAGATATGTCTCACCCTCACGGTAGGGGAAGTGGCGCGGTATCAGATATACGTTCACGCTGAAGTTGCGGACGGTCAGCATAACGCCTTTGGGATTACCTGTCGAGCCGGAGGTATAGTTGATGGCGCACATTTCGTCAGCATCGCGGTCCTCATAGCCGAAGTCTTCCTGAAGGAAGCCTGCGGGGTGGGCTTTCTGCATGAGAGCCTCGCGGTTCAGATAGAGCTCCGCGAAGTTGCCACGGGAAGCCAGAAGTTCACCTGTATGGACATCGATGGCACCTATCAGAGCAGGCATCTGAGCGAAGTCGAACTTGTCGAACAGGCGCTTTTCGGTGTAGAGCAGAACGCTGTCGGAGTGATTCACCAGGCTCATGGTATCGGTGGGAGTGTAGCCGTCAAACAGCTGGACACCCACGTAACCGCCGGTCATCACGCCCATGAAGGTCTTGATCCAGCCTGCGCAGCTTTTTGCGTTCAGGGCAATCTTTGAACCCTTCTCTAAGCCTGCGGCTTTCCATAGCAGCTGGTCCTGCTCAATCTGTGCTGCCAGCTGGCCGTAGGTTGCGGAACTGTGGTGGAAATCATCCAGAGCGGGGTCATTCCAATGTTTCCTGACTGTGTTCTCGAATCTCTTGATAAAAGAAATATCGTACATGATTAAATGATTTTTCCCCTACCGGGCATCCCGGTCATGGGAGGTTAAACAAAAAATCCCTTTGCCGGGCAACCCGGCCACGGGCTTATCGGGGTGCAAAGGTACATGGCTCCGGCATGGCCGCATGGGTTTGAACCCCGTTTGTGGCAGGCTTGAACCGCATTTGTGGCGGAAATCATCCGTTGTGTGGTGAATTGACGGCCTGGATGGAACAGAATGAAACAGCCGCCAGTCATTCCTTGAATGCATGGCGGCTGTTTAAGTCCTGGATGTGGGGGGAGTGTCAGAGCGTCTCGACAAAGAACCGCTTCATCTTTTCGGCGTATGGGACACCGAAACGGGCGAAGGTGTTCTTGGTGCCCTGGTCCGGCTTCCAGTCGAAGAATGCGTGGCTGGCACCTTCCACTATGTCGAGTTCCGCTTTCTGTCCGGCCTGCCGGAGGTGCTCCACGTAGAGCTCCATGGGCGGGCGCTGCACGGTGCGGTCCTGAGTTCCGAGCACCAGGTACTGCGGGGCAGGACGCTTACTGGCCTGCGGGATGTTGCAGTCAGGTGTCACGGCTTTCTGCCCCTCTTCATCAAGGTCGGAAATGAAACTCCTCAGGCTCTGCAGGTCAAACACACCGTAGCTCGGAGCAGCCGCCTTGATGGACTTGGTGAGCTGTTTGCGGGCCTTCTTGGCGGACATACCCTTGGGCATGTAGGTGGGCTTGAACTGATAGACACCCGCCTTGGTGCCGAAACCTCCGTCGCCTATCATGTCCGCAAGGTCAATCATGCATGATGACAGATGCCCGCCGGCGCTGTCACCTGTGACACCTATTCTTTTAGGGTTGATGCCGTATTCGGCAGCATGTTCGCGTATGTGCAGTATCGCACCGTAGCAATCCTCAATGAGCCGGTTCATGGTGTTGGGAGTGGCGTCGCCGTCTCGGGTTCCCACCCATCGGTAGTCAATGCTGGCCACCACTAAGCTGCCGTCCTTGATCAGCTCGCGGGCCAGTCCGCGCATAATGTTCTCATCGTTCGATGACCAGCCGCCGCCGTGTATAATCACCACGCATGGGAGGTCCTTCGCGCCGTCCGGTATGAACACGTCGTACTTGAGCGGTTTCACTCCGGGCTGGGCATAGACCACATCCTCAATGGTGCGGTATCCGGTGAGGCGGGACGATTCGATGATGGATGCACCTATACTCATGTTGTTGTCCACCTTGACCTGGAAATCATGCTTCATGGACTCCTTGTAGGTGGGGTAGAACATGCCGTTGTCCGTCGAGAGCCAGTAGCCGCTGTCGAAAGCCCAGCCGCTGTCGGTCACCTTGACGCTCACGTTCAGAACGGTTCCTGACTTGACCTGTCCGTCGGCGGGAATGGCAGGTGTGACTGTCACGCTGCCGTGTGCAGGTTGTTCAACCCGTACCCTGAAACTCTCCTGTGCCGTGGCTGAGATGCTGAATGACAGCGCTGCCAATAATGCGATTTTTCCTGTAGTTCTCATGTCTGTTTTTTTTGTTTATGCAAACTTACATAAAATCTGCCGTTTTTACACCCACCAGAAATAAATCATAACTTTTTATAGGAAATATCCTGAATGTCCTGCCAAAACGGGCATTTTGCCCATAAAGTTTTTGGGGAAATATTTACGTCCAAATGGTTTTTGTCATACTTTTGTAAAAACTCACTATGGATTAAACCTTAATTATTATGAGAAAAATCTTTTTATTTGCGGCAGTAGCCGCTCTGTCATCTGCTCCGGTAGTATCACAGGAGCTTAACAATTTCAATTTCGGCGGCCGTCAGCAGGTGGTCTCGCCTGAACTTAAGGGTGACAAGGTCACTTTCAGGCTGAATGCCAACTATGCCACTGTAGTGAATCTGGCCGGTAACTGGATTAACGGCAGCATTCCCATGCAGAAGGGGCAGAATGGTGTCTGGGAAGTTACAGTCGATACCCCTTCACCCGAAATCTACACCTATAACTTTGTGGTTGACGGTGTTTCGGTGAATGACCCTCAGAACTATTTCGTACAGCGTGACGGAACCCGTTACCTGAACATGCTGATAGTGCCGGGTGAGCGTACCGAGAACTATTTCGAGGCCAACCAGCGAGGAACCGTCACTTACAAATGGTATGACAGCAAGATACTGAACATCAACCGCCGTCTTACCGTCTATACCCCTTACGGTTATGAGAAGAACAAGAACAAGAAATATCCGGTTCTCTACCTGCTTCACGGTGCCGGTGGCGATGAGGAGGCATGGACATCGATGGGCCGTACCGCACAGATCCTGGACAACCTGATTGAGAAGGGGCTCGCCGAGCCCATGATTGTGGTGATGCCTAACGGTAACCCCAACCAGCAGGCCGCCCAGACTCTCGGTCTTCCCACAAGCGACCTCAATTTCCGTGACCCGTCCCTGCAGAACGCATACGTCAGGAGCCTCTGCGAGGAGATTGTCCCCTTCATAGAGAAGGAGTTCCGCGTGAATGCCAAGCCCGAGTCGCGTGCCATTGCCGGTCTGTCCATGGGCGGCGGCCACACCATCACCGCTTCCATCCTCTATCCTTCCATGTTTGACTATATCTGCCCGCTCTCGGCTGCAGGAAGTGCAACCCCCGAGCAGATCACAACACTCAAGAAGGCTGGCGTGAAGCTCTATTTCCTGGCTTGCGGTACCACCGATTTCCTTTGGGACGGCGCTGTAACGCTTGACAAGACACTTACCGACTGCGGTCTGGACCATATCTTCTACAAGTCCGACGGCGGTCACGTATGGGCCAACTGGAGGCTTTATCTGAATACATTTGCTCCAATGTTGTTCAAGAAATAGTATAAAAATGTTCATTTCATTGAGAATCTGTTTGATAAAGAGACTATGAGAAAATCATGGAAACATTTCAAAACAGATTCCAAGAAATTTATGGAAACAAATTTAAACGGATTCTGAACAATTATCATAAATATTTGTTAGCTTTGGAGTGAATAAAGGAAAATTCATTGATAACAAAACCTAAAAACTTACTATTATGGCTTATAAAATTGATCAGATTGAGGGTATCGGACCCGCTTATGCAGAGAAACTGATTGCTGTCGGCATCAAGACAACCGAGGATCTTCTGGAGAAATGCGCTGCAAAGAAAGGCCGCGTGGCTGTAGCGGAGCAGACCGGCATTTCCGAGAAACTCATCCTCAAGTGGACAAACCATTCTGACCTGTTCCGCATCAACGGAATAGCCGGCCAGTTTGCCGAACTTTTAGAGGCAGCCGGTGTTGACACGGTGAAGGAGTTCCGTCACAGGGTTCCCGCTAATCTGCAGCCCAAGCTGGTCGAGGTCAACGAGGCCAAGAATCTCTGCAACAGGGTTCCCTCTGTAGCCGAGATTGAAAAGATGATAGCCCAGGCCAAGGAGCTCGAGCCTAAGATCACATACTGATCGGAGGATTATCACGGAAAGGATCAGGCTGGTATCGGTTGCTTCCGGTACCAGCCTGTCATTTTATGAATCAGCCGGACTGTTGCTGAAAACTACAGTCCGGCTGTTGTGCCTGTTATGTAGAAACAGATTCTATTTGTACAGGAAGCGGCGGATAGACATTTTGGGAGTCTTCTCGAACGGTGTGTCCTGAATCTCCACCTTGGCTAACTGGCTATATACCGGCAGTTGGCGGTTGGAGGCCAGACGTATGTTCTCGGGGATGGCATCCTTTGCCTCGGCATCTAAAAGCGCCTTGGCTATGGCCTGCTCGTCTAAATAGACAAGGGCCACTAACTTGCCTCCGCGATCCACAACCACGGACTCAACCACATAGTCCTGGTTGTTCACCACGGCCTCAATCTCCTCAGGATATATGTTCTGTCCTGAAGGACCTAATATCATGTTCTTGGAGCGGCCGCGGATGAATATGTTGCCCTCGGCATCCATGATGCCCAGATCGCCGGTCTTGAGCCAGCCGTCCTCGGTGAAGGCGTTCGCGGTGGCCTCGGGGTTGTTGTAGTAACCTATGGTTATGTTCTCGCCGCGAGCCTGTATTTCACCTACCACATTGTGCGGGTCCTCGGAGTCGATGCGTACCTCAGCCACATCCACGGGCTTGCCGCATGAGCCGGGAACGTACTTGGTCCAATGCTCGTATGCCAGAAGAGGGCAGGCCTCGGTCATTCCGTAACCCACAAGATAGGGGAACCTGATGCGTTTCAGTATGCGCTCCACCTCCGGGTTGAGTGCGGCACCGCCCATGATGAACTCCTCCACATTGCCTCCGAAAGCCTGAACGAGTCCGTCACGGACTTTGTTGTAAATCAGTTTGTTCAGACCGGGAACCTTGAGCATGAACTTCACGGCCGGCTTGTCTAATGTGGGCTTGATCCTGGACTTGTATATCTTTTCCATCACAAGCGGCACAGTGATGAGCAGGTAGGGCTTGACATCGGCAAAAGCCTTCATGAGTGTGGCCGGTGTGGGGGCCTTCCCCAGCCAGTATATGGATGTGCCGTTGGAGAGCGGATAGAGGAACTCTATCACAAGGCCGTACATGTGGGCCATGGGGAGCATGGATACCATCTTGTCGCCGGCGGGCACATGTCTCTGGCTGTAATCCACTATGGATGAGAAATTGCGGTAGGTGAGCATCACGCCCTTGGGGTCACCTGTGGAGCCTGAGGTATAGTTGATGGTGGACAGGTCATCCCAGTTGTCGGTGGGGAACACTACATCGTCCGGTCCGAACCCGTCGGGGTACTTGCTCTCAAAAAGCTCGTCAAGATGATTGAACGCGTAGGAAATCTTCTCGTCATTGCAATAGAGCATCCGGAGGGTGTTGATATCGAATGCTGCGCGTACCTTAGGCATCCTGCTGATATCCATCCTGGCCCATTTGTCAGAGTCGGTGAACAACGCTATGCTGTCAGAGTGGTTCACGAGTCCCATCACGCTCTCCGGCTTGAAATCGGCCAGTATAGGCACGATTACGGTCTCGTAGGTGTTTACGGCAAGATATGCGAATCCCCAGCGTGCTCCGTTCTGGGCCCATAGGGCTATGTGGTCACCTTTCTTTATCCCTGCGTACTCGAATATTATATGGAAGCGGGCGATGGAGCGTGCCATCTGTGAGTAGGTGAAACTCTCTCCGCCGATGTTGTTGAGCGCCGGCTTGTCCCAGTATTTGCGGGTGGCCTCCTGAAGCCTTTCCAGATAGTGTGGATATTTTTCCATAAGAATATCTATTTCTTTTGCAAAAATAAATAAAAAAGCCGTATTTTTCGTGGTTGAGCCGGTTAGAATGCGGAAGGTAGGAAACAGATTCTTAACTTTGCAGCCTGAATTGATAAATATGGCATTAATGAAAAAGGACAGAGTTGTTTTGGCGTTATCCGCCCTGTTGCTTGCCGGTTGCGGCACAAATAAGAACCTATATTCTTTAGAAGGTGTGTTCGAGGAGTGTGACGAGCCTATGGTATGGCTTGTATGCGGGAATGACGTGCTTGACTCCATCGCATTGGACGAAGGCTCGTTCTCCTTCAGCGGTGAGGTGCAGAACCCCACAATGGCGTGGGTTTGCACGGCTCCCAACCACCGTATGGCCGATTACGAGTGCGAATTCATCCTTGAGCCGGGCACACTGGTCATGAGCAAACTCCCTGACGCCGAGCAGTATGTGGTGAAAGGCAGCAAATCCAATGACCTCCTTGCCGCTCTTGAACAGCGTTCTGTGGAGATTGTTAAGGAGTATGCCCAGTCACATGATATGGAGGGCATAGAGGAGGAGATGGACCGCCAATGGAACAGTCTGCTGCAGTCCGGCCTCAAGGACAACACGGACAACATGTTCGGTCTCTACTGCCTCAGGGAACTCTCCTACGAGGCTCTTGAGCCCCAGGAGATTATGGATTATCTGGTCCGTTTCCCTGAGTCCATCAAGGAGGACCGCCTATGGAAATCACTTGAGACCAGCACCTCCAAGCACCTCAAGACTACAGCCGGGCAGCCGTTCATGGATTTTACCCAGACCGATGCCGACGGCCATCCCGTCACCGCATCCCAGGTCATGAAACAGCCCGGGAACAGGTATCTGCTCATCGATTTCTGGGCATCCTGGTGCGGTCCCTGCATGAGGGAACTCCCGTTCCTCAAGGAGGCTTACTCCAAATATTCCGACAAGGGTTTCCAGATTCTCGGTGTTTCACTTGACCGTGCCAGGGAACCCTGGATCAAGGCCATGCAGGATAACGGCATGAGCTGGGTCAACGTGAGTGACCTCAAGTACTGGAGCAATGAGGTGGCTGTACAGTATGGCATCAACTCCATCCCGAGCAACTTCCTCATTGACTGTTCAACCGGCACTATAGTGGCCGTAGGCCTGCGCGGAAAGAATCTGGAGAAGAAACTGTCCGAACTGATAGACTGAATCAGGCAGACAGCACAAACCAGTAAAAGTTGTAAAGAATTCAGAATAATCATTCCGGTTCCACTTGTTCTTAGGGACCGGAATATCTATTTTTGCCGCCCAACCGGGTATCTTCCTGCCATAAAAAAACGGATGGGAGGATACTGCAAACAAAACAGGATTTATGAAAAGAGGATTTATCTGTGCTGTAGTATCTGCTCTATTCAGCAGTCTTCCCGGCAGTATATCGGCAGGGACTGAACATGAAGCCGGAACATTTGACCTGAAGCATGCGGATATGGAGGAAACCACTGACGCCACACCCGATGACGATGGTTTCACTGTCGGTCTTGGTGAGATTGAGATTATCGGCTCCCGGGTACCGCTGGCTGAGGTTCAGGCTCCGCGTATGGTTACTCTCATGACACAGGAGGATATTCAGGCGGCATCGGTCCACAGCATAAACGACCTCCTGGAATACGCCGTAGGGGTCGATGTGCGTCAGCGCGGCGAAATGGGTGTACAGACCGACATATCCATGCGCGGCGGCAATTTTGACCAGATAACCCTGTTGCTGAACGGAGTGAACATATCTTCACCGCACACCGGACATCTTACTGCCGATTTTCCTGTCAGCGTATATGACATTGAGCGTATTGAGGTCATTGAAGGCCCTTCGGCCCGCGTGTTCGGCACAAGCGCGTTTACCGGCGTGATAAACATTGTGACCCGCAAGGCTGAGACCGACGGCGGACTGGTGCATCTGTCAGGCGGACAGTACGGCACGGCAGGAGCGGACATCAGTATGGACATAAGCGGGAACAATAATTCCGGACAAAAACGTTTTTCACTCTCTCTTGATGAGGACGGACTCAGGATAGGCCGTGACAGGAACACCTTTTCAAACAGGTTCTCAGCCGGTATGAACCGAAGTGACGGGGCCACACCCAACAGCGGTTTCACCAACTGGCGCGGGTTCTGGAACTCGTCAGTCCGTCAGAACGGCATGAAGATTGACATGCAGGCCGGTTACAGCTACCGCAAGTTCGGAGCCAATACATTCTACGGGGCAGCCAGCACAGACCAGTGGGAGAGCAACGAGCGCATCATGGCTGCAGTGACATCGGAATTCAGGGTAGGGCAGGTCCATGTGGCTCCGTCGGTATCATGGAACCGTTGGTTTGACCATTACCAGTGGCACAAAGGAAGTCCTGCCGGCGAGAACTACCATCAGGTGGATACGTGGGCAGCGTCGGTCAACAGCTGGGTGGACAGCAGGATAGGGCGCACATCCTTCGGAATAGAGATGCGTACAGACATGATCCGTTCCACCAAACTGGGCTATCCGCTTGACACCCGTCAGTACTACTCTCTCGGAGGCATTGATGCGGTTGATTCGCTGGACTACCGTTTCGCCGCCGACAGGACTGACATCTCGGCCTTCCTTGAGCACAACGTGCTGCTTGATGACCTTACCGTATCATTCGGCTTGCTGGCCAACATGAACACCTCATTGGATTACGGCTGGAGGCTCTATCCCGGAATAGACCTGTCCTACCGCCCGTTCAGCGGCACCACACTCTTCGCCTCTTGGAACAAGGCCCTGCGTATGCCCACCTTCACTGACCTGTTCTATTCCGGCCCCAACATACAGGGCACCACTGACCTTAAACCCGAAAAGACATCCGATTTCAACCTGGGCCTGCGTTACCGCACCGGAGGTGTAAACGTGCAGCTGCAGGGATTCTACAGCCGCCGCACAGACATGATAGACTGGGTGATATACGAGTCCGAGCCTGACGGGCAGACATTCCGCTCAGGCAATTTCTCTGTGGACTGCAGCGGGGTGGAGTTTAACGCCGCCCTCTATCCCGGGGAGTACTCAAGTACCCTCTCTTTCCTCAGGAGGCTCAGCGCCCAGTACGCCTATATCCATCAGGACCAGAAGTATCACATCCCAATCAAGGCCAGCAAATACGCAATGGAATACCTGCGTCACAAGGTGGTCCTTCAGGCCGATGCCGCCGTGACATCAAGACTCAGCCTCTCAGCCTCCTGGCGCTGGCAGGACCGCACAGGTCGGGACAACGAGCCTTACGCACTTCTGGACGGCCGCATCACCTGGACCGAAACACGCTGGAACGCCTACATCTCCTGTTCAAATATCCTGAACGAAAAGTATCGCGATTACTCATTCATAGAGCAGCCCGGCCGCTGGCTCATGGTCGGAGTAATCCTGAACCTCTCATTCCAATGACCCCCTTTTTCGACACATGAGGGCGAAATGGTGACGAATGTAATAGAGTAATACTATCTTTGTGGTGATAGCAGGTTACCGGATTTGTCCAAGAACCCCCATTTGCCTCTTTTTGCAACCATAGCCAGACCTTCACTGAAACTGTTGGCTCCCCGGTATCTTAAAGGTATGACTATCTCAGCATTAAGTCTTCCTATGGCTTTTGGAGGAATCTTTTTTGTATGTATCAAAGATACAAAAAATATATCACACTGACAATCAATTTGTTGTGAAAAATTTGTTGATTTTGGACACTCCTTAGTGTAACACAAATGGTTTATCGTCCAATGCAACTTGACCTCCTCCATTAGCGTCGTTATAGTAAACATAAAAACTGCTGCCTATCAATTTTTTTCTACAACTAATATCCTAGAATGATACGATCTCGCAAAGTAGAACTGTATGCCAGTTCCCTAGAAATGTCCCTGATACGGGCGAATTATTTGTTCACAAATCATCAACAATGTCCACTGAAATATTTTTCCAGTCCTCATTGTTAAGATATACATCAGCAAGTCCTTTCCTCACATGCATTGTAAATTTGTTATTGTTGATGAAAGCATTGTTGCCGATTTTCTGGGGAGTGTCTGAATAGTTGTAAACATCCTTTAAAGAACGACACCATCCGAACGCCAGATCTCCGATGATTCTTACCGATGACGGTATATATACCTCCTTTATTATGGAATAAACAAACGATCTGGATGGTATCTCTTCAAGGCCATCGGGAAGATGAATATACTCCACATCGCTCCGAAAGACATCGACTGGTATCCATTCCTTCCAGCTGAATTCAAAGTCTGAACCGCTTCCTATCGGTCCCGCTGTCTTTATCCCGGTTTGCTGCAAAATGGAGGATTCCACTTCACACTCAGAATCAATCTTGAGACTGGACAGTTTCAAACAATGATCAAAAGCGCCTGAGCCAATCCACTTGATACTCTTTGGCACATAAACCGAAGTCACCTCCTGCCCCCTGAATGCATGGGCATCAATCATGTACACCAGATATTCCTTTCCTGAAACAGGTGATTTGACTGTGACAGGTATAGTAATATCCCCTTCACAATGTGACACTGTAAGAACAACCTTTGGAGAGTCAGTGATTTGCAACAAACCATTTAACGACTCTTTTATCATGTCATTGTAGGACTCAGCGTTGTTTCCAATAGTCCTTTGGTTAACGGATATGCTCTCATCCCGTCCGTTTCCATTCTTTACGGGACGTATTACCATCTCTGGCTCCTCACGTACTGTAGGGTGCGGAAACTTCCTGTCCAACCATGAGGAATCAATAACCTCATATTTTAAGCCGGAAACGAGGAAACTCTTTTCCTCAGTAAAAGCTGTTCCGTCATTCAACATTATGTTGTTATTCAAATGAGCAAACGTGATTTCCCCCTGATACTTAACTCCCTTTTGATTGGTGACAACAGCTTTGTTGCCATCAAGACTATAGTAAATCCCTCCAACGGACATCGAAGAGTCGCTTTGGGCGGAAATGTCGGTAAGTAAAAAAAATAAAATGATTGTTGTCCAATTATATTTATTCATATTTCGTGAATTCTAATTTAAAGTGCAACTTTTTCAAAGTCAAAGTTAAACATAGTTTTGCAATATTCCAACGGCGTCTTGTAACCTAATGATTTTCTTGGCCTGTTATTAAGCGCTACAGTTATGACATAAACAGAATCTTATAATACAGGATGGAACAACAAAATAATAATGAGAATAATAACTGAATGTTTATTTTTTACGTACATTAGCCAAGGATAACAAATATTTCGGATTTATTAGCAGCAGTTGAGGCAAGTCCAAAGAAATATTTAGTGCTCATTAACATACATAATTAACTAAAACTGAATGAAATGATATCAAAAAGAAATAAAGTCAGAATTTCGGGTTCCATCAGACATGTTCTGGTCCTTCTGATTACATTAGCCACCTTGGTATCATCATGTGTCGAAGGGGATCTTTATGATTTGTACGATGAAGATGAACTTATGCTGTCGGGTATGATTAGAAAAAGTAAGCAGAATATTGTTGATCCAAATCCATGGTGGCAGAACAACGATAATATTACTACAGGTTATAATGAGTGTGCCGCAACAGCTTTAATGTTTAAATTTAATAGAATGACTGATGATGATAAGCTGTATTATCAGCAACAGTTATGTATAGCAAAATGTGGCCATTATTCAGCAACAGAATATGAGAACTTTTGTATTAACGGTGGATTTACGCCCTCTGAAATGGTTACAGCATCAGGTGACTCATTGGTTTTAAATTCTGGGTATTCAGATCTGGGAGTAACAGTCGGACAGAATAAAACATTTACAGAAAATTATTATATCATTAATTTTTCAAAAAAACGGAAAATACCATTTTGCGATGGCTGTTAGTTATAGAAAAAAATTGATAGGCAGCAGTTTTTATGTTTACTATAACGACGCTAATGGAGGAGGTCAAGTTGCATTGGAAGATATAGCATTTGTGTTACACTAACCAGATTCTTTATGTATAAACAGTCAATATACATTTTTTTATCTTTATTCATCATGTCGGGTATCCGTGCAAGTACCCCAATTGTTGACGGAATACTCAAATACCGGATTGAGTCATCGGATGGGCGCGAGCAGGCAGTATGCTGTGGTTTCGCCGACAATTCCCATACCCTTGAACCAAAACCTCTTGTTATCCCTGAAACCATTCATTATGAAGGGAACGTCATTCCTGTTGTTTCAATAGCCGATTCCGCATTTCGTTCCACCTCTATTACAGGCTGTACGATTCCCGGGAGCGTTGAATCAATAGGAGCTTATGCTTTTGACTACTGCCGCAGCATGAGGTATGTCCGGCTGGACAACAGCCTGCGGCAGATAGGGGAAGCCGCCTTTTCCAATTGCCACAGGCTGGAATCTTTCATTATACCTTCGGGTGTAAAGGATATCGCGAAAAGAGCGTTTGACCGTTGTCTGAGCCTTAGATTCCTGGTTATTCCCGAAGGTGTTGAAACTATAGGGGAGAACGCTTTCAGATGTTGTGCTATCACCAGTATCAGAATACCATCCACTGTTAGGCGCATCGGGCTTGAAGGCCGTAACTGCGACGTTTTTTTCGGGTGCTGGGAACTGGATAAGATAAAGGTTGACAGGAAGAACCGGGTGTTTGATTCCCGGCACGGATGTAACGCCATAATAGAGACTGCCACCAATTCACTTATTAGCGGAAGCAACAAGACAGCAATCCCGTACGGAATAAGTGAAATCCGTGCAGGAGCATTCTGTTACAGGAGCAGGATGGAGAGTGTGCATATTCCGGCAAGTGTCAGTAATATTGAGGCCGGAGCTTTCGGATACTGTCCAGGTCTGGAGAGAATCAGTGTGTCCCGGCGGAACAGGCTGTATGATTCAAGGGACAACTGCAATGCCATAATCTATACAGGAATGGGAACCGGTCGGTTGCATACTGCATGTCAGAACACCCGCATACCTGATGATATAAGCAGCATCGGCAGATATGCATATCTGGGACAGACGAACCTATCCGCTATGGTAATCCCTGAAAACATATCTTTTATTGAAGACAAGGCCTTTCTTGACTGTAGTGACCTGAGGTTCATCGCCCTACCCGACAGTATGAGCCACATAGGCTACAAGACGTTCAGCAACTGCAGCGCGCTAAGGATGATTATTATACCCGACGGCGTCAAGGAACTGAATGAAGATATGTTTGAAGGCTGTACCTCACTCGAATATGTAATCCTTCCCGAAACGATAGAGAAGATAGACAACACGGCATTCACAGGCTGTTCCAGTCTGAATATGATACAGGTCCCGGGAAGCGGACTGGAAAGATTCAAGGCCATACTGCCGAAAAGTCTTTCCCCTGACATTCTGATTCCTGACAACCGATGATGATTTGAATTCTTTGGGATGTCAAAATAGTCCGGCCAGTTCCAGGATGAGCCGTTCGGTGTCGGGCCAGCCCAGGCATGGGTCGGTGATGGACTTGCCGTAGGTGTGCTCCCCGGGTCCCTGTGCTCCCTCCTCTATGTAGGACTCTATCATGAGGCCCTTGACAATCCGCTTGATGGATTCGTTGGAGCGCATGCTGTGCAGCACCTCCTTGGCTATCCGGATCTGCTCCATGAATTTCTTGCCTGAGTTGGAGTGGTTGCAATCCACAATCACAGCAGGATTATGCAGGTTGGGCGATTCGTCATACAGATCGACAAGCCGCTTGAGGTCCTCGTAGTGGTAGTTCGGATGACTTGTACCGTGATTATCCACATAACCGCGCAGTATGGCGTGCGTGAACTGGTTGCCTAAGCTCTCCACCTCCCAGTCGCGGTAGATGAACGTGTGTCCGCTCTGTGCGGCACGTATGGAGTTCATCATGACGGACAGGTCTCCGCTGGTCGGGTTCTTCATGCCCACAGGGATGTCCAGACCGCTGGCGGTGAGGCGGTGCTGCTGGTCCTCCACACTGCGGGCACCCACGGCCACGTATGAGAGCAGGTCCGAGAGGAACTGGTGGTTCTCAGGGTAGAGCATCTCGTCGGCGCAGGAGAACCCTGTCTCAGTGAGAGCCTTGAGGTGCAGCTTGCGGATGGCAATGAGGCCTTTCAGAATATCGGGGCTGGCCAGCGGATTAGGCTGGTGCAGCATACCCTTGTACCCGGCTCCGGTGGTACGCGGCTTGTTGGTGTAAATACGGGGTATAATGACTATCTTGTCCTTCACCTTGTCCTGCAACGGGCGGAGGCGGCTGATATAGTCCACCACAGCGTCCTCACGGTCGGCCGAACAGGGGCCTATCACGAGGATGAGCTTGTCCGAGACTCCGCTGAACACATCCTTTATCTCCTTGTCGTTTCTCTTCTTTGATTCCGTCGCCTCGTCCGATACAGGGTACATCTTCTTTACCTCCTGCGGACTGAAGAGCTGGCGTTTGAATGTCATGTTCATGATAAACTCATTTTTTGTCAAAACATATACGGCGTCTGGTGGATTTGAGCATCATCTGCCGGAGCAGCTGCTCGTCATCGGTCCGGACAGCTTCGCGTATCCTGGTTATCTGGTCAATGAACAGGTCCATCTCCTGCAGCAGGGCCTGTTTGTTCATGAGGAACAGCTCACTCCACATGTTCTCGTTTATGCGTGCAATACGGGTCAGGTCACGGAACGAGTCCCCGGTGTATTCGGCCAGATGCTCAGTCTCGTGGCTGTTCATGAGGGCTATGGCTATGCAGTGCGTGAGCTGGCTGAGGAAGCCTATCATACGGTCATGCTCCTCCGGGCTCAGAGTGGCAATCCTGCCGAATCCGAGTATGCGTCCTATCTCACGGCAGGTCTCTATCGCGGCAGGAGTGTTGGCTGGGGTGGGGGTGACAATGTAGTTGGCATCCTTCAGTATGTCGGCGCTGGAGTTCTGTACTCCATAGACCTCGCGGCCGGCCATAGGGTGTGCCCCTACGAACTCTATGTCGTTGCGGAGCATGCGCTGTATGTCATAGACCACCGAGCATTTCACGCCAGTGACATCGGTCAGCAGGGCTCCCGGTTTTATCATATCCTGGTTGTCCCGTATCCATGAGAGCAGTGTCTTGGGATAGAGCGAGAATACAATCACGTCAAATCCGGAGATGTATTCCCTGTCAAGGGTGTTTGTGCCGCTGTCGATGATACCGTTCCCGAGCGCATAGTCTATGGATTCGCGGGAGCGGGTCACTGCGCCCACATGGAAGCCGGCCCGGCGGAACCCTTGGGCGTAACTGCCGCCTATGAGTCCTAATCCCACAATAAGTATCCTGTCTTTATTCCTGTCAAGCATAATCCGTAATTTCTATTCCTGTACTCCTTAGCATGTCAAAGAAAGAGGGGAAGCTCTTGCTCACCGCCTCAGTACCCTCTATCTCGCCTCCGAATGCTGTCAGCAGTATGCTCAGGGCCATCACTATCCTGTGGTCGTTGTGGCCGTGAAGAGGCTCTGACGGCTTGTGGAGAGTTTTTTTCCTTATCTCAACACTGTTCTCGCCTACTGTGAATTCCGCACCGAAACGGGCCAGTTCCTCGAGCATCTCTCCCACACGGTCGCTCTCTTTGATCCTGAGCCTGCGGGTGCCTGTTATGACTGCTCCGTTCAGATATGCAGCCATAGCGAACAGTATCGGCCCCAGGTCAATCTGCTGGGATATGTCAATCTGCGGAGTGCCGCATTTCAGGGCGTTGAAATACTCCCTGTAGCGGCTATCCCCCTGCAGCGAGTCTTCGTTGAGTCCCTGTAAGGTTACGCTGCCTCCCATGAGGTTCAGCGCATCCGGGAAGGCGGCATTGGACCAGTCACCCTCCACGCGGGCATCGGTGGCCTTGTAGGTCTGGTTCCCGGGAATGAGGATGCTGCCGTCAGATATGGTATTGAAGCGGATTCCGAACATGGAGAGTATGCTGAGAGTCATGTCTATGTACATGCGGCTCTCTATTCTTCCTTCAAGCCGTAAGTTGCTATCACCTCCGACAATAGGCAGGGCAAACAGCAGGCCCGATATGAACTGGCTGCTTATGGAGGCATCAACAGAGAAACCTGAAGGTCTCAGCCTGCCGCTTATTTCAATTGAGTCAATGTTCCTGATGCAGGTGATGCCCTGCTGCCGGAAAATATCCTCGTATATGCTGATTCCCCGGCTGATTAGCCTCGGGGTTCCGGTGAACCTGAAACTTCCGCCTAAAGCAAGCGCCACCGGAATCATGAACCTGAGCGTGGTCCCGCTCTCATTACAGGGCATCACCATGGTTCCGGAACCGTTACTGGTGGCGGTATGCGGCTCGAATGTCACGCTCCCGTCCTTTATGGTGAAACTGTGACCTAAAGCCCTGACACATTCCAGCGTGGCTTTTATATCCTCAGAGAGCTCCACATGGCTTACAGTGCACCTCTCTCCCGAGAGTGCTGCGGCCAGAATGAGCCTGTGCGCGTAGCTCTTGGAGGGCGGGGCGGTCACGGTGCCGGAGGCAGTCCCTTTGTGGATGTATCTTTTCATCGGTTGCAGTGTGTCGCGGAGGATGAGAGCCAGTCGCTTCCGTATCTGAGGGCAAGCATGTCGCTTATCACAATGGCGGTAAGGCTTGTCACCACTATGCAGATACGCCTGATTATGGCCGGGTCATGACGGCCGTGCAGCTCTAAGAGGGCATCCTGACCCGTCTCCATGTTCACGGTGCGCTGCTGCTGTGCAATGGATGGGGTGGGCTTGACTGCCAGGTTGAACAGTACAGGCATCCCGTTGGAGAGTCCGCCGTTTATGCCGCCGTTGTTGTTGGTGAGAGTCCTGATGCAGCCGTTGTCATTGAATAACTGGTCATTGGCCTGTGAGCCTCGGGCCGATGCGAATCCGAATCCGCGTCCGAACTCTATCCCTTTCACTCCGCCGATGGCGAACATGGCCTTGCTGATAACACCCTCTAATGAGTCGAACCAGGGTTCGCCTATACCTGGCATGAGGCCGGTTATAGCGGTCTGGACCTTGCCGCCCACTGAGTCATTGCCTGCGCGTGCGTTGAGGATGACATCGGTCATTGCCTGCTCCACATTGTCTATCACGGGAAAAACGCGTGAATTGACCAGGTCAGGCTCGGTAGTGAAATCAGTGAACTCTTTATCGGACACACTGCCGCACTGCAGGATGTGGGTGGCTATCCTGATACCTTTTGCTTCAAGTGCAGGTATCACTACGGCACCGGCTGCCACTATAGCTGCGGTAATGCGGCCGCTGAAATGGCCTCCGCCGCGCCAGTCCTCGAAACCATGATACCTGATGTGGGCGGCATAGTCGGCATGTGAGGGTCTGGCCAGCATGGCTGTCTTTTCATAATCGGCACTGCGTACGTTCTCATTGGGGATGAGTATGCAGAGCGGGGCACCTGTGGTAAAGCCGTTGAACACTCCGCTCGCTATGGTGAAACGGTCCTCCTCCACGCGGGCGGTGTCAGTCGCACCCTGTGGCCTGCGCCTGGAGAGCTGCCGGCCGATGAACTGCTCATCGACCTTGATTCCGGGAGCGAGTCCGTCAAGCACTGCCCCTATCATGGGCCCGTGGGATTCGCCGAATAGGGTCAGTATGACCTGTGTTCCTATGCTGTTCTTCATAATCTTCCGTTCTTGAGGCATTCCGCCAGTTCATCGGTTGTCACCTTCCGGAAACTGTAACTGCCTATGGTGTCAACATATACAACTGTCACTGTGTCGCCGCTCTTTTTCTTGTCATGGAGTATCCCTGAAAGCAGCAGGGCGGGGTCAGTGTCATCGGCGGTGGGGAGTCCGTAACGTTTGAGAAGGTTCTCTATCCTGATGCGTGCGCTGCCGCCGGACATATACATCATGCCTATGGCCACGCATTCCCCGTGCAGCAGGCTGCCTTCCCGTGCCGATTCAATGGCGTGCCCCACCGTGTGCCCGAAATTCAGCACCCGTCTCAGTCCGCTCTCCTGCGGGTCCTCCTGCACAATCCGCCGCTTTATGTCTATGGCCTTGTATATGATTTCGTCCATGCAGTCATCCAAACTGTCAGCGGACTCGATGAGTCCGAATAGTGCGCTGTCACACGTGGCAGCCATCTTGATGGCCTCCACAAGTCCCTCATGCAGAAGGCGGGAGTCAAGGGTTCCGAGAGTATCGGGGTCTATTATCACGGCCTGCGGATGATGGAAGGCCCCGATGGGGTTCTTCACGCCTCCGAAATCCACAGCCGTCTTGCCTCCTACCGATGAGTCCACCTGTGAGAGCAGGGTGGTGGGTATGTTGCAGAAATCAATACCTCGCATGTAACATGCTGCCGCAAAACCTGCCGTATCGCCCGTCACTCCGCCGCCAACGGCTATCACGGCATCACTGCGTGTGAAACCATTATCTATGAGTGACTGGAGTATGGCAGTGAAAGTTTTAATGTTCTTGCTGCCTTCACCGGCCTCGAATGTGAACTGTGTCCCCTGTCTGCACTGGCTGAGTACGGCCTGAACATACTGCTGCGGTACACCGCTGTCAGTCACCACCATGATCCTGCGGTCCAGGTCAATCCAGTCTCCTATATGCTTAAGGGCACCGTGTTCAATCACGATGTCATAGTCTATTGTGCCGGAGTGGAAATGCTGTACCATAATACGTGGGATAGATTTGCGGGTTCAGTATGTGCCGAGCAGCTTGAGCTTGTCACAGACAGTGCCTAACTGGCGCAGCAGGTCATCGCCGTCCTCGGACTTGATGTTACCCTCCAGCTCTATGTAGAAATAGTAGTTCCAGAGCAGGCCTTTCATGGGACGGCTGTGGAGGTTGCTCATGTTGAATCCGTGTGAGCCTATTATGTTCAGGGTCTTGGCCAGTGCACCGGCCTCGTTCGGGACAGTGAACATGAGCACGAAATGCTCATACTTGCGTCCCTTGCGTATGGAGTCGTTCCTGGTCCTGGAGAATGTGGCGAACCGGGTGGTGTTGTTTTCCGTTGAGTTGATGTGCCTCTCTATTATGTCTAACCCGTACAGCCGTGCGGTCTCCTCGGAGGCTATAGCGCCTAAGGTCATGTCCCGGCTCTCCGCCACGAACTTGGCCGCCACTGCGGTGTTGGCGGTCTGCTGCTGCTCGAACCCGTTCTCGTGGATATACCTGGAGCACTGGGCAAGCGCGTTGGGATGGCTGGCCACAGTCTTGATTGTGTGCTTGTCGGCACCCTTCAGGCCGAGCAGGTTCTGGGTCACTGGAAGGTCCGTCATCATATTGATGTACAGGTTACCGGAGAACGCCAGGTCCATCACGTTGTCTATGTCACCGGCGAAACTGTTCTCCACAGGCAGTATGACTGCATCCACAAGTCCGTCCTCACAGGCGCGGTAGGCACTCTCGAAATCGGGATAGGGAATCAGCTCGGCAGTGGGATATGCTTTCCTTGCGGCAATGTAGGCGAATGCACCCGGCACTCCGTTGTATGCTATCTTCATGCCCTGGAGCAGCCGGTTCTGGTAGTCCTTTGAGAGGTCCATCACCTTCTTTATGAACGGAATGTAATAGTCCTGCATGGCAGGGTCATCCACAAGCAGCCGCTTCTTCTCTATTATGTCGGATTCAGTAGCCTCGTCATGTACCTGAAGCCCGTTCTGCTTCTTGTATTGCGCGATGATTTCAGCCTGTGCCATCCTTTCGGTGAACAGTCTCGCCATCTCAGTGTCAATTGCACTGATTCTCTCTCTTGCCTGATCAAGTTCATTCATGTCTTCTATCCGGTTTCAAGGTAAAAATGAATCCATTTTCGTTTCAAGTTGCAAAATTACCCTTTTTTCCAAAACGAGCAAAATGTGGAAAAGGGGACAGTCCAATTCCACATTTCAGTCCTTGGGCGGATTGAATTCGATGGGACGGCGTTTTAACTCTCTGGGTCGTTCGCTCTGTAGCTCTGCCAAAGCGTCGCTGATTGCATCAAGTTGGGCGCGAGTGCTCTCATTAATATCGTTCTGGTCAGCTAAGGTGTCATTCAAATCTATCCGTAGCTGCTTTATTTCGGATCTAATCTGTTCTATTTGCAGTTGAGTGTTGCCAATTATTTGCAATGCTTCCTGCATTTGAAAGAAAGCACGCATAATATTGATATTAGCTTTTACAGCAATCTCAGACCTTAGAAGCCCTGATAGCATAGCGATTCCTTTACGAGTAAATGCAAACGGAAGATATTTGCTATGCATGCCGCGTCCGCTCTTTAAGGTGAATTTTTTGCACCTTAAAGAATCATACTCTTCTTTTGTAAGTTCAAACATGAAATCATCAGGGAAACGTTCAATGTTTGCCCTGACCGCTCTTTTCAGGTTCTTAGTTTCTACATTGTACAAATCTGCAAGGTCTGAGTCTAACATTACTCTGTACCCTCTAATCTCATAGATTTTGCGTTTAATAGGTTCTAGATCATTCATAATATCTATGTTTTAAGTTAGTATTATCTGCAAACAACAGGGGGCATCCCGTACTGACACCCTATGCCTGGCGGAACACCCCTTGGTATCAGATACTGCAAACTTATATAAAATCCGCCGCTTTTACATCCGTTGAGATAAAAAACGAGGGTATTTTTAGAGGAAAGATAGCGAAAATGTGGATCCACATTTTTGATGGGAGCAAGGGGAAGGCATATCAATCACCTTCGAACTTGTAATTATAGTACCAATGATATATATACGTGTTTGTAACCCTTTCCCATTGGTTTCCATCATCATAATGCGGATTATTCTGTAATAGAATGGCATCGTCTGATATTCTCCTAACGAATTGCTCTATCTCCATGAAATAGTCTTTAGCATAAATCTTGTCTTGGTTATGATCTATGATAGTTTCCCAATCTCGGCCATCATCTTTAACGAGGTCACAGAAGCCGATTTTTTTGTTTAGCGCAACCTGCTCGCCGTTTAATTCTAAACTGATAAGATAGGGACGATGAGAACTTACTTCATAAAATTCATAACTATCATATTCACTACCAAACCATTCGACATAGGTATTGTCATTCATGTTGAAGGTGGCGGAGTATCCATACTTATCCAAATAATCTAAATTATTACCCTTATTCTGTTTGAATACCAGTTTACCATCCTCAACGAGAAGCGCCTTGGCATAATTGTCGTTATTTCCTATATAGTCGCCTTCCTGGAAGTTGTAGTTACCGTTACCATCGCTGACGAACGTGCAAGAGGATTCTAGATCATAATAATTATACCTCACCGTCACTGCTATGCCGGGGGTGGTGAGTGTCTCGTTCAGCAAGTATGCCGGAGAACCATAATCCCTCATTTTCACTGTAATCTCGTAGTATTTGCCGCGCTCGAAGTACACTTTAGGCTTCGTAAAGATGTATTTGTCCTTGCCGACGGTGGCAATCAGCGTCAGATCCATGTTGCCAATATTATATAAGGCAGCGTAGATGACGTTGGTGGCAGACGGAGGAGTGATGGTTAAATCATAATATTCTGGAGTACGGTTTAAAATGTCATAACTACTTATAAGATTATGTGCTCTATCATTGATACTGAGGCATGTGGCATTGATAGGCGCGTCGTTGTTGCGCTTGTCCACAAGGGTGAACCTGACGATGGCCTGACGGGCAATAAAATCAAGTTTTACTCCACTCTTCGGGATAATATTATGGCCATCAACAGTAAAATCTTCTCCCGTAAGTATAGCATAAGCGTAGTCATATCTCTCGCTGATGCTGTTGCCTGCTGTGCCAGTCAGCAGGCCTACCTGCCCGTTATAGTCCAAATTGACGCCATTGAGATGAATTTCCATACCCCAAGGATTTGGCGCTTCGGTCAGTGTGGCGGTGATAGTGGTCTCGGCGTTGGGGCTTGCAGCGGCGGTTGCCGTGCCTATTATTTTAAAAATATCACCGGAGCCAGTATACTGAAATATTTCAAACGTCTCATTGCCGCTCCAATATGCATCGATGGTATTCTTTCCTCCGCTTGTGCCCGGCTGAAGTGCACGGGTTGTGGCTTCGCCGCCTTTGGAGGCCTTGATGACCATGGTATATACTTCCGGAGTCGCGGGGGGCTCGGATTCTTCCACGATGTTGTCATCACTGCTGCAAGCGGTAGTTGCAAGGGTGAAGGCTGTGGCCATGACCAGCCAGCCTGAAAGTGTCATGTGTTTCTTCATCGTCGTGTCCACCTATTTCCATTCGTATTCTTCTGCAGGTCCATAGCCGTTGCGTGTGGCTCTCAATCCGCTCGTCATGAGCATTCCCGTTTGCCGCAACTCGACAATTATCGAGGTCGGCTTCGTGTATTCGCGCTTTTTGTACTCTGTCTTCATATCTGAAAAAATGAAAGTAGGTTAAATAAATACTTTGGTCGGTGCCTACAGCGTATTCTCGAATCTCTACTGTCCGGGAAAATGGTCCAGAGCAAAAATTTGGAAAAGGGGCAGTTTTCCCTTTTCCAAATTTTACTTTTGTTGGTTAGCAGTTAGCGGACTGCAATTTCTTGAACGGTCTGCTGGGGGAGCAGGAGGGGCTTCACGGCCCACTTTGCTGCCTTGCCCTTGAACTGGGCTGTGGCGCGGATGTCAGTGGCGCTGGCTCCGAACTTGACAGTGTAGTTGCCGGCGGCAGTCTGCCACTCAGAGGCCTGGTCGTTGAAGCTGGCCAGTGTGTAGGCATCCACGGTGAAGGTCAGGGTCTGGCTCTCGCCCGGCTGGAGCAGGCGGGTCTTGCCGAATGCCTTGAGCTCTGATTCGGGCTTGACCAGTCCGCCGTCAGGAGCTGACACGTAAATCTCGACAGCTTCCTTGCCGGCCACCTTGCCTGTGTTCTTTACAGTGATTGAAGCCTCGAAACCGCCGTTCTTGGCCTTCACTGACGGCTTGCTGTAGGCGAATGTGGTGTAACTCAGTCCGTATCCGAACGGATATGACACCTCAACACCGGCAGTGTTGAAATAACGGTAGCCTACCCAGATTCCTTCGGCATAGTTGGTGTAGTCTATGTCCTTCCTGCCGGGATTGCCGTTGCCGCCGAAACCGCCGCGTCCCTGCTGCTGTTGCTGCGTCTGGCCGTTGTAGGGGAAGTTGGCCGATGACGGTATGTCAAGATACGAGAGCGGGAATGACATGGAGAGCTTGCCCGAAGGGTTGGACTTGCCTGTCAGCACGTCGGCCACTGAATTACCGACTTCCTGGCCGGGAGTCCAGGCCAGCAGGATGGCGTCGGGCTGTCCCTTCCATGAGGAGGTCTCTATAACACCGCCTATGTTCATCACAACGGTGACTTTCTTGCCGACCTTGTGGAACTCGTTGCAGACGTTGCGGATGAGTGCACGCTCTATGTCAGTAAGCTCGAAGTCATCCACCATGCGGCGGTCATCGCCCTCACCTGCGTTACGGCCTATCACTATGACAGCTGCGTCATTGCGCTGTGCGCAGGCCTGTACGGCAGCCTGGTTGATGGCCACCTCGGGGAGGACAGCCTCACCGAGCATGACGTTACGGCCGCCGCCCATGCCGAGAGCGCTCTGGCTGGCCACATATTCACGGTGCTTGGTGTAGAAATCGGCCAGACGGGCGTCAAGCGTGAAGCCTGCACCCTCCAGGCCCTCGCTGATGTTGCGGATGTATGGCTTGTTCACATTACCGGAGCCTGTTCCGCCGGCGATTGACTTGTATGCGCTGAGTCCGAACAGTGCTATGTTACCCTTGCCTTCCATGGGCAGGTTGCCGTTGTTCTTGAGCAGGACCATACCCTCGGCGGCTGCCTCGCGTACCATCCTGGCATGACCGTCCAGGTCTGGCTTGTTGGAGAACTTGTAACCCTTGAAATTAGGGGTCTTCACTATATATTCCAGCAGACGGCGCACGTTGCGGTCCAGGTCCTTGATGTCCAAAGTGCCGTTATTGACGGCATCGATCACGCGCTGTGACTCGGAACGGTCACCCGGCTCCATAAGGTCGTTGCCTGCCTTCACGGCATCGACAGTTCCGGCCTTGTTGCCCCAGTCGGTCATGACTATTCCGTCGAATCCCCATTCGTCACGCAGGAAACCTGTGAGCAGGTCATGGCTCTGCTGGGTGTAGCTTCCGTTCAGCTTGTTGTACGATGACATGATGGTCCAGGGCTTGGCCTCACGGATGGTTATCTCAAAGTTCTTGAGGTAAAGCTCACGCAGGGCGCGCGGGTTGATGCGGGCATCGTTCTCGTTGCGGTTTATCTCCTGGTCGTTGGCTGCGAAGTGCTTGACCGAGACACCCACGTCGTTCTTCTGGATGCCTTTCACGTAGGCGGCCGATATCTTGCCGCTCAGGAGCGGGTCCTCTGAGAAATATTCGAAGTTACGTCCGCAGAGCGGGTTGCGGTGCAGGTTCATGCCAGGAGCCAGCAGCACGTCAACTCCGTACTCATGTACCTCCTGTCCCATAGCTGTGGTAAGCTGTTCCACAAGCTCGGTGTTCCAGGTGCAGGCCAATACGGTACCTACAGGGAAGCCTGTGCAATAGTAGGTCTGGCTGTCACCCTGACGGGTGGGGCTGATGCGCAGTCCGGCAGGGCCGTCGGCCAGGATGGTCTTGGGTATTCCGAGACGGGGGATGGGTTGTGTGGAACCTGCGGCTCCGGGGACATTGGCAATGTCCGATGCCGTCATTGAACCTGCCGTCATGCTTCCCCATCCGCCACCTGCTATCAGAGTGGCTTTCTCCTCAAGGGTCATGGCCTTCAGGACCTCGTCAATGTTGTCAGCTCTCAGTTTTGGTTGAGCCATTGCAGTTGCCGATGTTATTACAGCAACTGCCAATATCAAAGATTTCTTCATCATTAGGTTAGGGTTTTGTTATGAATATTTGCGCAAAAATAATAAGAATCCGTTTAAAATTGTTACATGAAGATAATAATGGACTGTTTTTTCTCCGGTTTGTCTGTTTCCTGAAAAATCTCATTACCGGTTCTTGTTGATAACTTGTATGTTCATGTTGTAATGCGGAATATGATAATTGAACTAATTTTGCATCGGAACAATCAAAATTATATAAGGTATATGAATACATCGAATGTACGTCCGGCCGATATGGAGCGCATAACTACTCCGGCACTGGCCAAGGAATTCATTGACGGACAGATTAGGGAGCTGCGTGCTCAGATTGGTGACAGGAAGGTGCTTCTGGCCCTTTCCGGCGGTGTTGACTCATCTGTCGTGGCAGCACTGCTCATCAAGGCTGTGGGTAAACAGCTTGTATCGGTTCATGTTAATCACGGTTTGCTGCGCAAGGGTGAACCGGAACAGGTGGTGCGCGTGTTCCGCGATGAACTGAACGCCAACCTGGTTTATGTTGATGCCACAGACCGTTTCCTGAACAAGCTGGCAGGTGTGGCCGATCCCGAGCAGAAACGCAAGATAATAGGTGCGGAGTTTATCCGCGTGTTTGAGGAGGAGGCACGCAAGCAGGAGGGAATCAGCTTCCTGGCTCAGGGTACCATCTATCCTGATATCGTTGAGTCAGGTCCGGTCAAGTCTCACCATAATGTAGGCGGTCTGCCCGATGACCTTCAGTTTGAGCTGGTTGAGCCTGTCAAACTGCTCTTCAAGGATGAAGTCCGCGTGGTAGGTAAGGAATTAGGCTTGCCCGACAATATGGTGTTCCGTCAGCCTTTCCCCGGTCCCGGTCTTGGTGTACGCTGCACCGGAGCCATAACCCGTGACCGTCTGGAGGCACTGCGTGAAAGCGATGCCATCCTGCGTGAGGAGTTTGCCAAGAACGGTCTGGAGGGTAAGGTATGGCAGTACTTTACCATTGTCCCGGACTACAAGTCAACGGGTGTTAAGGATAATAAGCGCTCCTGGGACTGGCCGGTTATTATCCGTGCGGTGAATACCCGCGATGCAATGACTGCAACCATCGAGGAGATTCCTTACAAGCTGCTGCACCACATCACACAGCGCATCATCACTGAGGTTCCGGGCGTTAACCGCGTCCTCTATGACCTGACTCCGAAACCCACCGGCACCATCGAGTGGGAGTAAAATGATACAATTGAAGTCAGGTCCATCTGTACTATAGCAACGCAGAACTTCCGGTTTTGAGAGACAACGCTCCGAGGCTGCTCCGCCTCCCTTCCGGACCCTAAACGTCGAACGCCTCCTTCTTAGCCACCTGAAGGTGTCTGACAGTCGTTAAACGAAGCGCCGTTCTTAACGGGATCCTCCAGGAGGCTGCGCTTACGCCTCTCCACGATGCTCTCAAAACCGGAGGTTCTGCTTGTGCGGATGGCAGGCTGATTTACTGTTTTGTAAGTATTGTTTCAGATTTGTTTTGTGAGTAATTTTGTGGGCAAAATCAGGTGAGTATGACTTTACGTGAGTTGAAGATAGGTGAGAGTGCTGTGGTTGCGGCAGTTGGGGGTGAGGGTGCTTTGCGTCAGCATTTCCTGGATATGGGGTTGTTGCCTGGCGTGGAGGTAAAGCTGTTGAAGCTTGCTCCTATGGGCGATCCTATGGAACTGCTGGTGCGCGGATATACGCTCTCATTGAGACTTGAGGAGGCTTCACAGATTGAGATTAACGTACCGGATGGCAGCCAACAGCTAACGGCCGATAGCCAACAGTCTGAAACCGACCACATCGATTTCGGTTACAACCTGACGCTGCACGAGCATAACTCGCATCCCGGACTGGGTGAGGCTGGCAAGTATCATGATCCTACTCATGAGAATGCGGTTCCCAAGGGCACAGTGCTTAAGTTCGCCTTGGCGGGACAGCAGAACTGCGGCAAGACAACCTTATTCAATCAGCTTACGGGGTCCAATCAGCATGTGGGTAATTTCCCGGGTGTGACTGTGGACCGTAAGGACGGGCAGATAAAAGGACATCCGGATACGCTGGTTACGGATTTGCCTGGCATATATTCGTTGTCACCATACACTCAGGAGGAGACCGTATCCCGTCAGTTCATCATAGAGCAGAAACCTAACTGCATCATCAATATCGTTGATGCCACCAATATTGAGCGTAATCTTTATCTGACTGTTCAGCTCATGGAACTGGGCGTTCCCATGGTGCTGGCTCTCAATATGATGGATGAACTCACGGGTAACGGCGGATCAGTCCGCGTGAATGAGATGGAGCGCATTCTGGGCATTCCGGTGATACCGATATCAGCCGCAAAGGGTGAGGGTATCCAGGAGCTTGTAGAGCATGCCATTCATGTAGCTGAGTTCCAGGAGATACCTGCACGCACTGATTTCTGCACAAAGGATGATCATGGCGGTGCCGTTCACCGTTGCCTGCACAGCATAATGCACCTGATTGAGGACCACACCGAGCGGGCTGGCATTCCCCGACGTTTTGCGGCGGGAAAGCTGGTGGAGGGTGACCAGACCGTGCTTGAAGCTCTTGATCTTTCCCGGAACGAGAAGGAGATGATGGAGCACATTATCCTGCAGATGGAGGAGGAACGGGGAATGGACCGTTCGGCAGCCATAGCCGATATGCGGTTCTCTTTCATCGAAAGGCTGTGCTCCCAGACGGTTGTCAAACCCCGCAAGAGCCGTGAGTACATACGCAGCAAGCGTATTGACAGGATCCTGACCGGTCGCTGGACAGCAATACCTATTTTCCTGATAGTCATGTGCCTTGTGATATGGCTGTCCATAGATGTGATAGGTGCACCGCTTCAGGACTGGCTGGATCAGGGTATTCAGTGGCTGGCCGGTATCTGTGTGGCCGGTCTGAATAAGGCCGATGTCAGTCCCGCCATAGTGTCATTGGTGGAGGATGCCATATTCGGTGGAGTAGGAAGCGTACTCAGTTTTGTCCCTATAATTATAATCCTGTTCTTCTTCCTGAGCCTGATTGAGGACAGCGGTTATATGGCCCGCATAGCCTTTGTGACTGATAAGCTACTGCGTAAACTGGGCCTTTCAGGACGTTCTATCGTGCCGCTGCTCATAGGATTCGGCTGTTCAGTTCCGGCTGTGATGGCTACAAGGACTTTGCCATCTGCCCGTGACCGCAAGCTGACCATACTGCTTACTCCATTCATGAGCTGCAGCGCCAAGATTCCCATCTACGGATTCTTTACCAACGCATTCTTCCCCGGACACGGAGGCCTGATACTGGCCGGACTGTACCTTCTCTCAATACTCGTCGGTGTACTGGTGGCCTTGGTGACCAAACTTTTCCGCAAGAACTACTCGGCAGCACCGTTCGTAATGGAACTGCCCAATTACCGCATGCCGGGCATGAAGAACGTGGGTCATCTGCTCTGGGACAAGACCAAGGACTTCTGTCAGCGTGCGTTCACAGTGATATTCGTTGCCACAATCATAATCTGGCTGTTGCAGACATTTGATTTCCGCTTCAACATGGTAGAGAACGGCGAGGGCTCCATGATGGCCTGGGTGGCCGGAGTGCTGGAGCCGCTGTTCCGTCCGCTCGGTCTGGGTGACTGGCGCATAGTGACCTCATTCGTGAGCGGATTCCTGGCCAAGGAGAGCGTGGTGGCCACAATGGAGGTACTGGGTGTAACCGAAACGCTCACAGTTGTGACTGCTGTACCCATGCTGCTCTTCAGCCTGCTCTACACGCCCTGCGTTGCCGCCATCAGCAGCATCCGCCGCGAGCTTGGTGACCGCTGGGCCATCTACGTAATAATCTTCCAGTGCGCCATTGCCTGGGTCGTAGCATGGTTAGGTTACCTGATAGCATCTGCCGTACTATGAACGCTGCGACCATAATATCAATCATAATAATAGCGCTACTTGTTATTGCAGCGCTATTCAGCGTTCACCGCAACCGCCGCAAAGGCAAGTCCTGCTGCGGCTGCCCTCTATCAGGTATCTGCAAGAAATAGGGAAAACTTTAAGGGTATAATCTCCAGAACTACGCGCTTCGCGCTATCCCTCCCACCACTTCGTGGCGGGCCCCTCCCTCTGACGCGCCGAGGGTGGCGACGGTTCTCGAGACTATACCCTTAAAGTTTTTTGTGCGTATGGGATCCTTTCTGCAGATGGTTCCTAATCCCCACGTAGAACTTTTTGGGGGTATTGGCAGGCAAAACCATGGCCGCCCGTGGGCTTGTGAACGGGAGGGACCCGTCACTAAGAAGATGCTCTGGAAGGTGGGAGTTTACTCACGCCTTTCAGAGCGTCTTATTAGGGATGGGAGGGATAGCGAGAAGCGCGTAGTTTTGACGTCAATACCCCCAAAAAGTTCGGGGCTAAAACTTGCAGACTTTAGCTCATGAAAGCCTCCACATCATCCGGATGGTAGGGGATGATGTCCTTGCCTAATACCCTGCAGCCGGTGGGGGTTATGAGGATATCGTCCTCCAGACGGATTCCTCCGAAGTCGCGGTACTGCTCTATTTTGTCGTAGTTCAGGAAATCCATGTGCATCTTCTCGGCCTTCCATTTGTCAATCAGGGCGGGGATGAAGTAGATTCCGGGCTCATCGGTCATCACGAAGCCGGGCTGGAGACGGCGGCCGCAGCGCAGGCAGTTGGTACCGAACTGTTCCGATGGGCGTACCTCATCATCAAAGCCTACGTATATCTGACCCAGACCCTCCATATCGTGCACATCCATACCCATCATGTGGCCCAGACCGTGCTGCAGGAACATGGCGTGTGCGCCGGCCTGAACAGCCTCCTCTGTATCACCCTTCATGAGGCCGAGCTCTTTAAGGCGGTCGGTCATAAGACGGCACACGTCCAGATGCATATCCATCCATTTCATGTCAGGACGGGCTTTCTCAATCACAAGGTCGTGACAGGCCTCCACGATTGAGTAAATCTCGCGCTGCTTTTGTGTGAACCTGCCGCTGATGGGCAGTGTGCGGGTGTTGTCGCTGCAGTAGTTGTTCACAGTCTCAGCTCCGGCATCAACCAGGAGCAGGCGGCCGGATTCAAGAGGCTTGAGTGACGGGTCACCGTGGAAAATCTCGCCGTGCATGGATACTATGCTGCTGAACGACACCTTGGCACCGTATGACATCGCGATTCCTTCCATTGCTCCTCCGATTGACTTCTCGGTCACGCCGGGCTTGCAGAGCTTCATGGCGGTGGTGTGCATCCTGTAGCCGATGGCCATTGCACGCTCTATCTCGGCTATTTCGGCATCGGACTTGACGGAGCGCATGCTGACCACAGCCTTGATGAGCCTGACCGATGCTGCGGCGCGTGTCTTGAGAGGGTGTATGCCGAGCAAATCAGACAGCAGGATCATCTGGTCATGCCGGTAAGGCGGCAGGAAATGGATATCACGACCCTGTTTGCGTGCAGCCTCTACCGTTTCAGCCAGCTTACTGAACGGTGCACTGTTGCTTATACCACACTCGGCAGCCAGATCAGCCACCGAAGGTACGAATCCTGTCCAGATGATATCCTCAATGTCTATGTCATCGCCAAGCAACCATTCCTGACCGCTGTCGGCATCAATCACTACGGCCAGTGAGTCACGATCCTGTCCTGTGTAGTACAGGAACGAACTGTCCTGGCGGAAGATGTAGCCGTTGGCAGGATAGTTGCACGGGGCGTTGTTGTTGCCAAGAAGAATGATGATTCCGCTGCCAACTTTCTCCCTGAGAACGGCGCGGCGCTGTGAATAGGTAATCGAGTCGAAAAGCATAATTCCCGTATATTTGTCTATTTCTGCAAAAATAGTACAAAACGGTGTGTAAACAAATACCCGTATGCGTTTAACTTTTCGGCTTTTCGGAAATCATTAATATGAATATTGTCATAATAATGTGTCATGAAGAAGTTTACCGTCATATTTACCTTGGCTTGCCTCTGGATGGCAGGAGTCTCCGCCCAGGGCCTGAAGGTGGAGAACGAGACTCTCAACTACAGCCTCTATGTGGGGCCGCTCAAGGGTGGTGAGGCAAAGCTTGTCTCCAGGAAAGTGAACTATAAGGGTGAAGAGACCGTCAGGATGGACCTGATAGCCAATACAACCAAGGTGGCCGACAAGATATACAGCCTGCACGATACCCTGACCACGTTTCTCAACGTGACCGATTCCCGTCCCGTACGTTTCCAGAAACATTGCTATGAGGGCGATGATATAGTCCGTGAGAAGGCCGATTTCAATCTCCTTGCCGATGGGACCTACAGCGTTGACATGCGCAAGGACTATAAGGACGGACGTGTCAAGGAGCGCACTGAGACCAGCAGGGAGCCGGTATATGACATGGTGAGTATCGTCGCGTTCGCACGTTCCATCAACCCTGCATCGCTCAGAGTGGGACAGCGGCTCGGTTTCAAGCTGGCCAGTTCGGCTGAGATCAAGGACGAAAGCCTGGTCTATCAGGGCAAGGAGCAGGTGAAGATATCCGGAAACAAGTACAACTGTATGATATTCAAGCTTGTGGAACCTGTTACAGAGAACGGCAAGAGCAAGGACAATGATGTGCTGACCATTTATGTGAACGATGATCCGTCACGTACCATAATACAGATGGACATAAAGTTCAAGGTGGGAGCTGCCAAGGTCAAGATCAATCCCTGAGCCTCTTGGATTCTGTTTTTGATAACAGATTCTAAACTTTTGCTTCAAAACAGAGTCAAAATAATCAGGAATCTATCTATATTTGTTCCTTGAAGTTGAAACAGAACCAAATAGATTAAAACAACCTTAATACTAAACTGAAACAATGAACAAGAGAATCCTTTCAGCTGCATTCATGGCAGTGCTCTGTGTGTCGGCATTCGCCGCAAAGAAAGACAAGAAAAGTGAACCGGAACTGCTTCTCGGCGTCAAGTCGGGTGTCCTGACCATGTCCAATGACATGGGCAATTTCCGTAACGGCGGAGGCGGAGGCTTCGGCGGTGGAAACTTCGGTGGCGGCGGAAACTTCGGCGGCGGTGCTGCAATGGGCCAGGGCGGCCGTGGCGGCCAGGGCGGTCAGTTCGGCCCCGGCGGACAGGGCGGACAGGGCGGTCAGAGAGGCGCCGGAGCCCAGGGAGGTCAGAGAGGCCAGGGTGGTGAAGGCGGCCAGAGAGGCCAGCGTCAGATGAATTTCGACCCGAGTCAGATTGTCACCAAGGTTTATTTCGATGACTACGGAAAGAAGACCGTGACCGTAACCTCACGCGGTGAGGCCGGGACGTCGCGCTCTCTCGTGATAGATGATGAGACATATAACATCAACGATGAGGAGAAGTCGGCCACCAAGATGCCGCAGTTCGGTCGTCGTGGAGGCGGAAACGCCCAGCGTGGCGGTGGCGGAATGGGCATGGGATTCGCCATGGGCGGTTCCAGTGCCGTGACTCCCATGTTCGACTGGGAGAACCTGGATGCCAAGACCATAAAGAAGAACAAGATAAAGGAGCTTGGTGAGGAAGAGGTAGCCGGAGTGAAGTGCAAGAAGTACTCCTTCAAGGTCTCCAACCAGGGATACACCACCGAGCAGACCGTTTGGATATACAAGAACATCACCATGAAGAGTGAGACCGAATCGGACTGGGGCACCATGGGCCAGTCAGTTTCCAAGCTTGAGGAGACCGATGTCGAT
Organism: Bacteroidaceae bacterium; assembly: GCA_017651315.1. Taxonomy (GTDB): domain Bacteria; phylum Bacteroidota; class Bacteroidia; order Bacteroidales; family Bacteroidaceae; genus Colenecus. The sequence goes on from JAGCDE010000022.1 coordinate 98,667, forward strand.
CCGGCCCTGTTCCAGCTTCCTGCCGATTACAAGGTTGAGGAGATGCAGATGGGCGGCTTCGGCGGAGGCGGCGGCTTTGGTGGAGGCGGCGGCTTCGGTGGCGGTGCCGGCGGTTTCGGCGGTGGCGGTGGCGGCTTCGGCGGCGGTGCCGGTGGTTTCGGTGGCGGTGGCGGCGGCTTCGGCGGTGGAGCCGGTGGCTTCGGCGGCGGCTTCTGACAGCTATGCATAAGAACATCAGGACAACTTGTACGGGTTGTCCTTTTTTGTTATTTTTGTGAATGGTATAGTACAGATTCTAATATAAGATATGGTATTCAGGAATATTCTGACAGCGCTTTCATGCGCAGCTATGGGGGTGGTTCTGACTTCTGCGGATATTTACAGGGACCCTACGCAACCAGCTGAAAAACGGGCCGCTGACCTTGTGGGCAGACTCTCTCTGGAGCAGAAGGTGTCACTCATGCAGAACTCTTCGCCTGCCATCCCCGAGTTCGGGATCAAGGCGTATGACTGGTGGAACGAGGCCCTCCACGGGGTGGGGCGTGCCGGACTGGCCACCGTCTTCCCGCAGGCCATAGGCATGGCTGCATCGTTTGATGATGCCCTGCTGTATGATGTATTCACCGCAGTCAGTGACGAGGCACGCGCCAAATCGGCTCAGTACGGAAAGAACGGCGGGCTCAAACGCTATCAGGGCCTGACGTTCTGGACTCCCAATGTCAATATATTCCGTGACCCCCGCTGGGGACGCGGACAGGAGACCTACGGTGAGGACCCGTATCTCACGTCGCGCATGGGCGTATCGGTTGTGAAAGGCCTTCAGGGTCCGTGTGGAATATCGGGATACGATAAGCTCCACGCCTGTGCCAAGCACTTTGCCGTTCACAGCGGACCTGAGTGGAACCGCCATGAGTTCAATGCTGAGAACATTGAGCCGCGTGACCTGCGCGAGACCTACCTGCCGGCTTTCAAGGCTCTGGTCCAGGAGGCCGGTGTGAAGGAGGTGATGTGCGCCTACAACCGGTTTGAAGACGAGCCCTGCTGCGGAAGCAACCGCCTGTTGCAGCAGATCCTGCGTGACGAGTGGGGCTTCAAGGGCATTGTGCTGTCAGACTGCTGGGCTATCAACGATTTCTATACGAAGGGCCATCACGAGACTGAACCCGATGCCAAACATGCCACCGCAAAGGCCGTTCTGACCGGAACTGACCTGGAGTGCGGCAGCTCTTACGGAGCTCTTGTACAGGCTGTGAAGGAGGGACTTATCAAGGAGTCCGATATCGACGTTTCGGTCACAAGGCTTCTAACCGCACGTTTCGAGTTGGGAGAGATGGATGAGGATGTGGAATGGAACCGGATTCCATACAGTGTTGTTGACAGCAGGGAACACAGGGAACTGGCTCTCAGGATGGCTCAGGAGAGCATGGTCCTGCTCAAGAACAACGGCCTGTTGCCTTTAAAGCGCGGTACCAGGGTGGTGGTCATGGGACCCAACGCCAACGACTCCGTCATGCAATGGGGTAACTATAACGGCAATCCGTCGCATACCGTGACGCTTCTTGAGGCAATCCGCAGGATGGATGGCCAGGTCAAGTACGTGAAAGGGTGCGATTACGCATCGAACCAATTCTCCTTGGTCAGTCTTTTCAGCCAGTGCAGTGCCGGAGGCATTCAGGGATTCGATGCCAGGTACTGGAACAATGCCCGCGGCATGGGTGAACCTGACGTTCTCCGTCACAACACCACACCCCTTCGCTTCACCACTGCCGGTGCTACAGTGTTCGCCCCTAACGTGAACATTGAGAACTTTGCAGCCGAATACAATTCGGTGTTCCACGCAGAAAAGGACGGCGATGTGGCTTTCTATTTGCAGAACCAGGGCAATACCATGATTTATGTGAACGGGAATCTGGTGGTAGTCGGCCGTAACGGCGATACTGCCAAGAAGGTCTATACCCTTGATGCAAAGGCAGGTGAGGACTATGAGATCAGGATTACCTTCAACAGCCGCAGCGGGGAGGCATCGCTCTCCTTCGACCTGGGCTATGAGGAGGAGGTCAGCATAGAGAGTGCAGTCGCCGCTTCCGCCGATGCCGATGTGGTCATCTTTGCAGGCGGTATCTCGCCGTTGCTCGAGGGTGAGGAGATGCCGGTCAGCATTCCCGGATTCAGGGGCGGCGACCGTACCGCGATAGAACTACCCGCCGCCCAGACAGAGGTGGTTCAGGCTCTCAGGAAGGCCGGCCGCAGGATTGTCTTTGTGAATTTCTCGGGTTCTGCCATGGGGCTCGCTGAGGCGGAGCCTTCATGCGATGCCATCCTGCAGGCATGGTATCCCGGTCAGGCTGGCGGAACAGCCATTGCGTCGGTCCTTTACGGTGAGTACAATCCCGCCGGGCGTCTGCCCGTGACATTCTACAGGAGCACCAGCCAGCTTCCCGATTTCGAGGACTACTCCATGAAGGGGCGCACCTACCGCTACATGACGGAAAAACCTCTCTATCCTTTCGGATACGGATTGAGCTATTCATCATTCAGTTACGGCGCGGGAAAACTGTCATCCAGGTCGGTCAGCGCACGCAACGGCGTCAGGCTCACCATCCCTGTGACCAACAAGGGTGCCATGGACGGACAGGAGGTGGTGCAGGTCTATCTGAGCCGACCTTCCGACAAGGAGGGGCCTTCATATACACTGCGCGCCTTCAAGCGTGTGGATATCCCCAAGGGCGAAACCGTGAACGTGGAGTTCGAGCTCACTCCCGAGCAGTTCGAGTGGTTCGATGACCGGCATGACCAGTTGCGCCTCATCCCCGGCAAGTACGAGCTGCTCTACGGAGGGTCGTCCGATATGGAGGGGCTGGGCAGGCTGAAGGTTACCGTCAGGTAGTAAGAATCTGTTCAAGACAGGAACCGGACTTGCATGCCGTTATGTGCAGGTCCGGTTCTTTTGTCGCTCACTCTATTATTTCCAGCTGTCTTAGCAGCGCCTCCGGCTGCGGGTCATGTCCGCGGAACTCGCGGTACAGGAGAGCGGGATCCACGCTTCCTCCCTGCTCGAGCAGATGACGGAACTTGCGGGCTGTCTCCCTGTCAAAGATTCCCTTCTCCTTGAACAGTGAGAATCCGTCGGCGGCAAGCACTTCGGACCATTTGTAGGAGTAGTAGCCGGCAGCATATCCACCGCTGAAAATATGGGAGAACGATGTGGATATAATGCAGTCATCTACCGGCGGAAGGACATCGGTCTCCTTCAGGGCATCCTTCTCGAAACGTATGACGCTCTTGCTGACAGGTGCCGTCTGGGTGTGCCATGACATGTCAAGCACGCCGAACTGTATCTGCCGCATGTGGTAGTAGGCCGACATATAGTTCATGGAGGCCTTAATCTTACTGATCATCTCGTCCGGGATGGGCTCGCCGGTCTTGTAGTGACGGGCGAATGTGTTCAGGAACTCCTTCTCGTACCCCCAGTTCTCCATTATCTGCGACGGCAGTTCCACGAAGTCATGATCCACATTGGTACCGGTCTGCGAGGGATAGCGGCCCTTGGCCATGATTCCGTGGAGGGAGTGTCCGAACTCATGCAGCATTGTGGTGAACTCGTCATGGGTAAGTAGTGAAGGGCTGTCGGCAGTAGGCTTGGTGAAATTGGTCACAAGGCTTATGAAGGGACGCTCCTCCACACCGTTCTCAATCTTCAGTCCACGGAACTCGGTCATCCAGGCTCCGCTGCGCTTGCTGGCACGCGGGAAGAAATCGGCATAGAAAAGTGCCAGATGGGAGCCGTCGGCATCGCTCACCTCATATACCTTTACGTCCGGATGATAGACCGGCAGGTCGATGGGCTTGAAACTGATTCCGTACAGGCGGTTGGCAAGGCTGAAGATGGCGTCGATGCAGTCATCGAGACGGAAATAGGGCTTCATCTCCTCAACGCTCAGGTCATATTTCTCCACCCGCAGTTTCTCCGCCCAGTAGCTGAAGTCCCACGGCATGATCTCATTGCCGTCGAACCCCTTGCTTCTGGCATAGCGGTTCAGCTCCTGCAGCTCTTCTTCGGCCACAGGTTTAGCAGGTTCGGAGAGTTTGCCTATGAAATCCCATACCGCTGCACCGTTCCTGACCATGCGCTCCTCCGTCTGGTAGTCGGCATAGTCCTTGTACCCCAGAAGGGCGGCTTTCCTGTAGCGGAGGTCCACAATCTTCTTTATGGTCTCGCAGTTGTCCCATTCATCGCCGTACGCGCGGGTGTTGTAGGCCCTGTAGTATTTCTCGCGCAGGTCCCTGCGGTCACTGTACTTCATGAATCCGCCGTAGCTCGGTGCGGAGAGGTCGAACAGCCAGCCGTCCGTGCCCTTCTCCTTAGCTGCCTGGGCGGCCATCTCCCTCACGAAACCGGGAAGTCCCGCAAGTTCGGCTTCGTCATGAAGCGTCATGCTGAAGGCGTTGGTGGAGGCGAGCTGGTTCTTCTGGAACTGGAGGGTGAGCAGGGAGAGCTCCTCCTCGATGGCGGAGTATCTCTTCTTGTCCTCTTCGGTGAGGTTGGCGCCGTTACGCTCGAATGACTTGTAGGTGTCGGTCAGAAGCTTCATCTGTGCGGGGTCCAGCTTCAGCGAACCTCGCTGTTCATATACCTTCCTGACGCGTTCAAACAGCTTCTCATTAAGACTTACGTACATGGAGTACTCGGTCATCAAGGGCGATATCTCCTCGGCTATCTGCTGCAGGGTGTCGTTGGCATCGGCCTCCAGAAGGTTGTAGAATATGCCGCTTACCTTGTTTAAGGCGCCTCCGGCATAGTCCAGAGCCTCGATTGTGTTGCTGAACGACGGCTCCTCACGGTTGTTCACTATGGCGTCAATCTCGGCCTTCCCCTCCTTGATGGCCTGCCTGAACGCCGGGATGTAATGCTCCTCGCTGATCTTGTCAAACTGCGGAGCCCCGTAGGGTAGCGGGGACTCCGTCAATAACGGGTTGTTCTGCATAGTGCATGCTGTCAACAGCGTCAGCAGTGACGCTGCATAAATTAGTTTTTTCTTCATTAACTCTATGGCTTTCATACGGCTCTTCCCGTGCCGTTCCGGATGGGACAAGCTCCTCTCCGCTTAACGGGCATAAAGAAATCGCCTTATTGTTTTTGCAAATATACAAAAACGTACTATCTTTACCGAAATTATTCATGTGCCAAATGAGAGTTCGCGTTTTTTATCCTTTACTGGCGGTCATCTTTTCCCTAACCTATGCGCGGGCTCAGGATGTCAGCTACAATGCCATATACCGTGTCGAAGGCAAGCCTGGCGCATCCGGAGAGACTTACCGTTCACATGTCAACATAGAGTCATTGAACAATGACGAGAGTGCCGTCCTCGCGGAGAACGGTGCCAGCCTCATCCTTACGTCGGTCCGCGTGAACAAGACCGGCGGTATGTTGTCTTCGGCCCGCTTGCGTGAGGAGTACGGAGTGAATTCGGCTGTGATAGCCACAGGCGGAAGCGACCTGCTCTTGGAGACACCCACCCTGAATGTCCATGTGTCCGAAGCCGATGCCGTCACTTCATACGGCGTGGGGACCACGGTGACTGTCCAGGGAGGTCAGTTCAATATGAGCCGTGACAAATCCACAGCCCTGAGGGTTATCGGAGGCGGACTGCTCAAGGCCGACAAGGTCATCGTCTCCTCTCTCGGAAACCAGAGTCCGGCCGTCGCCGCATGTCAGGAGGGCAGCAGGGCGGAGATAACGGGGATGAAGGGCAGCACCAACGGCATCGGTTCACCTCTGTTCTTCTCATCGGGTGAGCTTACTGCAACCGGTTGCCTGATGGAATGCGGAGCCTCCCAGATTTCCACGGTGGAGGGCCGGGGGAAGCTCACACTTTCAGATTGTGAGTTCAGAGGGGCCAATTACTGCGGATTCCTGCTCTATTCACAGGACAGAGGCAGGGAGCCGGGGGAGGCCGTCCTTACCTTGAACTCCTGCAGAATCTCCACAAAGGGCGGCCCGTTCTTCTACGCAACCAATACCGATGCCCGCATCCGCATGGAAAAGAACACCATATCCAACGGTTCAAAAGTATTCCTGTGCGCTCAGAAGGATGACTGGGGCACCATCGGGGAGAACGGTGCAAAGGTGACACTCCAGGCCGTGAAGCAGAAAATAGAGGGTGATGTCCTCATAGACAGCATCAGTTCAGTGAGGATAGAGCTTGGGAAGGGAAGCTCGCTCAACGGATCGGTCAACCCGGACGGCAATCCCTGCGCAGAGGCCCGTATCCATATCGCCAAGGGAGCCTCCTGGAATTCAAGAGAGAGTTCATACATCACATCGGTAGAGTTCGAGGAGCCTGTAGCCAGCGGAATAAAGCGCATCAGGAGCAGGAACGATATCTTCTACAAGGCCGATGACCCATCCAACAGCAGGCTCGAAGGAAAGGAGTACAAGTTAGGCGGAGGCGGGACTCTCAGGCCGTTGAGATAGAGTGACAAGAAGGAAAGAAATGACAAAAGACATATTCAAGGGTTATCGTCCGGCGGGAAAAAGTGTCATATTGACTCTCCTGGCTGTCGTGACACTCTTCGGTTCCTGTTTCTGGAACCGCAACCATACACGTGAAACCGAGGACGAAATAACCGTTCTTGTCTATATGGCTGCCGACAACAACCTCAGCCGATATACAGGCTTCAACGTGAACCAGATGAGGTTTGTAAGCCTCTCTTTTCCTAAAAGAGCCAATCTCGTGGTCTTTGTTGACAGGGTGGATACCGTCCCGTTCCTTCTTAGGATCAAAGACAATTACGTAGATACGGTGCGGGTGTATCAGGAGTTGAATTCGGCCGATGCGTCCACACTCAGTATGGTCATCAATGAAGTCAAGACCCGTTTCAGGGCCAAGTCCTACGGCCTGCTGCTCTGGTCACACGGTATGGGCTGGGTCCCCCTCACGCAGTTGCATAACGTGGCGAGTGTAATGGGTTACGCACCGTCCCGTGACGCCTCAGACACCCCGTCGCAGCTGTATGACAGGCATCCGGAGGTGAGGGATATGTTCGCACCCGACACCAAGGGCTTCGGCTTTGAGCCGGTCCCTTCCTTCGGTACTGCGTATTCCTCAATGGATGTGGATGATCTGGTCGGGGCCATTCCGGACGAGATGTTCGAGTTCATAATCTTCGACACATGCTATATGGGTTGCGTTGAACTGCTCTATGCGCTCAGGCACAAGGCCCGATGGATTGTCTCCTCTCCATGCGAGATACTGGGGCAGGGCTTCCCTTACCATGAGCTGACGGTCGATATCATGAGAGGCGACATGCTCTCCGTATGTAAGAAATATTTCACCTATTATGACAGCCAGACCGGATTCAACAGGTTCGGTGCCATATCACTTGTGGATTGCAGCGTACTTGATGAGCTGGCGGACTGCTTCAGTGAGATTGTGAAACAGGTCGGGGAGTACCCTGCACTCGATGGCAATTCCCTTCAGTATCTGGACCGTTTCTGGCGGGGACATGTCTTTTTCGACATGCTTGACCTGACCGAACATCTGTGCAGTGACAGGGAACTGCTTGAAAAGTTCAGTATATTGACAAAAAAATGCATTCCTTATGCCGCCAGCACTCCCTACATATTCCAGGGTGACCGGGATGAGATTGAGATCGGGAGATTCTGCGGACTGAGCATGTATTTCCCTTTCGAGAAGAATGACAGCCTCAACAGGGACTACCGCCGCTTGGAGTGGAGCATAAGAACAGGTTATTGATATGACAAAGTCTTACGAGGAAATAAATGACAGGATACGCCATGGCAAGGCCGTGGTACTGACTGCCGAGGAGGTTTCGGAGATGGCGCGGACAATGAAGCCCCGCGAGATTCTGGACAAGGTGGATGTGGTCACAACCGCCACGTTCGGGGCCATGTGCTCGAGCGGTGCGTTCCTTAACTTCGGACATGCCACACCTCCCATCCGCATGGAGAGGATAGAGATAAACGGGGTGCCGGTGAGCGGCGGACTGGCGGCTGTCGATACATATGTGGGAGCCACTGACTGCAATGTGCAGAACCCCACATACGGCGGTGCGCATATCATACAGGAGCTGATTGACGGCAAGGAACTGACGCTTGAGGCGTGGGGCAAGGGCACCGACTGCTACCCCCGGAAGCACATCAGGACACAGATATCGCTCAAGACCATCAACGAGGCCATCCTGATGAATCCGCGTAACGCCTATCAGAACTACAATGTGGCGGTGAACTCCACTGACCGTACGCTCTATACCTACATGGGGACCCTGCTGCCTCATTTCAGGAATGCCTCCTACAGCTCGGCCGGCGAGCTCTCTCCGCTGCTCAATGACCCTGAATGCCGTACCATAGGCTTAGGAACCAGGATATTCCTGGCTGGAGCGGTGGGCTATGTGGTCTGGAACGGGACGCAGTTCAACTGCAGCAAGCCGCTTAACGGGTATGGCGTCCCGATGGGCAACGCCCGCACGCTGGCTCTTATGGGCGAGATGCGTGAGATGTCAAGCGAGTTCCTGCGCGGAGCATATTTCGAGAAATACGGTGTGACCATGTATGTGGGAGTGGGGGTTCCCATTCCTCTCCTCGATGAGGACCTGGCTCACCGCGTGAGCATACGCAACAGCCAGATTGACACCTTCATTGAGGATTACGGCTGCAAGGGTGACCTGATAGGCAAGGTCAACTATGAGCAGCTGCGCTCGGGTGAGATAGAGTTCATGGGCAGGAAAATCCATACGGCTCCTCTCTCCAGCCTCTACAAGGCACGCCGTATTGCCGCCATACTCAAGGGGTGGATAGAGAAGGGGGAGTTCGAGCTTACCGCCCCGGTGCGTCCCATGCCTTCCGGCACATCACTCAAGGGACTCAAGGAGATCAGTCAGTAAATCAGGAATCAGCTAAAACAGACCCTAAGTGTTATGACCAAGAAAGTAGTTGTATCATTCCCCGATGGCGAGGCCAGCCGTCCGCTTATCTATGAGCTCATCAAGAAATATGACATCATGGTCAGCATAATCAAGGCCGACATTGACGGGGGGCGCCGTGGCAAGCTGGTGCTTGAACTTGATTCGGACTCCGACCATATAGCCCAGGCCATTGACTTCATGCAGAACAGCGGGGTGGATGTAAGCCCGCTCGAAAAGAAAATCAGTTTCGATGACAGCAGGTGCATCAGTTGCGGCGCGTGCACATCGGCATGCCCGTCAGGTGCACTCTCGATAGGCGCTCCGGAGTGGAAGCTTCAGTTCCAGCCCGAAAAGTGCGTGGTGTGCAAGCTCTGTATAACATCCTGTCCGCTCAAGCTCTTCCATATCGAGTTCGCTGACTGAGAATCTTCTATGGAGTACCGGGAGCGTAGTTACCGCAGACGTTTTTCAAACGACGGCCGACACTGGTTCCGCGTCAGGTTTCTGGAATCGGATTTATGGATAGGAGTCGATAACGGCTCCTATCAGGCTTCTATGGAGCAGGAGATTTACTCCGTGCTGGTGGAACTGCGCCGCTCCATGGATGCCTATCTGCTTTCGGACCCTTCGTATAAAAGTTCGCTTATCCCGTATGATGCAGGCGTTGAGGCGCCTTCCATCCTCAAGAATATGTCCAAGGTGAGCCACAAGACAGGGATAGGGCCCATGAGCGCTGTGGCAGGTGCCGTAGCCGTATATGTGGCGGATTTCATCAGGGAACGCTTAGGAGTGGGGGAAGTGATTGTGGAGAACGGCGGAGACATATACGCTGACGCGCGGGAAGATATGGACATCGCAGTCTTTGCCGGAGAGTCCCCGCTCTCGGAAAGGGTAGGGCTGCACATCCCTGCATCGGCTTTCCCCCTTGGAATATGCACCTCCAGCGGCACTGTAGGACCGTCACTAAGCTTAGGCCGTGCCGATGCAGTCATGATTGTATGCCGTGATGTCCTCCTCGCTGACAGTTACGCCACCGCCATGGCCAACCGTATCCGGACTGCCGCCGACCTTCAGCCGGTAATCGACTTAATCCGTACCGTACCCGATATCCTCGGCGCCCTTGCCGTCAAGGATGACCGCATGGCGGTATGCGGGCGGTTTGAGCTGCGGTTGTTCAGGAATGACCACAGCTGATAGTGAAAAACAGCAGATAATGGTTTTTATTCCGTTCCTTTTCTGACAATTAAATAGTTTTTTTCATAATTTTGTATTTTGGAAAAAAGTAGTGCGGATTTGCCAATAATCTTGTGTGTCATGATATTACAGAAAGAACAGGGATGATTGGATTTGACGGTTGACATTTTTTTTAAATCTTTCCAAATATGCGTTGATAGAAACAGGGATACTTTTTCCTATGTAATTGAGAATAGTTAAAGGTGTTTAGATGAGAAAAGCATTTTTGTTGCTTGGACTGACATTGATGGCTACCAGATTCGTGATGGCCTCCGCCCAGTCCGCTAATTCCGGGATAATAACGTTTTCCTTGGACCAGGTGAGTGAATTGTTCATGCCGCCAGAGTTATATATTGATGTGGATTTCATTGATGAAAACAGCAACAGGATTCTTGAAGCGTTGGAGAGTGGTGTATTCAGACTGACCCTTTCCAATCGTGGTGGCAATGCGGATAATGTCAGTGTTGCAATACTCAATCCGATGAGCAAAGGCTTAATGTTGGAAAAACGGATTATAAACACAAGTGTCAAGTCAAATGAAGAGACTGTCATAGATTTCCCTATATCTGCCACAATTGATGTTCCCACTGATTCTGCCAAGCTCGACATTAAGGTAAGTGAGGCGCTTGGCTATGATCTGAACGCAACAGTAGGTTTCACAACGTATGAATTCTTAAAGTCAAAGATCGAGCTTCAAGGTGTAACCATCATTGATGCCGGTGTCGGTCTTCGTCCCCTGAACAATAATCCTGACGGTAAAGTTCAGAAGAGTGAGGTGGTTCGTGCCAATGTCACTCTCCAGAATACAGGTGTCGGTGTAGCTTCAAACGTAAAATATACAATCACTTCATCGGACCCCAATGTGCGTCTGTTGTCAGAGACAGGTATGGAAGAACGTCTCGAAGGTAATTTGAACGATATGCTCTCAGGTGAAGTCCGTGAGATATCTTTCCGTTTGAGCGCCAATAACAACTATAACTCAACGGCTGCATATCTTCCGGTTTACATAACTGTAAAAGAAGAGCATTCCTTTGGTGATCTGGCTTCAACGAATATTCCGATTCCGCTTGGCAAAACACCTGATAAACCAAGAATACTGGACATTAAGGGTGAAACGGACAAACTGCTTGCCCAGCAGATCAAAGTGTCATCATCATCGGATCCAGGGCGTTTCACCTCCAATCAGAAAATACGTGATATCAGCATTGCTCCTGCCGGTGAGCCTATATACAAGGATGCTGTCGCAATAGTCATCGGTGCAGAGAAGAACTCGTATGGAGTGGCTCCGGCACCATACGCCGCACGTGATGCCGAGGTGATGGCCGGGTACTTCAGGAATTCCCTCGGAATTGAAGACATTAAAGTCCTCACAAACAATGATGTAACCAAGAACTCCCTGAGCGATCTCCTTGATTCCCGTTACGGCTATCTCTCCCGTGTGGTCAAGCCGGGTGAAACAGATGTTTTCGTCTATTATTCCGGTCATGGGATCCCAGATGCCGGCACCGACGGCAGCCAGGACATATTTCTGTTCCCGTACGATGCCATGAAGGAACTGGTTGCAGAAAGAGGCTACAGTCTTAACAAGCTATATGCTGATTTGAATTCATTGAACGCCCGCTCCGTTACCGTTATCCTCGACGCCTGTTTCAGCGGATCTTCACGTCAGACAGTAACTATTGAATCTGAGAACATAAGCAACGAGAAAGGAGTCCGTATCTCAATGCCTCAAATGACGAACCGTCCCTGGGATTCCAATCCTAATTTCCGCGTCTTCACATCATCGGCCGGGGATCAGACATCTCTGGGTTATGACCAGTCACAATCCGGCCTCTTTACATATTATCTTGCCACCGGACTTCAGGGTGATGCTGATTCAAATAAAGACGGTTCCATACAATTCTCAGAGCTGGTGGATTTTGTTACCAACAATGTCAGTAACGAGTCGAGGAAGATTCGTGGTGGTGCCCAGAATCCTCAGTTCTTTGGAAACGGTAACTTTACAATAGCAAGAATCAAATGAAACGTTATATTTCACTTTTCATTTCAGTCCTCCTGGTCTCCATGGGGATATCATCCCAAACTGCAGAACATCTCAAAGTTCCTGAACCCGGTCAGGTTTCACTCGGTAATGTGCAGGTGGAAATAGGCCCTGTTCTCAATATCAGATACACACTCCGTTTTGGCGAGGGGGTCGATTGGTGCAGGATAGGACTCTTCCTGAGTAGGGACGGCGGTAACTCCTACAGTAGGTTGCCGGATTCTGAATATATTACCGGTGATTTGGGTAAGATCACCTCAGGTGGTGACAAGAGCATCAAGTATAATGTTTCAAAGGTTAAGCAGGAACTGGCAGGCAAGCAGCTTGATTTCAAAGTAGAGGTCCTGTCGAAGAATATCATACGGCGTGAATACCTGATAGCCGGGACAGCTTCGGTATATCCCGGTCTCTCATACGGTCTTATGGTCGGAACTGTCAGAAAAACAGGCTTCTATATCAAGGCACGCAGCAACTTTGTTTTCCCGGCTTCATCATACAGTTGCAACAGCAGCGGAGTAATGGATTCCGGAGGCACCATCTGGGCAAACGGTTCTGAATCGCGGAGCCGGTTCGTCATTACAGGCGGTATGATTTATCATGCATCCCCTTGGATTTATCCCTACGCAGGCGTGGGCTATGGTTCTAAGCTGTTATATCTTCAGGATATTCAGGATAATTGGGCCACTGTATCAGACCTATCTTATAAAGGTGTCTCGCTCGATGCAGGTCTGTTGCTCAAGATACGTAAGTTTGTTCTGTCGGCGGGAGTGTGCAATACTGCCTTTAAATATACTGAGGGTGAAATAGGTGTGGGTTTCCTTTTTTAAAAATCTGGAATTATGAAGTTGAAAGAATCATTACCATTATTTGCCTTCATCTCATTGCTTCTCGTCAACTGTGATGAAGAAAAGAAGAAACTCGACATAACATCATTCGCCGCTCCTACAGTCTCTGTTAATCAGGTCAGTGTCTCTGACAAGGCCGTTGCTGTGGAGTTAAGTGGTTCCTTTACCGTTTCAGGTGTCAAATCTACAGTCTCGGATTGCGGCTTTTATTATTACCCGGAGGGTTCTGTGGAGCAGGAGAAAAAAGTTCAGGCCAGGACGGAGTCCGGTAATTTCTCGTCAACCATACTGCTTAATGATTATGGTACATCATACCGTTATCGGGCATATATCTCCAACGGTGTCAATGAAAAGGTGTCCGAGGAATTGGGCTTCCGGCTTCTTGAACTGAAGGATTATGTCAACATGTCCGTTCCTGAAGTCGTGAACTCAAACGGCAGTTCGGTTACTGTAAGGTCCTTACTCACTGTGGCGGACGGAGTCAATCCTACTGAGAGCGGATTCCTTTACGGTCGTTCGGAACAGCTCACCATCGATTCCCTTCACACACCGGCCGTGTTGTCGGATGCCGATATAACCGCTACCATTAATGGCTTGTCTATAGCTCAGTCATATTACTTCCGTCCTTATATCAGGGAAGGTGATCATATTGCCTACGGTAGTTCCGTCGCTTTCACCACCCATTCCGTTCCTTCGGTTTCTACCACATCGGTCAGTGGGATTGATGGTTCTTCGGCTACTTCCGGCGGAAACAGCCTTTCAGGAAACGGACTTGATATAACTACGGCAGGGATAGTATGGAGTGAATCCCATAATCCCACGATAGAGAACTCATCTGTCAGGTATATTAATACTCAAAGCAATCAGGATTATGTCTGTCAAATGACTGATTTAAAACCAAATACAGTTTATTATATCCGTGCTTTTGCCATGAACAGTGATGGTGTGGGGTACGGTGAAGAGCTGACCTTCACGACATTGGCGGTAGCCCCCACTGTAAGCACGAGCGTTGCATCAAGTGTAACATCGTCATCGGCGGTACTCGGCGGTAATGTGACGGATTGGGGTGGTGCTGAGGTTACAGAACGCGGA
>JAGCDE010000023.1 GCA_017651315.1 Bacteroidaceae bacterium
AAAGTCGTTTTGACAAACAAAATATCGCAGAAAAATGAAAGAACCGTTTGTTATAACCATCAGCCGCGAGGTTGGCTCAGGCGGCAGGACTATCGGCCGTAAACTGGCAGAGAAACTGGGCGTACGTTTCAGTGACAAGGAACTCGTTGATGCACTTCAGAAGAAACTCAATCTTACCGTAAGCGGCATTGAGGAACTAAAGGGCAAGAAAAAGCGCTGGATGGATGATTTCATCCAGATGGTGGCTCCGGTGCCCATGAGCGGCATGCTGGTGGACGGCGACAGCGATTACATAAACGAGTACAACCTGTCACTCTCAGTAAATGATGTCTTTGAGGCCGAAAGGGAGATACTTAAAGGTATTGCCGATGAGGGATCGTGCGTGATTGCCGGCCGCTCCGGTTTCTTTGTGCTCAAGGGCCGCCCCAATAAGGTGGATATCCTTATCACCGCATCGCGCGAGAAGCGTATTGCGCGCATCATGAGCAAACAGGACCTGACACGTGATAAGGCGGAGCAGGTTATTGAAATTGTTGACAAGGCCCGTGACAACTACGTGCTCCGCTATACCGGGCAGAGCCGTTACGACGCTCGCAACTACCATATAGTCATCAATATGGATTATATAACAGAGGACCAGGCGGTTGATATGATACTCTCATATCTCGGCCGTTGATCCGGTTGTGGACAAAAGCGGCCGGAAAAAGGCAGATTCCGGGATTACCTGACTATCTTGTCAAATTCTGCGTTTATGTCCGTTCCGGACCTGTAGTCATAAAGCGTAGTCCGCCTTATTCCGAAATAATAGTTCCAGAAACTGGCTACGTTGCTCACATAGCTGCCTATAGCATTGTCACGCTTCTGTTTGAGCTGGTCCAGCTGGGACATGGTCATGGAGCCTGTGCCGAAGTTCTTGAGAGCCAGTTCGTAGCTGTCCTGTGCAAGTTCGGCGACACGCCTGGCGATCTCACACTGTCTGCGCTGGTTGTTGAACTGCATGACTTGGGTGAGCAGTTCCTGGCGGTAGTCAATCATACTCTGCTCCAAACTGTTGCGTGTGGTCTGGGCCTGGGCTTCGGCCATACGTACGCGACCCTTTCCCAATCCCCAGTCCATGACAGGAATGTTAAGTGACACACCCAGCACCTCCTGGTCCTTGAGCTGTATGAACGTCTCGTCAAACCTGTCGGCAGAGCCGGACAAACCGAAACGGACATTCACGCTTGCAGATAGTCCACTGTTGGACCTGGCCTGTGCCACACTGCGCTCGGTCTCGATGTACCGGATTTCCTGATTCAGGTTGAACGATGAGTTCTGAAGTGCGCGTGCAAGAACATCATCGTAGTCAAGTGTAACGTCGGGGATGTCGTAATCAACCTGAAGGTTAAGTTCCGTGTCCTCCTTGTAGCCTATGTACGAACAAAGGATGTTCAGGGCGGAACGGAGGCCCACCTGTACGGAACTAAGCTGAAGGGAATCATTCAGCATGCCCACCTCTATCTGCATGAGCTGGTCACGGGTGATGGTTCCCATCGCGAAGCGGGTCTGTCCTGCCTCGAAAAGGCGCTTGCTCTCCTCAAAGCTCTTCCGGGCACGTTCACAGTTCTCTTTGGCGCTCACATAGTTCCAGAAATACCCGACAGCTGTCTGGCTTACCTGCTCCATGCTTTCCAAATACTGCCGTTTGGCCATCTCATACTGCCTGGGTTCTGTTTTCCTGTCCCATTTGAAGCGGTTGTAACCCCATAATGACTGCATGTAAGACAGATATACCGGCTGTGCGTAGTAGCTTGTCAGGCGTGCGGGGCTGTACTGGTCCAGACGCTGAATGCCCGTGGAAAGTGACACGGTGCCGCCCGTCCAGGGAATGTTCTGGCTGAAATAGAGGGTTGCGTCGTTGCTCATGTTGTAGTTGGCGCGAAAACTCAATGCGCCTGTCTGATAATCCTGCAGCTGCACGAGGGAACGGTTGAATTGCGCCAGCCTGGCACTCAGATTGAGTGACGGGAGCAACTCCGCCTTAAATGAACGGTAGCTCCAGTACCGGGCGGCGAAACTGTTCCGGTTACTCATGGCCGGGATTGAATTCTCCTGAGCTAACCGGACTACCTGCTGCATGTTGAGGGTCCTGGGTACAATGACTTGTGATGCAACTCCGGCCGGGAGGCATAACGTTATGGACAGGATGCTTGCTGTGAACTGTTTTTTCATAGGCATACAGTAATATGGTCTGTTTTTCAGTTTTAGAATCTGTTTCTGCAAAAATAACACATATATGGAAAAAGCCATAGTTAAACAGGAAAAAAAGACGTAATGCCGATTAAATTGATTAACTTTGCAGTCCGTGTACGCGTATGTGCAGGCGCTTGACAGAAATACATTTACATACATTCATATTTATGGCAAAGAAATTTATCACTTGTGATGGTAACGAGGCTGCGGCTCATGTGAGCTATATGTTCTCAGAGGTAGCCGCAATCTACCCCATCACCCCGTCATCACCTATGGCGGAGCATGTTGACGAGTGGGCTGCCCGTGGTCGCAAGAACCTCTGGGGCCAGACAGTCACAGTTCAGGAAATGCAGTCTGAGGCAGGTGCTGCAGGTGCAGTGCACGGTTCTCTTCAGGCCGGTGCTCTGACAACCACCTTCACCGCTTCTCAGGGTCTTCTGCTGATGATTCCCAACATGTACAAGATTGCCGGTGAGCTGATTCCCTGCGTGTTCGATGTATCGGCACGTACACTGGCCAGTCACGCTCTGTGCATATTCGGTGACCATCAGGATGTCATGGCTTGCCGCCAGACAGGCTTTGCAATGCTCTGCGAGGGTTCTGTCCAGGAGGTTATGGATATCACCGCCGTCGCTCACCTGGCTTCACTTGAGACCTGTGTTCCGTTCGTGAACTTCTTTGACGGTTTCCGTACATCACACGAGTACCACAAGATCGAGCTGATGGACCAGGAGGATATCCGTCCGTTGGTTAAGGAGGAGTACATCAAGCGCTTCCGTGACCGTGCAATGTCACCTGAGCGTCCCATCACCCGCGGTACTGCCGAGAACCCCGAAACATTCTTTACACACCGTGAGGCCAGTAATCCCTACTATGACAGCGTGGCCGATGTGGTGGAGAAGTATCTTGGTGAGATTTCAAAGATAACAGGTCGTGAGTATCATCTGTTCTCATACTACGGTGCCAAGGACGCAGACCGTATCGTTATCCTGATGGGTTCCGCTACCGATGCAGCCCGCGAGGCTATCGACTACCTGAACGCTAACGGCCAGAAGGTAGGTATGATCAGTGTTCATCTGTATCGTCCGTTCTCAATCAAGCACCTGCTTGCTTCAGTTCCCAAGACTGTCAAGCGCATTGCCGTTCTGGACCGTACCAAGGAGCCCGGTGCAAACGGTGAGCCTCTGTATTTAGATGTCAAGGATGCTTACTACGATGTCCAGGACCGTCCTCTCATAGTCGGCGGCCGCTACGGTCTGGGTTCACACGACACCACTCCCGCTCAGATCATCAGCGTATTCAACAACCTGGCTATGCCGGAGCCCAAGAACCACTTCACCATCGGTATTGTTGATGATGTCACGTTCACATCACTTCCCCCTGTTGAAGAGATTGCACTTGGCGGTGCAGGCATGTTCCAGGCCAAGTTCTACGGCCTTGGTGCCGACGGTACGGTAGGTGCCAACAAGAACTCGGTCAAGATTATCGGTGACAACACTGACAAGTACTGCCAGGCTTACTTCAGCTATGATTCCAAGAAGTCGGGCGGTTTCACCTGCTCACACCTGCGTTTCGGTGACACGCCTATCCGTTCAACATATCTGGTGACCACGCCTAACTTCGTGGCATGCCACGTTCAGGCTTACCTGCACATGTACGATGTCACACGCGGTCTGCAGAAGAACGGCCAGTTCCTGCTCAACACCATCTTTGAGGGCGACGAGCTGGAGAAGTTCATGCCTAACAAGGTAAAGCGTTACTTTGCCAGGAACAATATCACCGTATATACCATCAACGCTACCAAGATAGCTCAGGAGATTGGTCTGGGTAACCGTACCAACACTATCCTTCAGAGTGCTTTCTTCCGCATCACAGGCG
Organism: Bacteroidaceae bacterium; assembly: GCA_017651315.1. Taxonomy (GTDB): domain Bacteria; phylum Bacteroidota; class Bacteroidia; order Bacteroidales; family Bacteroidaceae; genus Colenecus. The sequence continues at coordinate 4,111 of JAGCDE010000023.1, forward strand.
TTATTCCTGTAGAACTTGCCGTTGAGAAGATGAAGGCTGCCGCCCTTAAGTCTTACGGAGCAAAGGGTCAGGATGTGGTTGACCTGAACTACGCCGCTATAGATCGTGGTGGTGAGTACAAGCAGTTTACAGTCAAGCCCGAGTGGGCTGACCTGCCCGATGATGAGGCTAAGGCCGACGATGCTCCCGCATTCGTCAAGGAGCTGGTTCGTCCCATCAACGCCCAGGCCGGTGACCTGCTGCCGGTAAGCGCATTTGCCAAGAACGGTACTGCCGATGGTTCATGGATGGTAGGCACCGCAGCATACGAGAAGCGCGGTGTGGAGGCTTTCGTTCCCGCATGGAACAAGGACAACTGTATCCAGTGCAACCAGTGCGCATACATCTGTCCTCACGCTGCCATCCGTCCGTTCGTTCTGACCGATGCAGAACTTGCCGGATTTGACGGTCTGGAGACTCTCGAGATGAAGGCTCCCGCCGCTATGAAGGGTATGCACTTTGTGATTGAGCCTTCAGTACTGGACTGTCTGGGTTGCGGCAACTGCGCCGACATCTGCCCGGGTAACCCCAAGCTGGGCAAGGCCCTCACAATGGTTCCGTTCAACCCCGATGCTGCCGATATGAAGAAGATGGCTGCCGATTGGGACAAGCTGGTTAAGGTTCCCTCGAAGCAGGATCTGGTTGACATCAGGAGCAATGTCAAGAACTCACAGTTCGCTCAGCCTCTGTTCGAGTTCTCAGGCGCCTGCTCAGGTTGCGGTGAGACTCCGTACGTCAAGCTGCTCTCACAGCTGTTCGGTGACCGTCAGATGATTGCCAACGCTACCGGTTGCTCATCAATCTATTCAGCTTCAATACCTTCAACTCCTTACACCAAGAATGAGAAGGGTCAGGGTCCTGTATTCAACAACTCACTGTTTGAGGACTTCTGCGAGTTCGGTCTGGGTATGGCTCTGGGTAACAAGAAGATGAAAGAGCGTGTTGCCAAGCTGCTCACTGAGATGATTGAGTCTGACAAGACAAGCGCAGAGTACAAGGAACTTGCTCAGGAGTGGATTGCCAATAAGGAGGATGCCGATAAGACCAAGGAGATTGCTCCCCGTCTGCGTGAGCTCATCGCTGAGAGCGCAGCCAAGGGCTGCCCCACCTGCAAGGAGCTCCAGACACTTGACCACTATCTGGTCAAGCGTTCACAGTGGATCATCGGCGGTGACGGCGCTTCATACGATATAGGTTACGGCGGTCTTGACCACGTGATTGCCAGCGGTGAGGATGTAAATATCCTGGTTCTGGATACCGAGGTTTACTCAAATACCGGCGGTCAGGCCTCCAAGGCTACTCCTCTGGGCGCTATCGCTCAGTTCGCCGCTCAGGGTAAGCGTATCCGCAAGAAGGATCTGGGTATGATTGCCACCACCTACGGTTATGTATATGTGGCACAGATTGCAATGGGTGCCGACCACGCACAGTGCCTCAAGGCTATCCGTGAGGCCGAGGCCTGGCACGGTCCTTCAATCGTAATAGCTTACGCTCCCTGTATCAACCACGGTCTTAAGGCCAAGGGCGGCATGGGTAAGAGCCAGGCTGAGGAGAAGAAGGCTGTGGAGTGCGGTTACTGGCACCTGTGGCGTTACAATCCCGCTCTCATCGAGGAGGGTAAGAATCCGTTCTCACTCGACTCAAAGGAGCCTAACTGGGCTAACTTCCACGACTTCCTGATGGGTGAGGTTCGTTACCTCTCAGTCAAGAAGGCTTATCCCAATGAGGCCGAGGAGCTCTTTGCTGAGGCACAGCGCATGGCCAAGCTCCGTTACCAGAGCTACATCCGCAAGACTCAGGAGCAGTGGGGCAACGAGTAAGATAATCCCTTATACAGAAAAAGAGAGCACCCGAAGTTATCCGGGTGCTCTTTTTTGTGTCTTAGAATCTGTTTTGATTTGTTTCCATGATTTTCTTATAGCCTTCTTTTTACTCTACTTCCACCGCTTCTCGGTCATAATGGACCTCCATTACTCCCTCAAACCGGCGAAACCAGAGAAAAAATCAGACCATAATAAATTTCACGGAACAAATCAAAACAGATTCTTATAGTTTTGCCTGTTTATCTCTCCAGGACTTTTCTTGTGGTTCCATCGCTCATGCGCAGGATGCTGATACCGGGTTGTCCGGCATCTGTGCGACGGCCGTCGGGAGTGTATCTTCCACTGACGGACGGATTGTCATGGATAGCGCCTATGCGGGACTCGATGTTCAGGAAGTCCTTCCATACGTTTGCAGCCTTGTAACCGTCAAGCGATTCCTCCGGAACATAGAGCTTGCAGGTGCTTTTATCGGTGTCGTCGAACACATTGTCACCGGCACAGACAGGAGGTGTCAAGGCATAGCAGTATATGGAGCTCAGTCTTGCAATCACTTCCGAGGGATTGGAGAAAGAGAAGGCGCTGCCTGCTATTGTCGTGACGGACTCGCCTAAGACAAGCTTCTCCAGCGGGCATCCCTCACAGAAGCTTGCATGAACGGTGGTCACGTCATTTCCAAAGGTGATTTCCTTCAGTGATTGGTTTCCATGGAAAATATCAGCATCGATATCCCTGCCCACATAGGCTTTCTCAAGCTTGCTGCATTTTGAAAATACAGCACCGTTCTCGTAATTCATTGTCAGCGGGTACGGACTGTCTTCAATAACGATTTCCTGAAGAATCTCATTGCTTACCCCGTATTGACCTATCTCCTCCACGCTGTTGGGGATGATAATCTTAGTCAGTCCCATACCGGTGAGGGAGTAATCTCCGATATAACGCAGGGTGGAAGGCAACGTGATGTCAGTCAGTGACTGACAACCTGTAAAGGCGGAATTGCCGATATGAGTTATCCCCTCCGGCAAATTGACGTTTTTCAGCTTCTTGCATCCGAAGAAAGCCAGGTCACCTATCCTGTCTATATTATCTCCCAGAATAACGGTCTCCAGATTAGCACAACCTTCAAAATAGGAGTTGCTGAGTCCTGTTGCGTTATTCCCTAATGTTACCTTCCTGATTGAAGCATTACCATGGAAAAGGTCCGGCCAATGGGAATCGACGGGACGTCCGATATATGCTTCCTCCAGGGGCTGCCCACCTCCACTTGAAAACATGGCTGTGCCGAACGGACCGGGAGCGACACCGTCCATATTGCCGGCGCCCAGCTTGATGGGCCACTCTCCATCCTCTATAACGACCTTCTTCAAGGTGCTGATGGTTAAAGCGTAGTCACAGATTTCCTCGACGCTGTTCGGGATGATGACTTCCGGAACGGATGTTCCAAAGAACGCATATTCTCCGATGAACTTCAGGGATGACGGGAAATGCAGGCTGCCGGATAAACTTTCACTTCCCTGGAAAGCGTTATTCTCTATAGTAACGAGTCCTGCACCGAATGAAACGGTTTGGAGAGTATTGATCCAGCCGAAAGCCCCATCGTTGATGCGGGTCACCTTGTCGCCAAAGACTACTGATTTTAAGGAGGAATGGTGGCTGAAAGGCTCTGCAAACGGTATTGACGGTTCGCCATCCTTATTGACATGCCTGAAGTTGCGACCCACGTAAACCTCCTCTAAGGCGGCAAACTCCCAATAGCGTGCTGTCTGAATGTCATCTTCATCATGAACAAATATAATTTCCTCATCGCTGTCCTCCAGTGTGAGTTTCTTCAGTGAGCTGCAACCGTAGAATGCCTGTCTGCCGGAAAGTGTCACACTGGCGGGAATGGTTATCTCTGTAAGTTCTTTGCAGTTCTTGAAGGCAAAGTCATCAATTGCAACGACACTTACGCCTTCAACCGAATCAGGAATGACTATAACGCCCTGATAATCGCCTATGACAGTCAGCGTTTCTTCGTCGGAAATCTGTTTCGTGATTTGGGGCACAACCTTAAGGCCGCCGTCACAGGGAGCAAACAGAAGATCCCTGCTGTATTCGGTGGTTTGGGCACCTGCCATTATCACCGTTAGAACGAACGATAGAAGTAGTAGTCTTTTTTTCATTATCAATGCACTTTGAAATTAGTTAGTGAATCATATTACAAAACCTCTTATGGCGACAAATATAAGAATCTTTTTTGAATTGTTTCCATGATTTTCTTATAGCCTCTTTTATTCTCTACTTCCACCGCTTTTGAATTATATTCGACGTTTTCACGCCACGACAGAGAGAACAAGTTCCCTCTGTCCGTCTGGCTTAAAGAAAACGTTCGGTCATAATGGACCTCCATTACTCCCTCCAACCGGCGAAACCAAAGGACAAATATAGTGCAAGCCGAGTGAAGAAAAAGAGTTCATTCTTTTTATTCCGAGGCGTAGCCTATATTCAGGCGGAGCTTAAAACAGACCATAATAAATTTCACGGAACAAATCAAAACAGATTCTAAGCAAAACTTTCATAGCCTTACATTACAGCCTGATTTTTATGTAGTTTTGCCGTTGTCGGATAATTGTCGTATATTTACAGAAAATTGAAATTAAAGAGATGGTTCTATGAAGAGAAAATACATGTTATTACTGACTGCCGTCCTGTCAGTACCTGTCCTGGCACAGCAGAAATTCGAGTTGGGTAAGCCAGGTAATGAGGCTTACCGGTATTTGGATGATTATCTGGCTCTTAAGGAGTATATTGACTATTCAAGGTATCCGGATTTCAAGCTTGGCGCAGGTATAATAGCCAGTGACTATCTCAACAACTCTCTGGTCAGGAACCTGATTGACAGGAATTTTTCTGAGACTGTAGCCGGCAATGCCATGAAGATGGGAAGTTGTGTGGACGGCAACGGGAATATGAATTTCACTACGGTGAAGAATTTTGTTAACACTGCAACCAAGGCGGGTGTCAGTGTCTATGGTCATACTCTCGCGTGGCACTCACAGCAGCCGAAAGGCTGGTTGCTGAAACTCTTGGCTGACAAACCGGATCCCGATGCCGGTGAAGTTTATGCCGAGGTTACCGGCAAGGATTTCCGGACCGACAGGAGCGTTGGCTGGAAAGCGAATGAATCTGAAAACGGCTATTCTGTTTCATTCAACACTACTGATGGACTGAAGGTGACGACTACGATATCAAAACCGTGGGAGGTGCAGTTCGTGGCATGGGATAATATCATGCTCGAAAAAGGCAAGACCTATAAGATGATAATGACCGTCAAAGGTTCAAAGTCAGGTAAACTGGACGGACGTCTCGGTGACTGGGGTGGTGGTGTGAATGTTTCGTTCCAATTCACCGGTGAGTGGAAGGATGTGGAGGTGAGCGTCAGTCCGACCATGGAGAGCAGCTTCCTGCTGCTGCACGTTCCTAACTACATAGGTGAAGTCTATATCAGGAACATCAGGTTCGAGGGCAACAAACCTGCCAGGATGATTTCCCAGACTAAGCAGGAGATGCATGACACTCTCGTATATGCTATGGACAAGTGGATAAAGGGTATGATGGATGCCTGTGGAGGTAAGGTCAAGGCTTGGGACCTGGTTAATGAAGCTATCTCCGGCGGTGGTAATGACGGAAGAGGCAACTACCTGCTGCAGCACTCCGACAATTATAATCCAGATGGAAACCCCGATGCCACATGGGATGTAGGAGGCGGAGCGTTCTATTGGCAGGATTACATGGGTGACCTTGAATATGTGCGTCAGGCCTGTCGTCTGGCCCGCAAGTATGGTCCGAAGGATATTGTCCTTTTCATAAATGACTACAATCTGGAATCGGACTGGGATGACAACAATAAAGTAAAAAGCCTTGTAAACTGGATTAAGAAGTGGGAGTCCGACGGAGTCACCAAGATTGACGGCATCGGCACGCAGATGCATATCAGTTGCTATGAAAACACAAATATTCAGAACAGCAACAAGGCTCACATCACGAAAATGTTCGAGATCATCGCCGCAAGTGGAAAACTTTGCCGTGTAAGCGAGATGGACATGGGTTATGTGCGCGGTTCAAACAAATGGGCCGCCTCTGTCAAGACCGACCAGCTGACTGAAGCCGAGCACAGGAAAATGGCCGATTTCTACGAGTGGATAATCAAGGAGTATTTCCGCATCATACCTCCCGGACAGCAGTGGGGCATCTGCCAGTGGTGTGTTACCGACGCTCCTTCAAACAGCGGATGGCGCGGTGGTGAGCCGGTAGGCATCTGGGACCTCAATTACTACAGAAAGCACGTGTATGCAGGTTTCGTACGTGGACTTGGCGGGATACCCAGCGGTGTAGATGGTATCGAAGCTGACAGGGATATCGACATCTCGAAGGGAATCTATAACCTTATCGGGGTGCGTATGCAGGCAGAGACGATTGACGATCTCCCCTCCGGCCTTTATATAATAGACGGCAAAAAAGTCGTAATCAGGTAAAAAAAGAGGGTCCGGAAATCTCCGGACCCTCTTTCTGGGCTATGGGCAGGCCTTTATGAGATTGTGATGCTCTGGACGGCCTGGGCTTGCTTTTCGGCAGGCATCTTGGGCACGTTTATGGTCAGCACGCCATTCTCGACTTTTGCTGAAATCTTGTCACGATCGGCATCCTCAGGCAGGATGTAGCTCTGGTTGAACTCCTGGTAAGAGAACTCACGACGGATGTAGTTGCGTTTCTTGTCATCCTTGTTCTCCTCATGGTTGCGGACCATGGAGATTGACATAACGCCGTCGGCATCGACCTGCAGGTTCAGTTCCTCTTTCTTCAGACCCGGAACAGCGAACTCAAGTTCGTAGTCCTTCTCGTTCTCGATGACGTTCAGTGCCGGTACGCTGGCAGCGGTGCGGGTGGTGAACCAATCATCATTCATAAAATCGTTGAACAGACTCGGTAACCAATTCTGGTTGTAGTTCTGATTTCTTCTTGCGAGTAACATAGTTGTAACCTCCTATACTTTAAATTGTTAAACATCTTTTTTGTCCGGCTCCCTTTTGGGGCGCCTTCGCAGTATAAGAGACAAAACCGATGCCAGCGGTTTTTGCATGACAAATTGACATAATTTGGGGATTTTTACATGACAAATTGTCAAAAAATCAAATTCGTGTCAGATTCTTACTTTTTCAGAGTTCAGAGACCGGGGTCTCCCAGATGCTGCCACACAGATGTTTGCGCTCGGAGTCAATCTTGATCAGTGACTCGCGTAGCTGACCCTCGGTCACGTGGTCCAGGTCACAGTAGCCGCTGGAATTTATGGCCGTCAGCACGTTTACAACGGTGAGTTTCTGAGTATCGGTAGCGGGAACGAATGCCGGTTCGCGTTCGTCATCCTGAAGGACCGTTTCAAGAAGTCCGGACTCAATGAGTGTATCAAGTGATGAGATGATATAGCGGTAGGGAACCTTGAGCCGGTCGGCCAGTTCCTTGCGTGTGAAAGGTGGTTCATGTCTGTTGAACCGCTTGCAGATAATTGACATGACCATCAGACAGTAGTAATCCTGATGTCTGCGGCTTATCTTGTCCGGTTCCTTGAAATAGTTGAAGTTGTCGTTGTTCTGGCTTACGTATGCCATTTCGCAACCGAACAGGACGATACACCAGGAAATGTTCAGCCAGAAGAGGAAGAGCGGCAGGGCGGCGAATCCTCCGTATATGGCATTATAGCTGGACAATGTCAGCTGTCCGTGGAAATATAGGTTCTGAAGCAGCTGGAACAGACAGCCGGCAATGAAACCCGGAATGATGGCAAATTTGAACTTGACCTTCGTGTTGGGCATGAACATGTAGAATCCCGTAAGAATGAAACCGGCAACCAGATATGGGATAGCTTTGATGAGAAACTGTACAAATCCGCCCAGAAGGACAAATCCTTTCATGCGGGTGAGTATCGATGATGCCAGTACAGAGAAACCGCTCAGGCAGATTATACCTATCGGAATAAGCAGGATAAGTGAAAAGTAGTCGGTTATCTTCCGGCCCATTCCGCGTGCTTTTTTGACGTGCCAGATTGAATTCAGGTTAGTCTCGATGCCATCGGCAAGTGAATAGACCGAGAAGAGCAGGAACAGAAGGCCTATTCCTATGAATGCGCCGCTTGAAACGTACTGCATATAACCGTCAATGAATTTCATGACAGTATCGACGGTCTCGTTCTCTCCTATGATCCCGTTCTCTAAAAGTCCTGTCACGATGTTTTCAAAGCCGAAACCGCGGGCGACGGCGAATATCAGGGCCAGAATGGGTACTATGGCGAAAAGGGTGGAGTAGGTAAGTGCTGCGGCTTTGGTCATCACCTTGTCATCAATGAATGTGCGCACTGCAATCACCATTGTCTTTACCGTATAGCCGATGAAACGGCGCAACGGTCCTTTCTGATAAAACTCGAAAGTCCATATATCCTTTGTGAGGAACTTTTGCAGACGTTCCATGAATATCTTGAACTTGCTTTCCTTTTTCTCTGCCATGATGATTCTAAATCTGCAGCAAACTTACATAAAATCTGCTGATTTTACGCCGTCCGTATATATTATGGAGTAAAATTAGTCAATTATTACATAGTTTTGCTTTCAGGAAGCGGCCGGTGTAGGATTCGGAGCATGCCGCAATATCCTCGGGAGTGCCGCACACTACCAGATGACCGCCTCGCTCGCCGCCCTCGGGGCCCAGGTCAATCACGTGGTCGGCGCATTTTATCACGTCCATGTTGTGCTCGATTATTATTACGGTGTGGCCTCGGCGTATCAGTGCATCGAATGATTCCAGCAGCTTGCGGATATCGTGGAAGTGGAGGCCGGTGGTGGGCTCATCGAATATGAATATGGTGGGTTCGGCCTTCTCTAAGCTCAGGAAATAGGCCAGTTTCACGCGCTGGCTTTCACCGCCGGACAGGGTGGATGATGACTGTCCCAGCTTGACATAGCCTAAGCCGACCTGGCGCAACGGTTCCAGCTTGCGGACTATGCGGCGTTCGGCGGGGTCATCGGACGAGAAGAACTCTACGGCCTGGTTGACTGTCATCTCCAGTATGTCCCAGATGTTTTTGCCCTTATAAGCCACTTCCAGCACATCGTTCTTGAAACGGCGGCCGTGGCAGCTCTCGCACACCATCTGAAGGTCCGACATGAACTGCATGGATACGGTCACAACGCCCTCTCCCTTGCACTCCTCGCAGCGTCCGCCCTCAGAGTTGAATGAGAAATGTGTGGGCCGGTAACCCATCTGGTGCGAAAGCGGCTGGTCGGCAAAGAGCTTGCGTATCTCATCGTAGGCCTTGACGTAGGTGACGGGGTTGGAGCGTGTTGTCTTGCCTATGGGGTCCTGATCCACAAACTCCACGGAACGTACCATTCCGATGTCACCCTCGATGCCCATGCACTCGCCGGGACGCTCGCCGGACTCTCCGTAAATGTTCTTGAGGTGGCGGTAAAGCACATCGCGCACAAGAGTGCTCTTGCCCGATCCGCTCACGCCCGTTACAACTGTCATCACATTGAGCGGGAACTTGACGTCAATGCCGTCCAGATTGTTCTGACGGGCACCCACCACCTTAATATAATTGTTCCATGGGCGGCGTGATGATGGCACGGGAATGCACTCCTCACCTGTAAGATACTTTACCGTCCAGCTTTCAGTATTCTTTTCAAGCTGGATAGTGGGGCCCTGATAGATAATCTCTCCGCCGTGACGTCCGGCCTCCGGTCCCACATCGATGATGTAGTCCGATGCGCGGATGATCTCCTCGTCATGCTCCACCACAACCACGGTGTTGCCTATCTCCTGCAGTTGGCGCAGCACCTTGATAAGCTTGTCGGTGTCGCGGCTGTGCAGGCCGATGCTGGGCTCGTCCAGAACGTAGAGAGAGCCCATCAGACTGCTTCCTAATGACGTTACCAGATTGATGCGCTGGCTTTCGCCGCCGGAAAGTGTGGCCGATGCACGGTTAAGCGTAAGATATTCCAGACCTACATCAAGCATGAACTGTATGCGGCTGTTTATCTCTATGAGCAGGCGTTTGACGGCCTTGGCCTCATGTTCCGGCAGTTTGAGCGTCTCAAAGAACTTCTTGAGCTCAGATATGGGCATCTCAACAAGTTCGTTGATATTCCTGTCACCTACCTTGACGTAGCTTGCCTCCTTTCGCAGGCGTGTTCCGTGGCAGTCGGGGCAGGTGGTTTTTCCTCGGTATCGGGCCAGCATCACGCGATACTGGATCTTGTACTGGCTCTTCTCGAGCATCCGGAAGAAGGTGTCAATGCAGGTCTCCTCCCAGCCGCGCTCGTCAATGCCGCGTCCGCTTCCGTGCCACAGGTAATCCTTCTGCTCCTGTGTAAGCTGGTAGTATGGCGTGAAAACGGGGAAACCATGTTCCTCGGCATGAAGGATGAAATCATCCTTCCATTCGCTCATCTTGTCGCCGCGCCAGCAGACCACCGCTCCGTCATAGACGCTTAGTGCGCGGTTGGGAATAACCAGTGATTCGTCAATGCCGATTATACGGCCGAATCCCTCGCACTTTGGGCAGGCACCTACGGGCGAGTTGAATGAGAACAGGTTATCGGTAGGCTCCTCAAACTTGATTCCGTCAGCCTCAAAGCGGTTTGTGAAGATATGCAGTGTGGTCTGAGGGGTATCAAAGAAACGCAGACCGCACTGTCCGCTGCCCTCGTAAAACGCGGTCTCCACTGAGTCGGTCAGACGGCTCAGCGTCTCCTTGGAGTCATCGGTGGTGAGGCGGTCTATCAGAAGCCATATCTCCTTTGTGTGCATAGAGAGGTCCGGGAGCCGTTTGCTGTCAGAGAGCAGCTCCTCAATGCGGATCATCTCTGATTTATATTCAATTCGGGTGAATCCCTCCTTGAGCGATGTGCGCAGCTGTTCGTCCAGGTTCCGGCCTCCGCGCATGGGCATGGGGGCAAGCACCGTGAAACGTATTCCGCGGGGTTGTGAAAGCATGAAACTCACCACATCCTCGACGCTGTGCTTGCGCACCTCCCTGCCGCTTACCGGTGATATGGTGTGGCCGATACGGGCAAACAGAAGCTTGATATACTCGTAAATCTCAGTCTGAGTGCCTACGGTGGAACGGGGGTTGCGGTTGCCGGAACGCTGTTCTATGGCGATTGTGGGAGGCAGACCCTCTATGAAATCGCACTCGGGTTTTTTCATACGGCCCAGGAACTGACGCGCGTATGACGAGAGTGACTCCACGTAGCGTCGCTGGCCCTCGGCATAGAGTGTATCGAACGCAAGTGATGACTTCCCGGATCCGGAAAGTCCGGTTATGACAATAAACTCATCGCGTGGAATGTCCACGCTGACGTTTTTGAGATTGTTTACCCTCGCACCTTTTACCCGTATGTTGTTTTGCAGTTCCACTTTTGTCTGTAAACGGACTGCAAAATTACCAAAAAATAAAAGTCGGCGGATTGGTTCGTCAGTTTATTCCTTTGACGGCGGCGGAAAGTTGACTGAGAGCTTTATGGAGGATAGCTCTGATCGTCAGAATTTGACTGTAACCATTGCGGAAAGCAAATCGCCTTTATTGTCAAACTGTTCGCGGTCATTCAGAGTATAGTTCAGTTGGAGACGCAGATGGCTTTCCGGCCACCAGTCAATTCCTACCATACAGAGGTTTGAGGTCAGGTTATTCTGATTGTATTGGTCATACCTCACTACGGGACGCAGTTTCTGGTCATTGCCAAACTTGAACCAGTATGAAGCCGCCACGTAAAAACCGTCGGCCTTGTGCCAGATTCCGCCGTTCTCAAAATCTGCGCGTACATACTCGGAGCGTAGGGTAAGAGCGTCATCCTTGTACTCGCCTCCGAATGCAATGCGGTTGTTGGCGGCTTTCCTGTCGGCCCCGTCGTTATAGGTGCCCTGGACAGCCGATGCAGACAGTACCAGCTCCTTGATGAACGGATGGAAGTCCAGACGGCCTATAACATCTTTGCCCTGGTTGTCATCTTTGCCGTTTATTCCGTTTCCGTTGAATACACCTATATTATAACTGAGTAATGGGAATGAACCATCATTGCTGTCAAGCAGGTTACCGAATAGCATCACACCTGAATCGCGCCCGTTTTTGCGGTTTCCTCCCAGAATGTCACTGAATCCTGCAAGGCTGCTTATTACTGCTGAATTGTCAATTCCCTCCTGGTTTAACGGCGAATACTGGTTTTCAAGCGTGAATGGAGTTTTGAACTGTCCCAGCTCGACATTGATAAGCTTGCTGAACTTGTATTTTATGAAGGCGTCAACCAATTTGGGCGTACCGGCCATATCGGTCTGAAGGCGGAACTCCAGATTCCCGTTTATATTACCTTTTACATCCAGACGTGCGCGACGGGTGCTGAATGTGGAGACCTCGGTATGAGAACCGTCATTATTCTTCTGGTTCTCGTATGTGTATTGGTTGTCAATCCATCCGCCTACCGACAGATAAGCCGGAATCCTTGATTTGTTCTCCTGTGCTGTGGCTGCCGCTGCCAGACTTAGCATCACTGCTGATACCAGAACTATCCTTTTCAATCCTTTGGTGTTTGTCTTTCTGTTCATATTGTTAGTGTTTTGTAATTATTGATGTTCTTTCTTCAGGCTGCAAAGTTAGAACTGCGTGCAGTAAAATGCAAATGGAAATGAAATATGGGAATATATATATGCTTCATTGCGCCTTTGGCGAAAAAATAATCTTGAAGCTCCCTTGTATTCACTCCCAAAAGAATATTTTTCCTAACTTTACGGAGCAAAAACATGACTCGGACAATATGTTTTCACGTAAGACCCGATATGCTATAATGGCTCTCTCCATACTGGCCAGGGAGTATGGTCAGGCGGCTGTTCCCATGAGCCGTATTGCGGATGAGCAGAATGTGCCTATCCGTTTTCTGGAGGGCATTTTCCTTCAGCTGCGAAACGAGGGTATGCTGGTCAGTGAACGTGGGGTCAGCGGCGGGTACCGTCTGGCCTATCCGCCGCAGGAGATCAAGGTGCTTGACGTAATTCTGGCCATGGGCGAGAAAGTCGGCATGATATCCTGTCTGGATATATACGGTAATTCGTTTGAATGTGAATTCGGTCTGGACTGTGACAAGTGCCGCATAAGGGAAATGTTCGGCGATATCCATAAAAGCATTTACGACAATCTTTCTTCCCGGACTTTAGCAGATTTTATCTGATTTGCTTTGATAGTACATTGAAATGGTGTAGTTTTGCGCCGGAAAATACTACATCAATTTTATGTACTTTAATCGTCGCAATCAAAAAGCTCTAACAATCCTTCTGGTTTCATTGCTTTCTTTTTCATCATGTCAGCACGATGAAAAGGACAAACTCAGGACAGATGATCTGCAGGGAAGCATATCCATCTCCGGAGCGTTCGCATTGTATCCTATGGCTGTGGAGTGGACCAACGAGTTCTCTTCATTACATCCTGCGGTGCGCATAGACCTGTCATCGGGCGGCGCCGGCAAGGGTATGACGGATGTGCTTAACGGGATGGTCGATTTTGCAATGCTGTCGCGTGAGCCGCATGATGAGGAGCGTGAGAAAGGCGCTGTCGATTTCACGGTTGCAAAGGATGCGGTGCTTCCTGTATTCAGCTCATCCAATCCCTTGCGTGACAAGATCCTGGCCCACGGTATTACTGCCGATGACGCCCGCAAGATATGGATTACCGGCGAATACACAACCTGGGGACAGCTGCTTGGCACATCCGATAATAATCCGATTCATGTCTATACCCGGTCCGATGCATGTGGTGCGGCCCAGACGTTTGCTGCCTGGTTTGATGCCGTCCAGGAAGACTTGGGCGGTACTGCAGTTTACGGTGACCCCGGAATATCCAAGGCGGTGATAGACGATCCCCTTGGAATAGGTTTCAATAACATGGCATACGCCTATGACTCCGAGACCCTGAACATGCAGGAAGGTCTTTCCGTGCTGCCATTGGACATTGACGGGAACAAAAGCGTAAGTGATGAGGAGAAGCTTTATGAGACCCGTTCCACCATTGCCGCTGCGATAGAGGAGGGCAGGTTCCCGGCTCCGCCTTCACGCAACCTCTATCTGGTTACGAAAGGTGTTCCTGCCGATACCGCATCGCTTGAATTCCTCAAGTTCGTGATTTCAGAAGGACAGGAGTTCAACGAGCCCAACGGTTACGTGCGCATATCGAACGCATCGGCCCGTGAGTCAATGCGAAAGCTGAACGGCGGGCGCAGGGGCGGAGGCCTGAGGCGTGACAACACCCGCCTGATGACACTTCTGGCCGGTATTGTGGTGGTGCTCCTGTTCCTTACTGCCGGAGTGCAGTTCATCCTTCCTTCACGCACTAAGCGCAGGATATACCGTCAGAGGCTCTCCGAGACAATGATGGTGATTCTGTCATTCTCATCGGTAGCGCTGCTTATAGCTTTGCTGGCCGCATTGTGGGGGAAGGCGGCACCCATGTTTGACAAAAGCACTTTGGGCGAACTGCTTACCGGTACCCAGTGGAAGCCGTCGCAGGGGCTGTTCGGATTCAGACCGTTTATACACGGTACGCTGGCTGTTACGTTGCTGAGCATCTGTTTCTCGCTCCCGCTGTCGCTTCTTACAGCGGTGTTCATTACCGAGTATGCTCCGCGTTTCCTCAAGCATATAGTTAATCCGGCTCTGGATATTCTGGCATCGCTGCCATCGGTAATCTTTGGCCTTTGGGGTGTGCTTACCCTTATACCCAAGTTCGGCTATTCGCTGCTTACGGCATCGCTGGTACTCGGGGTTATGGTGCTGCCCATCATGGTAAGCCTGTTCTGTGAGATATTCGCTACCGTTCCTGACGATATGCGGGAATCATCATTCGCACTGGGTGCCACACGCTGGCAGACCACACGCAAGGTGGTGCTGCGCAGATCTCTGCCCGGCATATTCGCGGCTGTGGTGCTGGCGCTTTCCAAATGTATTGGCGAGACCATTGCTGTCATGATGGTGTGCGGGTGCCTGCCGCGTCTGCGTGGTTCGTTACTGGATCCGTTCTATACACTGCCTGCCCTGATAGGAAACAACTACGGTGAGATGGCATCCATCCCGCTGTACGAGTCGGCCATAATGTTTGCCGCCTTGCTGCTGCTCCTGCTGGTGCTGCTGTTCAATATATTGTCACGTGTAATCCTTTACAGAATAGAGAAAAACAGCTGATATGAGTCATATTCGTACTAAACAGATAGAGGAGAAAGTGATGCGGGGCGTGATGCTGGTGGCCACTCTCATTGTTCTCGGAGCGGTTGTAAGCATACTCGGCACCATACTGATAAGGGGCAGCAAGGCGCTGTCGTGGGAAATGGTTTCCAGGTTCCCGGGTAAGGAGTGGAACACTGCTCCTGACGGCGGATTCCTTAATGCCATACTGGGCTCGCTCTATGTGGTGGGCCCGGCAGCCGTGATAGGCGCATGCATCAGCATCCCCGTGGTGTTCTATATAACTATGTACAAGCGCAGGAGCACGGGCGTATCGTATATCATACGTCTGGCGTTCGACGTGCTTTACGGAATACCCCCTATAGTATATGGAGCGTTCGCATTCCTTGTTATGGTCGGTGTGGGCATGAGAGCATCGGTCCTGGGCGGTATCATGGTTACGGTACTGCTTATTGTACCCATGATGATACGCTCCGGCGATGAGATTGCCAAGACCGTGCCCGATGAGATGGTCGATGCCGTCTATTCACTCGGTGCTACCAAATGGGAGACCGTGTGGGTTGTGCTCAAGCATATACTGCCGGGAATGCTTACCGCTTTCCTGCTGGCTGTAGGCAGGGCCATAGGCGATGCCGCCGCAGTGATGTTCACCGCCGGTTTCTCCGATCAGCCGGCACATTCGCTGTCAGATCCTACAGCCACGCTGCCGCTGGCCGTTTTCAACTGGATAGGGATGCCCGATCCGTTCCCGGGGCGCGCATACGCCGCCGCATTGGTGCTGACTATACTGGTGCTGGTGCTGAGCATAGTAAGCAGAGTCATTACACGCAGAATTACCCGTCTTAACAAATAAACACTATGACTGAAAACAAATCCGAATCGCTGGTGGTTGACAGGCTCAATGTATCCATAGAGGGCCAGCCCATTCTGAAGGACATAAACGTATCATTTCCGGTCAACAGGATAACCTGCATAGTAGGTCCGTCCGGCTGCGGCAAGAGTACGCTGTTGCGCTGCCTTAACCGTCTTACCGAGAACATTGACGGGTTTAGCATTGACGGGCATGTGTTCATAGACGGTCAGGATATTGTGACCGCCGATGACGAGCACCTGATTGAGCTGCGCCGTCATGTGGGTCTGGTGCCCCAGCGTCCATGTCCGCTGCCCATGTCCATCTATGACAACGTGGCTTACGGATGCCGTATCCATGGGATGCACAGGCGTAAGCAGGAAATGGATGAGACCGTAGAGAGGTATCTGAGTGAGGTGGGACTCTGGGATGAGGTCAAAGACCGTCTGCGCCGTCCTGCGGCACGCTTGTCAATAGGGCAGCAGCAGCGTCTGTGTCTGGCCCGCAGCCTTGCGGTGGAGCCCGATTTCATCCTGGCCGACGAGGCTACCAGCGCCCTTGACCCCATATCGAGCAAGACCATTGAGGAGCTGTTTGTAAGGCTCAAGGAGAAATATACCATCATTATGGTTACCCATACGCTGCCGCAGGCACTGCGCATCGCCGACTATGCCGTGTTCCTCTATCTGGGCGAGATTGTTGAGGAGGGACCTGCATCGCAGGTGTTCAAATCACCCCAGAACGATCTTACCAAGAGATATCTTTCAGGATTATTCAGTTGAATCAAAAAAAATATGAGTTTAAATCAGCTTACTCATTTAAACGAACTGGAGGCGGAGTCCGTTTTCATACTGAGAGAGGTGGCCGCACAGTTTGAAAAACCGTGCATACTCTTTTCGGGAGGCAAGGACTCGATAGTGCTCACATATCTGGCCTACAAGGCATTCTATCCGGCCAAAATACCGTTTCCTCTTGTACACATTGACACCGGACACAATTTCCCCGAGACACTGGTCTATCGTGATGAACTGGTGAAACGTCTGGGGGCCGACCTGGTGGTGGGCTCTGTCCAGAAATCAATCGATGAGGGCAAGGTTGTAGAGGAGAAGGGATTCAATGCCAGCCGCAACAAACTGCAGACCGTAACGCTGCTCGACACCTTGGCCGGGCACAAGTTTGACTGTGCCTGCGGAGGTGCCCGCCGTGATGAGGAGAAGGCACGCGCCAAGGAGCGTATATTCTCGCACCGCGACGAGTTCGGGCAGTGGAACCCCAAGAACCAGCGTCCGGAACTTTGGAACATATTCAATGCCAAGAAAGATCCGGGAGAGCATTTCAGGGTATTCCCCATAAGCAACTGGACCGAGATGGACGTATGGCAGTACATATATCAGGAGAAGATTGAACTGCCCAGCCTCTACTATACGCACATGCGCAAATGTTTCTACAGGGACGGACAGTGGCTTGCCGCCGATCCCGATTTCATACCGCGTCGCCCCGAAGAGGTAGTCGAGGAGCGCGAGGTTCGCTGCCGTACCATAGGCGATGTCACCTGCACCGGACTCACTCTCTCACATGCCCATTCGCTTGAGGAGATTATCGATGAGATAGCATCGACCCGCGTTACCGAACGTGGCGGCCGTGCCGATGACAAGCGCTCGGAGACGGCGATGGAGGACAGAAAGAAACAGGGTTATTTTTAAGAATCTGTTTTGGCTTGTTTCCCGGAACAAGTCAAAACAGATTCTAAAGCTAAAAGGTTTATGCAGAACAATGGATATCTAGAGATGAAACTGCTGCGGTTCACTACCGCCGGCAGTGTGGATGACGGAAAGAGTACGCTCATAGGCCGTCTGCTGTATGATTCGAAGTCAATTTTTGAGGACCAGTTAGAGGCTGTCGAGGAGGCTTCGCGCAGCCGCGGCAACGAGGAGGTGAACCTTGCGCTGCTTACCGACGGCCTGCGTGCCGAGCGTGAGCAGGGCATAACCATAGATGTGGCGTACCGTTACTTTGCCACCCCCAAGCGCAAGTTCATAATTGCCGATACTCCGGGACACATACAATATACCCGCAACATGGTTACGGGTGCATCGACTGCCGACCTGGCTGTGATTCTGGTGGATGCACGCCACGGGATAATGGAGCAGACCGTAAGGCACTCCTGCATCGCATCGCTGCTACGCATTCCCAAGGTAGTAGTGGCCGTGAACAAGATGGATCTGGTGGATTTTGACAGCAAGGTGTTTGACGACATCAGTGCTGCATACACTGCCATGATAAACAAGAACGGACTGGAGTTCAAGGATGTGATATTCATCCCCATGTGTGCCAAGGACGGCGACAATGTGGTGTCCCGATCGGAGCTTATGCCGTGGTATTCAGGCCCGTCATTACTGGAGCATCTGGAGCAGGTCGAGATACCCGGCGGCGATGCCGACAGCATGCGTTTCCCGGTACAGTATGTGATAAGGCCCATATCAAGGCAGTTCCCCGATTTCCGTGGGTACGGCGGCCGCATTGCTCAGGGAATCATCCGTGTGGGTGACAGCATTGAGGTGCTGCCGTCTGGCTCCAAGAGCACCGTTACAGGCATCTGGTTAGGCGAGAAGCAGAAGGAGCAGGCTGTTGCGGGCGAATCGGTCTGCATCACCATTAAGGATGACATCGATATAAGCCGCGGTGACGTGATTGCATCGGACAGTGGTGTAAAGCCCTCCATGAGCAATGATTTTGTGCTGGATGTCTGCTGGCTGCGTACCTCTCCGCTGGTATGCGGCAAGCGTTACACCATTCGTCACGCTACTCAGGAGGTTGCCGGAATAGTTAAGGAGATTGAGTACAAACTGGATATTGACAAGCAGGAGAAAGTCTATGACATTGAGCAACTTACTGCCAATGATATAGCACGCGTACACCTTAAGACCGCCGCTCCGCTTGTTTTTGATGCGTACCGTGACAACCGCACTATGGGTTCGCTTATCTTTATTGACGGAACAAATGACACCGTGGGTGCCGGAATGATAGTTGAGAGCTATGACTAAGGAACAGAAGATTGCACTTGTGGCAGAGAAGAATGCCGAGTGGGCAGGCCTTAACGCCTTGGAGAGCGCCCAGGCTGCTGTGAAATGGGCGGTAGGGACATTCGGCCTCCGCGCCGCACTCTCCACCAGCCTCAGTTATGAGGACCAGGCTGTGACCGATATGATTGCCCGCCAAGGCAAGGACAGCGCACGTATATTCACTCTTGATACCGGCCGTATGTTCCCCCAGGTATATGACCTGATTGACCGTACAAACCTCAAGTACGGCATTCGCATTGAGGTGTTCTTCCCGGATTACGCCAAGGTGCAGGAGATGGTCCGCGAGCATGGAATCAACCTGTTCTATGACAGCGTTGAACTGCGCCATCTGTGCTGCGACATACGTAAGATAGAACCGCTCAAGCGTGCCCTCAAGGGTGTTGACGTGTGGATTACGGGACTCCGCCGGTCGCAGTCGGTTACCCGCACCGACATGCAGATAATAGAATACGACACCGCCGATGACGTGATCAAGCTCAATCCGCTCATGCTGTGGAGTGAGTCCGATGTCATTGATTACGTCAAGTCCAACAGCGTACCTTACAACAGGATGCACGAGCAGGGCTACCCCAGCATAGGGTGTCAGCCCTGCACCCGTGCCATCACCCCCGGCGAGGATATCCGCGCCGGCCGCTGGTGGTGGGAGAATCCCGACAAACGAGAGTGCGGCCTCCACAGCCGCAAACATTAAGGGAGTTACCGGAGGTAATCAACGCTGATTTAAGGTCAGTTGGATTCGGCAGCAAGGCGGAAAAGCGCAGGAGTCAGGTGACAATAGCCCGTGGGGTTCTTGTCCAGATAGTCCTGGTGGTACTCCTCGGCACGGTAGAAGTTCTTTAGGGGTAGCAGCTCCACTGTCAGTTTCTGGTCTGGCTCAAGAGCCTGCTGCTGCTCACTGAACACTTCCTGTAAGAGTTCAACAGTAGAGGAATCCGTATCAGGAGTGTAATAAACACCTGTGCGATAGCGGGTCCCCTCATCCTCGCCCTGCTTGTTGAGGCTGGTGGGGTCTATGGCCTTGAAATAGATTCGGGTCAGCTTATCGACGGGGATCACCTTGGGGTCGTATGTCACGTGAACGCACTCGGCATAGCCGGTGGTATCGGTATAGACCTCCTTGTAGGTGGGATTGGGGGTGTTCCCGTTGGCAAACCCTACCTCGGTGCCGATAACTCCGTTTATAAGCTTGAGGTATTTTTCGGCTCCCCAAAAACAGCCTGCCGCGAAATAAATCTCCTTATACATTTGCGTCAGAACGTGAAAGTCTCGGGGTCCGATGTGAACGATGATATGGTGGCGGTGGCGTTCTGAAGGTAGAGAACTATGGTGTTGTCATCGTTCTCGTCGTACATGGAACGCAGCGACTGGTTCTTGTCAAGCATGTCCTTCTTGGCTGCCACACGCTCATCGGGGATGAGTTCGCATTCGATGCGGATCCACTGGCCGTCCTTATAGGCGCAGATTTCGGCCTTGGGATTGGCCTTGAGCTGCTTATAGACGTTCTTGGACTTGCCGGTCTGGATGTAGAGGCGGCCTTCAAATATCTCGGCTGTTCCGAACGGACGGACGTGGGGCTGGTCGCCGTCAACTGTTGCCAGATAATAGGTCTGGGCATCCTTGAGGAACTGCTGTGCACGCAGGGCATTCTGCGGGTTGGGTGTGATTGTTGTACTCATAGTGTTGTTTTGTCTGTTTCCGCATGCAGTAAGCATTATGGAAGTTAGGGCAATGATAAACAGTTTTTTCATCTGTAGAACTCATATTGTTTGGTATTTGCAAAAGTAGTCCATTTTCACGTAATTCTTATTGTTTTTGTAGCAGGTGTTTTAGAATCTGTTTAAATTTGTCTCCATAAATTTCCTATAGTCTCTTTTACCCTCTGCTTTCATCGTTCCTCAGTCAAAATGGACTTCCATAATTCTCTCGGAAACGATAAAACCAGAGGATAAAATAGCCTATAATCATCTTCATGGAATAAATTCAGACAGATTCTTAATGTGCAATAAAACGTTAAATAATATTCAGATTATGAAGTTAAGATTAGCCTGCGTATTTCTGTTATTCTGTGGGACTGTAAGTGCCCAGCTGTCATCAAAAGCCTGGACACCAGGTGAATACATCAGTTTCGACAAGGCCGGCAAGAGTGATTTCCCGTTGGCACAGGATGGCAGAAGCGCTTCCATCATCGTATCGGAAAATGAATGGAAGGGCGTAAAGCGTGCCGCCGCCGACCTTGCCAAGGATATGGAGCGGGTAACGGGGACGGCATCGGAAGTGATTACCGCCGGAAAACCATCCAAGGGAAGCGTCATTGCCGGAACCATTGGCTCAAGCGAGGTCATAGACAGACTGGTCAGGAAAGGCAGGCTTGATGTTAAAGGAATAGAAGGTGAGCGGGAATCGTTCGTGATTGAGGTCATTGACGGAAGTCTGGTCATAGCCGGAAGCGACAGGCGGGGCACCATATACGGAATATATGACGTGTCGGAGAATATAGGAGTGTCGCCCTGGTACTGGTGGGCCGATGTTCCCGCCGCACAGCATGATGTGCTTACCGTCAAGAGCGGACGCTATGTCCAGCCATCGCCCAAGGTACGTTACCGCGGTATTTTCATCAACGACGAGAGTCCCTCGTTCAGCGGATGGAGTGACGCCAAGTTCAAGGAGGGTGGTACCCGGAACGGCCAGAACAGCGTGATGTACGCCCACATGTTCGAACTGATACTAAGGCTCAAGGCCAACTATCTGTGGCCGGCCATGTGGGGCAAGGCTTTCAACGAGGACGATCCCCGCAGTCCCGGAGTGGCCGATGAGTACGGAGTGATTATGGGAACATCGCACCATGAGCCCATGATGCGCGCCCAGCAGGAATATACCGTCCGCCAGAGAGAGGTGGGAATATGGGACTATGTGACCAATGCTGACAACCTTAAGAAATTCTGGCGTGAAGGTCTGGAACGCAACAGCAAGTACGAGAACCTTATTACGATAGGTATGCGCGGCGACGGTGACGTGCCTATGGGTCAGGGCAATGACGAACAGAACACCCAGGTGCTCTATGACGTGATCCGCGACCAGCGCAGCATAATAAGCGAGGTATATGGAAAAGATGCAAGCGAGGTCCCGCAGATGTGGGCCCTGTTCACTGAGGTACAGAGATACTATGAATCAGGGATGACCAGCCCGGATGACGTGCTGCTGATGTTCTGCGACAACAACTGGGGATACATACGTCGCACAGGCCCTGAAAAGGAACTGAACCGCAAGGGCGGCCTGGGAATGTACTACCATATAGACATGAACGGCGGACCGTGGAACGACCGTTGGATTAACACCACAACCATCCCCAAACTGCGCGAACAGCTGAGTCTGGCATACCGTACAGGAATCGATGACCTGTGGATAATCAATGTGGGTGACCTCAAACCCAAGGAACTGCCCATCGACTTCATAATGCACTACGCATGGGATCCCGATGCCATAGGACCCGATGATACATTTGACTATGCTCTCTCATGGGCAGAGCAGAATTTCGGAAAGGAGCAGGCTCGAGAGATTGCCTGGATAGTATCGCAATACCCCAAGCTCAATCTGATGCGCAAGCCCGAAGTTCAGAGTACCGGCATCTTCAGCTACGAGAACTACGATGAGCTGAACCGTCAGATGCGCCTATGGGACGAGGTGGAGAAACGGGCCGAAGCACTCAAACCGCAGATTCCGGAGCGTTACCGGGATGCATTCTTCGAGCTGGTCTATTATCCGGCAGTGGCATCGGCAGGTGTGGGTAAGATATGGCTTATGGCCCAGCAGAACAACATCTATGCGCTTCAGGGCAATCCTGCCGCCAACAATATGGCTGACTATCATATCAAACGGCTGTTTGACAGGGACAAGGAGCTGTCGGACTATTACAACAACACTCTGGCAGGCGGAAAATGGAAGAACATGATGTCCGACAAGCATATAGGTTATGTCCAGTGGTCCATGCCCAATGAGGACCGTCTGCCCACTCTCTATCACGTCAAGGCTCAGAAAACCGCTTCGCTCGCTGTGGAGGTTGAGGGTAGCGAACTGGCCTGGCCAATCATCGAACCCGAGACTGAAGCTGTTGAGGGTACCGGACTACGCAGGGAGATGAGGCGTTCCATAAGGGATCTCTCGGCCGAGGCACATCTGCCGGTATTTGATGCAATGGGAAACCGGAAATACGCTATCCGTCTCTTTAACCGCGGAACCGGAACAGCCTCTTATACCGTAACCTCCGATAAGGACTGGGTCCTGTTTGACGGGCATACAGAGGGAGGTGTATCGGAAATGACAGGTATTGAAATAAAGGTACATATTGACTGGAGTAAGGCACCCATGGGGCGTTCTGAGGCACTGATAACCGTACGGCAGAAGGACTCGGACACTGAAATACCCATCAGGGTGGAGGCGGTGAACGGAGAACTGCCGTCAGCGGCAAGACCGTATTTCGGGACAATGGCAGGTGAATATGGTGTGGATGTACTCAAGCCAGCCGCCAATGTCCCGGGCAAGGATGCAGCCTGGAGACTGCTGCCTGACCTGGGTCGTGGAGCAGGCTGTATGGGTGTATGGCCCAACAATGCTCCGTCGGCATCGCTTCAGGCCATCAAGTCGGCCCCGCATCTGGATTATGACATTTATCTGCATGAGACCGGCAGCCAGACCGTATGCATAGGAATCCTCCCCACTCAGGATGTGAATCCGTCCAGAGGACTGCGTCTGGCAGTATCGGTCGATAACGGTGAGCCTATGGTGATTGACGCCCGTCAGGGACTCCACGATGAGTTCAGCGAATACACCCAGCAGAATCTGGCCCGGTCCAAGGTCCTCAAGCCACTGCCTCAGGCACACAACTATCCGCTGCGCAACGGAAACCGCCAGATGCGCGATGAGGTGTTTGACAACCTGCGCTGGCTGGATACACAGATAACTATTGACAATCCGGGAATCCATACCCTTAAAATCTGGATGGTGGATCCGGAGATTGTGCTGGAAAAGATTGTGATAAATCCCGACGGCCGTATGAGTTACAGCGGTCCGGTACCCGTAATCCACGACAACACTCTCTGGAACCTGCCGGAATTCAAGCCCGAGGATGGGCCTTATACATCCGGTTGGGAGACTCTGAGCCGTTACTACAATGTTCCTGAGTGGTGGCGGGAGGCCAAGTTCGGTGCATGGTCGCACTGGGACCCGCAGTCTCAGGCCGAGGATGGCGACTGGTACTCCAGAGGCATGTATCAGGAGGGCAGCGAGCAGTACCGCTATCACCTGGAGCATTACGGACACCCGTCGGTTTACGGCTACAAGGAGCTGTGCCGCGACTGGAACATCGATGCATGGGACCCCGATGACCTGATGCAGCTCTACAAGGATATGGGTGCCAGGTATTTCGTGGCTATGGGTAACCATCATGACAACTATGACTGCTGGGACAGCAAATATCAGCCCTGGAACTCGGTCAATGTGGGCCCTGAGAAGGATGTGGTGGGAATCTGGGCAGAGACCGCACGCAAGTACGATATGCCATTCGGAATAGGGTTTCACGCCACTCCGGCACGTACTTACGGTCAGTTCATGACCGTTCGCTACCGCAGTGACCGTAACGGCCCCAATGCCGGAATCCCATACGACGCCAACCTTACTGCCGCCGACGGCATAGGCAAGTGGTGGGAAGGGCTGGACCCCGTTGACCTTTACGGTCCGGTTCACAGGAACGGCCGAAACTCTTTGGAGACACCTTTCGCCACCCAGTTCATGTACCGTGTGGATGATGCCATACGCAAGTATCAGCCCGATATGATCTATTTTGATGACCATGCTGGCGACTCGCAGGTGGATCTGGGTATTAACATGGGACTGGGTAAGCTCACTCCACAGATAATTGAGAATTTTTACAACATCGCCTCCAAGCGCGATGATGGCAGGACGCAGGTGGTGGCCACATTCAAGGGCGTGGGTGGACGTTATGACAGTTTCCAGAATTCGCCCCAGCTGCTTCCGCTTGTGGACCGCAGCCTGCTCAAGAGCACAGAGTTCTTTACCGAGGACCAGATAATGGCATACCCTTTCCAGACCGAGGTAAGCCTTCAGGAATGGCATTACAGGAAAGGTGTTCCATACCGTCCCGCACATGAGATCATCACCCGGCTTATGCAGAATGTGTCCCGAAACGGGTCGCTGCTGCTCAATATCACCCAGCGTGCAGGCGGAAATATCGACCCGGAGGCCCGACAGATATGTCAGGATATAGGCCGTTGGCTCAAGATCAACGCAGATGCCGTCTATGGTGCCCGCCCTTTTGAGACATGGGGCAATGACAATGTAATCTATACCCGGAACGGAGGTTTTGTATATGCCATGCTTTACAGTTGGGACGGAAGTGAGGTGAATCTGGATGCTCTTTCAACCAATTCGGCCACCATAGGGAAGGTGAGCAAGGTGGAACTGATAGGGCAACCCAAGGCGCGCATCATTTTCAGACAGACCGATGCTGGACTTTCCCTATCGGCCGGAACACAGCTTCAACCGTATGAGGAAATCAGTGATGAACGTCTCGCCAACGGATTCAAAGTCCTGCGTATAACACATGATAAGGCGCTTTTCAACGATGATGATCCCGGAGTGACGACCATAGGATGGGAACACCGGTGCAATCTGGGTCAAGGCGATTACAACAATGACCTATATGTATCCTCAAATGCGGGTGATGTGTGGCGTACCACATTCTATGGCAAAAGCATAGAGCTGATAGCTCCTGTAGGACCGGATATGGGCGATATGACAGTGAGTGTTGACGGCGATGCTCATACAGTACCGCTCAGGGATTCAGAAAGCCATAAGGCCCAACAGGTGGTTTTCAGGTACAAAGCAAAAAAAAGAGGCAGCCATACTGTTGAGATTAGTAATAATTCAGGTACAGTTGCCATTGATGCGCTTGCTGTGAAAAGAAGATGAATCGGATTTTCCTTTGCTCATCCCGAATCTGTTACAGGATTTCCCGTGCTATCCAGGCGCAGGCCTCGGCATCGGCCAGTGCGTGGTGATGATTCTCCAGCAGATAACCGCAAGCGGCGGCAACAGTCTGCAGCTGATGGTTTCCGAGTGACGGTAATCTGCGGCGTGAGCAGCAAAGGGTGTCATAGAACACATAGTCAGGATAATCCATCTGATATGTGCGGAACACGGCCTTCAGACAACCTTCATCAAAAGGGCTGTTATGCGCCACAAGCGGCAGTCCCTGAATCATAGGCTCTATCTTTGCCCAGACATCGGGAAACACAGGCGCATCATCCGTGTCGCGACTGCATAACCCATGCACCCGCTGGCACCAATAGTTGTAGTAATCAGGCTCCGGCTTTATGAGCGAGTAGAACGAGTCCACAATCTCACCACCGCGCACAATGACAACCCCCACTGAGCAAACCGAGCTCCGCTCGCTGTTGGCCGTCTCAAAGTCAATCGCTGCAAAATCCTTCATCCCTGAATTAATTAGAGACAAAGATAAGCAATTAGGGACGTTTTTTTAGATGTTGTTTCGTGTAAAAGTCGTATTATTGCAATATCTGATAGAGGATACGAACAATGAGTATAGAAACATTTAAAGGACCTTACACCATGGAGGAGATCCGGGCGCGAATGGAAATAGCAGAAAGAGAATCTGCAGCTGGCCTGGGAATTGACAGTGAAGAAATGATACGTGAATTGGAAACAGAGTTTGCACAAGAAGACATGAAACAATATGTTTTCTGTAAACAGATTGTTTTTTCCATGAATAGTTGTATCTTTGCTTTTGAATTATTTACAATTAATCATTTTGATACATGTCAATACCAGTAACAAACATCCCAGTGCTAACGGGTGAGGTGGCAGAACGCTTCATTGAGCAATGCGAGTACAATGCAAAGTATTTGCGAGGTTCCGAGTGGAAAGGTGAGTTTAAAGACATCTATAAAGATGTAATAGATCGCTCTCCAATACTACAGAAATGAATATTCTTGATTTGAAGCTTGTGCCGCAAGGAGCGCCCGAGCTTAATATACAGGCTTTTGACTGTGGTCGGAAGTCAGTCAATGATTTTTTTCATAATGAAGCTCATGATTACCAGGAGGAGCTATTTGGAAAAACATATTATTGGGTTATTCCGGAACGTCCTATGGATATAGTAGCGGGTTTTACGGTTGCAAATGCCAGTATATTTACCAAACGGTTGCCCAACGCAAGACAAAAGAAAATCGGATTTGAGGTACATCATGAAAAAGGTCTAATTAATTATCCTTCCATTTTGTTGGCCCAGTTAGGTGTTGATATAAAGTACAAAGGCTTGAATCTTGGTCAGCAAATAATAGAATTTGTCATGCAGTGGTTTACTTCACCCGACAATAAATCCGGTTGTCGTCATCTGATAGTAGATGCTTATGATGAACCGCATTTGCTTGATTTCTATCAGCGTAATGGCCTAAATCTTTTCTTTTCATCTGTTGAGCAAGAAATGGAGTACCGTAACTGGGATAAAGAAAAGGATGGCGCTTTGGAGACACGTCTGATGTTCCGGGATATGATTCTTCTAAAACGTCCTTCCATTAGGCGGTGAAACTTAATGGTGAGTGAAAGATTGTTCGCTTTTTAATCCAATAAATCAGTATTGCTCAATCCTTTGTGTTATTCCACTCTTCAAAAGTATAATTATATTCATACTGTTGTTTTCTGAAAATCACACTTTGAATATCTACATGGAAAAGTAATTCATTATCACTATACTCTTTATCCTTAAATAAATCAGTTGGTTTTTTGTAGTTTAAGGTAAAATCCTCGGTGTTGAAATCCAAATCCTTTTTATCATCGTCCTTTCCAACTATTGTATAATTTACAATTCTATTGGCATCAAATATATGAATATAACCCATTTTACTTCTTCCTATCATATACCATGTGTTATCAACCTTGACTAGTCCAATAGGCTTAAAGTAATCCACCTTTTGTCTTGTTTGCAATAGATTAAAATCTATAGAACTGTTGGGATATTCTTTTTTCAAAGCTGGACTATTATAATTATTCCTAAAAATGATGGATAGTATGTATTGGTTTTCTATAGCTTCCACAATATTAAAGAAGAATTTGGGGAAGAATAAATTTAACTCCATGTCATATATTTTCTTTTCTAAAGAGTTTTTGTCACTGATGGACATTTTCAGAAACAGATTGAAAAGCAAATCCATTTTAAGTTTATCCAGGGCTGAAGTAATATCCAACCGGTATCTATAATCATTTTTTCTATCACAAGTTATGTTTATGTCAAACAGCTCCCGTATAGACTGTAAATGATTATGTAACGTTCTTTTTGGAAGACTACCTCCGTTGATATTTAGAGAAGATCTCATCCATTTATCATTAATTTCCTCATACGTTATAGGTCTGGAGTAGATGGTCTTAATCAGCCATATACACTTCTTGAATTGGTTTGTCATAATTGTCCTTTTTTTGCAAAGATAAAAACTGCATACGCAAAAAAATGGCCGAAGCCGTAAAATGTTTATGAAAGTCCATTTGCTTCATGAAAGAAATTTTAAAAATAAAATGCTTCGGCTATTATTTGGCGCAAGCTGAGTTTAGCTTTGCGCCTAGTTTGATTATTAAGGACTAATTAGTATAAAGTCATGATTAAGTTTCTGTTCAAATCCATCGTCGTGGTATTGTTGCTGTTGCTTCTTATACCTATGTGCAGACTGCTGTGGCAGTTGGTGGCAGGTGTGTTTGCCAATTCAGGAGTCGGCGTTGCCGGCGCCGACCTTTCCTGGGGCATTGCCGCACTTTTCTTTACGGCGCTGTTTATCTTCTTTCTTGTGATAATCTTCAAGGACTGAATATTATGAATCTGCTGGAGGACATAATTGCCGGTGCCATAGGATATGGCATAGCATCATCTAAGAAAAGCAAGGTGGTGGCCGATATAATAGACAACACCTTCCGCCACCTTACACTAGAGAATCTGGTTGACAACTACGCCCAGCGTCATCTGGATGTGTATGGCTATAACAAAGACCTGGCCCATCGTCTGCATAAAATAGCCCGGAAGTATGAGGATTATGATTATGACAAGTTTTATGGTGATGATAGTTTTTAAGTGTTATGGATATATTTGAGTATCGGTTCAGATCTGTGGTAAACAATGTGTCGGGCTGGAAAAAGCCGGACTGGAGTGATATTACCACACAGGAAGTCATGCGCCACAGGTTGTTTGCTCTAACAGAGAACGATAAACGCAAGCTCAGTCACAATGCCTTGCGTTTCGTGGAGGGAATCCTTTATGATGATGAGATACTCCCCAAGGAGAACCTGACCATAGAGGATGTCAAGGACAAGGAACTTAAGGGCGTGTTCAAGGCCTTTGATTCCGTGGACTTTGATATGGAGCAGTTCATCTGGCAGAAAAAGTATATGCTCATTCCTGATGAACAGGTACGGGCCAATGCTCTGATGCATGTTTACCTGCCCAACATAGAGCCCATAAATGAATACATCTATGACTGGTTCAATGGATATGTTGACTTCTTTAAGCGTGACAGGTGTCTCAGCTGGGACGGTGAGCATACGCTTACTGACAGTGACATAATACTGCATATAATAGAGCGGGTAAAGTGTGTCCAGGACCTGTGGAACATGATGGGTACCGGTGTGGGCGATATAGAACTGCTCTATAAGTTCTATATGGGTTACACACCGTTCTATGGCCACAAGTACAAGGATTGCGCTTACGGTATGCTGCGCAATATCATCCTCTGCCATGAGCGTGAACACAGGTATTCTGGATTGTATCACACCCCTGAAGGCTTGCAGGCTCATGATGAGGCATATGATTTGCTGGTTAACCGCTACCTGCGCCTGTATGATGACAATTTCTTTACAGACTCCAACTGGCCCATGATACAGCGTGCCTGGTACTCAGGCATCCATAGCATTGTAGAATATATGATGAACTGTAAACGGGCACGCAAATATGTGGACCGCCTCAGGGCATTCTACGGCTTAAAGAGCGGTGATGAGTTCTGTGTCAACATATTCGGCCAGGAAATGTCTGGTATCATAGAGAAACTGGATGAGTACGGATTCACCATAAAGCTTAATAATGGAATCCCGTTGGGTGACACTATAGTTTGCCCTCCTGAGATGGGCTTTCGTTTTGCCCATCCGCATGATGGCGTGTGCTACACCAACTGGTCAGCCTGTCGCGCTGCCGATATGATGCTCTGCAAGATGTGGTGGAGTTATAAGGAGAACTGGCCTGATTCCAAACCGTTTTAAGATAAGTAAACACGATGACGAGATTTTGGACTGTTATCAGTCATACAATATAATAAAGGTGGTATCTATACTAAAATCCAAAACAAAATATTACGGATATGGTAAGCAATGTTTTAACCAAGAGGATTAAGGGCGCCATACTTGATATGGTGATATGGATTTCGGCAATGATTATAGGATATCTTATAATCCATGCAGGTGGAACTTTAATCAACACCGTTAAAAAAGAGAAAACCTATTACATTGATTGCGATTATTTATGTCTTGTCTGCAATGAAGGTGTTTGTTGTATAGACAGTGTACCTGTGATCTAACAATACAATAACAGATAAATCAGATAGGATATGAGGACAAAAATCAACAACAAAAGGATGCAGGTGGTGGATTTGGGACTCCGTTCCAAGTGGGCATCATGTAACCTTGGAGCCGGTTCGCAGGAAGAATACGGTAATTACTTTGCCTGGGGAGAAACTGAACCCAAAAACAACTATGAAAAGGACAACTATAAGTTGTATGCAGAAGGAAAGACCTTAAAATACGGGGTTGAAGGAGATTGTGCCCATGTGGATCCAAGCATTAAGAAAGAACTGGAATTGAAGGATGATGCAGCGCACATAATGCTGGGTGGATCATGGCGTATGCCAAACATGAATGACATAAAAGAACTGTTTTAAAAATGCGCATGGCGGTGGACAAGACGCAAAGGAGTGAAAGGATATTTGGTGACCAGCAAAGTTGAGGGTTTTTCTGGCCGTAGCATATTCATTCCGGCTGCTGGTTATATTGATAATACCAGAAAAGTGAATGATGGCGTCTGCGGTTACTATTGGTCCAATGCCATCTACCAGAGTAATTCCAAGCACGCCATCTCTACCGTCTTTGATGGACATATAATGATAAGGTATCTGCCTGATTACCGTTATCTTGGATTGACTATACGCCCGGTCTGCGACTAAAAAAGAAATATGAAAAAGAAGGAACAATTGCGATACCCAACTACAGCCGAGATTGTTGAGTTTGTTTTTAACAGAGACCGGCTAAGGGTAAACTGCATAAGTCTTTCTTATAGGATTGCCCAAACAATACGCCCGGGTTACAGAGGCCCGGATGTTGATGATGACACATGGTGGGTTGCCACATGTGAACTTAAGGAGGCATTCCTTAAGAGGGAGAATCTTATTACTATACAACCCGAAGATTTACCTGAACTCATAAGGAAGGAAGTGGGCATTCATGACGATGAGAGCTATAAGCATAATGTGGTGGATCTGGTAGAACACCACTGGTACCACCATAAGGAGGTGTATGATATCAATGAGAGTCTGCCCAGTGGAGGCAACCATTGCCTGACATCCATGATGGAGAAAGAGACCAATGAGTTGGAACAGAGGGAAAAGGATCTCACCAGACTGCTGGAAAAACTTGAGGCCAATCCGGAAACCAATATGGATTATATACATGACCATGATATACAGGCATTAGAGAAGGAAATCATAAGGAGTCACAAAGATTCACTTCACGATTATTCAAGGTGTGCGTACCTTCTGTCCCTACGCAAAGAGTTGATTAACCAAAGGGTTCTGGAACATCAGGAGGATATTTTGCGCGAAATGGCATATTTTGATGACACAATGAATGATGCCCTGCGTGAACTGAGTGATAGGGCATACAGAATCTGGAGTATGATAAAGGATAACAGATTGTTTGGCGGAAGTCTGTGTATTACCGCCAGATGCTACCTTGAAGACAGATATCCGGAACAGCACCCTATTCAAGGAGATGACCGGCGGGATTTATGGGATGCCCTTACAGATACCGGCCTGAACCGTTTATACAAAGACGGAGTTACACTAACTCCGCTTACCATACCTGACAGCGAAGATTCTATTACCGGTTTTACGGGGTCAGACAGCGTACCCCATGATTGGAGCGGAGGTCTTGATCCGGAACTGACAAAACACCTGCATCTGACAACTGCATTCCGCAATCTGTTTAAGCATACGTATTTTGCCATTACAGACCTTATCTATGTACATAAATTCAGGACTGAATTCAGAATAGACATTAAGCCGAATCAGGGCGGGAGAGGTTATATATTTGAGAAAGCAAGACTGAACAAATATGACGGTCAGGAATCAATGTTCCCGTCAGATAAATACAAGATATGGGTAGAAACTGAAGACTCACTTGTTTTCCCGCCAAACATCCTTATTGCCAGCCTACAGGAAGGGTGGCATATAAAGGTGGAGGTCACATACGTGCGGCTGATGCGTGTTATAGATTTCGGAATCAGGGAACGTACAGACAAGTTTGACGATGTTGTTACAAAGGTTAAGGAGTGGTTGACGCAACCTACTACAATGCCCGGGAGGATAGGCTCTAATAAAGATGCCGCCACTTGTGAATGGGATGCTATAAATGAGGAATGATTATTGATAATCCAATTAATACTTTATTGAAGTTGCGCACGACACGAATTAGTGAAAAGGAATATGGATGGTTTAATAAACAGAAAGATTGAAAGAGAGTCTGAACTGGTGGCCGCAATTGAGTCATACGTGGATTTAGGTGATAATGCCAAGAAACCACTCATGATAAAATTAACCGAAGGTTGGGGCAGGCGTGAGATTGTTGATTATTTAAAGGATAAATACAAAAAGGATGTATTGCTGGTAAGAGGTCACCCTTTTAAAGGGCATATCCGGTTTGTTAATGAAAAAGGTGAAACCGAATTGATTTCAAATCATCCGGAACTGACCACAAATTTTTATGCGCCGACAGGATATAAATCAAATAATAAACCGTTATTCTTGATGGCTAACAAAGAGTTTGATTACTCTTTTAATCCTGATTATTATGAAGAGTGTGTACAACAGCTTAGCATCCCATTTGTTTATTTTGCTCCAAATAATTGGTTTGATTTTGATAATAATATGGAAGCAAAAGAAGTCCCTGAAATATTAAATGAATATGAAAGTCTATTATATTCACCAACAGTAAAAGGTTGGTTGGAAGATATGTGTGTTGTGAGGGCGAATTTGCCAAATCAGATACGCCTTATTGAAAAAGTCAACACTTATTTAGGTTATAGTATTCTCAGAGAAAGAGGAATTGATTTGAGTGTAGTTGAATCCAGGATACGTGCAAATTATTTGGAACAGAGAATAAAAAACTTACTCGGTTTTGCTGAATCTATAAAGGGCTTGGATTCATTTGATGAACTATGCGATTTGAATATGCTCGATTCTGGTTGGTCAGATTCAGAGAATCATTCTGCTGAGGTCACCTATTTACTTGAGAAATTATTAAGTTCCTATTATTCATTATTTACGATCCGCCTATTGGTTCCTGATTATAAACCCAATGATTATGATGTTAAGTGCATAGAAGTTGAAAAACAATTCATCAACAACCTAAGCACTTCATTTGCAAAGTATCTGGAAAACACGGATGATAATTGGGTCTTTGATTTTTCAAGACCCGTTCCAGACAATGTTTTGAAAGAATTGAAAGATGTGTTATCTGTAGCGGAGATATAAGAGGAGGTAACATACGTGCGGTTGATTCGTGTTATAGATTACGGAACCCGGGAACGGACATACAAGTTTGAATATGTTGTTGCAAAGGTTAAGGAATGGTTGACGCAACCTACCACAATGCCCGGGCGGATTGGCTCTAAGTAACATAGGCATTCACCGCCGCACTCTTAGTCCTCATGCGGCTCCCAAAGGCATAGGCTGCAGCAAACGCAGCCCACGCCTCAGCCTGCTCCACAGTTAGCCGGGTATAACTCCTGCCCACACGGGCAAACAGAGCACGACTGTTTTTTTGATTGGGAGTAACACGTCCCGGTTGGTGGCAACGTCCGGATAGAATGGTTCCGAATCTAGTGCTGCGGGCTGTGACCGCACCCGCGCTGCCGGACATCGCCCCAAACGGAACAGAAGAGAGTGTTTTCATGGTATCAGAATGTATCTAGTATCAAAAATGACCAATACAAAAATATACACTAAAAATGCCTTTTGCAACTATTCTGAGC
>JAGCDE010000024.1 GCA_017651315.1 Bacteroidaceae bacterium
CCACGGACAAGAGCACTATCTGGAAATCCACCAATACCAAAGTAGCAACCGTGAGCAGCAATGGTAAAGTAACTGGCATAAAATCAGGAAATGTCGCGATCATTGCCAGTGCTATGGGTAAGGACGCTTACTGCAATGTGAATGTCATTGCTAATAATTTAGAAATTGAGGATGATATAGAATGGGTTGATATATATGAAGATTTTGAGGAGGATTTCATAGCATCAACCGAGGACCTGGTGGAATATGTTGATATATATGAAGATTTTGAGGAGGATTTCATAGCATCAACCGAGGACCTGGTGGAATATGTTGATATCACGGAAGTGGAGGAGATCATTGTAGAGGAGGAGCCTGAAGAGGAGACGATCTTCATGGTCGTTGAGGAGCGGCCGGAGTTCCCGGGTGGCCAGGCAGCTCTCATGGAGTATCTCCGTAAGAACATCAAGTATCCTGCAATCTGCCGTGAGAACAACATCCAGGGTAGGGTGCTGATACAGTTCGTCGTGAACAGGGACGGTTCCATAGTCGATCCTGAGGTCGTGAGGTCAGTTGAACCGCATCTGGACAAGGAGGCCCTTCGCGTGATATCCTCCATGCCCAAATGGAAACCAGGCCTTCAGCGTGGCAAGCCTGTACGCGTCAAGTTCACGGTGCCGGTTAACTTCAAGCTTAGCTGATTGGAAACCAAAGGAGGGGCGGAAGCCCCTTCTTCTTTATCATTTATCAAGTCATTATGTTGTATAGCCCGGATGAGATAAGAGAACGGTTCGAGACTTTCTAATTGTATGCCTTTTATTTTCATAC
The DNA here is from genome assembly GCA_017651315.1 of Bacteroidaceae bacterium. Lineage (GTDB taxonomy): Bacteria > Bacteroidota > Bacteroidia > Bacteroidales > Bacteroidaceae > Colenecus. The sequence goes on from JAGCDE010000024.1 coordinate 808, forward strand.
CTGTAGGGCAGGACAAATCCTAAGAGCTAATGGGCCGAACAGAATTACCGTTGTAATGGTAATCGCAACTCGTGTAGTGATCGCCGGAATTGGAATAGAGGCTCCGCGCGTCGACCGGAATGCCAGAGTGAAGAGAATCAGTAGTCGCCGTCCTCTCCAGTGCCGTCCAGACTCGTAGCGTCACGCCACCCGGCAGCGGGAAGGAAATGTCATCTGTTATAATATTTATTTGTTGGCAGCAAAGATGGATAGTGTTCCAAAGATGGAATTAATTAAGGAATTAATATTTATTTTTGCTTTTATGAATTACCGGATAGCAGATAATGTGATTGCATTCAGTACTGAGCGTGATGAGGTTCTCCCTTTTTATGTGGTTCAGCCTCATCAGGTACATGGGTGGGTGATACGTGAGGTTACGGATCCTTTTACCAAACGGGAGGAACTGGAGGGGGTGGATGCTTTGGTGACTGATGTTCCGGGGGTGGCAATTTCTGTCAGGACGGCCGATTGCATTCCGGTTTTGCTTTATGATCCGGTGCGCAGGGCTGTGGCGGCGGTTCATGCAGGCTGGCGTGGTACTGTGCAGCATATCAGCAGGAAGACCATTGTCAGGATGGGTGAGCTTTACGGGACTGAGGCGTCGGACCTTTTGGCTGTAATAGGACCGGGTATCGGACCGGAGAGTTTTCAGGTGGGGCAGGAGGTTGCCGATGAGTTCCGGAATGCGGGTTTTCCTATGGATGAGGTTCTTCTGGATTGTGGTCCGAAGAATCCTACAGCAGATAATCCCATGAACGGCGGATTGCATATAGACCTTTGGCTGGCAAACCGATGGCTGCTGGAGCAGTCGGGGGTAAGACCGGAAAACATACAGGTGGCCGGGATCTGCACTTACCGCAACAATGACCGCTTCTTCTCGGCCCGTCGTGAGGGTATCAGGTGCGGCCGGATAATAAATTGCATCAGATTGAAGAATGATTAAAGGATTGGCAATACGATTTGTTGCCACCTATCCGGGAAGTATCATATCCGTGGTGTGAAATAAAGAGGGTGACTGAAAACCAGTCATCCTCTTTATCTCGCGGGCTTTTACGCCGGTGCGTAAAAGCAATTCTCAATTCTTCTCGCAGTCGCAGCCGATCATCTTCCAGAGGCCTGCTGCAAGTGCACCGCCGCAGAGAGGAGCCACGATGAATATCCAGAGCTGGCTCAGGGCTTCACCGCCTGCAAAGATGGCGGGACCGATTGAACGGGCCGGGTTGACTGATGTGCCGGTGTAGCGGATGCAGACCAGGTGCACCAGGACCAGTGACAGACCAATTGCGAGACCTGCAAAATTGCCGGCACCCTTCTTGGCATCGGTAGTGCCCAGGACAACCAGTACGAACACGAAGGTGAATACCAGCTCAGCCACAAATCCTACTCCTGTGCTTATGCCCTGCTGGCAGGCGTTCTCGCCCAGTCCGCCGGGAGTGATGGCAAACAGGATGGCCGCACCGATGATGGCGCCTATCACCTGGAAAATCATGTACATGCAGGCATCCTTACCATTCATGCGGCCGGATAGCCAAACGCCCAGTGTGATGGCGGGATTGATGTGGCAACCCGAAATGCCGCCGATGGTATAAGCCATAGCGACCACAGCAAGACCGAATGCCAATGCTGTCCCGACTACGCCGGGAACTCCGGCACCGGCAGGTGTGCAACCCAGGCTGACGGCAGCGCCGCAACCCATAAGAACCAGAACCATAGTTCCGATCATTTCAGCTAAGTACTTTTTCATAAATATCTTTAATTGGTTAATAAAAAGTTTACATACCGCTAAATTAATATCTAAACACCAAAAAACAATGTATAACCATTAGATTTTTTATCGATCTTAACGGTTCATGATGATTTTCTTCTTACCGTCTTCAATTATTATTCCGGTGGAACCTTCAGTGGCAACTTGTCCCGATATAGTATATGAACTTTTGCCTTGTGAGCCGATTGACGCCGGTTGGACGGCCGATGGTGTGTCGGTGTAAATCCTCAATTCTCCCAGACACCAGCTTTCAGGATTCTTTATGGTGTCATTGCACTCGGTACATACAAGTCGCAGGTAACGCACAGGTTTACTGAGAGTGATATCGGCTTTCTCCCATGTCCCCGGCCACCTGTAGGGCAGATGGATTGAGGTAAGGCGGCTGAAATCACTATCGGGATTCCCGGAACCGTAAATGTCAAATCGGGTGGGTTGCTGGATTCTCTGGGGCATTATCCGCTGTATGAGCAGTTCAATGTTGCCGCTATAAGGCTCAAGTAGGTCAATCTGCAGGTATGGCAGCTCGGGCGGGCTTACCAAATTCGTCTCGCAGGTCCATCCGTAGGTAGGTATTGTGTCCAGCAAGCCTGAAAAGTATGACCAGGCACTACTTGCATTGCTGCTTAGCTGATTATTGTCGGAGTTCAGCAGGCTTATGGATGCATGTCCGGGCATAGGCTGGAAGTCAAGGTTCAGCACAGGCCTTACGGGAAGTCCGCCCCATATAGGGTATGAACCGGCTGCAGGATACCCCCATGAGAGCCGCATTGCATATCCTTCGCCCGTAACAGGGAAATTACTGTATGACCAGAAATACGCGCCTCGCCAGTCTTGTATTTCCGTTACATACGTATCGGGCATGATTATGCTGTTGTTGTTTATCCTTGAAGTGATTACCCATGCCCTCACGCCTGATATGATTGTGTCTTGCATATCACAGTTTATGAACATATCGGTAATGTCACCTTCGGACGGCAAACGCCAACTTCCGCCCCAGTGTGCTGTTGCGGCATCATACTTGCTGTCTCCGCCGAAGTCCCCGGGTGGTAGTACATACTCATCCTTCTCCTTGTCATAAAACTTATAGTTGTCAAGTGTGAAATAAGTGCGTGAAGAGGTTTCGCCGAACGCGAATTGGGAACCGTACTGCATAGGGGTGGATGCTCCTATATTGGTGGTTGCCCACAGAACATTACACCCCAGATCCACATATTCATATCCCTGATGAATATTCTGGGCTCCGGCAGTCAGAGCTGCCAGACAGGATAAAAAGAGAAAACGTATCTTCATATTCTTGCTGGAAAAAAGTTACGGTTATCTATTGCGCCATTGCCAGACTGATGCGCTGTCGCTCAAGGTCAACGTTAAGAACCCTGACCATAACCTGCTGCTGTAGCGATACCACCTGGGTCGGGTCCTTGATGAACTTGCCCGGGGCCAGCTGGGATATGTGAATCAGTCCTTTTACATGTACTCCTATATCTACAAAAGCCCCGAAGTTCGTTATGTTGTTGATTATTCCGGGCAGTTCCATTCCTTCACGTACATCCTCAATGGTGTGAACCTCACTTGAGAACTCGAATTTCTTCAACGGACCGCGCGGGTCACGTCCGGGTTTCTCAAGCTCCTGCATTATGTCGTTCAGGGTGGGGAGCCCGACCTTGTCGGTCACATACCGGTTAATGTCAATCCTGGCGCGGAGTTCGGGCTGTTTCATGAGCTCCAGCACTGTGCAGTCCAGATCCTTAGCCATTCTCTCGACTATTGCGTAACTCTCAGGATGTACGGCTGAGTTGTCAAGCGGCTGTTCGCTGCCCTGCACGCGCAGGAATCCTGCAGCCTGCTCAAAAGCCTTTGCACCGAGACGCGGCACTTTCATAAGCTCCTTGCGTGACCGGAACGGACCGTTTCCGGTCCTGTAGTCAACTATGTTCTGCGCCAGCTGTGGCCCCAGTCCGCTTATATATGTGAGCAGGTGCGTGCTGGCGGTGTTCACGTTCACCCCAACGCGGTTCACGCAGCTTATCACAGTCTGGTCAAGCGAGCGTTTTAGTTCTGTCTGGTTTACATCTTTCTGGTATTGTCCCACACCTATTGACGAGGGGTCTATCTTGACAAGTTCGGCCAGAGGATCCATCAGACGTCGGCCTATTGACACGGCTCCACGTACCGTCACATCGTAGTCAGGGAACTCATCGCGTGCGGTCCTGGATGCGGAGTAGATTGATGCTCCGTCCTCATTCACACTGAATATCTGGACATTGGCCGGCAAGCGCAGATGCTCCAAGAACTCCATTGTCTCCCTGCCGGCGGTTCCGTTGCCGACAGCTATCGCCTCTATCTTGTACTGCTCCACCAGAGTCTGTATCTTGGCGGCAGCCTGACGGGCTTCATTGTGGGGCGGGTGAGGGTAGATGGTCTCATTGTGCAGCAATGTGCCTTGAGCATCTAAACATACGGTCTTGCAGCCTGTACGGAAACCCGGGTCGATGCCCAGAACCGCCTTCTGACCCAGAGGCGATGCCATGAGCAGCTGCTCCAGGTTGCGTGCGAATATCTTTATCGCTTCAGTGTCGGCACTGTTCTTCGACGATGCGGCGAACTCATTTTCGATTGAAGGCTGCAGCAGACGGTAGTATGAGTCCTCTACGGCCTCCTCAACCAACTGGGATATTTCAGACTTGCCGCGGACATAGTGACGCGACAGGGAATCCAACGCTTTGTCATCATCAATCTCAATCGATACGCGGAGCATCCCTTCGGCTTCACCGCGACGCATGGCCAGCAGACGGTGTGAAGCGCAGCGGTTCAACGGCTCATTGAAATCAAACCAGTCGCGGTATTTCTGGGCTTCGGCCTCCTTGCCGCGCACCAGCTTGCTGTATATCCTTGCACCGCGGCGGTAGGCATTACGCACCTGGTTGCGGGTCCCCTCGTCAAGAGATACCTGTTCGGCAATAATATCCATAGCTCCCTGAAGCGCATCGTCGATACTCTCCACACCTTTTTCCTTATTGATGTATTTCTTTGCCTCACGGTCTATAGGTACATTCGGATTCTGTTTCATCAAAAACTCCGCCAGCGGCTCCAGACCCTTCTCGCGGGCTGCATCGGCACGTGTCTTGCGGTGGGGCTTATAGGGGGCGTAGATATCCTCCAGCTCCGTTGCATCCCAGCAGTGCTCTATACGCTCCTTCAGTTCTGGAGTGAGCTTGTCTAACCCCTCGATGGTGCCGATAACCGTCTCTTTGCGCTTTGCCAGCGCCTCCAGACGCTCTAAGGCATCGCTTACCTCAGTCACCTGTACCTCATCCATCCCGCCTGTTGACTCCTTGCGGTAACGGCTTATAAAAGGTATAGTAGCGCCGTTCTCTAACAGCTTCAGTGTGTTCTCCACCTGATGCTCGCGTAGTCCGGTCTCGCGCACTATTATTGAAATGTATTCCTTGTTCATACTACAAAGATAATGTAAATTTGAAATATTGGGTGTCGGTATCTGGAACCTTTAGCACCCGGAATATACCCTTGTCAAGCACCGTAATGTTCTTGACGGCCTTTCCGGGGCTCTCGCTTTATCGTCGCTGCACTGATGGCCCCCAAGGATATAGTCCGGCGACTGCAACTGTGGGCAGACGCTCGGTTTCGGATACCTATTCACCGGTATTTCTATGTTCTCCTGGGATTATAGGCTCGTTTGATTGACTGTTGATAATTTTTTTTTGCGGCGGACTTATAATATGTGGTGTGTTTTTATAACTTTGCCTACGGAGCGTCAAAGCGGCGTTCTGCTGGAGAAGTGATACCTTGGAGAACACTCTTCGGTTATTGATAACTTAACACCATTTATATTATGGCAAAGAAAGAGATTGAGGGTGCGTCAGGCTCTCAGAATGCTGGTCTCAGTGAAAAACTGAAGGCCCTGCAGGCAGCAACTGACAAGATTGAGAAGAGCTTCGGCAAGGGCTCCATCATGAAACTGGGTGACGAGAATATCGAACATGTCGATGTCATCTCCACCGGCTCCATAGGCCTTAACGCCGCACTTGGCGTAGGCGGTTATCCGCGTGGCCGCATAATTGAGATTTACGGTCCGGAATCATCCGGCAAGACCACTCTGGCTATCCATGCCATTGCCGAAGCCCAGAAGTCAGGCGGCATAGCGGCGTTTATTGACGCGGAGCACGCTTTCGACCGTTTCTACGCCTCCAAGCTGGGCGTGGATATCGACAACCTGTGGATTTCACAGCCCGATAACGGCGAGCAGGCACTGGAGATAGCCGATCAGCTTATCCGTTCAAGCGCCATTGACATCATTGTGATAGACAGTGTGGCAGCATTGACCCCCAAGGCGGAGATCGAGGGCGATATGGGTGACAACAAGGTTGGTCTGCAGGCCCGTCTCATGAGCCAGGCTCTGAGGAAACTGACATCGACCATCAACAAGACCAACACCACCTGCATATTCATCAACCAGTTGCGTGAAAAGATAGGCGTGATGTTCGGTAACCCGGAGACCACCACCGGCGGTAACGCGCTCAAGTTCTACGCATCGGTACGTCTGGATATCCGCCGCGTCACATCGCTGAAGGACGGCGATGAGGTTGTAGGCAACCAGGTGCGCGTAAAGGTTGTCAAGAACAAGGTGGCACCTCCTTTCCGCAAGGCAGAGTTCGATATCATGTTCGGCGAGGGTATCTCCAAGAGCGGCGAGATAATCGATCTTGGCGTGGAGTACGGCATAATCAAGAAGAGCGGCTCATGGTTCAGCTACGGCGATACCCGCTTAGCGCAGGGACGCGATGCTGCCAAGCAGGTCATGCAGGACAATCCCGAGCTGGCTGAGGAACTGGAGGCAAAGATCATGGCTGCCATCCTTGGCAATCCCCAGGAGCCCGAGCCCGATGAGGACTCCGAGATGATGAAAGACTGATCATCGAGCGAAACTTTTTGGAGTATCGGTATCTTCATCTTTGCAGTAGCCGGACTATCAGTTCAGGGAGCATCGTGAAGAGGCGTAAGCGTAGCCCCCCGTAGGATCCCGTAAAGAACGCCGCTTGTCTGACGACGATTAGACGCCGAAGGTGGCTAAGATGGAGGTGTTCGGCGTTTAGGGTCCGTAGGGAGGCGGAGTAGCCTCGGAGCGTTGTCTCCCCGAACTGATAGTCCGGCGGTGCTAAAGGCTATCAGAAATCGAACCTCAAGAAGTCTCCCCATAATAACTGACAAAGCTTGAGGATGGCAGAGATGTCATCCTCTTTTTTATGCCAAAACGTCACAACTGTCATGTCATCGGCCTCCAACATGCCGTGGCATACCATTTGCACCATAGTCGGTGTCAAATTTTGAGTATAAACAAATAAAAACATACAACTATGGGAAAGATTATAGGAATTGACCTTGGAACCACTAATTCGTGTGTTTCAGTATTTGAGGGTAACGAGCCTGTCGTAATCGCTAACAGCGAGGGCAAGCGTACAACCCCTTCAATCGTGGCTTTTGTTGACGGCGGCGAGCGTAAGATAGGTGACCCGGCCAAGCGTCAGGCCATCACGAACCCGCAGCGTACCGTGTTCTCAATCAAGCGTTTCATGGGTGAGAACTGGGACCAGGTCCAGAAAGAGGTTGCAAGAGTGCCGTATAAAGTGGTACGTGGCGACAACAACATGCCGCGTGTGGATATCGACGGACGTATGTACACCGCTCAGGAGATCAGCGCCATGATTCTTCAGAAAATGAAGAAGACCGCCGAGGATTATCTGGGCCAGGAGGTGACGGAGGCTGTAATCACAGTGCCTGCATACTTCAGCGACTCTCAGCGTCAGGCCACCAAGGAGGCCGGTCAGATTGCCGGTCTTGATGTAAAGCGTATCGTGAACGAGCCTACCGCTGCCGCTTTGGCATACGGTGTTGACAAGGCTAACAAGGATATGAAGATTGCCGTATTCGACCTGGGTGGCGGTACATTCGATATCTCCATCCTGGAGTTCGGTGGCGGC
>JAGCDE010000025.1 GCA_017651315.1 Bacteroidaceae bacterium
AATATTCCCTTCCAGTACCGTCAGACCAAGGCGGTCTATAAGACCCGGATATATATAATCATAAACATCAGGGAAAAGAGAGTCATCAACATCTTTCAGACCAACGCTGGCCGAATTCCCGAAATGAGACACTGACATATCGGCAAAGTTCATATATACACCCGTTACACAAGGTATGGCAGATATCCTTTCTTTCAGGCTATATTTGCTCTCCAATTCATCCAGATAGACATCACCCCAGTATGGTCTGCCATCATCACTGTACATACTCTCCTTAGGAAAAAAGACAATAGCCGTATTTTTTCTCTGTGTTCCCCAATTGAGATTCTCCATAAAACTGAACTGATGATACATAACAACCAGAGCAAACATGAGTATCATACCAGATGCAATCTGAATTCCTACACCTAATCTACGGAATGCCTTATCATTGTTTTGCCTGATGCTTGTCTGAACAGTCCGATGGTTAATTACAAGAACCTCTATAAGACTCAGAATCACGGAAGCTGACAGCACTGCCAATATAATGAAAATACTGCCCTTCATATAATATGAGTCTGTCATTTCTATATCAGCAAGGCGCATATATGGCTTCTTAAGCACCATTACAACCCATAAACCCATAAACAGAGAGACAATCACCGGAATACTGCTCTCAAAAACCATTTGTGTTGCAATACTGCCGGTTGATGCTCCACAAACCTTGCGCAGAGACATTTCACGCCTCCTGCTCTTCAAATAATTCAGGAAGAAGGTAAAGTGATTGACTATGGCACAGAGCAATATCAGAAGACTTGCCTTAGATAACAGTTCAAGGCCGTCATATTTTACGAAAGTTTCTGCATCGGTCTCCTCCAGATTTTTATAGACCTCTTTTAGAGGGATAATGCTTTTGCCTCTCATCACATATGTCATTGACGTTCCATATCTATCAGCAAAAAACGCCTCACATCGGTCAAGCATATCCTGTACGCTTATGCCTTCATGTAATTTAAAGAACAGCCAATTGTAATAGAAAATGCTTTCATATTTCCATTTTCTCATAAGGTCAAACTCCAGGAAGGAATGGTCATAATCTTCAAAAACCGCGCCGACAGTATAATGATCACGCCATACGGTTATTTCCTTTCCTATGGGGTTATCATCTCCATATTCCTTTTGGGCGTATGATTTTGACACCGCAATTTTTCCCACATCTTCCAGGAAAGACCAGTCACCCGCCACCAGGACAGGATTGAAGAAATTAATGAACGCTGAATCAATATCCATACATTTTGTGCCCTTGTCATCAACCGAGTACTCCTGGAGATATGAATACATTATGGATTCTATCCCTAAGGAATCAAGAATATTACGGCTGTCGAAATCCCGGAACAGCATATAGAACATATCACCGTTGCCTGAACGGGCCCTCTCATTTCCTATCGATGTCTTGCCGTCTTCATGATATGCAAACGTATAGATTCTGTCCGCATCCTTATGAAAAGTGTCATAGGAGTTCACATAACCGGTCCAGAGCGATGAAAACGCGTACGCCACGAAACCAGCTGAAAGGCCCACCATACTGATGATATTCTGCATGGCAAACTTGCGCATGTATCGGAAAGAGGATTTGAGATAATGTATAAACATATATGGACTGTTGTTTTTTATTTCTGCTCCAAAATTATCCCCTCTACGCAGCATACTCCAAGAAAAAAACTCAAAATCGTACTTTCCGCCCCAAAATCGTCTAATTTTTTGACACCAACGTAAGAATCTGTTCTATCAAATACAGTTTTGCATTTAGCTTTTATTCAGGAATCATTTTGTTGTACAAAATATTGTACGTACTTTTGTAACAAAACAGACAACTATGGTTACAACAACTATTTCTGATTTCAGAAAAAGCATAAAGGATTACGTAGATGCGGTCATTTCAAATAATGAGCCGGTATTGATAAACCGCGGCAGGCAGGGAGCCGTCCTTGTGTCGCTTGACGAGTATAATGTCCTGGCCCGCACAGCTTCTATTCTAAACTCAAGAAGTGCAATTGACATTATTGAAGCTTCAAGTGAGCAAAAGTTTGTAGAAGTTGATATTGACGCGTTATGAAACTTCTGTTCACACCTGAAGCTCTTGAATCATTTCAGGAGATAAAACGCGTATCCCAGGAGGATGCCGATAAGGTTAAAGAGATACTAAAGGACATCTTGCTTCATCCTGAAGATGGCAAAGGTAATCCAGTACCATTAACAGGAGCCTTATCTGGGCTATGGAGTAGGGAGTATGGAATTCAGCAGCAGATAGTATATTCAGCAAGCAATGACGAGGTCAAGATTTTTGCTGTAGGACAGAGCATCATAACGACAAATCAAATCGGTCAAGCTGAATTATCCCAGACACAATACAGCGAGCAGGAATACCGCTCTGTCCTTAAACAAATGGCTGCCAACCGCGGAAAGGGCGAAGACCCGAAAGTTGGTATATTCTGGTATAACATAGGGCGCGATGAACTGTTTGGGGTAGTATCGCACCCTTTGAACGATTATTCCAGAGCAAATGCATCGGACGGAAGAATAACGTGCTCAGAACTGCATGAGGACGTCTGGAAAAAGGAATTCCGCAAGCAACGTTATAAAGGCGATAACAGCGGACCTTTCATAGGGGCTTATCAAGACAAACCGCGTGGACGCATATTCTACAACATTGAGGCTGACACATTCGAGGTGGCTACAGGCAAATGGCTGCAGGATTATCCGCATGTATATGAGTTGATTCTGCGAGAGTTCAACCTTCCTCCAGAGAGGACTTCCGCCAAATATGCCGTCCACTGGGATATTGGTCAGTCCTGGCAATAATACAATATAGATTGATTCACTCGCTCTTGATAACATCGGCCGGATTCTCGCGTGCGGTTATGGAATCACTGCACGGACCCACTCCGGCAAGTCATCCGTATAACGTTTGGCTATCCTGCCATCGGTGGTTCTGAGAATCAGGCGCGGGGCGGCGTTTTCTGTCGAGTTGTCATAGAGATAAACCCTGTCGGCAATCTTTATGGCCTCTGATATGTTCTTGAGTGAGCTGTAGTATCTGGAGATAGTCTTGGAAATGGGCACCTCATGCCCGCCGTTAAGATAACGTTGCGCTATGCGGTTTATGTTTATCAGCGGCGATTCCGTGCACACATAAAATATCCTGATGAAAAAGCCTGCATCCTTAGCCTTGCGCAGGAAATCCATTTTCTCGGCCGATGAAAACACCGTTTCAAACACAAAGTCAGTTCCGTTTGACAAGCATTCGTATCGCTGTCCGGTAGCCGTCTGTGCCGCTTTCAGGACTGCATCGGCAGAGTTCCAGTCACCGTATTGTTCCTGTGCGATATTATCGGGATTGATGTAAAGACTGTCAGCGCCCCACTCATTCTTGAGTAGCTGTTCTGTAGTTGTGGTCTTTCCCGAACCGTTCGGCCCGGCCACAATACACATTACAGGTCTCTTTTTCATAGTATCTTATTTTAAGCTCTTTATCTCTTCCAGTTTTTTGCGCAACACCTCATGGGCGTTGAATGAAGATGCCATTGCCGATTCGCAAACCTGATGCATTATCTCCTCAAGCATGTATTCCTGCGGCTCTTCCAATGATGACAGCCTGTATTGCCTGATGTCCTGCCTTTTTACAGCCTCGTCATCCACGCCGCATCGGGTACCGAAATAGGCCAGCACCTGATTAACCTTGTCCATCCTGAGACTCTGCTTGCCCTGCTCCAGTTCACGCAGGAACCTCAGCCCCACACCGGCCCTTGCCGCCAGCTCCGGCTGCGTAAGATGCCGCTCCTTGCGGCATCTCTTTATATAAGCGCTGATACTCTCCATTTTTACACCCTTTTGGGTGCAAATATACTAACACATCTTAATATATTACCATTAGACGGGTATATATTTAAGCATTTGACACATTATTCGCTCGGCCCGAAGGAACGCTTTGACTTTCCCCCTACGGGGCAGTAGATCTGAACCTTCACCAAGCGAAGCGACTGAAATTTGCGCTGTTTTTAAAATATCTCAATTCCCTCGCCAAACGATATAATTCTCATTCCGATAAGTGCCGCGGTGAATATCGGGAGCAAAAAGCGTCTTCTCCCCAGTCTTGTCTATGTACCACCCGAAGGAAGAATGGCTGCCCACTAAATAGATGGCATTCTCCACACCGAGGTCAACAAGTGCCTGAGCAAAATCATGCATCGATTCATCGGATTCACTGACAGCTACGATTATCTGGCCGGCACGGGAGCAAAGGGCCTTACGCATGGTTTTGTTCTTCAGTTCGCTCTCCACAAGCTTGCCGTTATCGACCAGCGGATACTGTCGGAAGAAATATCCGCCCTTTTCAGTAGCCTCTTCAAATAATGGTGAGTTCTCCGATACTCCCACAGTAACATTACCGTCAATAATGGCGCAATAACCTTTCTTGGAAAGCCCCCAGGCGAGAGGTTCACCTTTCAGGACGAATGCTCCCAGTATCTTGCGATTGTCCTGACGTATATCGGCTGCCTGTGCTGCAAGGATTATACTGTTGTCATTCCGGTCAGGAACACCCACTGTCAGTTCCGGAACGGCATTATGCGGAATATATATGGAAAGGTGTACATCATTGATTATTGTATCAAGTTTCTCTGTAGCTGTCAGTGAGGAATCTGTTCCCAAAGGAATAATTACCGGGGGTATAATAATTTCGGGTACATATTCAAATACCCCTTCAATAGGATTCTCTGGAAGTTCTTTAGGCTTTTTACTGAATACTGCTACGATGATTGAAATAACAATGATAAAACCTGCCGTTAAAACCCACCACCATCTTCGCCGTTTATTTTTGACGGCTATATTCTGCTGAGTGGAGTGCCCTATTACACGGAACTCATCATCCATTATGTCTTTTTCTATATCAGCCATGATTAATAGTTGTATCAATATAAGCTTTCAATTTAATAAGGACATCACGTGAGGCAGTGAGGTCATGATAAAAGCAGGCACAATCAGACAGGACGACACGCTGCCTGGCGATGTCAATGAAATAGACGAAATCGGTGTTTATGATCAGACCGCGGCCCAGACGGACGAAGTTTCCTCCGGCATCGCCTAACTGGTCTGCAATCATATCCTCAACCTGTCCTAACTGGAAAGATACCATCTGGCTCCTGTTGTCTTGGGTGACTATGTTGGCGTAGTTGCCGTCGGCCGAAATATAGACCAGCCGTCCGGCGGGAATTCGGAGCATCTCTGTGCCTTTGCTTATGATCAGAAACCTTTCCATCTGCTCAACTGGGATATGCAAAGATATGATATCTTCATCTCATAGATACCACGGAATGACGGTAATGTATGAAATCAAAGAATAGAGTATGAAATGGGTGGTCGGAAGGACATTCATACAGCACTGTTTCATTCCGTACAAGAAGCCTTAGAATAATTGTCTATATGTACGTTTTTGATGAATTTTACCCACCGGAATAAACATATTATACACTATAAAAGATATGAAGAAGACTACGACAACCTCAACGGCTCTCACCACCCGCACTCTGCTGTTTTCGCTTTTGCGTAAACTTAATCTTTCCTATGACATAGAAGAAAATCAGGACATAGTGTTCACATATCAGGGTGAACGCATTGAGATAACTGCCAATGATGAAAGAAAATATATTCTCATCATGGATTTATGGTGGTATTACGCCCCGTTGGATGATATCGAGAATCTGGCCATTTTCCACCGTGCAGTAAACGAGTGTAACTACTATAATTCTGCAAACACGCTTACATATTATCAAGATAACGATGACAGCACCATAAACCTTCACACATTCCGCGCATTGTACCTGACACCTGAAATACCGGAGATAGATGCATATTTTAAAGCGGCATTAGACAGTATGATGTATATGCATCACCTTTTCTTTAATACGATGGAAGACATCCGCAGAGAGAAGCACCTGGAATCTGTTTAAGAATCTGTTTTGATTTGTTCCGTGAAAAGATTATGGGAACAGATCAAAACAGGTTCTTATGCTATTCACTCTTGATCACATCAGCAGGATTCTCCATCATTGCCCGGCGGATGTTGCCGAACACGGTCAGGCCGATGACCAGCAGCATGCAGATGAACACTGATATATAAACCCATACCGTGACGTGAGTCTGACGCACATAGTTTGAAAGCCAACGGTGCATTACCGCCGCTCCTACCGCAAAGGCTGCAATTGCACTCAAAATGACGATAGGCAGATACTCTATGATGAACATCCTGAGGATATCATTCATTCTGGCACCGTGTATCTTGTGTACGGCTATCTCCTTCCGGCGTTTCTGGCACAAAAGGGCGACAATGCTGTAAAGGCCGCTTATGGCAATGACTATACACACAAATGTAATGATTCTCAATAATTTGCCTAACGTGTTTTCTGACTTTATGTATCCCATGTAATCAGTTTCCATATTGGTGAAATGATACGTGGCATCAGGCCTTATTTCAGTCATAATATCCTGTATCTTCTCTTCCAGCTCATTCCACTTGACCCCCTCTTTAAAGCTGAAAAGGAAAGTGTTGGGTTGGTTTATCTCCGATACGTTTCCCTCTTTCTGGAACTCATAAATGAATGGTCCGGATGCACTTTTGGGATCGAAATAACACACATCGCTTATCACACCCTTGACCGTCACCGGACCTCGTAACAGTGATATTTTTCTTCCAACAATCTGATCTGCTCCACCAAACCGGTCTGCAAGAGTCTCATTTATGAGTATGGTGTTTCCGGATTCATTTTCAGAGAACAACTCTCCGGCAACGGGTTTCACCTCTATCAGGTCCAGATAAGACCTGTCAGCCTGGATTGCCACTATGCTTATCAGGCTCTCTCTACTAAGGTTTGCAGTATCAGTATAGACATAACTGTATCTGCGGTATGAGTTTGTCGGCTGGAATCCATATAACACCTTGTCCAGCTCCGGCAGTGCCTTGAGTCTCTCACGTGCGGCCGCCACTTCGGATTCTGACAAACCGTATTGATAGCAGTAACCTATATTGTGTTTCCTGTAACCCATATCCGATGACTGCAACAGATGGTTAATCTGCCGGCTGATAACAACTGAACAGAATATGGAACAAATACTTACAGCCAGTTGGAAGCCGATGCTTATCTTGTACCCGATTGTGGCTACAGGCTTGTTTGTGGAGTTTCCGAAGTATCGGGCCAACTGCTTTCGTCCGGTCAATGCGATGAAAACCAATGCAATCAGAACAGAAATGACACCGATGACTGTTGCTGAAAGCAGATAGCTGAAGACAAGGGAAGGGACAGGTTTGTCCATCACACTGAGTTCCTTGAAGTATGGCAGTGTAAATATGCAGATTACAGCACCTGCAAACAAAGAGATGACAAGCATCAGTACTATCTCGGTGCAGAACAGCATTACAATCTGTGCCATACCTGCACCGTTGGCATATCGTAATGATATTTCTCTGACCCTCATTCTCATTTTGGTGACAAACAAGGTAAAATAATTGGTCAATGAACATACTATCAGCACAATACCCAAAAGCATCAGGATATACACGTAATGTAATCTGACATTCAGTTTTACAATCGAGTCCTGAAGAACCCCCTCTTCCCTGACCTTTGAAAGAGGCATCACCCTGTAGTTGCTGATAGTAATTCCCTTTAATTCACCATAGGTTTCAATAAGAGTGTCACAGGCTATATCATCAGCCAATTGCTGTAGATTATCGCTGTTTATCCTGACAAACAGCCTTGACATCCGGATCCCTGATCTGTTATATCTCTCTATATCATATCCTGTCAGGAAATCGTATGGCAATGAGGTGGGTTTCCGAGGGTCCTCAATTACAGATTTGACAATAAAATCACCTTTATCGGTTTGCAGCGTCTGACCTATGGCATCACCTCCTTTAAAGAGCCGCTCTGCCTGAATTTTTGTCAGGGCAGCTTCATTACGGGCAAGATTCAGGACATTGTCACCCTCCAACACCTTGACGCCAAAGAAATCCCTGAAGTTTTCATCAACGCTCATCCCCGTGAGTTCGGCAATGACATTGCCGTCACGGCTGACCGAGTAACTTCCCTCCTGCTGGCATCTTGCAAAAAACTCTATCTGTGGGTATTTATCTGACAGATAGGTTCCTTCAGGGTAAGAAGTATATGAACTTCCTGTTTCACCTTCATATCTTGAATCCTGTCTCAATATCAGATATATGTCATCGACATTACTGTAGAAGGAATCATACTTACGTTCATACTGAATCCATACGAACGTGAGTGAACAGAAAACCATTCCAAGTGCTATTGACAACACCACTATAGTGTTCTGGGTCTTGTACTTGGCTATGTTACGGACCGCGACTTTCAGATAATGGCTGAACATGAGAGCTGTTATATTAGGTTATTGTTTTTTCTGACTCAAAATTATCCCCTCCCGCCACCATCCTCCAAGAAAAAAACCAAAAATCGTACTTTCAGCCCCAAAATCGTCTAATTTTTTGACACTCGCCCACAGTTTCCGCCAAAGTGCTTACTTTTGTACAACCTTATAGCAAATCTAAGATGATACCCCTACTCGCTCTTGATCACGTCAGCCGGGTTAGTTCGCATTATTGCGCGTACTCTTCTAAGCAAGGTCAATGCAACCACCATAACTATAATGGCCAATGATACGGGAAGCACCCAACTTACATAACTGTCAAGCATTATAAAAGATCCCTCTTTTGACGCCTTGACAATCGGCATAACGCTGAATATATAACCTGCCACGAAAGCAATAGCCACTATTATGCCGTAAGGTCTGACAAACAATCCGGCTATGTCACGTGCCTTGGCACCGTTGATTTTACGCAGGGCTACTTCCTTACGACGTCTTGCGGCATCGGCCGATACCGAAGATTTGACACTCAGGATTGCCAACAGGAGACAGATGAAAGCAACTGCTGTATATAAGGAAGAAGCCGTCTTTACTTCATCCTGATATGAATAAGTTTCTATATCATTTAGTTTTAACTCTACTGTTTCAGGCAGATGTCCCGACACCACCTCATTGACCAGTTCCTGACCCTTCTCCCTGCTTATACCGGGCGCAAATCTGACATACAGATAATTGGTGACCGAATTATTGATTGTAATGGCATCGCCCTTACTGTCCAATACCTCCTCATTATTGCGGACAGCCCCAAAATTCCGCTCGTAAACTCCGGCTACTGTATATTTCCGGCTTGCATGCGATATGATATTTCCATTCATGTCAAAACTAATCACACCCCCTGGATTATTCAGTTCCAATGGCTGCGTGACATCAACCCCATCGGCCAGCAGATTATCATACAACCTGCGGCTCAGATATATCTCATTGCCTGTTTCCGGCACACCTGTCCTGTCACACGGTATATTGAAGAATTTGAAGTAATTGGCATCTACCTGTGAAAACCAGGTGTGGCTGTTGCCGATTGACATCAGAGTTCCTAGTCCGGCACTTCCGCAACGACAGACATCTTCAATCTTAGGCATGGAACTCAGTTCCCTCAACAATTCCTCAACGGGAACATACTGTTCAATTACTGACCTGTCTTCAAGATCCAGCCTGTATGTTCTCTTGCTGACATCTCCAGGCATAGGGTTATACCGTTTCTCTGAAAATCCGATAAAGATCAGGGACTGACATATTCCATAAACTGCCACAGACAGTTCTATACCTATAATCAGATTGGTTATGAGGTGTCTCTCCTTGCGTGACGTTCTTTTGGCGGCAAAGGCTCTTTTCACAAAACACAAGGCAGTTATGAATACTACCACTATACATATTGCCAGTATTATGATCGATGAGGATGCTTCGATAGCAGCAATATCCCCCATGGGCAGGCTGTGATACAGATTATAGTTCTCTCTGTTCACGTTTAGGAATTCCGTCAGGATTGACGAAATGTAAATAGACAACAACGTTGACGCCAGCAACATGATTACCACTTCAATCATCTGCAGGGAGAATATATGCCAAACACCTGCTCCCATGCAGAAATGTATCTGTTTGGCTCTCTTATTCTGAACTACAGACTGAACAAGCCTTTTCAGGAAACTGACAACTACTACGGCCAGTATGACAAGGCGCAGCAGCGTCAGGACAAACTGGTTACCGGAATCCGAATATCTAAGGGTTGTCAGTTCAGGAGTTTTGGGCTCTCCCCATGAATTCATGAACTGTTTTGCCTTAAGCCTCTCGTTTACCGTTTCCTTATCGGCTCCGGGAGAGAGAATGACATCCGGGGTGAAGACCTCATTGACACGGGTTGCATCAAGCCAATGGAAACAGGCAAACTTCACCTCAAAAGCCCATTTGTCATCCATAATTACATTGACTATCCTGTACTCCCTACCAGACTGACTGTAATCGGATAATATAGGTTCAACAGTATATGATCCTATCTCATTAATATCCAGCCCAATCCTTTTTATAACAGACTCCTTTATTATTATCTCGGAATCGTTGGATGGCATACGGTCACCCATCATAAGAGTAAGGTTCCTATACTTGTAATATGACCCGGATACACATCTTTGCTTGGCCTGGACACCGCTTTGGAAATAATATGGGATATCCTTTCCGGCAGCATGAAACATAAGACCGATCTCATTTGCGAACTCATCTCTTGAGTCCTGCAACACTATACCCTCTACACCTTCCACATAGAAACAGGATGCATCAAAGACTTGCGGGCCGAAAGTCGCCAAGTTCCTGTTGTAAGTCTCCATGAAACCGCCGAAATCAGATGCGGCCGCTTTCTGCTTCTCCTTGATTGAATCCGGAACAGTCAGTTCGGTACTATAAGTCCTGTCAGAACCTGGATAACGCGTCTGGTAATAACGGTCTTCCTGTACTGTCATGACAGCATTGATGGAAAGACCGGCAGCAAGGCAAAGAGTAATAACAAGGAAATAGCTCCAGTCACGCTTTATATTGCGTAAAGCAATCTTAAGGAATTGGTAAAACATATTTGAGTCTGTTATTATTTACGCCTCAAAATTATTCCCTCCCGCCACCACTCTCCAAGAAAAAAGGGCAAAATCGTAGATTCAGCCCTAAAATCGTCTAATTTTTTGACACACTCCACTCATTGAGATAAATCTTACAGCACAAATCGTCTTTTTATTGAATTCTTTTTTGTATTCTTGCAGTCTATTACGAAAAAAGTCGTAACGAAAAAATGCGTAGTATGGAAAATCCTTTTAAGTTCGGTACAATTGTTGAGGACAACTATTTTACAGATAGGGTGAAGGAGGTTGCTTACATAGGCCAGTTTATCCAAAGTGCCAACCATCTGGTTATAATCAGCCCGCGTCGTTTTGGAAAGAGCAGCGTTGTGACAAAAGCAGTTAGGCAAAGCGGACGCAAGCATATCACATTGAACCTACAGAAAGTAACATCTGTATCGGATTTGTCCGCCAAACTGCTAAGGGAGTTTTTCAAGATTCACCCGCTGGAACGGGTCCGTCACTTGATTACTCATTTCCGCATCATACCTACAATCTCAACCAACCCTCTTACAGGAATGATGGATGTTTCTTTCCAGCCGGGCGCTGACGGTACTGTTCTTATAGAGGATGTATTAACTCTGATTGAGAACGCCCATTTTGAGAGTGACCGTTTGGTTGTGGTTCTGGACGAGTTTCAGGAGATACGTGACATTGCTCCAAAACTGGATAAACAATTGCGTTCCATAATGCAAGAGCAAAAACACATCAATTATATATTGTTGGGCAGCCAAGAAAGTATGATGACTGACATTTTTGAGAACAAGAAGTCACCATTCTATCATTTTGGCGAATTGATGCGTTTGGGCAAGTTGCCACGTGAGGATTTCCATCGTTATCTCTCTGAACGTTTGGCATATTGTTATCCCGATAATTGCGAATCTTTATCGGACAAAATCCTGGACTACACAGGATGCCATCCGTATTACTCGCAACAATTAGCTTCAAGCGTATGGCAGATAGGTGTACTGCAGCCGGACATAGATGATCCCATAACAGAAGCGATAGCCAATATTGTAAGAACTCATAGTCTGGACTATGAGCGCCTATGGATGAACTTTAACCGCACTAACAAATGGATTATGCAACGTCTGGCATCGGATCAACCATTACAGTCAGGCCACTACCCCACCAGTACGGTTTACAGTGCTCTGAAACGGCTGCAGAAAGATGGATATGTAATCTATTCAGACCGATACGAACTGGAAGACCCGTTCTACAAGCAGTGGATTCTGAATGGAAATTGATAACAGAATCTACGATGATACAGTTCCTGCCCGACCAAGGTATTCCGCGCCTCATATTGCTCATGTGACGCATTAGGAAACGGCCCCTTTGCGGAGTTTTAAAGTACGGGAATCAGATACTTCCAGATTATGTCCATATAGGGTTGATAGAGGTTGGAGTCTGTGGTGAGCACCAGCACGGCATCCTTATCGGGGAATACCATGAAATACTGGCCGTTGGCTCCGTCGGCACGGTAACCGTTATCGGAGCATATCCACATTTGATAGCAGTAGCCCTTGGCCCACTGGTTGTTCTCCTTGGTGATACCTAAGCGCGGCATATCCTCCAGACGGGTTCCTGCGGGGCCCGATTCCACCTTGTAGGTTGACATCTCCCTGACCCACGATGCAGGAATCACCTGCTTTCCGTTCCACTTGCCGTTCTGAAGCATGCACTGTCCCATGCGGGCCATATCTTCGGTCTTAAGGTGCAGACCCCAGCCACCGCAACTCATTCCCTGCGGACTCTTGTCCCATTCGGGCTTGTCTATACCTAACGGTTGCCACAGACGCGGCTCCAGATAGTCATTCATATCCTGTCCTGTCACCTTGGTAATTATGGCCGACAGCATATAAGTACCCACTGAATTATATACAAAGTAAGTTCCGGGGGTATGCTTAACCGGCTCAGCCAGAAATCCCTCAACCCAGTCAGGAGCGGTGTAAGTATTGAAGTTGATGGCCACATCATGTCCGCAGGTCATGGTAAGCAGGTCACGTATTGTCATTGCGGCCAGATTATCGCTCACCTGTGCCGGCAGTTTGTCTGGGAAATACCTGATAACCTTGTCATCGACCTTAATCAGCCCCTCATCAACGGCAAATCCTATGGCTGCGGCCGTAAAGGTCTTGCTCACTGACCACATGGTATGCGGCTTTTCGGCCGATTCACCGTTATACCAGCGCTCCAGCACCACCTTGCCGTGCTTGAGCACCATAATACTGTGCAGGTTGATATGGTCCCTGCCCTTGGGCTCGGTCCGCGTGGCCTCATAGAATGCATCGGCCGCAGCGATAAGCTCCGCACTGGCCTTGCCACGTTTGAGTTCATTGTTATCCGATGAACTGCAGGCGGCAAAATTCATCATCACGGCTGCCGCCATCAAATACAAAACACACTTTTTCATAGGTCTTTGTGTCAGTTAATATCCAGAATCTGCGTATAAGGAGCCTTTCTTGTGGAGCGCTTCCAGCCTCCCTTTGGATCGGCATACTTACAGAAATTAGTCCAGAAATCCATCATGCGGTCACTCAATTCGTAATCGGCCCTGGTGAACGGGCGCCAACTGCGGTCAAGTGTGTGGAACATATACCATAGTTCCGATGAATGGAACGCACCCGGATCCTGCTCCGGGCCATCATCATCACCGGGTGGGTTACGCTGGAAGAAATACTTATATACAGGCTTGCTGCTGAGCGAGTCACGCACATCGGCAAAACGATCTATTGCAGCACCACCCAGACCGCCCATATCCTGCGCCGTACATCCTATCATATATGGTATATCAGCCACAGAGTTATCCCATACAGCCTCATCAAAAGACTCAGTAAGCATCACACCATCGGTATGAGGACGATACGAAACTCCGCGCGGGAGCTTAGCGACAGCAGCTTTCAGTTCATCGGGGGTAGCGGAACGCATTGCTTTCAGGTCTGCAAAACCGCCTGCCTGCTGGATGCCGGTGCCGGTACGGTCATAATCAGCCTGCCCGCCAGCCTGGCCTCCACGCCCCTGAGGGTTCAATCCGCCACCGCTTTGTATTATAGCCTTGGCTATCAGACCCTTTGACAGAGGCGATGTAACCAGATTCTTTACACTCATAGCTCCGGCACTCTGTCCGAACACCGTTATATTATCCGGATCACCACCAAAAGCCTTTATATTGTCATGAACCCACTGCAATGCCGCAATCTGGTCATACATACCATATCCGCCCGATGAGCCCCCACCCTCCTCGGTAAGTTCAGGATGGTTAAGGAATCCCATCAGTCCGAGACGGTAATTTATGGTTACCAGTATTACGCCACGCTGAGCCCACGCATCACCATCCATAGTTATCTCATTGCTGTAACCGTTATGGAATGCTCCGCCGTGTACCCATACAGCAACCGGCAGTTTCGCTCCGGGTTTGTTCACAGAACCCGCCGGTGCATAAACATTAAGGTAGAGACAGTCCTCACTCTGAGGAGGAAATCCCATGTAGTAGAATTCCTTCCAATAGAAAGACCCTTCATCATGTCCCAACTGGATACTGATATTACCGAACTCACTGCAATCCCTCACTCCTTTCCAGGCAATAACAGGCTGAGGTTCTTTCCAGCGCAGTTCACCAACAGGCGGAGCCGCGTATGGAACACCCTTGAACACAGTCACATCCGAAGCCTCGGACTGTACACCTCGGATCTGTCCGCCATCAACCTTAACCACAAGAGGATCGCTCTGACCGCACGAAATGCCCGAAAGCAGGACAGCCACTGCGGAAACAACACGTAACAATCTCATAATGAACGGTTAGTAACTATAAGTGAATAATGACTTCCCAAAGATAGTCATTATCCGTATAATACAAAAGCATTAAACCATATTGGGTTATCGGCGGGATTTGCGGGGTTTTGCTGCGGTACGGGAGACCTTTCTGCCGTTCACCTTCTCCATGCGGGCCGGTTTTGCCTTGCGGGCCGATGTTTTCGCCTTGCGTTTGGAGGCTCGGGCTTCCTGACGGTCTGAACCTCGACGGGAACGGCCGTTGTCGCTGCGGAAGAACTGGTGCCAGTCCTCGTTTTCAAAATTGTTCCAGAAATCATCATCCTGGGCAATCTGCACCTGCGGGGCTCGCTGGGGAGAACGGCGCTCTGTCCTTGAGCCGCGGACCTTGCTCTCCGTTTCCTCCTTACGCTTGGAGGTTTTTCCGCTTTTTGAGGACTTTTCTTGAATCAGGATCTCATCCCGTCTCTTTTTTCCGCTTTTTCGCGGTTTCTCATCAAGGAATGTTTCTTCACGATGGATTTTATCCACGCGACCGGGTCTCTCATCTGTACGAGACATTATCTCACTGCCAGGTTTCTCATCACCGATGGAAGTCCAGTCCTCCCGGCCGGGCTTTTTTCCTGTACGGGTCTTACGTTCCCTAACCGGTTTTGTATCAATCACCTCACCATCCTCAGAGCGTGTCTCGGCCACCTCAACATGAACCTCACGCCCCTTGTAGTTCACACCGCTCATACCCTCGATAATCTCCTCAGTATATTCCTCCGGGCATTCGAAGAACGAGAAGTTCTGCATCAGGTCTATGCGGCCCACATCCACGCGTCCGGCCACATTACGGTTAAGCATCTCGATTATATGGACCGGCTGGACATGATCCTTCTTCCCTATATTGATAAAGAAACGCGTATAGCCTTTCTGCGCACGGCGGCGGTCCTTCTTCTTGCGTTTCTCGTTATCGGCATCCTTGCGGGTCACCTCCTCCAGTTCAGGGGCATCCTTATAATAGCGCACAAACCGCCCGAACTCACGGGTCACAATGCGCTTTATGATGTCATTCTTGTCCATCCAGTCTAAACGGCGGAATATCTCAGGCAGGAAACCCTCAATCTGCTCCTCATTCACCTGAATACGTTCCAGGTCATCAATCACCTTATAGAGCTGTTTCTCGCATATCTGGGTGCCGGTGGGCATCACACCCTGTACAAATGTCTTGCCGATGGCCTTCTCAATGAAGCGGATCTTTCCCTTCTCACGCAGATTGACAATGGATATGGAAACGCCCTTCTTGCCGGCACGCCCCGTACGTCCGCTGCGGTGCGTATAGTTCTCAATGTCATCGGGCAGCCCGAAATTGATTACGTGGGTGAGGTTATCCACATCTAATCCGCGTGCTGCCACATCGGTAGCCACTAAAAGCTGCAGCTGGCGCTTGCGGAACTTGTTCATGGTAAGGTCACGCTGCGCCTGCGACAAATCACCGTGCAGGGAGTCGGCATTGTAGCCGTCCTGCATCAGCTTGTCGGCAATCTCCTGCGTCTCCAGGCGGGTGCGGCAGAAAATGATGGCGTATATTGAGGGGTAATAGTCAACAATGCGCTTCAGGGCCAGATACTTGTCCCTGGCGTGAACCATGTAATATACATGCTCCACATTCTCCGCCCCCTCATTACGTGTGCCGATGACAATCTCGCGGGCATTATTGAGATACTTCTGCGATATGGCCTGAATCTCCTTGCTCATGGTAGCCGAGAACATGAGCATCTTACGCTCCACCGGAACGGATGAGAGTATCTTTTCAAGATCCTCAGAGAATCCCATGTTGAGCATCTCATCGGCCTCATCAAGGATTACTGTGCGGATGGTATCGAGTTTGACCACACCGCGCTCCATCAGGTCAATCAGACGGCCCGGGGTAGCCACAATCACATGTGCCCCGCGCTTGAAATTGCGTATCTGGTTCTCTATCGACGAACCGCCGTACATAGGGATAACGTGCAGGCCCTCAATGTAATGAGAGAAATCAGCCAGGTCACTGGCTATCTGGACGCAGAGTTCACGGGTAGGACTCAGGATAAGGAACTGGGCATCACGGCTGTCCACATCGGTACGTTGTATAACGGGAATCCCGTAAGCGGCAGTCTTGCCTGTTCCGGTCTGTGCCAGAGCCACGACATCGCCGCTGCCCTCCTCCAGCAAGTACGGTATAACCGCCTCCTGAACTGGCATCGGGTTCTCGAATCCCAACTCTTCAATTGCCTTGAGTATCCGGTCCGATACCCCAAGTTCGCGGAAAGTACTCATCAAAAAAAAGGAAAATCAGTTAAGTGTTACGCTCTGCTCGCCAATCATCACTCCATCCACAAACAGATAAGCGGTATATAACCCTGCACTGAGATATTCCTCCACATCCCAGTACATGGTAACCTCCTGCTGCTCACCCGTGTATTCGATATACTTCTTGGCCGAATACTCCAGATTCACGTTCTCATAGCGGAATGTGTTGCTTGCATCCTTCACGAGCGGCTCTCCGTCGGGTTTGGTAAGACGCAGATATACGGTCTTCTCACCCGTCTGGACAGTTATGTTCTTGACTATCGTGAAATTCACCACGAACTGGGTCACATTCTTGACCTTATGTTCCTCCTTGCCGCGCTTGTTGCGTGGAACAACGGTAATGGCGGCAGCATCAAGCTGTGACGCAAGAGCCACCTTCTCCTCAGCCTTCTCCTTCTCAACAGTCAGTTTCTCCACCACCTTGGTCTGCTCCTGATACTGCCTGCGTACGCGGGTATTCTCCTGAGCCAGCTGCTTGTTGATCTGATCAAGCGAGTCAATCTGGGCCACATACGAGCGCATGACGGCGCGCACGGTGGCCAGTTCTTTCTTGAGCCTGGTAATCTCAGCAGCATTGGTGGCTTTAGTCTGGCGAAGCTCCTCCAGAAGCTGCTGTGTACGCAGTTTCTCCCTTTCCAGCTGATGCCTCAGCGAATCATTCGACAGATGCACCTGCAGTTCGTCATACTGCATGGCGAATCCGGAATACTCGTTCTCCATCTCCTCCTTCTCTATCTCGAAGAGCTGGGTCATCTCATCAATCTCCCTGCCTTTATTCCTGACCGAGAGAAAGAGCCATACAACAGCTGCAGCAAGAACTGCAATTGCAGCCAATGCTATGGCCAGACCTGTCTTTCCTGATTTCTTCTCTTCCATTTACTTTCTGAGAGCTGCCATGCTCTCCTTTATTGTTGCAATTTTCTGAGTGGCATCGGCCTGCTTCTTGCGTTCGTTTTCAACCACGGCGGCAGGTGCGTGTGCCACAAAGTTCTCGTTCTGCAGCTTGGCGTTCACACCCTTGAGGAATCCCTCTAAGTGCTCCAGCTCGGCCTGCATCTTCTTAAGCTCAGCCTCCACGTCAATGAGTCCGCCTAAACGTACCGCGTACTCCCGGGTTCCAATCATGAACGCGGCAGTTCCATCGCTCTTGGCAGCAACCACTACAATATCATCCAGTCCGGCCATCTTGAGTATCACGCTGTTCAGAGCGGCAAGCGGGTTCTGCTCCACAGCCTCAACCGTAAGCGGCTCACGCGGGCCTATGTTCTTGCTCTTGCGCACCGAACGGATCTCAGTCACAATCTGCTTAGCCTGCTCAAAGCGGGCGAGCAGAGCGGAATCGGCCTTACCCTTAACCAGACTAACTATGCTCTGGTTCATGATGCTCTCACCATCCTTGCGCTCGCGGACTGCATGCCACAGCTCCTCAGTGATGAACGGCATGAACGGATGCAGCAGCATGAGCAGCTGCTCGAACATATCAAGTGTGGCAGCGTATGTCTTTGAGTCGACAGGCTGTCCATAGACCGGCTTGATTATCTCAAGATACCAGCTTGCAAACTCATCCCAGAACAGTTTATAGACTGCCATCAGGGCCTCACTTATGCGGTACTTTGACATCAGGTCATCCATCCCGGCGGCCGTATCGACCAACTTATTGCGGAACCACTCCACAGCCACCCTTGCGCTCTCGGGCTGCTCTATATCGGCCACGCTCCAGGTCTGTGTAAGACGGAAAGCGTTCCAGATCTTGTTGTTGAAGTTACGTCCCTGCTCGCAGATGGCCTCGTCAAACGGTATGTCATTACCTGCGGGGGCCGACAGCATCAGACCCATACGTACGCCGTCGGCTCCGTACTGCTCTATCAGGCCGATAGGATCGGGTGAGTTACCCAGTGACTTACTCATCTTGCGGCCCAGTTTGTCACGGACTATACCGGTAAAATATACGTTGCGGAAAGGCATATCCTTGCGATACTCGTAACCCGACATGATCATACGTGCCACCCAGAAGAAAATGATATCCGGACCGGTAACCAGGTCATTTGTGGGATAGTAGTACTTGATTTCCTCATTATCGGGGTTGTTGATGCCGTCAAACAGGCTGATGGGCCAGAGCCATGAGCTGAACCAAGTATCCAGCACATCCTCATCCTGACGCAGGTCGGCAGCGGTAAGGCTACCGTCACCGCTCTTGGTGCGGGCCAGCTCTACAGCCTTCTCTATTGTCTCGGCCACCACGAATCCGCCCTTGGGCATAAAGTAAGCCGGGATGCGGTGTCCCCACCAGAGCTGGCGGCTTATGCACCAGTCCTTGATGTTCTCCAACCAGTTGCGGTATGTATTCTTGTATTTGGGCGGATAGAACTTGAGCTCGTCATTCATGACAGGAGGCAGAGCCATATCGGCAAAGTGCTGCATCTTGAGGAACCACTGCATGGAGAGCTTGGGCTCAATCACTGTATCCGGATTGCGCTCGCTGTAACCCACCTTGTTGGTGTAATCCTCCATCTTCTCTAAAAGACCGGCGGCATCCAGGTCAACGGCAATCTGCTTCTTTACGGCAAATCGGTCCATCCCGATGTACAGGCCGGCCTTCTCGCTCAGTGTGCCGTTGTCGTTGAATATGTCGATGGTCTCCAGGTTGTACTTTTCGCCCAGCATATAGTCATTGACATCATGGGCAGGGGTTACCTTAAGACAACCGGTACCGAACTCGATGTCAACATAATCATCCTCGATTACAGGAATAACGCGGTTAACCAGCGGAACTATCACCTTGTGACCCTTCAACCAGCCGTTCTTGGGATCGGCCGGGTTGATACACATGGCAGTATCACCCATGATGGTCTCGGGACGTGTGGTGGCCACCACTGCGTAGTAGCCACGGGCATCCTTATGGACAATCTCACCATCGGCACCGGTGGTCTTTACCGGGTTCTGGTCTGCATCGGCCACATAGTACTTCAGGTAGTACAGCTTGCTGTGCTCCTCCTTATAGACCACCTCCTCATCGCTCAGAGCGGTCTGTGCCTTGGGGTCCCAGTTCACCATACGCACGCCGCGATATATCAGGCCCTTGTTGTAGAGGTCCACAAACACCTTGATCACGCTCTCCGAGCGCAGGTCATCCATGGTGAATGCGGTGCGGTCCCAGTCGCAGCTGCAACCTAAGCGGCGGAGCTGCTTGAGGATTATGCCTCCGTGCTCCTCCTTCCAGGCCCACGCGTGCTTAAGGAACTCATCGCGTGTCAGGTCAGTCTTCTTTATTCCTTCGGCTGCAAGCTTGGCCACGACCTTAGCCTCCGTAGCAATCGATGCATGGTCCGTTCCGGGCACCCACAGGGCGTTCTTGCCCATCATGCGGGCCCTACGCACCAGAATATCCTGGATAGTGTTGTTAAGCATGTGACCCATGTGCAGCACACCGGTCACGTTTGGTGGCGGAATGACTATGGTATAAGGCTCACGGCCATCGGGCTCCGAGTGAAAAAACTTGCCATCCTCCCAGTACTTGTACCACTTACCCTCCACATCGGCAGGGTTGTATTTGCTTGCTAATTCCATAAAGAAACACCTCTTTTTCCAAATTAGCCGCAAAGTTACTCATTTTTCCGCCAATACGGTCTCTTAATTAGGAACTATTACCAAAATGTTACAATGCTTTGTGCCATACTCAAGGGTATGGCTACCCTATGGCAACCCTATGGGTAGAGTATGGATAGAGTGAGAGTAAAACGACTGAAAAGGTTGACATTTTCCTGAAAAGGTTGACAGTGCCGGAATATTCAGGAGATAAAAAACATTTACAAAGTAGCACAAAGGGGAACCTGACCCTTCTGTACCACTTGTGTTGCCATTATGAACGAAAAAACTTACGCTCCAGTTAGGAAAAAATTTTTTCCCAGTTGGGGCGTAAATTTTTCCCTACTGGAGAGACAGCCGGAGAGTTGAGGACATAAGGCGCCGGCCGAATGCTCCGGACAGAAAAAATCTTTACAAGAACACAAAAACAGTGCAATTGGGGCCTGTCCCCTTTTGCACCCAGTTGCGGTCACGGTAGCGCTCAACGCCGGCAATGGGGTCCGCCTTGCGCTCCAGCTTGACCAGGTAAGAGGCCTTCTCCCTGCGGCCGGACCAGTTGCCGCAGAGCCTGATGGTCATGCCGCTCACGGACTTGACGTATAAGCCGCTGTCATAAAGAGTGTCACTGGAGCAACGCACCATATACACACGGCCGCTGACTGAGGTCCGGTTGGTTATGGTGGCGCCGAAACAGCCCTCGGGAGGGTCGGCGGGGTCGGCCGTGGGGAGAGCCATGCTGTCGGTGTCTACAATGAGGACCGGAAGACCGGAAGCGTACAGGGAGTCCAGGCTGGGCATGTAGGGTTCGGCGCACAGGGCGGGACGGCACAGGAACAGGGGCACCAGCAGGAGCGCAGGAACAGGCGCAGGAATCATGGATTTATGGAATAAAGGATTCATTTTAAGAGTATTATGTTATAATGTTTTGTTCCGGAAAAGGCATAAAGGTATCCTGGGGGGCTGGCTCCGCTTACAGCGGTGCCAGTCACACGGAGAGAATATTAAAACAGATGATTTACTCTGTGGTCAAAGAAAGGGAGGACAGTCTTCAGGACCTCTTCAGCTTATGTCAATACCGAACTATGGATAGGTGATTGTCCAGTTCAGACTATCCAGATCCTACATGCTATTTCTTTCTCTTTAAAACAACAGTAACAATATCGTCTCTTCTATAATAAGACCGATACTTTTTCATTTTCTTTTTATATCCTTCTTTTTCAAAAGAGAGAGAAGATTTAGGGCAAAAACCACCAACCATTGAGTTATACTCAAAGATTCCAAGACTATCAGTATAAATGTCTCCTATATCACAAATATCGCAATATACATTCCCTTTTACCAATACACTATCAATTGGTAATCGGGTTTTGGAATCAATCACTACGCCTTGTATGTGTACCAAGCAATCACATGAGATAAAAAGCGTAACGACAAACAATACAATAATATTTTTTATCTTTTTCATTCTAAGGGAAAGTTGTTCTTTTTATTCCTAATAAATAATAATAACCAAGTCTTTGAAAGGCATAAAAGTTAGCCCCATATTCCAACGTTCCAGAAGTTTTATATGTATTAAAGAAGCCATTTGTCATGTATTCTTTTGCAGTACGATAATAGAATTTACCATTTCCTGTTATATTTATTTGAGAAAGATGACCTGTTTCGTGTTTTAATAAATATCTGTCATATTCAATATCACCAGTTAACTGTACAGAAACGTTTCGCCCTAACGTTATTCCTGCCCCATTTTTAATAAATATTGACCCTCTTCTATAAACTTGTCCAAAGTCTTCAAATGTACCATATTTAGAATCAGGAATAAAACTTGTTCCTAATGCAGCAATCCTCAATCCAGCCATACCTGTGTTTAATGCTGCTCCCATTAAAGCTCCTTTCCACAAATAATTTGGATCTTGTTCCATAGCTGCCATCATAGCACCTTCTGAAAGACCAGTCGCTACACCTTTTAGTGCGGAATGTCCTAATTCATACATTCCGTTCTTAAAAGGACCTCCTGCCACACCCGAAAAATCGCCTATTGCAGCACCTATGCCACCAGATATTGCACCTCCAAATCTGCCCATTAACATACCTTTTGTCATATTGTACATAATATCGTTTATATTACCTCCCATAATGGCAGTCATTCCAGCACCATTAATTCCACCTGAAACCATACCACCCATCATGCCACCTGCAACACCTGCACTAATAGAACTTGCTCCGCTAGCTAAAGCGGAAGCAACGACGCTTGCTCCAATTGCGGCACCTGCATACCCCGCAAGACCTCCAACAGCAATACCTGCATAAGTTTGCCAAGTATCATAATCCCATTTTGCAGGATTAAATGTACCATTAACTGAAGATCCTCCTACATATGCACCTATTACAACTGCCGGGATCCAAAACCACTCTCCATCCGGATCAGTATATTTCAGCGGATTGTTCAAACAGTACGAGTATCTGTTGAAACTCTGCGAGAAACCGGGGAGCTGAACATACATGTCGGGACTCAGGAACCTGCCTATCAGCGGGTCATATACACGACCGTTCATGTTGATAAGGTCAAAACCGTCTATATGCTCGTGACCGGTGAAGCCCCTGCGGAACTCCAGCGTGGAGGTGGTCTGCGTGCGCTTGCCCCAGGCGTCGAACGACGCGCCCATGACCTTGGTGCCGCTGCTGTTGTACAGGGACGTGATGCTGCCTAAGTGGTCGGTCTCAACGGCGTACGGCGTGTAGGTGCTGGTGCGGCTGTCATAACGCACTATTCCGGACAGGCCGTCAGGGGGGTAGCTGTATGTGGTGGGGTTACCCATGTGAGCTGTAGTCATAGACCGTTAAAGACCTCTGTTCTCAGCGGAAGAATTTGTTCGTACTATCCGGCTTGGCTTCAGTCTTATGGAAACTATACAGATAATCTATGGTTTCGTAATCGGACTTATCAGACTGTTTTCCTTTAATCATGTGGAAAGTGGTATCATTAAGAATTGTTCCTTGCATCAAATATGTATGATGACCATACATGCTTGGCAGGTAATACTCCAATCTGATAATACTATCCTCTATTTCGAACAATCCCCACCAATCTATAACGTCAGCATAATAGCCTTGAGCTTGTTCTTCAATCAAACTATTATAAGTCTCATAGACTTTAGAATAGTATGTTCCAACTCCTCCCATTACAATACCATTTCTATAAAACACAAAAATTTTTGTTGTATGATCGTAGTAGTCATCTTTTGAATCATAGCAATAGAAACCATCAATGCGAAGGTTTTCACCTTCATATCTTTTTTGTTCTAAAGTAGGTTTGTCATCAGGGAAAAGCCATTCCCACAGACTCTCGCAGAAACAAGAGGAAACAAACATCAACACAAATACTATTAATAAAATACGTAATATCTTCATAATTTCTGTTTTAATTATTACCACATTGTATTACCTGTACCAGAACCTATATAAAAGAAAAAAGAGTCATCCTGTCCATTATCTAGTACCCAAGGATATACCTTTCCATAATTATATTTCCATAGATGATCGTGAGCCATCCTATTTTGAAAAGTATGCCTTATTTTTTCCGAATCCCATCCAATACGGAATGGGCCAAATCCCACTGATAGAATTCCGTGATGTTGTTTATCTATATCACCTCCATTAAAATGACGAATACCTTTTTCTATAATAATCCTTTCTTCATCTTCACTTGTCGAGCCTGTATGGAGATTCGTCTGTAAAGTAAACGGACCCCTCTTAATAGATACAGCTGCAGTCCTGTAACGATCGTCATTATCGTATTTCGGGACTCCTGGTAGTTTAACAAACAATTCTGTGTCATTTTCATAAGTAGTCCTCCGGAAAGGCAACATACTGAGTGATACAGAATTTGTTGTT
This sequence comes from Bacteroidaceae bacterium, assembly GCA_017651315.1. Taxonomy (GTDB): domain Bacteria; phylum Bacteroidota; class Bacteroidia; order Bacteroidales; family Bacteroidaceae; genus Colenecus. The sequence goes on from JAGCDE010000025.1 coordinate 24,657, forward strand.
TGACTGTTTATTCCAGAAAATTTTGTTCCGCTATAATTAATATAGTAAGGTATACCATAAGGCAAGCCTTGGAAGCCCCATTCTCCTCCTTCTCTATATTCCCAACCGGAATTGCTACCATATGTTTTCCAAAAATACGTTTGTCCGTAGTGATTTCTATAGCTGATTGGAGAGCTTGTTGGTAATCCAACAGAAACATCAAATCCAAGTCCTAACTGATGTGTTCCCAAATGAACATCAACATGAAGAGCGACAGGAGATAAAGCCTTCTGAACATTATAACCCTCTTCCGTTAGTAACAGAAACGCAACAGCTCCTACAATCAACCAAGATTCTCCGTAAGGATCAGTATATTTCAACGGATTATTCAAACAGTACGAGTAGCGGTTGAAACTCTGTGAGAAACCGGGAAGCTGCACATACATGTCAGGACTCAGGAACCTGCCTATCAGCGGGTCATAAACCCTTCCGTTCATGTTTATCAGGTCGAAGCCGTCTATATGCTCGTGACCTGTGAAGCCCCTGCGGAACTCCAGGGTTGAGGTGGTCTGGGTGCGCTTGCCCCAGGCGTCGAACGACGCGCCCATGACCTTGGTGCCGCTGCTGTTGTACAGGGCCGTTATGCTGCCTAAGTGGTCGGTCTCAACGGCGTACGGCGTGTATGTGCTGGTGCGGCTGTCATAACGCACTATCCCGGACAGGCCGTCTGGCGTGTCCACATAGTAGGTGCGCAGAGTGTAGGCGGTCGTGCCGGGCTCCTGGTGGTAGCAGTTCTCATAGCCTACTCCGTAATAGGTGTAGTACTGCGTAACACCGTTCTTCTTGTAGTAGGTATAGCAACGCTCCAGGTCAGGGCCGTAGGTGATGGTGTACTTGTATGTGTCACTGCCTATCACGCTCGTGATCTCGCTCACCTTGCCCCAGGCGTTGTAGCTTACTGATTGGGTGTGCTCCGGGATGATACCTGACGCGTTCTCAACCGCCACCACTGCATGGGGCTTGGAAGAGCTGCTGTACTCGTATGAGCCTATGCCGGTCTTGGAGGTTATGTTACCGTTAGAGCCGTAGGTCATGTCAAGGGTGGTCTGGTTGCCCGTCTGCACTTTCTTGAGGCGGTCCAGCAGGTCGTAGGTGAACGTCTCGGTGGTGTTTCCCACCGTGCGGGAGGTGAGGTTACCCGTGACGGGGCTGAAGGTGTACGTCTCGCCGCGAAGGGTAGCGCTGTTCCTTGTCAGGGACATGGCGTTAAGCATGCCGTTGGAGTCAAGGGACGTGGTGCGGACAAACGGGTATGAGCCGTTCTGCAGGGCAAGGGAGGAGGTGGAGGAGGCACCGGTGTAGCCTGTCCTGCTCCACATCATGGCACCGGACACGGCGTTTATGCCGCTCACGTTGCCGTAGCTGTCATACGTGTAGGTGTCGGTCTTGTTTCCGGGGTGTGTCACACTGGAGAGAAGGCCGTCAGTGGTGTAGCTGTATGTGGTGTTGTTGCCCATGTGCGATATTGTCGTTGTCCTGCCGTATGTGTCGTAAGCGTAACTTTTAGTCATGCTACCCTTGGTCTCCTGTACAAGGCGCATGGCACCAGTACCGGTCGTTCCGTAGGTGTAGGTTATCTGCTCGTTGCCGGCAGTTCGTGCCGTCACGCGGCCAAGATAGTCATAAGTTGTTGAAAATGCAATACCTCGGCCGTCATTTCTGCTGATTTCACGGCCTAACGCGTCATAAGTGTATGTGGTGGTGCCCGCATCGGGGTCCGATAGCGAGGTACGGTTGCCTACCGCGTCATAACTGAACGTATAAGTGAGGCTGCCCACCGAAGTGCTCTCCGGCTGGCCGTTGGAGGTGTAGCTGTAGGTTATGTTCTGTGATGATGGGTCGGTGACACTGACCACATCACCCCATGCGTCGTATGCTGTGGTTACACTGCGGCCGTTATGAGTGACGGTGACACGGCTGGTGACGATGCTGCCTGACTGAGGACCGGCATAGCTGTACGTGGTGACGGCATTGCCTGGGGCGGTCTCAGTCAGCACGCGCCCCCGGCTGTCATACGTATAGGTGGTGGAGAGGCTAAGGCTGCCTTCTGTGGAGGTCTGGCCACTAACCAGGCCCTTGCTGTTGTATGAGGTGGTGCTTGTAAGGGAGACGTTGTTGGGGCCAACGCTCTCTGTCCTGACCTCACGGCCACGGTTGTCATACCAGGTCTTGACCCACGGGCGGTGGCTGCCCTGCTCCAGAACGAAAAAGCGCTGGGCGGGGTCATGGGACCAGCCGCGGATGTAACGTATCTCGCCACAGCCGGGTATCCCGGTGAGAGTGAGGTTGCCCCAGCCGTCGTATGTATGGGTCACGGTGTTCTGGATGCTTGTGTTAACGCTGTCCTGTTCGGTGAGGACGTGGCCCCAGGTGTCGTAGGTGCGTCTCAGGACTGAGGATGAGGGGCTTGTGTATGTCCTCAGGGGGAAGCGGTGTGTGGAGTCGTATTTATGGTACGTGGTGAGCGTGGTGATGCCGGTGGCGCTTACCTGCTCGCTAAGGACGTTCCCCCACACATCGTAGGTGTAGTTTGTGGTCAGCTCAAGCGAGGTGCCCTGGTTGTCCTTGCGCTGGGTCACAAGGCCTGTTGCACTGTTGTAGAGATACTTGGTCTTGCGGCTGAAAAGGGAGCCGTCATCGGCGTGGGTCTGGGACGCGGTGACCGTTTCGGGACGGTAGGCTCCGCCGGACTGGGAGTAGCCGGCATACACAGTCCTGCGGATCATGCCGTTCCCGTACGAGGACTGTTCCCTTATCATATAGCCGTATGTGGTGTTGTACGTGCGCGTGGTGGTGACGGTGTTGCCGTCAAGGTCGGTCGCCACGGTCTGGTAGGGATAGGCGAAATACTTCCTGTTCTGCTTGTCAACTACGGTGAAAGTGGTGGTGGACTGGGCGTTCAAGGAACCCACGGAGGTCTTGGTGTACGTGGCGGTGGGGATATAGCGGACGACGTCCCACTGCGTGACACCGCTCTCGGTGGTCACGCCCATGGTAGTGTTATCGGCTGTCACCTTGCTGAAGCCTAAGAGGCCACGGCCCTGGAGATGGGTCCTGAGACCCTCGTAGGAGTACAGGGTGGTCTGGCTGCCGGCGGCGCCGTTGTTTTCAACTGTCTGCCTGACAACATTCAACGGGATGGTGTAGCGAGGTGCGGGATAGGCATCGGTGCCTCCCTTGCTATATACCGCGGGATTGGAGAGTGTGGAGTACGTGATAGTGGTGGTGGCACCGAAATCGCCTGTAACGGAGGTCACCCTCCCGCTCTGGGCGGTAAGGCTGCTGTTCTTGTAAATACGCCAGACAGGGGAGCTGTTAGAGTTGGAACCGTTGACACAGTCGTACCCGTAGTTGACGAGCTCGGCAAGGCCGTCGCCGTCAAAGTCGCCGGTCGTGTATCTGTTGGAATCAGCATCAGAGACCTTGTTGGATGTAGCATGATAGACCTGTGTAAGACCTGTACCCGTGGAACGCATCCAGTAGGTATGGGTCTTTTTGAACTCTCCGTAATAACCGTCAATACTCCACTTCCTTTCAAACACGGCTTTTGTTACCACGATGTCACTCCTCCCGTCACCGTCAAAATCAAATACGTCAACGTGGAATCTGTCATCGTCGCCGCCAGTGAAACTCTGATCATAAAGGTCCAACGTACACGCCTCCATCCTCTCAAAGCTACCGTCGCCGTTGCTGAGATTGAAATACCAGCTGCTGTTACCACTGCCGTTTGTCAATATATCAAGGAGACCGTCACCGTTGAAATCACCGGAAGTAACCATATTATAATTCTCCAGTTCCGTACCATGATGATGGTACGCATTGTCAGTATAACCATTCACATAAAGCGGATTAGAATCAGCAATACTGCCACCGCAGTTCCATAGGACATCATATCCGTTGGCATAAAGTATCAACATATCTATCAGACCATTGCCATTCATATCCGAAAGGAAAATACGCCTCGGAGTAGACCTCAGATACAAGTCATAGTCAAGGGAGTATGAAAGGGGATCACCAAAAACATCAAGGATGGAGTACTCGGAAGGATCCACTGAACTGGACAGTATATGAAGCCTCCCACATCCGTAGGAGTCACGAACTGTTTCAAGGACAACTATGTCGGTTCTGCCGTCATTGTCTATGTCTGCTGCTGAATATAGCGGCGTGCAGTTATTCCTCAACATGGTCGCGGTGGCATTAGCATAACTGTTGCCCCTGATAAAGATAAACTCGACATAATGTTCCAGGGTATCAGGAAAGGTACCTGTACTGAGCTTATTGTAACGGTGGCCTATCATGAGCTCATTACTGCCGTCACCGTCAAAGTCAACAGTGGAGGTGCCGCCGATACTCGACTGCGCAAGGGCGTATAAATAATAATCAGAATATCCGGACGCAGTGGTATAGGATGGGGTAACCGTCTGGTATATGGTATCATAGTAGTTCGTGTTTCCATTGGCTGCGGCCTGTGACAGGTATTTGTACAGATAGAGCTTCTTGTCGTCGCTGTCGTCTGACTGGCCGTAAGCTATCATGTCGTCAATACCGTCACCATTGAGGTCGCCTGACGCAACGGTAGGATCGTCAATGGTAGCGAACATGGTCGACATGTTCTGAAGGGCCAGGGAATTCGAGTTATAGCTGACGGAAGGCAGGTATGACCACCCCAGCTGCGTGGAGGGGAGAGTCTCGTTCTGGGCGTTCTTCTCAGTCACACTTACAAGGCGCGAGTACTTCAGAGAGGTGCCGTCACCCGTGGTGTTGTACGTCAAGGTGTATGTGCGGAACGTGGTGCCGCCGGTCTTGCCCGTGATGGTCTTGAGGCGTTTGCCCATACTGCCCTGCTGGCCGTCAAAACGTATCGGTATCACGTCACTGCGGCTCTCGTAGGTGAACTCTACCAGGTTGAAATGCGAAGTGTTCTGGGATGAGTTGCCACCGTAGGAGATCTGGTAGGGATACACGCAACTGTTGCTGGTAGTATAGCTGTACGTCATGTAGTTGCCCGTGGGCTGCTCGGCACGGCACAGGTACCACGAATGTATCCTCTGTGAATTGCCTACAGTGTATGACAGGCGCGAGTCGGTGGTGTAGCCGTAGCGGTAATTCATGCCGTCCGGGGTCTGGACCTCATACCATGTGCTGTTAGACGTGGAGGTGCAGGTGCCGTGGGCTATGACACGGGTGAAAGGGTCGGACTCGGGGTTATAGACCGCGCCGTCCTGGCCCGCAGTGCCGGAGGAGAGGATGAGACGCACACCGTCAAGATAGAGCGCGTCATCGGCCAGGTACTTGAGACCCTGGGCGGTGGTGTCATGGTAGATGTCCCTTGGGCCGCGGGTGATGCAGGAAAGGCCGGAAAGGCCCGTGCCGTAACCGGCCATCCCGTTGCCGGACTGGCTGTTGTACGTGATGGATATGCTCGGCTGGAGGCCTCCCACGCCGACGGGTACCTCTATCGGGATGCTGCACACGGCACCACCCAACGGAGAGACGCTGAACCGGGTGCCCATGCCGCCCACGGCATTGCCCGGGTCGGTGCTGTAGGTGGAGGGAATGGAGGGATAGCCGTAGCCTGCCTCAACGTTGCCCGTTATGTTGGTTTTGATTATTCCATTCGTGGAATAACCCTCTGACACCACGTAATAGGTGCCTGCCGCGAGCTGGCGGCGGATGAAAGCCTGACGGGTGTCAAAGCAATGCCCGTCGCCTGAATAGTCATTGTTGGATTCTATCAATGTGCCAGAAGAGTCAAGAAGCGACATGTACGTGTCGAAAACATTGGAACCGTCATGGGTTATGGTGACACTCATGGACACCGTCAAAGTGAATTTATAGAATATGTCATTTTCATTGCGCCCCACGTATTGGTTGGAATAGTCCTGGGTGTTAAGGATACTGGAGTAACTGAAGGCATCGGACTTGCTACCTATATCTATTGGATTCGAAAAGAAATCTCCTACTGGTATGTCTGGATCAAAAGGGCTGGGTGGGTCATCGGGGTCCGGATTGGGGTTGTTGGGGTCCTGACGGTCATTGCCACCCTCACCGGAGTCGTCGCCGACATCAAACGGGGAGTCAGGGCCATTCGTGCGGATAGTGTCACTGGCGGCACCGGGAATGTCAGCATAAGTGGTGTCGGGCGCATCTATTCCCGTGCTGTCCGCGGGGAAAGGAATATCCGAGGACTGGGACTGAAGCTGTATGCACTGTAACGACAGAGCAACGACAAAGAGAATGCTTTTCGCTTTCATAACACAAAGGACTTTACGGTTAACTGGTTACTTCTTTATTATCTTCCAGGTACTGGTCTTGTCATCCAGAACGATGATGAAATAATAGACGGCCGACGGGTAACCCGTCAGGTCTATCTCATTGGAGTCCGAGAGCGGGTTGACGTTCATCAGCAGCTGGCCGGACTGGTTGTAGGCCGACAGGGAGGAACGGCCGACACGCTCCATACCCGTGATGTCGATCTTAAGCAGTCCCTCGGTGGGATTGGGATAGACGGTCACCTTATTATATACCGAGAGCGTATCCGAGTATTCCTCGGGGAACTCGGACTCGCCGTCCACCACAGAACGCGTCCTATAGACTATCTCCTTCTCGCGCAGGGTGCGGTTACCGGAGGCATCGTAGGTATAGACTATGCGGTCGGCGCGGACTGTATTGAAGTTCAGTAAGAACAAAATAAGAATGACTGGAATGTGAAACCGGTTCTTTTTCATCTTCAAAATCAATTAAGGTTAAAAACTAAGAACAGGAAAATAGCATAACAGTGTATGACGAACGCATACACTATAACACATAATCACCATAATAGGAACTGCCATCCGAGAGCGTGAAAGTAAGTCTGTAAATGCCAGCATCGGAAGGAACTGCAATCTGGAGCATATTACTGTTGCTGCTGTCACTCCATTGCATGTTGTCACTCCTACGAGTAACAGTCCCATTAATGAAAGTAATGTCACTACCACCTACTATATATACATATCCGTCTTGATAGAAGCAATGCAGTTGATCAACTGAACGTGGACGTGGAGAATTACCAGAACTGGTTAGAACAATTTCACTATAGTCATCGCCATCTGGTATGAATGCCAGTACACTTGAATTAATGATACTCAACACTATTAAAAGTGTCATAAATCTAAATTTGTTTTTTCTGATTGATCTCATAAGTCATAATAATTGGTCACGACAAATATATATGTATTATGAGTCCAAAACGCTTGAAATCACGAAAAACAATCGGACATTTATATCACACACCAATTTGATTATCAACATATTACGAATAGTTAAAAAATGCAGATTGGACACATAAGCTACATTGTGCTGTAAACCAGCACTTTAAAAGGCCACCTGTAATGTGAACTCAGATAGTCATTATGGCTACAATAAGGATGTCAGTTCATGGTAAAGAACAGTATTTGTTTTCTCAAGACGGGAAAGGATACGTGTCTTTTTCTTATACACATTATCTATTGTCTCACCAGTAAGCACATTTATGGATTTGGCCGAGAAGCCTGCAAGATACAGCCTTATGAGCATGATGTCCCTCTTCTCAAGCCAATCTATTTCGGTGGTCAGTTTTCCAAGGATATTGTCAAAAGTTGAGTTAATCATTTTGTCCAGGTCGGAAATGCTTGCTGGGGACATCATCTCTTTTATGGAACTTTCGGCCTTAAGATACATCTCATCCTTCCTCCTTCTGGTCACCTTACTGCCATAGAAACCTGTACAAAGGTCATTCAGGTCCGCAAACTGGTTGCGGAACAGTTTCTTGAGTTGAACGTGCATCTCAGCCGATTTGGCAGACGAGCGGTCCAGCAGGTCAATCTGCTCCCTGATGGTTGTCACCAGCTCCAGCTGTTTCTGTTCACTCTTGCGTCTCTCATTCATATATACCATGAACAGGATAATAAAGACAAACGCAGAAACAACAAGTACAAGTATCAGCACAATACTTTTCAGCTTGGATTTCAAATATGCAATATCAAGTAATGACTTGTATAAATCATTAGAACCTTCCGAAATAGGTTGTTTAAGGAGATTTATAGTCTGTTTATTCTGATATATCACAGTACACCTGTAATACATCAATGCGCTGTCAGGATTCCCCATCCTTTCATGCAATACAGACATGTTATACATTATGCTTATGGAATCATTCAGTGAGGGATTACATTCCAACGCTTTGGTAATACAATCTTTAGCTATGGAAAGATTGTCAAGGGAAAGATAATATTCTGCCATGGAAGACATAAACCCTGCATATTCCGGCAATGTCCCAAATTTTTCATGATAATGTTCTGTATAGTCTTTAACACCTGTAGAATCATTGTTCTTAATTGCAATGGTTGCAAGATTAATAAGACAATCCGAAACAAGACCATCCTCATTATTGGATTCAGCCCATTCCAAGACTTTCTTGAACAAATCGGAACTACTATCATATTCTCGTTTTTCAATTAAGCATCTACCCATGTCACGCTCTCCATATCTGGCATATAACTCCAGATTGGCATTCCTGTAGTTCTCTATTGCCAACCCGAAATAATACTGGGCCTTGTCAAAATCAAACGAATGAAAAAACACATCGCCCAACTGCGAGTAAAGCAGTCCTTTTTCATAACAGCCCACTTTCCGCTTGGACAGTATCTCGGCCTTTGTCAATGATAGGGCGGCTTTCTGGTATTGTCTTGAGTTGTTATAGATACAGCCCTGATAATAGTATGACAGAAAACTGTGATAATCGTCATTCGTGTTCGAATAGTAATTCACGGCAATGTTGATGAGTGAGTCACTGGTATCATCAATGAACAGTTTGTACCGCGCCTGTGACACGAGCAAGGCATAATGTGCTGAATCTTTCCGCGAGCTGAGTGATACGGGATCTACCTCTTTCAGAATAGCATACGCCTGTCCGGTGCTGTCATTCATCAGGTGCTCCGCCCTCTCAAACTGTTTTTGCACTTTACCGCCATCTGGACCCGAACAACCTGCAAACAGAAACTGTGCACATACTGCTGATGCGCAAACAAGCATCATCATCGGCCTGACAGCCTTGAAAAAACTGATTCTACTGCTCATAATTCACTATCAAAGTCTAAAAAACTTTTCCGCCATTGCTTTAAGCTGCTTCTCTGTAAGGTTGGCTACACCGGTTTTCTCTATCAGCTGGAACTCATTCTTGTTCCTACCAATGACATACTTGCGTTCCAGTCCGTCAATATTTGCCAGAAGGTGATAGTTGCCTTTATACGCTTGCTCTATACGTAAATTCTTCATGGAGTGTCCGTTGACAATCAGATATGATGAAACTTCTTCGTCTTTCCACTCTCCCCATGCTTTCAGATGGTCAATGATTGTGGCTTCCACACGGCCAATCCATTCATCTTTCACTCCGTTTTTTTTAGCTATAGTTCTGAAAGAAGCAACAGCCAATGCAACTTTTCTGATAATGGATTCCGGTGCACGAATACCTGTTTCTCCAGCAAAAGCAATAATATCCTCACGACTGATACCCCTAAGTTTGCCTCCTATCATCATACAATGATCCTTGTTGGGCAGGTAACCTCCAGTATCAAAAATATATGTCATGTCGTATGCTGGTGATAGCCGCCATGTGCCTTGACGATTCATGATAAATGTAAAGTTCTTGTTATGGTCATCCGTGTTGTTGGCCAGGATATTGAACACAAGCCTGCGAAACAGTTCCTGGCAATCAACCTCCGGAAGATGCAATTTACGGCATACCATAAACACTTTCTCGTAGCTATCGGCTTCAGGATATATGGCGGCCAAAGTCTGGGTATGTAACTTACCTGTTTTATCACGATCAAAACGCTTGGTCAGGAAATGGTTAATCCCCTCCACTTCGAACAAACGTGACTCCATCATATTAATGCCAGCGACTAAAGCCATTTCATAATACGTCTGTTCCAGTTCTGCGGCAGAACGTTTATCGTCACCAAACTTCAGGAGGTAATATTCAAAGCCAGGCTCGGTTTCTGACTGACCGGAACGTATCTCTCCCGACTCAGAATTCATGGCTATAATACCTTTAGGTTGACGGCCACCGACCGATGTTCCAACGGATATCAACGACTGGAGTGTCAATGATTCATGGGGCAGAATTCTTACTTTTTCACGTTCCAAAGCGACCTTTTCCGCCAAATCCGCCAATGCCTTGATTTCTATTTTATCATCCATCGGACCACGATCTATCTCGGGAACATATTCCAAAGCACCCATACCACGACGTCCTATGAAAGCCAGTTTCTCTAATGGTGTAACCTCATTATCTGTCAGTTTGTTTTGTTTGCGCCATTCCTCAAAAAGCAGGTTACCCCAGGCATCAGGGAGAGAATCGGCTATAAAAGACGGCAATTTATGATATAGACGTTCCGTTTCACCAAAAATGGCACGGCTACTCAAAGGATTGTGTATGGAAGCAACTAATGGAGCGACATCCAGATTTCCCTCTATGAACTCCGGATTGTAGATAAAATATGACAGGTGTCTGCCTTCATGCCAAGCAAGACGACCTATTTCCTTACCCCACAAGAATACTTTCAATGAATATCTCATATTTTTTTATGTCGCACACGCTGCGCCTTTTTATGGTTTTCTTTATACAGATATGGTGATTCAGGCTGTTCCGGCATAAGTTCATCCAAATCATTAATGCAACCCACAGACTTGAGAAGCAGAAGGAAAGTACTGAGAGAAATGTTCCCTACTGAACCGTTCTCGAAACGATGAATGGTCAGTATGGAAAGGCCTGACATCTCTGCAACCTCTTTCTGAGTCCAATTAGCTCTCATCCGATAATCCTTAAACCTCCTACCAAGCATCTTAACAAGTTCAGGAGCAGAATAATCACAATAATCATTCATATTATTACATTAACTATTTGATAGTTTATATCAGAAATCTGATATTATAATATCATTTATGAGAATTTATATTTGCAATATTACCACTTATTGCCCAAATCACCAAGCCGTAACATAAATAAGTAACTCCACACTTGAAAATTAACGTAATAAACCACTATTTTTGCAGCAAAATCATTTATATGCACACAAAAGAGGAAAAGATGCAGGCGTTCGGCCGCCTGCTTGACATAATGGACGAGCTCCGTGTAAAATGCCCGTGGGACCGCGTACAGACAAATGACTCGCTGCGCCAGAACACCATCGAGGAGGTATATGAACTATGTGACGCCCTGATGAAGGACAGCAAGTCCGATATCTGCAAGGAGCTTGGCGATGTACTGCTGCACATAGTGTTCTACGCCAAGATTGGCAGCGAGACTAATGATTTCGACATAAAGGATGTGTGTGACAAGATCTGTGACAAGCTGATATTCCGCCATCCGCACGTGTTCGGCACCACGCAGGTGAATGGTCAGGAGCAGGTCCTGCAGAACTGGGAGCAGCTCAAGCTCAAAGAGAAAGGTGGTAACAAGCGCGTGCTGGCCGGAGTGCCCGATGCGCTTCCATCGATAATCAAGGCTTTCCGCATCCAGGAGAAAGCCGCCCATGTGGGTTTTGACTGGGACACCGCAGAGCAGGCTATGGACAAGATTCAGGAGGAGTATGCCGAACTGAACGCCGAAATCACCGCCGGCAGCAAGGAGAAAGCGGAGCAGGAGCTGGGTGACCTGCTGTTTGCGGTGATCAATGTGGCCCGCTTGTGTGACATCCATCCGGACAACGCCCTGGAGCGCACCAACAGAAAGTTCATCCGCCGTTTCAACTATGTGGAGGAAGCAGCCATCAGTCAAGGCAAGCAGCTCAAGGATATGACTCTGGAGGAGATGGATTCCCTCTGGAACGAAGCAAAATCAATAGGTCTCTAACAAACTGTCCCTATTTGTATTTATTTCTAAAATTTGAAATATAATTTTGGATTTTAGAAATTTCCCAGTATATTTGCATTAACTTTAATTACGAACGAGTAAACTATATCATGAAATGAGAATCATTGCTAAGAAAAAACTTGTACTATTTTATCAGTCAAATAAAGATGCTGAAACATCATTGGAAGACTGGTATGAAAAAACAGAGAAAGCTGAATGGGATAACTTCGCTCAAATCAGAAAAACATTCAATTCAGCTGATTTTGTCGGCAACAATAGAGTGGTATTTAATATAAAAGGCAACAATTACAGACTTATCGCTTTAGTGTTGTTCAAAGTTAAGATGGTATATATCAGATTTATTGGAACACATGATGAATATGATAAACTGGACGATATAAAAAACATTTAGTATGACAGCAATTGAAAATGAAATACAGTACAACTGCGTTATGGAACGCATTGAAGAACTGCTTAAGGTAGTTGACAATAATACTCCTGCCAACGATAAAAATAGCATAGAACTTGTCCTTCTTTCTAATCTGGTAGCAGATTATGAGGACATTCACTATCCTGTTGGAAAACCCACGTTAGTAGAGATCCTGAAACTTAGAATGTTCGAGATGGGTATTACCCAGACCAAACTCGCAACTATTCTAGGTATGAATCCCTCAAAGGTCAGTGAAATCCTGTCCGGCAAAAGTGAACCCACCTTAAAACAGGCCCGAAAAATGTCAGAGGAACTTAATATCAGCCCAAGTGTAGTTCTGGGTTTATAAAATCATCTGACACCAACTACAAATGTGGTGACTGAGTTGGGGGCTAAAGTTACATTCAGAGTGGAGCCTTTCACTTTAGGAAGGCGGGATTCGGCCCAGTGCTCTCCATCTGCAAACTGACCGCTGGTGCGGATCTGACGGACCTTGTTGCCTTTCAGTTTGAGTCCTTCCATACTGAAATCAACGTCTTTCGGCTCCGCTGTGGTGTTGGTGCAGACCAGCGCGAGAGTCTTTTTCCTGCGGTCTATGGCACCCAGTACCTTACAGCCTGAGCGGCGTTCTGTGGTGCAGTTGATGAGTGTGGCACCAGGACGGATGTAGCGGCTGAACTGACCGAAGGCATAGTATTTCTGGGTAAGCAGAATATCACCGGTATCATGGTTGGCGCAGGCTGTTCCCCAATAGCCTCCCTGTGTGCGCAACGGCCCTCCGTCCCTACGGCCTTGGTAACCGTCCTTACTGATATGAGTATCAATAACCTGCCACAGTACCCAGGCCGATGGTTCCAGCGCCTGTATATCGGAGATAATCTTGTCAGCAAGCCATAGACCGGCAGCCATCTCGCCGGCGTTCTGTCCGGCTGTGCCGTTGCCGTCCACCTCGCTCATCCACAGGTTGATTTTTTCATCCTTGGCAAGCTGCCCCATCTCACGGATGCTGTTAACTCCGTAGGTATGCACGCTGATGCGGTTTATGGCCGCACGGGCATCGGGAGTCAAGGTCCTGATTTCCTCTATCTGCTTGCCCGGATTGGTTTCATCGCTGGTGGTCAGGATTATGTCATTGAGGCCGTAACGGTTCAAGGCCTGTTTGGTGAGAACCAGCAGTTTGGACTGAGACTCACCGGCATCGATATGGCAACCTTCCTGCTTGTAGTTCATAGCCGGCCAGTAGTTGGTGTTAGGCTCGTTCATGGGTGATACGCTCTTGACCTTGAGCCCCATCTCACGCGTCATATAGTTGGCCACATGAGCCATATACTCTGCAAAGTCATCATACTCATCATCCTTAATGTTGTTCTCGTCGGACTTGAAGTTACCTGTGGAACAGCCGCTGTTGGTCATGAAGTATGGCGGTGAGTTGCTGAATATCTCTAAATAGGCGTCCTGACCGGCCGCCTTGAGGGCTGCCTTTACCACGTTGAGCTGACGGGTATCAGCAGTGTAATCGTACTTGCGCTCACCGGTTGCAGGGTCTATTATCATCCAACCCGGGACATCGCTGTCCGTACGGGTGATATGGTGATGCGTAGGGTCATCGCCGCCACCTACATTATAGCGCATGATGTTCAGGCCGAGGCCATTTCTGGCACTGAAGAACAAATCGGCCGATTTGGAAGTCAATGTCTCATTATACCCTATGCGGTTGGCCCACCAGCACAGACTGGTCCCCCATCCTTCCCAATATCCTCCGTTGGTCATGATGGCGTTGTCCATTGACACTTTCACCTGAATACTCTCGGCGCGGCCGGCAAGACAGACAACCGCAAGCAGTGCAAATACGATTTTTCTCATAACAGTGCGAAGATAAAGAAAGGGGCGGAAAAAACCGCCCCTTTATACTGAATAATCTGTGTATCCGGTTAAATAATCAGAATTTCAGCGAAAGACCGGCACGCACTTCAGGGAATTTGTAGCTGTAACCTGCCTCAAACACTACAGAGACTCCATCTGCAAAGAAATAACGGCAACCCAAGAACTCACTGTGATACAGGAAGGAATTCTTGTCCGTCACATTGTCATAGCTGTATCTTTCAACACCGAACCCGACACCTGCTATTGCATGTACCTCGAATTCCGGTGAGATGTTAAGACCGTAGGTAACACGAGGAGTTCCACCGGTGGCTCTCGTATGTCTGGCCACTTTACTGAAATCGAACTCACCACCAACTGTGAAATGGCCTTTCCACCAATTGTCAAACAGGACATAGTCCAAGGATATTCCACCACCGACAGGCTGAATACCTGCTTCAAAATTCATCAACACTGTACCCTTTGACCACTGGGGAGCAAGTTCTGCATGAGCACCGTACGATACCATTGCCAATGCGGCAACAGCAAGAATCTTTCCGAATCTTTTCATATTTCAATCAAAATTTAAAGGTTAATCAATTCTATTCTGCAAAAATAAATCAAATTCAAGACAAAACATAAGAATCTGTTATTTTTTGTCGGCTCTCATTCCTGCTACGGCATAGAGAGCTGTTTTGTCTCTTTGTCCCGCATAACGGAAACGTCCGGTAATTCACTATGGTCATTTACTGACCACCTCCATCACGCAGTTGAGGCAGTCAAAACGGAGGCGGAAGCAACGGTCATCCTGCATACGCAGATACAGAGGCTCACGGACCTTCATCTCAGAATCATGATGTTTTGGACATAGTCCGATGGCATATCTTATACAGTGACGGCAGGTCATAATCACCGCCCTGTCAGGGGCTGTTCTCTCAAAGGCATAGTCGATTCTCCTGACACCGTGGTCACGGTAGAATGTACAGGCCTCATCGTTCATGACATTGCCGGAATAAGTCAGTTCCTTCAAGGGATATGCCGGAACAGGAGTTGCCGCCACGCCGACAGCAGGACGCTTATATGATTCCATCCTCAGGCTCTCTAACCGTTCTGTCACCCGCCTTCGCATATCGGACAGCAATGACGATGGAATGAAACGCTCTCCTTCCGTCCTGACTTCAACTGACCGGACCTCAAAACGTGTGTTACCCATTTTGGAAAGCTGTATCCTGATGTTGTTCTCCTGCGGGGTACGGGCATTCTCTTTACTCCATTCTGATAATCCGGCAGCCACATTGCCGTCCTCATCGGTCATTTCCACCCGATACCCCTCCTCAGTCTCTTCCAGCACAATATCAACGCCAATCCTTCTTGAGGCCGATTCCTTGGCGAGCGTCTTCTCGAACTCGTAGTCATAGTTCCGATATACCACGGTCCCGGGCTTGACAGCAGGCATCCCGCCACCCTCAAGGAACAGGAATATGCGGCCACCCTCCACACGGTTTACACGATATCCCTCAAGTTCTCCTTCACTGTTGAAGAAACATAGTCCGTCACCGTTGCGGAAAGCCTTTAAACCTGCCACTGTAAGCCATCCGCGGCCTGTCTCCTTCACCGTTCCCATCCTCTCGCCTGTCGATTTCGGAGTTCCGAATGACCATATATCGGCTGTGCGGCCGTGAAGGAAATAGTCTGTAAATCCGCGGTTGAAGCTTTTGTTCACATCGGGTGTGAACAATACCGTACTTCGGCCTGACGATGCGCGGCTGAACTCCTTCCTGCGCTCCATTATCCTATCCACCGCCTGGCTGTAGGCGGCTGTCACGTTCTTCACGTACGATACATCCTTGAGCCTGCCCTCAATCTTGAACGAGCATACGCCGGCATCCAGGAGCTCCTCTATACTCTCCATGCGGTTCATGTCACGGAGTGAGAGCAGATGTTTGCCCTTGACTATGACATTGCCATCGGAATCGGTAAGGTCAAACTTGAGGCGGCAGAACTGGGCGCACTCACCCCTGTTGGCACTACGGCCGAAGCAGAATTGCGATGCATAGCACTGACCGCTGTAGCTCACACACAAGGCTCCGTGCACAAAGCACTCCAGCTCCACATCGAGGCTGGCTTCATGAATGGCTCTGATTTCATCCAGCGACAGTTCACGGGCCAGCACCACACGGGTGAATCCGCATCCGGCCAGGAAACGGACCTTCTCCACACTGCGAACGTCACACTGAGTACTTGCATGAAGCGCTATGGGAGGCAGATTCATACGCAACACCGCCATATCCTGCACCAACAGAGCATCGGCTCCGGCCTCATAGAGCTCCCATATAAGCTTTTCGGCATCCGCCAGTTCACTCTCCCTGAGTATGGTGTTCACGGTCACATAGACTTTCGCACCGTAAAAATGAGCGAATCTTGCAAGCGCGGCTATATCATCCACACTGTTGCCGGCAGCCTGACGCGCCCCGAAACGTCCGGCACCGATATAGACGGCATCGGCACCGTGCCTGACAGCCTCAATCCCGCACTCCAGGTTCCTGGCGGGCGAAAGCAGCTCTACGGTCCTCTTCCCTTTTTCCATCCCTGTTCACCAGATTCGCACCCTCTCCTCCGGTGCAATATACATAGGATCCTGTTCCGTTATACCGAATGCCTCATACCACTCGTCAATATGCGGCAAGGCACCGTTCACACGCAGACGCGACAGAGAATGCTCGTCACTCTTGGTCTGCTGCAGCACCATCTCGTCACGACAGTTCTCGGCCCAGGTGCAGGCGTATGCTATAAAGAAACGCTGTAACGGGGTAAAACCCGTTTCCACATCTGCCGGTTTTCCTTTGCAGACCGTTCTGAAAGCCTCAAGTGCCACAGTCAAGCCTCCGTGATCCGCAATATTCTCTCCCAATGTAAGCTTTCCGTTCGCCTTGATTCCGGGTAGTACCTCTATCCCGCTGAACCAGTCCGACAGCACCTTGATACGATGGTTGAAACGGCGTGTATCGGCGTTACTCCACCAGTTCTGCATATTGCCGTCCTTATCGAACTGACGGCCCTCGTCATCGAAACCGTGGGTCATCTCATGTCCCATGATAGTGCCTATGGCTCCGTAGTTGAAAGCGTCATCGGCCTCCATGCTGAAAAACGGATACTGGAGTATTCCTGCAGGGAAGCATATCTCATTGGTAGAAACATCATAATAGGCGTTTATCTCCTGCGGATTCATATACCATTCGGTTTGGTCAACAGGCTTCTTGAACTTGCGCTCCACCATATCGTTCCAGAAGAAACGGCTGATGGAGGCACTGTTTTCAAAAAGGGATTCCGATGAATCAATCTTCATCTTTGAATAGTCACGCCACTTGTCGGGATAGCCTATCTTGAATTTGAATGCCTCGAGTTTCCCAAGCGCCAGACGCTTGCTCTCATCACTCATCCATTCCTGGGCCACGATACGGTGTGCGAGTGCGGATTTCAGGTTGTGGAACATATCTATCATACGCTCCTTGGCACCTTCAGGGAAATATCTCTCTACATAAAGGCGTCCCAGGGCATCGCCCAACGTTCCGTTAACAGCCGATGTGGCACGTTTCCACATTGGCTTGGGCTCCTTCTGCCCGCTGAGAGTACGGCCGTAGAAGTCAAAATCAGCATCGTCGAAGTCCTGACCCAACCGGGTTCCGTTCGAGTCAAGCATCTGCCACTCCATGAGAATCTTCTGGTTGTCAAGCGGTTCCTCATTCAGTATCCGGATCGCCTCCTCTATAGCCTCGGGCTGCCCTACATCAACCCAATCCACTTCATTCAGACCCATTTTACTGAAGAAACTCTTCCAATCCAGTCCCGGCAACTGCCGGTAAAGTTCACTTATCGACCACTTATGATAGTTTGCTGCCGGATCACGCAGCCGGACATTGTTTCGTGACGCCAAAGCCAGTTGTTTTTCGATACGCCAGATGATACGCATGCGCCGGTGCGCTTCCCGCTTGTCATAACCCGCAAGCAGCAGCATCCTCACCACATGTTTCTTGAACGCTTTCCGGATATTCTGGGTCTGCCGGTCCCGATCGGTATAGTATTCCCTGTCGCCGAGTGTAAGGCCACCCTG
The DNA here is from genome assembly GCA_017651315.1 of Bacteroidaceae bacterium. GTDB lineage: Bacteria > Bacteroidota > Bacteroidia > Bacteroidales > Bacteroidaceae > Colenecus. The sequence continues at coordinate 42,969 of JAGCDE010000025.1, forward strand.
ACTCAAACCGACGATATTGGCCCTGCTGTCCTTCAGGTCAGGTCCGATACCGACGTCAAAATAACCGGTCACTCCGTATGGGTCCAGCTCCAACATCGCGTCTAACAGCTCTTCTGTATTACCGATGGCTCTGATACGCTCTATATAAGGAATCATGGGCTTAATACCCTCCTTGTCGCGGCGTCCGGTATCCATGACAAGGTTATACAGGTCGGCGATACGGGCGGCATCACTGCCCGGAGCATTGTCCTGAGCAATGATTCCGTCTATAAGTTCCTTGAGCAGGCGCCGGTTATGCTCTGCCAGTTCATCGTATGTACCGTAGCTGGAATAATCATCCGGCAGAGGATTGGAATCAAGCCATCCCCCACAGCTGAAACGGTAGAAATCCTGACCGGGACTTATGCTCCGGTCAAGATTCTCCTCTTTTATTCCAACCGATGCACCCACGTTCCTTACCAGATACGTGCCCTCTTTCCGGGAGCCAGATAAAGCTTGTTGTCCGGAGTGATGCCGAAGGCTTCGTACCATGCGTCAATATGCGGCAGGGTGCCGTTCACGCGCCAGCGGCCAAGTGCATGGGGATCGCTCTTGGTACGGTTGCGTATCTCCTCGTCGCGGATATTGCCTGCCCAAACACCAGCGTATGCCATGAAGAAACGCTGTTCGGGAGTATAACCGTCAACGGTCTCCAGCGGAGCATCCTTGGTGGCGTTCTTAAATGCCTGATAGGCAACCATCAGACCGCCGTGGTCAGCGATGTTCTCACCCAGTGTGAGTGAACCGTTACCGTTCAGGTCAGGCAGAACCTTGATATTGTCAAAGTGATCGACTATAACCTGTACGTGCTCCTTGAACTTGTCGGCATCACCCTCGGCCCACCAGTCGCTGAAGTTACCGTCCTTGTCGAACTGACGGCCCTGGTCATCGAATCCGTGAGTCATCTCATGACCGATGACTACGCCTATCGCCCCATAGTTGAAAGCGTCATCGGCGCTCATGTCGAAGAACGGATACTGCAGGATACCCGCCGGGAAGCATATCTCGTTAGTGGTAGGATTGTAATAAGCGTTTACGGTCTGCGGAGTCATGAACCACTCCGTGTTGTCAACCGGCTTCTTATACTTACGCTCAACATTATCCTGCCAGAAGAAACGGGTCATGGCAATCTGGTTCTCGAACAGGGTCTTGCCGGGATCGATCACGAGTTTCGAGTAGTCCTTCCACTTGTCAGGATAACCTATCTTCACATAGAATGCGTCCAGCTTCTCATGAGCGCGGGCCTTGGTCGCGTCACTCATCCAGTCCTGGGCATCAATGCGCTCGCCAAGAGCTGTCTGAAGGTTCCTGACCAGTGTAACCATACGTTCCTTAGCCTCAGCGGGGAAATATTTCTCAACATAAAGCTGCCCGATAGCCTCACCCAGTACACCGCTTACTGTTGATGTGGCACGCTTCCACCAGGGCTGCTGCTCCTGACGGCCGCTCATGACCCTGCCGTAGAAATCAAAGTTGGCCTCATCAAGCTCTGTTGTGAGTATTGAGGCGGCGTGATCTATAAGCTGCCACTCAATATATGACTTGTGTGCCTCAACCGGAACCTGGGCAAGAATAGCCTCCACCTCATGGATAGGTTCGGGCTGGCCTACGTCAACAAAATCGCAGTCACCTATCCCTAACTTGTCAAAATAGAGCTGCCAGTCTATACCCTTGAAATCCTTCTTGAGCTGCTCAAATGTCATCTTGTGATAGTTGGCAGCCGGGTCACGCTGCTGCACGTTGTTGTATGACTTGTCAGCTATGCGGGTCTCGATCAGCATAACATCCTCCATCTTCTTCTGAGCGGTCTTCTCATCGAATCCGCAGAGTGTGAACATACGGACGATATGCTTCCTGAAAGCCTCACGGATAGCGGTGGTAGCCTCATCGGTATCAAGGTAATACTCCTTCTCACCGAGTGACAGGCCACCCTGTCCGATGCTTACAAGGTTTGACTTGCTGTCCATCATATCAGCACCAATACCTACACCGAAATAGTTGCTTACCAGACCGTCAACATCCATATCGGCCATCAGGGGGAATATCTCCCTGCGGTCCTTAACAGCCTCAACCTTCTCAATCCATGGCTTGAGGGGGGCAAGTCCCTCCTTGTCGCGGCGTGCAGTGTCAAGCACCAGTTTGTAAAGGTCCGCTATCTTCTGGGCGTTCGAGCCGGGCTCGTTGTCAGCAGCCACAATCTCATCAATCAGACCCTTGAGCTGCTCACGGTTATCCTCGGCCAGCTGGTCAAAGCTGCCGAATCGTGCATACTCGTCTGTAAGCGGATGTGCAGCGTTCCAGCCACCATCGGCAAACTGGAAAAAATCATCACCAGGCACCGCGCTTGTATCAAGGTTTTCCATCTTGATACCTATACCCTGCTTAGAATTGTTACATGACATAATAGCCATTCCTGCAAATGCAATTGTAAATAAAGTTACTTTTCTCATAATTATGTTTGTTATAAACCCTCTCCTTCCGTCATGGCCTCCTCCCAGCGTTTCTCCGCCTCGGCCAGGTCATCCTTGAGTTTTCCGTAAGCCTCGAACATAGCCTGGTTCTGCGCTCCTCCCGGAGTGGAAAGCCACTCCTCTATATCCTTGATCTCCTTCGATATGCGCTCCACCTCCTTCTCGCAGTCATCAATCTTTTTCTGAAGCTTGCGTTTGCGGCGCTCCTGTTCCTTTTTTGCCTCATAATCCTCTTTACCGGCCGATGCCTTATCCTGCGCGACCTGTACTGCCGGAGCGCCTTTCATGCGCCCGATATCGGCCAGATTATCCAGGTTCTTCTTCTGCAGGAAGTCATAGATACCTCCCAGGTGCTCACGCACGTGACCGTCGGCAAACTCATAGACCTTGCTGACCAGCCCGTCCAGGAACTCACGGTCGTGACTGACCACAATCACCGTTCCGTCAAATGCCTGGATAGCCTCCTTTAGCACATCCTTGGATGCCATGTCCAGATGGTTGGTAGGCTCATCCAGTATAAGCAGGTTGTTTGGCGTAAGCAGCAGACGGATCATGGCAAGGCGGCTGCGCTCTCCGCCGGAAAGCACCTTAACCTTCTTCTGGCCGGCTTCGCCGCCGAACATGAATGCACCCAATATATCATTTATACGTGTCCTGATGGGACCGGTAGCCACATTGTCTATCGTATCATGCACCGTCACCTCATCATCCAGCAGCTGCGCCTGATTCTGCGCATAGTAGCCTATCTGTATGTTGTGACCTATGGTCAGCGTCCCGTCAAACGGGATCTCGCCCATTATGCACTTGACAAGAGTTGTCTTACCCTCACCGTTACGGCCTACGAATGCCACTTTCTCTCCGCGCTTGATAGTCAGGTCAACACCGCTGAAAACGGTATGATTACCGTAACTCTTGGCTACCCCCTCGCAGATGACCGGGTAGTTGCCGCTGCGGATTGCAGGCGGGAACTTGAGCCGCATGGTCTTGTTATCGACCTCGTCAATCTCTATTGGAACTATCTTCTCCAACGCTTTGATGCGGCTCTGGACCTGAACGGCCTTGGTGGGTTTGTATCGGAAACGCTCTATGAACTCCTTGGCATCGGCAATCTCCTTCTGCTGGTTCTCGTATGCCCTTAACTGCTGCTCACGGCGTTCCTTGCGCAACTCCACAAACTCACTGTACTTGACCTTGTAGTCATATATCACACCGCACGAAATCTCTATGGTGCGGTTGGTCACGTTGTTTATGAACGCACGGTCATGGCTGACCAGGATAACCGCGTTGCAGCGCCTGGCCAGGAACTCCTCAAGCCACTGTATGCTCTCTATGTCAAGGTGGTTGGTAGGCTCGTCAAGCAGCAGTACGTCAGGATGACGCAACAGGATCTTGGCAAGCTCTATACGCATGCGCCAGCCGCCGCTGAACTCGCTTGTAGGGCGGTCAAAATCATCACGCCGGAATCCTAAGCCCAGCAGAGCCTGCTCCAGCTCCGCCTGATAGTTGCCGCCTCCCATCATCTGGTAGCGCTCACTCTCACGGGTAAAGCGGTCTATCAGAGCATGATAATCCTCACTCTCATAGTCGGTGCGCTCTACCATCTGGTTGTTCAGGCGCTCTACCTCAGCCTTCAGCTTATGAATCTCCTCGAAGGCGGTCTCAGCCTCATCTCTCACGGTTCTGGTATCGGCCAGTCTCATAACCTGAGGCAGATACCCTATGGTCATCTCCTTCGGAACCGATACCGTGCCCGATGTGGGTTGCTGCAATCCGGCAATGATCTTCAGCATGGTAGATTTGCCTGCGCCGTTCTTGCCGACAAGGGCAATACGGTCCTTGTCACCTACCACGTAGCTGACATCATGGAACAGAGGACGGGCCCCGAACTCTACCTTAAGATTTTCAACTGAAAACACGCTTCCTTATCAGGCAAACAGCTTAGCGGGATAAACACCCTCTTTTACAAGTTCTGCAATCTTATCTACAACACCCTGACGATCCTCAGCGTATGTCACTCCGAACCATTTGGATGTGGTATCCAGCACCTCACATGTGGCAATGCCGCTGTTGATCAGTTCATTGACCATCAACGGAATGAAATACTCTGATTTGGGTGTGTTGATATTGGCCTTAAGCCACTGCCTGAAGAAATCCTCGGAGTATTTCATGTAATCAGGAGTGAACCCCCACACGTTCATTGATACTGGTGTGTTGTCATCGATGCGCACCCAATCCTCGCCGTCCCTGTAGCAGATACCGTTCTCCCTGCGGATTATCTCAGTGCGCTCCACTACGGTGGTCAGATGACGCCTGGCATTTACCTCGCAAACACCGCGTGACACCTTTCCGTTCTCGCTCAGAGTGTTGGCCACACGGAAACCTACCATAGAATAGACATTCCTTGACCCTTCCGGCAGTGAACCCAGGAACTTACCCATCACGGCAAAGCAGTCACGACCGTAGAAATCATCGGCATTGATTACGCAGAAAGGCTCGTTTATGACATCCTTGGCCATCAGCACAGCGTGGTTGGTACCCCAGGGCTTGGTGCGGTCCTCCGGGCATTTGAAACCCTCGGGCAGGTCATTGATGCTCTGGAACACCACCTCAGTCTGGACATGACCCTCGTATTTCTTGAGCACAAGACGGCGGAAATCATCCTCAAAATCCTTGCGGATAATGAACACCACCTTGCCGAATCCGGCGCGGATAGCATCGAACACAGAGTAATCCATAATGGTCTCACCACTGGGACCCAGCGCATCAAGCTGCTTGAGTCCACCGTATCGGCTGCCCATACCGGCTGCCAGAACAACGAGTGCAGGTTTCATAATTATGCTATTTTGATTAATATTCCGTTTTAATCTGCAAAGGTAATACTTTTACCACGATTTTTTGATACTTTGGCGTTGACGTTGGCTTTAGCCAAAAAAACATTATATTCGCAGTCAGAAAAAACAGAACTATGAAAAAATATATTTTTGGTATTACGCTTATGATGGCATTGCTTCTTGCCACCAACTGTAAAGACAACAAAGCAGCGGCTCCTGCCGAGGAGGTTGACGGTGACACCATCATCCTTGACGCCGACCAGTATGTCCGTTTTGAGACCACTATGGGCAATTTCACCCTGAAGCTCTACAGGGAGGCGCCATTGCATCGCCATAGTATGGTACGGCAAGCCAGGAAAGGAATATATGACGGTCAACTCTTCTTCGGTGTCCAGAAAGGCTATAAGATTCAGTGCGGTGACCCTTACTCAAAGAATGCAAAACCGGGAGAGGAGGTTGGCGTCAGGGACGAACCCGACACCATAAAATCCGAGATAAACCCCTCACTCATGTACCATAAGCGCGGTGCGGTCGGTCAGGCAAGCCTCAGGCAGTTTGAATTCTCCACAAGCCGCCAGTTCTACATAGTTACCGGTACCAAAAGCAACCGGTCTGCACTGGATAAACAGGAGACGGTCATAAACAAGAGATATCGTCAGGCAGTCAAGGATTCCCTCACCCAGTTCCGTGCCGAGGAGATCATACGCTACCGGAACCAGAAGAACAACCAGAAAATAAGTTCCATAAACAACGCCCTCAACCGTCAGACCGATGCGATAATGGCAAGCCGTAAGGAGTTCAGATATTCACCCGAGCAGATTGAAGTATATACCAAGATAGGCGGAACCCCCAGTCTTGACGGACTATATACAGTATTCGGTGAGGTTTGCGAAGGGCTTGATGTGGTGGAGGCCATCAACGGAGTCCATATCGACAAGAACTACCGCCCCCAGCAGGATATCAGGATAATCAAGGCGTATGTACTTGATGAGGCACCCGGGACAGTACAGAGCAATTGACACGCGGCAACGGCTACTCCTCTATCATTTTGCAGAACGACTGCCAGAGCGGATCCTTCGGCAACGGGGCTTTCACGCTTATAGTGTTGTGTGAAACAGGATGTTCGAACGTAACGCTGTATGCATGAAGAGAAATGCTTCCGTCCGGGTTGGAGCGTTCGGCACCATATTTGAGATCGCCCTTTATAGGACAACCCATATTGGAAAGCTGGCAACGGATCTGATGATGGCGTCCCGTTTCAAGCTCCACCTCAAGCAGCCAATATCTCTCCGATGCTGCAACCACGCTATACTTGAGTACAGCCTTCTTGCTGCCGGGCACCTCATGGTCATAGACGTATGAACGGTTCTGCTTTTCATTCCTGACAATCCATCCTGTCAGTTCGGCTTCATTCAGGGAGGGCTTCTTCTTCACGATGGCCAGATACCTCTTGTCCACCTTTCCGTCACGGAACATCGCATTCATCCGGGAAAGAGCCTTGCCGGTCTTGGCAAACACCACAACCCCGCTCACAGGACGGTCAAGCCTGTGGGTTACTCCGACGAATACATTGCCCGGTTTGGCATACTTTTCCTTCAGATAAGCAGCCACTGTATCGGACAGGGGTGAATCGCCGGTTTTATCTCCCTGCACTATCTCTCCTGCCTCCTTCGAAACAATGATGATATGGTTGTCCTCGTAAAGAACCGTCATCGCTAACCGCCTGAACCGAAGTAAAAAATTACATGCTCATTCCTCCATCCACCTGAAGCACTTGACCTGTGATGTACGATGACTGGTCTGATACCAGGAACAGTGCAGCCTTAGCTATCTCATCCACGGAAGCGCCTCGCTGCAAAGGAATATTCCTGCACCACTCTGCAAGCTTCTCCTCCGGAATTTTTCCTGTCATCTCGGTCAAGACGAATCCCGGAGCGATCACGTTGGCACGAATCCCGCGAGATGCCAGCTCCTTAGCCGCTGATTTGGTAAGCCCTATAAGTCCTGCCTTGGATGCTGAATAGTTTGTCTGGCCTGCATTGCCATGAATACCTACCACCGATGACACAGTGAGTATGCATCCGCAACGCTGACGCATCATCTGGGGAGTACAGGCCTTGATATAATTGAATGCCGATTTAAGGTTAGTGTCAATAACCTCATCCCACTGCTGTTCGTTCATCCGCAGGATCAGTCCGTCCCTCGTTATTCCGGCATTGTTCACCAGAACATCTATGCGTCCGAAATCCTTTACTATCTCATTTACGGTATCAACAGCTTCCTGATAAACACTCACATCCGTCCTGTATCCCTTGACCTTCACACCGAAAGCCGACAGTTCCTGCTCCATCTCGGCAGCACGCTCTACACTGTTCACATAAATAAATGCGACATCAGCACCTTCGGCTGCAAATAATTTTACCATGGCGTAACCGATTCCTCTGGTCGCCCCGGTAACGAGTACCGTTTTTCCGCTTAAAACACCCATTTTGTAAAGTTATTTAACAACATCCCAGAGCTCCGAAAATCAGTTTCTGGGTTTCATATCTTATCTCCTCTCTTGTATTTCCACGCCAAAGGTTACCCCTTATGTAAGAGACCTCAAACCCTCTCATGCAATAATGGATAATCTCTGCCGTCCTGCGTACACTCGTCACATTGAAGACTCCGGATTCCTTGCCCTCACTTATGATCTGCTGCAAAAGAACCTTCTCCTTCTGATCATAATCCTTCCTGAAATGCTCCAGTCCGAATACGTTCCTGAAAAATTCCGAACGAAGTGTGCCATTACGGTCAACCATCTCCTTCAGCACTATGAAACGCCCGTAAATGAACTCTATTATTTTCTGTCTGGGATTCATAGGTTTGCAAGCAATCTCAGTGAGTTTGTCGATAATCCTGTCCGTCTCGGAGTTGATTACAGCCTGATAGATTTCCACTTTGCTTACAAAATATGTGTATAGTGTCCTGCGGCTCAAACCTGATTCCAACGCTATGTCACTCATCGTGGTATCATCATATCCCTTTTTGATAAAAAGGTTTTTTGCTGCACTTATGAGCCTCTCTCTGTTTTTTTTATTCTTCATATCTTTCGATTCAGGTTACAAAAGTAGTGTTTTTTGTGCAGTTTTTTGGATATTTAGTGTAAAAAGCTTTGCACATTAAAATGGAAGTAGTACTTTTGCAACCGAAAACATCGCGGAGTGGAGCAGAGGTAGCTCGTTAGGCTCATAACCTAAAGGTCGGAGGTTCGAATCCTTCCTCCGCAACAAAGACAAGAGGTCCCGTTTGGGACCTCTTGTCTTTGTTGCGGAGGAAGGGAAACTCTTTTTTAACCGCTGCGCGGACAGCCTGTCTGACCGGCCGCTCTCACTCGCCTATCCGCTTCGCCGCAACACGCCTGAACCTACGAAAGATGACGCATTCAGCTTATGCCAGGAAATCCTGTACGTCAAGTATGAGCATGGACTCGGCGGCTTCTGGTACAGCAGCGGGAGCTGGCTCAACCTTCTTCTCATATTTGAACTTATCGTTCTTGGTGATAGAGTAGATAAGATTGGTCCTATAGCAGACCCAGCAAATCAAGCCGAGACATATCAGCCAATAAATCAGCTTCTTCCACCAGGGAGTCTTATCGGCAAACGGATCAGGCGCTGCCACACGGGGAGCATCGCTCACTTCCGTAAGTGTTGAACCGAATGTGATATTTACCTTGGCTGCAGCGTTGATAGCCCATCCGTTGGCGTTGAGCAGAGGCGACAGGCTGCGCTTACGCAACTTAAGCCAAGCTAAAATCATGGCGGGTCCCGAAATAACAAGCATAATTACCACAATAAGTATAAGCCACTGCCACCAAGTAAAACCTGAAAGGCTCTTCGCTATCAAACCTATGCCTGCCATAATAGCTCCAAATGCAATTCCGATAGCAGCAAAGATACCTGCGTACTTGCCTATATCAAACATCTGTTTCTTCTCACCTGCCGCCGCGACCTGTGTGGTCATGTCTCCGGTAACCTTTTCATCCTTCTCGGAAGCATTCTTCTCAATTGTTTTCTCAATGAACCTGCCGAGTTTACGGTAGGGAGACCAGAAAGCCTGACGGATACTGATGGGATTTTCTATTATCTTGAAAACCGAAGCATCCCATATTTCTCCCCTCCTATCATAAAAAAGGCCGTTCTTTCCTTCCCTCAGAGAAGCTACATCGCCGTCCGTCATAACGGCAGCGATAATCATCGTTTCACCGCTGACCTTGTGTACGCAGTTGCAATAGAGAATAAACATACCGCTTAACCCGGCGGTAGCGTTGTGAGGCCCCATATCCGGAACCTTGATGCACAATTCACAGCAACGTTCGTCTATATAGAGCCGTCCAGCCTGGAAAATAGCTTTCTCTTCCGGATTGTAGAAATCCTTGAATGTGACAAAATTACACAGGAAGGTATAGAAATCCCTATACAGATGGACAAGTTTGTTCACCTCATCGATAGAGCGGGACTCCGATTCAAGAGCCTTGTCATCATCAACAAGCTTAAGCAGATCAGCCTTGCGGTCGGCCTTCAGGATTGCCTTCACCTCATCCAGTCCGAGAGCCTCTACCTCCGTTCCAGCCTTTGTCCCAAGCCATGCCTCATAAGCCCCGAATCTGGCTATCACAGAGTTCCACTGTTCCTCATTAATCTCCTTTGCACCATTGAAATCTTTGTCAAATACAAGATTCTTGAGTTTGGAAAACGTTGACTGCCACACCGGATTTACCCTCTCGTCAATCGGGAGGTATCCGTTTGCTGAAATAGCGGCCAGAGGATATTGGGAAATCAAATCATAGCACTCAGACAGATCCTTGTCACTGATAGCCTCAATCTGGCTGACCGATACATCAAGCGCCGAAGCACTCTCCTTACTGAAGGCTGCAAGCTTGCAACGCATGAAATAATCGGCCACCTTTGCCTTTATGGAACCTACGGTTGCGTATGCCTCTGCAGTACCGTCACCGTAAGGGAAGACAGTCTCTCTGTCGTCCTCAGCTGATTTGATCCAAGCCGCGTATGAAGCGAGAGCAGAATAAAAAGCCTCTATCAGGTCTGAATCGATACCCGGTAGTCCGCTTCGGTCGGTTTTTGCACCCAATGTTGCTATACACTGGGCAATTGTTTTTTTGAGAATCTCATCATCTGTAGTCTGCTCAGTGATTATTCCGTCACCGTTCAAAGCCGTCTTGGCAAAAATAGCGACACTGTCGTCGGTCTCAGCAATCGAAATGCTCTCCTTCTCAATTCCAAGATTTGAAAGTATCTGCCTGGCCGATGCAAGAAGTCTTGCACCGTCAGGATTCTTTGTGTTGAAGGCAGAGAAAGGTATGAAATCCTCCTTCCTGAGCAAAAGGTCAGGATCGTTGATGATTGAAGTCAGCCAATCTGCAGTCTCAACCACCTCACTCACATGAATCCTGCCATCACTATTGGAGTCCAGCATCTTGAGAGTCTTCTCATCAAACTCCAACCCTACCACAGGACTACTCAGTACAGTCCATAACTTCTGGTCAAGTTCACCAAGATGTCTGATGTCCTCACCGTTTGAAATGTTTACACGGGACTTTCCACCTATTGTGGAAAATTTCCATTCATATTCACTCATAAGTATCAAGTTTTAAAAAATATCCAACCTGAGTTCAAAAATATGAAAATAACACGCCAAACACAAAACAATCACAAAAAAAAGAGCCACAAAACAATCGTACAACTGCCCCTACATGCAGTTATAGTAACGGCTCAAAGAGACGTTACCCGGCCGGAGGACGGCCCGTTTGCGGAGCAAACTAAAAAGAGGTGGCGGCGACATCAGGTCGCCGACGGCTTTCAGGACGCCTTAAACTGAAATACACAGACCAATCATACAAACGCTCCCACATGCAGTTATAGTAACGGCTCCAAGAGCCGTTACCCGGCCGGAGGACGGCCCGTTTGCGGAGCAAACTAAAACAAGGTGGCGACATCAGGTCGCCGACGTTTTTAAAAGCGCT
>JAGCDE010000026.1 GCA_017651315.1 Bacteroidaceae bacterium
CCGGCTATGTGGTGGGGAATTCTGAAAATAGCACAAAAAAGCATACGGAATAGGTGGTATAACCAATAATTTTACACTCGGAAACCAAGCCTGAAAAGCCTGGCTACCTAACAGGAACGAATACATATTTCAAACTTTTTTATAACCTTTAAAAAATGGAATTATGAGAAAAAGCCTAATTGTTTTGACCGCGGTAGCAGCGGTGTCCTTTTCGCTCTTTTCGTGCGATAATGAAAAAGGCGTAGGTCCTCAGGAAGAGGAGTATGTCGAGGTCCGTTTCCAGGCTAACAATCTGGAACTCTCCGTTTCGCCCATAACGAAGTCCGCTCCCGGTGAGGGCCTTTATGGCGTACAGATAAAGAACCGTGGCCCGTTGGTATTTGACAGTTACGCCTGCTGGGTTACCGATGATCTGTCAAGCCAGACATTCAAACTGGTCAAGGGCAGTAAATACGATGTGAGCGTTGTTTTTGTTCCCGACGCCAAGGATATCATTGAGAATGAGAATGGCTATTATGGCGCTCCGTTCAGTAGTGATGGTGTATATGTCTTAGGCGGCGGTACATATAAAGAGTCCCCTCAATTAGGACATGGCATTTATTACGGTACCTCTGTTGAGCTGGTCTCCGCAACCCGTGGCATAGGCCAGAGGAAGGGCAAGCCGGTGAACAAGCTGTTCAGTGACGTTCCTTTGTTCAGTGGCGGCAAATTTTTCACTGCCGATGAGGATGTGACGATTGACGTGAATCTGTACAGCTGCATGTTCGGTCTGGCTGTTACTGTCGAGAACCTGAAAGAGGGTAAGGTTCATGTCTATCATGGCAGCTATACGGTTAACAGTTATGAGGCGGCAGTCCAGAACGAGCTGAACATATTCACGCTTACCAGCTCTCAAAGCAGCTTGGATGTTGAGCTTGAGATGCCGAATATCCCCTTCGGCCTTGATGATTACGGCATGAAAAACAACTGCTGGAGTCCCTGTTGGATAAACATCGATTACGAGTATCCCGACGGAACAGTGGTTGCTCTCTATTCCAAGAGTAACCTTGAAGTGTACAGGATGAACAAGTATTCCCTGACCTTTGACCTGGATGAGATGCTGAACAGTGTTACCGGAGGACTGAAGGCAAACATGATGGATGAGAAATGGGTCAACAACACACTTGAAATGTGAGGTCCCCAATCCGCGTACTAATACATGTGTGCTCCGCAATATATCCTTGATGATGTGAAGAAAGGTGCCGGTCATGCCCAGACACGCGGTTCTGTCCTGACGGAACAGTCTGATGGACCAGATGTTCCGGTGCTTAATACGGCCCTTTACCAGAACAGCCCGAATCCTTTCACTGAAAGAACAACAATCAGGTGTGATATTGAAGAATGAAACCATCACTGGGACAAGAACAATTACAGCAGACAATATATATGTGGGAAAAGATGTTACTGACAGAAAAGAGCAAGGAGATGTTGTGCTTGGTCAAGGTGATATCACATTGGAAGCGGGGGTCGTACAAATAAAAAACTCCACCTATGTGCCAGCAGGTACAACACTCAAAATTGAAAACCAATAGACGATATAATAACCATCAGTCATGCAACGGAATAATATATTAAAAGCGTTTGTCTCTGTCTCGCTTCTGTTAAGCAACATTGCAACACATGCTCAACTGTTCACCCCTCTTGGCCTGGGTGTTGACAAGTGTGAGTCATTAGGCATCAATACTTTTCAGCGTATGCATATAGAGGATGATATACTATACGTTTGCACCAGTCAAGGCATTTATTCCAAATCTTTATCCCAGTTAGACAGTTCCTGGCAACTGGAGGGGTTCGACGCTGTCCCTGTCCAGGATTATGTCCGCAAAGGGGACGATATAATAGCTTTGATAAAAAGGACGGACGGCAAATATCTGCTCCTGTCCCATGACGGGGGAAAGACATACGAGGACATTACTCCGGATTCGTTCAGAAAAGAGCAGTTCCTGAAACACCTGGTGCAGCATCCTACTGACCCTAACACGTTGCTGGTTTCAGGCTCTATGGGGTTATTCCAGTCTTCCGACTTCGGGCAGACCTGGAAGAAACTTATAAATAACAGTTATTCCACTAGTATCGGATACCACCGCTCAAATCCGGACATTATCTACGAATGCGGAACAGGGAGTTTTTACCAGCCATATATATTCATCAGCTATGATGGTGGGCAGACATGGAGATATATAGAACCCGGTATGGGTGATAACCATGTAGGCTCCATTGCATTTAATCCTACTGACCCGGACGTATGGATAGCCGGTGGCGCAATGGGCAAAGTGTTCATATCGACCGATAACGGGAATACATGGGAGAATGTACTATTGAATAGGAAAGAAAGTGAACTTTTTGAAGCCAGCTGGGTATATACCGTTTATGACAACGTGAACAGCGACATAATTTATATGGCTGGGTGTGGATACGGGAACGAAGTTATGTGTTCCACTGATGGAGGTAAAACATGGAATATTCCGCATACATTACCCCAAAAGATGAGAAATGAAGGTGTGTATGATTTTAAGCAATATGATGACAAACTTCTGATTTACGCCGAATCAGATGTTTATGCCATATCCAAGTCCGGATTGGTTGAGGAGAACAGCACTCCGGTTTATGAGCCGTTGTTCTCTCTTGATGGAATAGACGTAGTTAGCTTCAGTTATGACGACAGTGAGAAACTGTTTTATTTCTTCACACCAGACACTCTTATGTATAAAGTCAATATGGACAGTGGGATAATCAGCTCTGATTCATCGGATATCTTTTATGGTTGCACTGTGAATGATGATTTCTGCTATTATTACAGAAACGATCCCGGCCTGACAATCATTAATCAGGAAAAAGATACAGTTGCGAGTACATCGGTTTACTTTATTCGGGATTATTACAGATATATCGGGTGGTATGAAAATGATTTTTATTACTATAGGGGAGACATCAGGTCCTCTGAAAGCAACGATGCCATCCATAGATATTCCGATGATTCAAATGTGTTGTTTTGCGTCGAGGTATATGGCTTTACAATAGGCGGTGACAATATATATGTGCTACAGGGAAAAACGAAATCCGGCCGTGAAGCAAGGATATCGGAATATTCTTTGGTGAGCGGAGTAAAGAAAGAGATATCCGGTCTGGATGGACTTAATTCCCCGATAGGTATCTCTTACTCAAAGGAGGGTTGTCTTTATGTTTTCTCAGATGCAGATAACACACTTTACAGAATCCCTCTTGAGGACGATAATACTGTCGATACTCCAGAGATAAAGGTTGAATCAATGCAGTCTAGCTTTAATGAATTCCATTACGGAACAGACGGCCGGTTGATATCTTCCGATGCTCCTGGCCTCCACATAATCCGTATGCCGGACGGAAGGATGAGAAAGGCCCTGATCCTATCGAAATGATGAGAAATGTGATGAAATCCGCTTTACAGGGGAACTAAGCCTCGGTTACGGAAGAAAAAGGAGAGAAGTGTCGGCTTCTCTCCTTCTTTTCGTAGCGGGACCCGGGATTGAACCGGGGACCTCATGATTATGAATCATGCGCTCTAACCAGCTGAGCTATCCCGCCATCACTTGACTTAAGCGGGTGCAAAGGTACAATCCTTTTTTGGATCCGCCAACATATTTGCCCATATATTTTTGCTGTTTTTGAATAATCCTCTCTCCGTTGTTCTGTTAACAAATTCAAACAAGATTATTGGGGTTTTGCTTGCATAATACCTTTTTTTAATATTTCTTTGCAATACTGACTCGGGCAGTATGGCAATCATGTATGTTTGACTCTGCCGCAAAACTGATTACGCTTATGGCTACAGATATGATTAAGTATGTTTTCGAGTATGAGCTGAGTTCACAGTCTGTACCAATGATATGGGAGGCTATAGCCACTGGTCCCGGACTGTCTGCCTGGTTTGCCGACGGGGTGAGCGTGGCCGGTAAGAGATACAACTTCCGTTGGGGAAAAAGCGAGGCCCGCGAGGCGGAGCTGATCAACTGCCGTCAGAACACATACGTGCGTTTCCGCTGGACGGACGAGGCTCCCGGTACATTCTTTGAAATACGTATCCTGAA
The DNA here is from genome assembly GCA_017651315.1 of Bacteroidaceae bacterium. Classification (GTDB taxonomy): domain Bacteria; phylum Bacteroidota; class Bacteroidia; order Bacteroidales; family Bacteroidaceae; genus Colenecus. The sequence goes on from JAGCDE010000026.1 coordinate 4,107, forward strand.
GAACGACCTGACATCGAACTACTCCTTGGAGATAACCGATTTCGGAGAACATGGTTCCGAGGACGATGTGAAGAGTCTTTGGGACTCATCGATTGATGCGTTGAGGCGTTGCGGACTGTGACAGGAGTGTATTTCCTGTTTAGCATTCCTTATAATATTTTCTTTCCTTTTTTTCCTGATTTTGCGCTACCTTTGCAACTTGGTTCAGAGTGCGGTTGCAGGGTATGAGACCAAAAAGGCTTGACATATTTATCCTGAGGAGTTTTCTGCTGCTTTTTGCGGCGGCATTCTTCATCTGCCTTTTCGTCCTTCTGATGAACATCCTGTGGCGCTGGGTGGAGGATCTGGTGGGCAAGGGGTTCACGCTCGGGGTGCTGGCCAAGTTCTTCTATCTGTCATCGGTCATGCTTGTTCCGGAGGCACTCCCGCTTGGTGTCCTGATGGCATCGCTCATCACTTTCGGTAATTTCGGAGAGAGGTTTGAGCTGCTTGCCATGAAAACGGCCGGTATATCGCTCCTGCGGATAATGAGACCCCTTATCATTTTCTGTTGCTGTCTGGCCGGGATGTCTTTCTATTTCCAGAATGTAGTGGGGCCAAAGGCATCGGCCAAATTCAGTGCGCTGGGTTATTCCATAATGCATAAGAACCCTGAACTTGAGATTCCCGAAGGGGTTTTCTATGGACTGATTCCGGGTTATAACATGTACGCCAAGCACAAGAATCCTGAAACCGGTGTCCTCTCAAACGTGATAATATATAATTTGAGTAAAGGATATGAGAATCTGACCGTGATTGTTTCGGATTCGGCCATGCTGGAGACGACAGCCGACAAGCAGTTCCTGTACATGCACCTTTACAATGGAGAACAGTTCAGCCAGGACAACGATGTCGATAGCAAGGGCCAGCCCTACCGCAGGGAGTCGTTCCGGGAAAAACACATTCTGGTCTCGTTCGACTCGGATTTCCAGGAGTTCGGGGCAGGGATAATGTCATCGCAGGTGGGCAGCAAGAACATGTCCCAGATAATGCACTCCATAGATTCGCTCTCGGCATTGCAGGACAGTATAGGTGTCGGAAATCTTGCCGAATACTGGCAGGCCATGAGCACATACCGTCTTTCCGGTGCTGATTCTGTCAAATACAGTGAAATGTCTTCGAAGGTAATCAGTGCCGACAGTGTGTTCGCGGTAGCGAGCCGTGCCACCCAAGTGGACGTGCTCAGCTCCATGAGGTCAAAGATTCAGGGCCAGCAGAGCGAGCTGAACATAAAGGGACGCTCCATGTTTGACCAGGACAAGACGATAAGAAAGCACTGGATGCAGTGGATGAAGAAACTCTCCCTGTCACTCTCCATACTGATATTCTTCTTCATAGGAGCTCCTCTCGGCGCAATCATCCGCAAGGGCGGACTAGGCGTGCCGGTCATAATATCGGTCATGACGTTCATACTCTATTACATCACCCAGGTGTCGGGAGAGAAGATGTACCGTGAGGGGGAATGGAGTATCGTGGGTTGCTGGCTCAGCACCATAGTCCTGGCGCCTCTCAGCGTGTTCCTTACTGCTAAGGCCAACAAGGACTCCACGTTGTTCCAGATGGATGTTGTGACGGAGTTCCTGCGCTACTGGTTCGGTTCCAGACAGAAGAGGAACATTGTCCGCAAGGATGTGGTGATAGAGGACCCGGACGTGAACAGGTGTAAGGGCTTGTTGGAACGTATCAGGGCCAATGCGGTGTCGCTCAACTCTTCCGTCCTTCTCAACAGGAGGCCTGATTATACTGGCCTTTTCTTCAGCGGGGTGGATACTTCCTCTCTGGAGAGTATGAACGGCGAGCTGGAGGAACTGGTGACAGATTTGGGGAACAGCCGCGACCGTGTGGTGCTGGACATACTGAACGGTTTCCCCATAATACAGACTTACGGCGTTCAGAGTCCTTTCGGTAAGGAGTGGGCCAACAGACTGGTGGGCATTGTGTTCCCAATAGGGCTGCTGTTCTACCTGAGGGCCTGGCTGTTTTCACGCAAGATAAAGCGCCAGACTGCGGAGGTGTCATCCGTGGCGGAGAGATTGACGGAATATTCAAAAAACAAACAGATAAAAGGATAAGATGATGGGACAGATTTCTGACCGTGTTTCAAGGCTTGCAGCATCGGCCACTTTCGCCATGATGCAGAAGAGTAATGAACTGTCGGCACAGGGTGTCGATGTGGTGAACATGAGTGTGGGCGAACCGGACTTCAATACCCCTGACTATGTAAAGAAGGCGGCTATCGAGGCAGTGGAGGCCAACTATTCCAAGTATTCACCGGTGCCGGGCTATATGTGGCTGCGGAAGGCTTGCAGCGACAAGCTGAAACGCGAGAACAACCTTGATTATACCCCCGCAGAGATACTGGTCTCCACTGGTGCCAAGCAGTCTCTCTGCAATGTGATAATGGCAATAGTCAATCCCGGCGACGAGGTGCTGCTGCCTTCACCCTGCTGGGTGAGCTATCCCGAGATGGTCAAGCTGGCCGGAGGTGTCCCTGTGGTAATCAAGGCCGGCATAGACCAGGATTTCAAGGTTACCGCCGCCCAGATTGAGGCTGCCATCACCCCAAGGACTAAAGCCATGATGATATGTTCCCCCTCCAATCCAACCGGTTCAGTGTATAGCAGGGAGGAGCTTGAGTCGATAGGGAAGATGCTTGCCGGATATCCCGACGTCTTCATCGTGTCCGATGAGATTTACGAGCATATCAATTTTATTGGCGGACACCAGAGTCTGGCACAGTTCGTGGACAAGGACCGTATAGCTGTGATCAACGGCGTTTCCAAGGCTTACGCGATGACCGGCTGGCGTATCGGCTTCATGGCTGGTCCCGAGTGGCTGGTGAAGGCCTGTAACAAGCTTCAGGGCCAATATACGAGCGGAACATGCTCGGTGGCGCAGAAGGCCGCCCAGGTGGCTTTCGATGGCCCGCAGGACGATGTGGAGAAGATGCGTCAGGTGTTCCAGAAGCGCAGGGACCTGATTGTATCCCTTGCAAAGGAGGTTCCCGGTTTTGAGGTGAATAATCCTCAGGGTGCGTTCTATCTCTTTCCCAAATGCGATTCGTACTTCGGCAAGAGGTATGGGGACAAGGTGATAAACAGCGCCGAGGATCTTGCCATGTATCTGCTTGAGGTGGGTCATGTGGCTACTGTGGGAGGAACTGCTTTCGGCTCACCGGAGTGTATCCGTTTCAGCTACGCTACCAGTGAGGAGAAGATAGTTGAGGCTTTCCGTCGCGTGAAGAAGGCACTGGCCGCTCTGGAATAATTGCGGCATGATGGGTGGTGATATCACTGCCTGATAGAAAAAGCGAGGGTTCCTGAAGGACAGGAACCCTCGCTTTATGTGGTTGCCACGGGGTTATTCCCCCGGGTGGATAGCCTCTGACGGGCAGACTCCGGCGCAAGTGCCGCAATCTACGCACAGGTCAGGGTTGATAGAGTACTTATCGCCCTCGGAGATAGCCTCTGACGGGCACTCATCGATGCAGGTTCCGCATGCGATGCAGTCGTCACTGATAACGTATGCCATAGTTCTTTTTCGTTTTGGTTTGTGTTGTGGGTGCAAAAGTAGTGTTTTTATTCTATCCTCCAAAAAGTGAGCTTCTGTTTTTTGGAAAAGCTGGTGTAATGTGTGGACTGTATGGCGTGAGACGGTGCAATATATCAACGGCTCTCACGTTATTAATCTTGTGAGAAGAGTTATTGCGCACATCCTGTCCGTGGCTTTTGCACTGACTCCCGCCTTAATGCAGTGGGATACATTGGGAGCTCAGGAGCGTAAGATCCAGAACCGGCCGTTCCTGGACGACCGGGTGTGGCATTACGGTTTTCTGGTCGGACTCAATGTGCAGGACATGTGGCTGGCCAACAACGGGACCTACACCATAACGGAAGGAGGAACCCTGGAGACGTGGTACGCTGATGTCCCTGAGTATATTCCCGGTTTCAGCGTGGGTATCCTGGGTGAGATAAAGGCCACTGAAATCATTTCGTTCAGACTGATTCCCACCATGCATTTCGGTGACAGGAAGGTGGTGTTCCGTGAACAGTTTTCGGGACGTACGCAGGAGCAGTTCGTAAAGTCAACACTCCTTAGTTTTCCCATTGACATGAAGATAAGCGGTCTGCGGTTCAACAACTACCGTCCCTATTTCGTGACCGGACTTGCTCCGACTGCTGATATTACCGTCAAGAAAGGCCACGAACTGCTCATAAGGAAGGGTGACCTCTTCTTTGAGGTCGGCATGGGAGTGGACCTGTATTATCCCTTCTTCAAGATGATACCGGAGCTCAAATTCTGTTTCGGGCTTAATGACATTCTGGTTAGGAACAGGACGGACCTGAAGGACGAGTCCATGCTCAAATACTCAAACTCACTACAGGAGGCGAACAGCCGGATGATAGTGCTGACTTTGTATTTTGAGTGATTTTTTTTGCCGGATAGCCAAAAAGATGTATCTTTGCGCCGCTAAACGCGATCGCTGTCAAGGAAGAGTAACTCGATATGTCGCGCTGGGCTATCAGAAACCTACATTTTGAACAGAAATGGATTTAATCAAGATTGCCGAGGAGGCATTTGCTACAGGTAAAGAGGGAAAGTTCCCTAAATTCAAGTCAGGTGATACAGTGACTGTAGCTTATCGTATTGTGGAAGGTAACAAGGAGCGTGTACAGCTCTACCGCGGTGTGGTTATTAAGATTTGCGGTCACGGCGACAACCGCCGTTTCACTGTCCGCAAGATGTCGGGAACAGTGGGTGTGGAGAGAATTTTCCCCATCAGTTCACCTGCTATCGACAGCATCGAGGTCAACAAGATAGGTAAGGTCCGTCGTGCCAAGCTCTATTATCTGCGCAATCTCACAGGTAAGAAGGCCCGTATCCGCGAGAAGAGGACAAACGCCTGAATCTTACAGGAATCAGGAGCGGCAGCCTTGTTTCAGGGCTGCCGCTTTTTTGTAGTCTGAAGGTATTGTGCTATCTTTGGGCATTGTTAGATTACAGTAGGATGGATTTCATACAGACAGATATTCCGGGATTGGTTATCATAGAGCCGAAGGTGTTTGGGGATTCGCGCGGATATTTCTTCGAATCGTTCTCACAGAGGGAGTTCGATGCGGGGGTTGTCTGCCAGGTGCTGCATGCATCGGCCGATGGCGGTATCAGCCCGCAGTACTCCGGAGACAGCGGAATCGTGTTCGTCCAGGACAATGAGAGCCGCAGCCGGTACGGAGTTTTGCGTGGACTCCATTTCCAAAGGCCCCCGTATGCCCAGAGCAAGCTGGTGAGGGTGGCTACGGGAAGGGTGCTTGATGTGGCTGTTGACATAAGGAAGGGCTCGCCTACATACGGACGCAGTGTGTCCGTGGAACTCTCCGCCGAAAATCACAGGACTCTGTTCCTGCCCCGCGGGATGGCTCACGGCTTCTCGGTCCTGAGTGATGATGTTATTTTCCAGTACAAATGCGACAACTACTACGCCCCACAGAGCGAGGGCGCGATAGCATGGAACGACCCGGATCTGGGCATAGACTGGCAACTGCCGCTTGAGGATGTGATTCTCAGCGAGAAGGATTCACACCATCCACTGTTCCGGGATTTTGACTCACCGTTCATATATTGACCATGAATATTCTCGTTACAGGAAGCAACGGCCAGCTGGGCCGCGAGATGCGCGGGCTTGCCGTACGGTCGGTTCATAGGTGGATTTTCACCGATGTTACTATGCCTGAGGGCTTGGAGACAATCCGGCTTGACATTACTGACAGGGATGCTGTGGAACGTGCCTGTTCCGGGTGGTCGGTTGACTGCATAGTGAACTGTGCCGCCTACACGAATGTGGATAAGGCGGAGGATGATGAGGATACCGCATTCCTGATAAATGCGGTTGCGCCCGGCATATTGGCCGGTGCAGCAGCTGCAAGGGATGCTCTGCTCATCCACGTTTCCACCGACTACGTGTTCCGTGGCGATGGATGCATACCTTACACTGAGGATATGCCCACTTCCCCTCTCGGAGCATACGGCAGAACGAAACTTGCCGGTGAGAATGCAGTTGCAGGGAGCGGATGCCGTTCCATATTGTTCAGGACAGCATGGCTATACAGCCCGTTCGGTAATAATTTCGTGAAGACCATGCGCCGTCTCACATCCGAGCGTGATAACCTTAATGTGGTGTTTGACCAGGTAGGTTCCCCCACCTATGCCGCGGACCTTGCTTCCGCCATATATGACATTGTGGAAAATGACCGTTCCCGAGGGAAGGAGGGGATTTATCATTACAGTAATGAAGGTGTATGCAGCTGGTATGATTTTGCGCTTGCCATAGCACGTATGAGCGGGAATGATGCGTGTTCCATTTCACCATGTCATTCAAGTGAGTTCCCCAGCAAGGTTCGTCGTCCGAACTATTCCGTTCTGGACAAGACAAAATACCGGAAGACTTTCGGCCGTCCGGTGCCCTACTGGACCGACAGCCTGAGGAAATGTATAGATATAATGGATTCCGATAAATACTGAAAATGGAAAAGAACAGATACAGAAGCCTGACGTTGCTGCTTTTATCCCTGTTTCTGCCAGTTACCGTGAATCCGTCTGACGCTGCCCGGACAGGTTCCGATGCAGGGATGGAGAGTACCTTGAATTTCCGGTTCGAGACTTCCGGAACTCTCGGGAAGGGTGACTATGCTCCGTTCTGGCTCACTTCAAACCGCCATGGACTCGGCTCAACTGAGAATAGCAGCGGTTATTTCCGTCTTGCCACACTTGGCGGTATGGTCTTGCCAAGCAGGTTCGGGGTAGGTTATGGTATGGACTTGGGTGTTGCCACCGGTCTGCAGTCGGATTTTTTCATCCATCAGCTATATGTGGATCTCAGTTACAAATGGATGGGACTCTCCATGGGCCCTAAGGAACTTTGGGGAGAACTCAAGAACCGTAATCTGAGCTCCGGCGGCCTTACCTGGTCAGGAAACAGCCGGCCTGTCCCGCAAGTCCGCCTGGAATTGCCTGAATATACACGGATTCCTATTCTTGGAGGATGGTTTTCTGTAAAAGGTCATGTGTCGTATGGAAAATTTACTGACAGCAAGTGGAGAGGCCGCAATCCTGATACGCCTTATACGGACCGCCTGCTCTATCACAGCAAGGCGGGTTTCCTGCGGTTCGGCGATATCGGCCGTTCGCCAATACACGTTACATTGGGACTTGAAATGTATTCCCAGTTCGGTGGAACAATGCACAACCGCAAGCTTATGGCCAATGAGGAGGTGCTGGAGGAGTACCGCCTCCCGAGTGACCTCCGTGCCTATCGGGATATCCTGCTTCCTTTCAATGATGTTGGCGGCCAGACCAAGGAGAACGGCAACTCATTGGGCAGCTGGCATCTCTCTTTGGATTATCTGGGTGAAAAGTTCGGTCTCAGAGCCTATTACGAGCATTTCTATGAGGACCACTCCGGCATGCTCGGCATAGAGTACAAGAGTGACATGACAGGTGAGAGGGATTTTGTGTTCTATGGCTTCCGCCGCAACTGGTTCGACGGACTCTATGGAATAGAACTGAACCTTCCGGAAGAGTCTCCTGTCCGTGATGTGGTGCTTGAGGTCCTCAACACGAGGGGGCAGAGCGGTCCTGTCTATAGGAATCCTCTTGTAGCGGTGGTCGAGGGTGTTGACGGCAGGGACGGATTCTATACGCACGAGCTGTATGATTCATACAGTCACTGGGGGTATGCCATAGGTAATCCGGTGCTGGTGTCGCCTGTGTATAACAGCGATGATGACCAGCGTTTCAAGAGTAACCGCCTGCTCATGTTCCATGCGGGGATAGACGGCGGGATAGGCTCCTGTATTGATTACAGGATCATGGTCACCACCTCAAGACACTGGGGAACCTACGAGGATCCCTACAATGAGGTGGGGCGGCTCACGTCATACCTTGTTGAGGGGACATGGCTTCCGTACGGCACGTATGGCTGGAGGTTCAGACTCTCGCTTGGCCTGGATTCCGGCAAGGGAACCCCTATGGGTAATGGTAACAAAGGTGTAATGCTGTCAATATCACGTCTATGGAGTATCCTGTAAGAAAACATTTCCGCATTATGCTGATAGTGGTGTCGGCAGTGCTGCTGCTCTCGTGCGAGAACGTGTTCCACAATGACAAGCTGGACTTCATGTGGAGGCTCGACAGTGTGGAATATCTTGACGGGAAGGACTTTGACGGCAATGACGCAGGCATAGAGAAAAGGAGCGGCTGCTGGTTCAGTTTTGCGCGTGACCTTGTGGAGCTTGACAACAGGAACAGCTATTTCCAGGCTTTGGGGGTGTTGACGGACGATGGCGATATCCTGACACTGGATTTCTCTATGTGCGGTGACGTGGAGAATCTTGATACCGAACTCAGGCGGATGGGACTCGGTTCCAGAACGGAACGTTTCCAGGTGAGCACTCTGACAGGAAGCAAGTTGGTTCTCACCGGAGGCAAGACCAGACTCTCATTCACCAAGTGGTAGTCTGATTCTTGGAATCTGTGCACAGACTCTTATTCCAGACGGCCGTCGATGATGTTGATGCGGCGGTCTGCAAGTCCTGCTAAAGACTCGTCATGGGTAACTGTGACTATGGTTTGCCCCATCATGTCCCTCAGCCTGAAAAACAGTTTGTGAAGTTCCTCCTTGTTCTTTGAATCAAGGCTGCCTGACGGTTCATCTGCCAGTATGACATCGGGGTTGTTGGCCAATGCGCGCGCTACAGCAATCCGCTGTTTCTCACCGCCTGAGAGTTCGCTCGGCTTATGAGTAGCTCTCTCTGTCAGTCCCAGGATATCCAGCAGTTCCATGGCCCTCTCTTTGGAATCATGCATGCTCCTGCCGGCGATAAGCAGTGGAATCATGATGTTTTCCATGGCTGTGAATTCCGGCAGCAGCTGGTGGAACTGAAACACGAACCCGATGTGGCGGTTCCTGAATGCAGCGAGCTCCTTCTCTGAGAGTGTGGTGATGTCGGTGCCGTCATAAAGGACCTTGCCTGAGTCAGGACGGTCAAGGGAACCCATTATCTGAAGGAGGGTGGTCTTTCCCGCTCCGCTCGGCCCTGTAATACTCAGTATCTCTCCCTTGTTTACATTAAGACTGACTCCCTTCAGTACATTCAGGTTGCCGAAACTCTTGGTGATATTGTCGAGTTCAATCATTTTTATCATTGTTTGTGCAATAATATGCAGAATTGAATCATATATAGCTGCATTCAGGTGCAAAAATATCCTTTTTTATTCACTGTTTGATGCGGAAAAGCTAATTTTGCGGCCGAAAACAACATAATTATTTTTTTGATATGCGAGTAGCTATTGTAGGAGCCAGCGGAGCGGTAGGACAGGAGTTCCTGCGCGTGCTGGAAGAGCGGAATTTCCCGCTCGACGAGTTGGTTTTGTTCGGGTCATCCCGCAGTGCCGGATCTTATTATACATACGGGGGTAAGAAGATCCAGGTCAAGCTTCTCCAGCATAACGATGATTTCAAGGGTATAGACATAGCTTTCGTATCGGCAGGAGGCAGCACTTCCGAGGAGTTTGCAGAGACCATCACTAAGTACGGTGCAATCATGATTGACAATTCCAGCGCTTTCCGTATGGATCCCCAGGTCCCTCTGGTCGTTCCTGAAGTTAACCCCGAGGATGCCCTGGTCCGTCCTAAGGGAATAATAGCCAATCCTAACTGCTCGACTATCATGATGATAGTGGCTCTAAAGGCGCTGAATGACCTTTCGCCTGTAAAGAACGTCCAGGTTTCAACCTATCAGGCTGCCAGCGGTGCGGGAGCTGCCGCAATGAAGGAGCTTGAGGAACAGTACCGTCAGGCTCTGGCAGGCGAGGAGGTGACGGTAAACAAGTTCGCCTATCAGCTTGCTTTCAACCTGATTCCGCATATCGACGTGTTCAAGGAGAGCGGATACACCAAGGAGGAGGAGAAAATGTTCTACGAGACCCGTAAGATGTTCCATAACGATATCAAGTGCAGTGCCACATGTGTCCGCGTTCCTGCCTTGCGCTGCCACTCTGAGGCTATCTGGGCCGAGACCGAACAGCCGGTATCGGTCGAGGCGTTCCGTGAGGCTGTCAAGAACGGCGAGGGGCTTGTACTGATGGACGATCCTTCAAAGAAAGAGTATCCCATGCCGCTGTTCCTGGCCGGTACCGATCCCGTATATGTAGGCCGTATCCGCAAGGATATAGCTAACCCCAATGTGATGTGCTTCTGGATTGTAGGCGACCAGATCCGCAAGGGCGCAGCTCTGAACGCCGTTCAGATTGCCGAGTACCTGATCAGGCAGGGAGTTGTTCGATGATTTTGGCTTTGGCTTTTTAGCGGTTCTTTGAACCGGATGCAAACAAAAGAGAATGGCGGATCAAATCCGTCATTCTCTTTCTATTACGCATGCGTCAGCCGGTCAAAGCCAAGGCCAGCGCCAAAGTCAGGATGAAAAAGTGACGCCGTCACTTTTTCATCTTGCTGCGCCACAGAGCGCTCATCTCCTCCAGAGTCTTGCCTTTGGTCTCGGGAACCATCCTGAGTACGAACAGTGCTGAGAGGATGGAGAAAGCTGCATAGATGAGATATGTTCCGCCGACGCTCCATTCGCAGAGTGAAGGGAATGTGGATGATACAATGTAGTTCGATATCCACTGTGCGGCCACTGCAATGGCTACGGCATTGCCTCGTATCGTGTTGGGGAAAATCTCGGAAATGAGAACCCAGCAGATGGGGCCCCACGACATCATGAATGAGGCGGTGTATATAATGATGAATACCAGCGCAGCCACGCCTATCACATCGCAGAACGACAGTATGCTCAACGCTATCATACCGATAGCCATTCCTATAGAGCCGATGATAAGCAGAGGCTTGCGTCCCCATCTGTCAACAGTGAGTATGGCCAGAACCGTGAATATGATGTTCACTACGCCCATTACAACTGTCTGCACCATTGCCGCATCACCGCTTGAACCCATGTTCTGGAATATGCGTGGAGCATAGTACAACACCACGTTGATGCCTACCGCCTGCTGGAAGAATGAGAGCAGCACACCTACAACGATGACCAGTACGCCGTATGAGAAGATTTTCTCCTTCTTTTCGATCATGGTCTCCTTTATCTCTGACAGTATGCTCTGTGCGCGACCCTCTCCGTTTATGCGGGTAAGGACTTCAAGCGCTTTCTGGGTGTTGCCTCTCATGACAAGGTAGCGCGGAGTCTTGGGAACGAGCAGCAGGAGCAGTCCGAATGTGCCTGCCGGGAATGCCTCGCTCACGAACATCTTACGCCAGCCTATGTCCACCATGGCAGCCTGGATGAGTTCAGGAGTGTCAGCAAGTCCGCTGCGGATCAGGAAGTTGATGAAATAGACCACCAGCTGTCCGAATATGATTGCGAACTGGTTGCATGATACGAGTGTCCCGCGTATGTTTGCGGGCGCGACCTCTGCTATGTACATCGGGCAGATAGCCGATGCCATTCCGACGCCAATACCTCCGAGGACACGGTAGAGTATGAATGCCCACATAAGACCCTTGGTGGCCTCGCCGGGCTTGAAGAATTCGAATCCCGGACGGAAAAGGAACTCCGGCATGTAGCTTCCCAGTGCTGAGAGGAAGAAGAAAATGGATGCCAGGATAAGTGCGTTCCTCCGGCCTAACCGTGTTGCCATCAGGCCGGAAATCAAGCCTCCGATGATACAGCCTATCAAAGCCGACGACACTACGAACCCGTGGATGCTGGTTGTATAAAAATCTCCTAATCCGCTGGCGAAAAATTTCTGTAAGGCCTGTTCGGCTCCTGAAATCACAGCGGTGTCGTAACCGAACAGGAGACCTCCTATTACGGCTACCGCGCAGATGCCGTACAGGTACGCTCTGCTTCCGTTTTCTTTGTAATTTGGCATTTTAATAAGTGTTAAGTCAGTAATTTGTCATTTTTTTAAGTGAACACGGCATATACTGCCCAGTTGCGTATATGTATTAACAAATGTAGTAAATTCAACTCAAATAAACAATATCATGCTGCAAAAAAATTGGCTGTTCCCAAAAAATGATAATGTAAGAAAAATTCTAATTATTTCGAACTTGTCAGGAAGATATTATGCAATTGTTTGCCGTCAGGTTTTGAGGTGTCGGTCAAAAGGGTTAACTTCGCATCCGGATAAAGAAATACTATATGGAACAGAACGGACAGAAACAGCTTCAGATTGAACTTAAGGAGGAGACGGCACAGGGCGTCTATTCCAATCTTGCCATGATCACCCATTCCTCATCGGAATTCGTCATGGACTTCATAAGCATATTGCCGGGCATGGCCAAGGCTCAGGTCAAGTCCCGTGTCATCATGTCACCGGAGCATGCCAAAAGACTTCTCGGGGCACTTCAGGACAATGTGGCCAAATACGAGAACTCATTCGGCAAGATTGAGATGAAGGGACAGAAGGGGACATATATGCCTCCCATAACCGATTTCCACGGGGAGGCCTGATTCCTTCTCTCGCGGTTTATTCCGGTTTCCGGAGCAAACAGACGGGTTGTCTTGTGGCAATCCGCCTGTTTTTTTGCTTTTTTTAGGCTAAAATGCCCAAAAATGAATGTGTTTCGCTTGCGTTATAAAATAAATGCCGTATCTTTGCACGCCAAAATTTCGGATTTACTATTTATAATATAATAATTAAAAAGTACAAACATGCCAACAATTCAGCAGTTAGTGCGCAAGGGACGTCAGGTCCTGGTTGACAAGAGCAAGTCACCGGCCCTTGATTCCTGCCCCCAGAGAAGGGGCGTTTGCGTGAGAGTTTACACAACGACACCCAAGAAACCTAACTCAGCCATGAGAAAGGTTGCACGTGTCCGTCTGACCAACCAGAAGGAGGTCAACTCCTATATCCCGGGTGAAGGTCACAACCTGCAGGAGCACTCAATCGTGCTCGTTCGCGGAGGCCGTGTAAAGGACCTTCCGGGTGTCCGTTATCACATCATCCGCGGCACTCTTGATACCGCAGGTGTAAGCGGACGTCTGCAGAGACGTTCCAAGTATGGTGCAAAACGTCCTAAAGCCGCCAAGAAGTAATCAGAAAGTTCAATAACAAAGTTTTGGTCTGTTGAGAAGGTTGAGTAAACGTCCAGGCGTGGATGTTGAAGAATCAGAGAAGACAACCTGAACGAAACAAGATTTTTGAAAAATGAGAAAAGCAAAACCAAAGAAGCGCGTTATCCTTCCGGATCCGGTATTCGGCGACGTTGCAGTGACCAAGTTCGTCAACCATCTCATGTATGATGGAAAGAAGAACACATCATTCGAGATTTTCTACGAGAGTTTGGATAAGGTTAAGGCAAAACTTCCCAACGAGGAGATGTCTGCCCTTGAGATTTGGAAGAAGGCTCTTGACAACGTCACTCCCCAGGTGGAGGTGAAGTCACGCCGTATAGGTGGTGCCACATTCCAGGTCCCGACCGAAATCCGTGCTGACCGCAAGGAGTCCATTTCGATGAAGAACCTCATTTCTTACGCCCGCAAGCGTGGCGGAAAGTCCATGTCCGACAAGCTTTCGGCTGAGATAGTTGACGCATTCAACAATGCCGGCGGCGCATTCAAGCGCAAGGAGGACATGCATCGTATGGCCGAGGCCAACAGGGCATTTGCACACTTCAGATTCTAATTGTACTGCATGTCAGATCAGGATTTACATCTAACCAGGAACATCGGCATCATGGCCCACATCGATGCCGGAAAGACTACGACTTCCGAGCGTATCCTGTACTACACGGGCCTCACACATAAAATAGGTGAGGTCCATGACGGTTCCGCTACCATGGACTGGATGGTGCAGGAGCAGGAGAGAGGCATCACAATCACATCGGCAGCCGTCACCACCCATTGGAAGTGGAATGACAAGACTTATAAGATCAATCTGATTGACACTCCGGGACACGTTGATTTCACGGCTGAGGTAGAGCGCTCCCTGAGAGTCCTTGACGGGGCTGTCGCCGTGTTCTGCGCAGTTGGCGGAGTGCAGCCTCAGTCTGAGACCGTGTGGCACCAGGCCAACAAGTACGGTGTTCCCAGGATAGGATACGTCAACAAGATGGACCGTTCCGGCGCCGATTTCTTCGGAGTTGTGAACCAGATGCATGACATGCTCAAGGCCAACGCCTGTCCGGTAGAAATACCTATAGGACAGGAGGAGACTTTCAAAGGTGTAATAGACCTTATTAAAATGAAGGCCATCTACTGGCATGACGAATCATTGGGTGCCGAGTATTCCGAGGAGGAGATTCCCGCCGGAATGACGGATGATGCTCAGCAGTGGCATGACAACCTTGTGGATAACGTTGCTGAATTCGATGACGTGATGATGGAGAAGTATCTTGACGATGCCTCTGCAATCACTCAGGAGGATATTCTGCGTGCTGTCCGCAAAGGTACCATAGCACAGAAACTGGTTCCCGTGGTGTGCGGCTCTTCATTCCGCAACAAGGGTGTACAGCCTTTGCTCGACTATGTGTGCGCTTTCCTTCCGTCGCCTATCGATGCGGACGGTGTGACAGGTTTCATTCCCGGCACCGACAAGGAGACCCACCGCAAGCCCTCATCGGATGAAAAGACAGCTGCGCTTGCATTCAAGATAGCCGTCGATCCTTATGTGGGCCGTCTGATTTTCTTCAGGGTATATTCCGGAAAAGTGACAGCCGGCAGCTATATCTTCAATTCCCGTTCGGGCAAGAAGGAGCGCGTGAGCCGTCTCTTCCAGATGTATTCCAAGAAACAGATACAGGTGGATGAGGTGTCTGCCGGCGACATAGGTGCTGTGGTGGCGCTGAAGGATATCCGTACAGGCGATACCCTTTGTGACGAGGACGCACCCGTGGTTCTGGAAAGCATGGACTTCCCGGATCCTGTGATCAGTATTGCTGTGGAGCCCAAGACCGAGAAGGACATGAGCAAGCTTGCTGACGGACTGGCGCGTCTTGCCGAAGAGGATCCCACGTTCACTGTCAAGGTGGATGAGGATTCAGGCCAGACGCTGATTTCGGGAATGGGTGAACTTCACCTTGACATAATAGTTGACCGTCTCAAGCGGGAGTTCGGCGTGGAGTGTAACCAGGGTCGTCCGCAGGTCAGTTACAAGGAGGCTATCTCCAAGACTGTGCAGATACGTGAGGAGTATAAGAAACAGACCGGCGGTAAAGGCCATTATGCCTGCATCGTGGTTGAAGTGGGACCTGCCGATCCTGACTGGAAGGGTGGTCTGCAGTTTGTGGATGCCACCAAGGGCGAGGCTCTGCCAAAGACCTACCTGCCTGCCATTGAGAAGGGCTTTACCAATGCGATGAAGAACGGTGTGCTGATAGGGGCTCCCATGGAATCGCTTAAGGTGACTGTCCTGGACGGTAAGTATCACCCTGTTGATTCCGATGCCCTGTCATTCGAGGTTTGTGCAACCAATGCATTCCGTAATGCCTGCCTGAAGGCTGCTCCCAGCCTGACAGAACCGGTCATGTCACTTGAGGTCGTCACACCGGAGGAGAACATGGGTAACGTGATAGGTGACCTGAACAAGCGCCGCGGCCAGGTGGAGGGTATGGAGACAAACCATTCCGGTGCCAAAGTGGTAAAGGCTCATGTCCCGCTGTCAGAGATGTTCGGTTATGTCACTGCGTTGAGGACTATCACGTCGGGACGGGCTACTTCGTCCATGACATACGAGCGTCATGAGGAGGTGGCCAAGTCGCTCGCCAGACAGGTTGTTGAGGAGCACGGCGGAAACGTGGCCCTATTATAATAAAGGTGTAAATAGAGAGATGTGGCGATGATAGCAAATGACTCTTATCTGAGCCGCAAAAATGAATACAAACAATAAAAAAAAGAAACAATGAGTCAGAAAATCAGAATCAAACTGAAGTCCTACGACCACAATGTCGTTGACAAGTCAGCAGAGAAGATCGTCAAGACCGTAAAGGCTACGGGTGCTACGGTAAGCGGACCTATTCCTCTTCCCACTCACAAGCGCATCTTCACTGTAAACCGTTCGACTTTCGTTAACAAGAAGTCTCGTGAACAGTTCCAGCTCTCTTCATACAAGAGGCTGATCGACATCTACAGTTCTACTGCCAAGACCGTCGATGCCCTTATGAAGCTTGAACTCCCGAGCGGTGTCGATGTAGAGATCAAGGTTTGATCGAAATGTGTGAAGAAACAAATTTTCAGTAACTAAATTTTAATTGAAATGCCAGGATTATTAGGAAAAAAGATCGGTATGACATCGGTCTTCGGTGCTGATGGCAAGAATGTTCCATGCACCGTTATCGAAGTTGGTCCTTGCGTGGTTACCCAGATCAAGAGTGTTGAGAAGGATGGCTATGACGCTGTTCAGCTTGGCTTTGAGGATGCCAAGGAGAAGAATGTGTCAGCTCCTCTCATGGGACACTTCAAGAAAGCTGGTGTGACTCCCAAGAGACACTTGGCCGAGTTCAAGGGTTTTGACAGTGCACTCAATCCGGGTGATGTCATCACCGTAGAGTTCTTCAATGACGCGAACTTCGTGGACGTTGTCGCTGTTTCCAAGGGACACGGCTACCAGGGCGTAGTCAAGAGACATGGTTTCGGAGGTGTCGGCCAGCAGACCCACGGTCAGCACAACCGCGCCCGCAAGCCGGGTTCAATAGGTGCCTGCTCTTATCCCGCAAAGGTGTTCAAGGGCATGCGTATGGCCGGCCACATGGGCAATGAGCAGGTTACTACACAGAACCTGCAGGTACTTAAGGTAATACCGGAGCATAACCTCCTTCTTATCAAGGGGTCTATTCCGGGCTATAAAGGTTCAATCGTTTCAATTCTGAGGTAATGGAACTTAGTGTATTAAATATAAAAGGTGAGGATACCGGCAGAAAGGTAGTCCTTAGCGATGCCATTTTCGGCATTAAGCCCAATGATCACTCCATCTACCTGGATGTGAAGCAGTTCATGGCTAATCAGCGTCAAGGTACGCACAAGTCTAAGGAGAGAAGCGAAATCAGCGGTTCAACAAAGAAGCTCGGCCGTCAGAAAGGCGGAGGCGGCGCACGTCGTGGTGATATCAATTCACCTGTTCTGGTTGGTGGAGGCCGTGTGTTCGGTCCCAAACCGCGCGATTACAGCTTCAAGGTTAACAGGAAGGAGAAGCAGCTTGCACGCAAGTCGGCTCTTTCATATAAGGTACAGGAAAACGCTCTTATCGTGGTGGAAGACTTCAGTTTTGATGCTCCGAAGACCAAGAACTTTTTAGAGATATTAAATAATCTTAAAGTTTGTGATAAGAAATCTCTGTTCGTCCTGCCCGAGAGCAATAATGTAATAACTTTGTCGGCCCGAAATCTGGAGGGTACAAAGGTCGTCAACGCTTCTTCAGTAAATACTTACAGTATCCTGAACGCTGACGCTCTTGTCATGACCGAGGGGGCGCTTGAGGTTATCAACAGTATATTAGACAAATAAGGAGACTTGATCATGGGATATATAGTTAAACCGCTTGTAACGGAGAAGATGAACTCCATTACAGAGAAGTTCCCCAACAGGTTTGGTTTCGTGGTTCGCCCCGAGGCTAACAAACTGGAGATTAAGAAGGAGATTGAAGACCTGTATAATGTCACTGTGGTTGATGTCAATACATCGTACTACATGGGCAAGACCAAGTCGCGTTATACCCGCAGAGGCCTGTCAAAGGGTCAGAAGAATGCTTTCAAGAAGGCAATCGTAACTTTGAAAGAGGGTGATACAATTGATTTTTACAGCAACATTTAATATAAGATGGCAGTACGTAAACTAAAACCCACAACCCCGGGTCAGAGGCACAAGATTATTGGTACTTTTGAAGAGATTACTGCATCGGTACCAGAAAAGTCTCTTGTATTCGGAAAACTCGCTACCGGCGGTCGCAACAACACCGGTAAGATGACTGCCCGCTACATCGGCGGTGGTCACAAGCGCAAGTTCCGTATTATAGATTTCAAGAGAAACAAGGATGGGGTTCCGGCAACTGTAAAGACAATCGAGTACGATCCGAACCGTTCGGCACGTATCGCTTTGCTGTTCTATGCAGACGGAGAGAAGAGGTATATCATCGCACCTAACGGCCTTCAGATCGGTGCAACGCTGATGTCAGGCGAGAAAGCAGCTCCTGAGATCGGCAATGCACTTGCACTCAAGGACATCCCGGTAGGTACCGTGATACACAACATCGAACTTCGTCCCGGACAGGGCGCTGCCCTTGTCCGTTCAGCCGGAAATTTTGCCCAGTTGACTTCGAAGGAAGGTGACTATTGCGTCATCAAGCTTCCTTCAGGTGAGGTTCGCAGAATACTTGGAACCTGCAAGGCTACAATCGGAAGCGTCGGCAATTCAGACCATGCTCTGGAACAGTCAGGTAAGGCCGGCCGTTCACGTTGGTTAGGGCGTCGCCCCCACAACCGTGGTGTCGTGATGAACCCGCATGATCACCCGATGGGTGGTGGTGAAGGCCGTCAGTCAGGTGGACATCCGCGTTCACGCAAGGGCCTGTATGCAAAGGGTCTCAAGACCAGACATCCCAAGAAGAGCTCAACGAAGTATATCATCGAGAGAGCCAACAAGAAGTAACATTTAACCTGAGTACAAAATGACACGTTCACTTAAAAAAGGTCCGTATATTTACAAGAAGCTCGAGGACAAGGTGCTTGCCATGAACGAAAGCGGCAAGAAGGTAGTTGTCAAGACTTGGGCGAGGGCATCGATGATATCCCCTGACTTCGTGGGTCATACCATCGCAGTTCATAATGGTAATAAGTTTATCCCTGTTTACATCACGGAGAACATGGTAGGTCACAAGCTCGGTGAGTTTGCGCCAACCCGTACTTTCCGCGGCCACTCCGGCAACAGGAAATAAACTGACGGTTTATTTGAAATAAATGAATTAAGATAATGGGAAAAAGAAAACATTTGGCAGCCGAAAAGATAAAAGAGGCTAAAAAGACCCAGTTCTTTGCCAAACTGAACGATGTTCCTTCATCACCCCGCAAGATGCGCCTCGTGGCCGATATGATCCGTGGTATGGAGGTAAACCGTGCGCTTGGCACACTGCGTTATTCAAATAAGGCTGCTTCGAAGGATGTAGAGAAGGTACTTCGTTCCGCCATTGCCAATTGGGAGCAGAAGAACGAGCGCAAGGCTGAGGCCGGCGAGCTCTTTGTTTCCAAGGTGTATGTTGACGAAGGTGTTACCTTAAAGAGACTGAGACCTGCACCGCAGGGTAGAGGATACCGTATCCGCAAGCGTTCCAACCATGTTTCGCTATTTGTGGATACCAAGGCCGGAACAGCTAACACTAATGACAATCAGGAGTAAGAAATGGGACAGAAAGTTAATCCGGTTAGCAACCGTTTGGGAATAATCAGAGGCTGGGATTCCAGTTGGTACGGTAAGTACAGCGAGCGTCTGGTAGAGGACAATGAGATCCGTAAGTACCTGAATGCCCGTCTTGCAAAGGCCAGCATATCCCGTATTGTCATAGAGCGCACCCTCAAGCTCGTTACCATTACAGTATGCACAGCCCGTCCGGGTCTGATCATAGGTAAGAACGGCTCTGAGGTTGACAAGCTCAAGGAGGAGTTGAAGAAGATTACCGACAAGGAGATTCAGATCAACATTTTTGAGGTGAAGAAACCTGAGTTGGATGCTGTTATCGTGGCTAACAACATCGCCCGTCAGGTGGAAGGTAAGATTGCATACCGCCGTGCCATCAAGATGGCTATCCAGAACACAATGAGAATGGGTGCTGAAGGTATCAAGGTCCAGATTTCAGGCCGTCTGAACGGAGCTGAGATCGCCCGCTCGGAGATGTATAAGGAGGGTCGTACCCCGCTGCACACTTTCCGTGCCGACATTGACTACTGCCAGGTTGACGCCATCACCAAGGTGGGTGTTCACGGAATCAAGGTATGGATTTGCCGTGGAGAGGTTTATGGAAAGAAGGATCTGTCACCGGACTTCACACAGTCAAAGGATGTGAACCGTGGCGGCGAGCGTGGTGGAAAACCTTTCAAGAAGAGAAACAGAAGCAATCGCTGATTGCAATTAGAAAACTGAAACATTAAGATTGAATTATGTTACAGCCTAAAAGGACAAAATACAGAAGAATGCAGAAGGGCCGCTGCAAAGGCAACGCCATGCGTGGCAACCAGCTTGCTTTCGGTTCATTCGGCATAAAGAGTCTGGATACTTGCTGGATAACCAGCAGGCAGATTGAGGCTGCCCGTGTTGCAGTAACCCGTTACATGCAGCGTCAAGGTCAGATCTGGATTAGGATCTTCCCGGACAAGCCCATTACAAAGAAGCCTTTGGACGTACGTATGGGTAAAGGTAAGGGTGACGTGGAAGGATACGTGTTCCCCATCACTCCCGGACGTATTATCATCGAAGCTGACGGCGTTCCTTTCGCTGTTGCGAAGGAGGCTCTCCGTCTGGCAGCCCAGAAACTTCCCGTTACGACCAAGCTGGTTGTAAGACGTGACTATGATTTTAAGAATGAGAATTAAGCCGACCTGTCGTTATGAAGAATTCAGAGATTAGAGAGTTGACAACTCAGGAGCTGATCGAGCGCATTGAGACCGAATCAGCCAACTACACAATGATGGGTTTGAATCATTCCATTTCCCCGTTGGAGAATCCTTCCCAGATTGCCAAGCTCCGCAAGACAATCGCCAGAATGAAGACTGAGTTGAGAAGGAGAGAGCTTAACAAGTAAAAAAAGATTCTATGAGTGATAGGAATTTGCGCAAAGAGCGCCAGGGTGTGGTCATAAGCGACAAGATGGACAAGACCGTCGTGGTACTGTCTGTATTCAAGGAGAAACACCCTATTTATGGTAAGTTCGTCAGGAAGACGAAGAAGTACCATGTTCATGACGAGAACAACGAGTGCGGTATAGGTGATACCGTCCGCATCATGGAGACCCGTCCTCTGAGCAAGACCAAGAGATGGAGATTAACAGAAATCGTTGAAAAGGCTAAGTAATCATGATACAGACAGAATCCAGACTCACAGTTTGTGATAACAGCGGCGCCAAGGAGTGCCTCTGCATCCGTGTACTTGGTGGTACCAAGAAGCGTTACGCAACAGTCGGTGACACCATCGTGGTTACCGTAAAGAACGTCATCCCTTCGAGCGACATGAAGAAAGGCACCGTGTCGAAGGCTCTGGTGGTACGTACCAAGAAGGAGATCCGTCGTGCTGACGGTTCATATATCCGTTTCGACGACAACGCCTGCGTGCTTCTGGCAAACACAGGTGAGATCAAGGGAAGCCGTATCTTCGGTCCGGTGGCCCGTGAACTGCGTGCCGTGAACATGAAGGTGGTTTCATTGGCCCCTGAAGTACTTTAATCAAAAAAAGTAAAGAGTAATGAGTAAGTTACATATCAAAAAGAACGACACCGTCTATGTCAATGCCGGCGAGGACAAAGGTAAGACCGGCAAGGTCCTGAAGGTGTTCGTCAAGGAACAGAGGGCTATCGTGGAGGGCGTGAATTTCGTCTCCAAGCACACAAAGCCCAGCGCCAAGAGTCCTCAGGGTGGTATCATCAAACAGGAGGCGCCAATCCATATCTCGAACCTCAATCCCGTTGATCCCAAGACCGGAGCACCAGCTCGTATCGGACGCAGGAAGAACGCCGAGGGCAAAACTGTACGTTATTCCAAGAAATCAGGAGAGGAGATCAAGTAATGAGCACTACTGCAAATCTTAAGAAAGAGTATGCCGAGCGCATCGCTCCGGCACTTAAGGAGAAATTCCACTATACTTCTTCAATGCAGGTTCCTGTCCTGAAGAAGATTGTCATCAACCAGGGCCTTGGCAAGCTTGCCATAGCCGACAAGAAGATGATTGATACCGCTATCGCCGAACTTACCACCATAACCGGTCAGAAGGCTGTGGCTACCGTATCAAAGAAGGATATCGCCAACTTCAAGCTTCGTAAGAAAATGCCTATCGGCGTGATGGTGACACTGCGTCGTGAGCGTATGTACGAATTCCTTGAGAGACTGGTCCGCGTCGCGCTTCCCCGTATCCGTGACTTCAAGGGCATTGAGAGCAGGTTTGATGGAATGGGTAACTATTCACTGGGTATCCAGGAGCAGATTATCTTCCCCGAAATCAACATTGACAGCATTTCCCACATCCTTGGTATGAACATCACCTTTGTCACATCGGCCAGAACCGATGAGGAAGGTTACGCTCTGCTCAAGGAGTTCGGACTGCCGTTTAAGAACGAAAACAAATAATTGAGACATGGCAAAAGAATCAATGAAGGCCCGCGAGGTTAAGCGCGCCAGGATGGCTGCCAAATACGCGAACAAACGTGCTGCTCTCAAGGAGATAGTCCGCAAGGGCGATCCCGTAGCGGCATATGAGGCTGCACAGAAGCTTCAGGACATCCCTTACAATGCGAAACCTATCCGTCAGCACAATCGCTGCAAGCTGACAGGTCGTCCCAAGGGTTATATGCGTATGTTCGGTCTTTCCAGAATCCAGTTCCGTGAGATGGCATCCCAGGGACTGATTCCCGGAGTCCGCAAGGCAAGCTGGTAATGTTCAGATCAGTGAGTGTTAATTAAATATTGTCAGGAGGTCCTGATCAATTTAAAAGCAATTTTATGACAGATCCTATTGCAGATTATCTGACGAGGCTGCGCAATGCCATTCAGGCAAAGCACAAGGTGGTAGAGATACCTGCCTCAAATCTCAAGAAAGAGATCACCAAGATCCTTTTTGAGAAGGGTTACATCCTGAACTACAAGTTCATGGAGGATGGACCTCAGGGTACTATCAAGATAGCCCTGAAATACGACCCGGTAAACAAATGCAACGCTATCCGTAAGCTGGTGAGAATCTCATCGCCCGGTCTGCGCCAATATACCGGTTACCGCGACATGCCGAGAGTAATCAACGGATTGGGTATTGCTATAATATCCACTTCGAAAGGTGTTATGACAGACAAGGAGGCTTCACAGCAGAAGATTGGCGGTGAGGTGCTATGCTATGTCTATTAATTGAAGGAGAGATACTATGTCAAGAATCGGAAAATTGCCAGTTCATATTCCTGCAGGTGTCACAGTGACATTTGAGGATGGCGTGGTTTCAGTGAAGGGCCCCAAGGGTTCACTGACACAGAAGATTGATCCTTCAGTAAAGGTGTCAATAGAGAACGGTGCCATTACTCTGGAAGAGAATGCCGAAGTTCTTCAGGATAATCCCAAGCAGCGTCATGCCTATCATGGCCTGTATCGTGCGCTGGTCAACAACATGGTTGTAGGTGTATCAGAGGGATATAAAAAGGAGATGGAGATTGTTGGTGTCGGTTACCGTGTGTCCAATCAGGGTAACGTGATTACTTTCGAGCTCCTGCACTCCCATTCAATCGTGATGGTCCTGCCTCCCGAGATAAAGGTGGAGACCAAATCTGAGAGAAACAAGAACCCGCTCATCACTCTGGAGTCATGCGACAAGCAGCTCCTGGGTCAGGTATGTGCCAAGATTCGTTCTTTCCGTAAGCCTGAGCCTTACAAGGGTAAGGGTATCAAGTTCGTGGGTGAAGTACTCCGCCGCAAGTCGGGTAAGTCAGCCGCTGCCAAGTAAAACATTTAAAGATCTAAGATTATGTCAGCAAAAACAGAAAGACGAATTAAGATCAAGTACCGCGTACGCAACAAGATTTCGGGTACTCCCGAGCGTCCGCGCATGAGCGTTTTCAGAAGCAACAAGCAGATATACGTCCAGATCATTGATGATCAGGCCGGCAAGACTCTGGCTGCAGCTTCATCACTTGGCATGGCTAAGATGTCAGGTAAGGAGCAGGCTGCCAAGGTTGGTGAGCTTATTGCACAGAATGCCAAGGAGGCTGGTATAACCACAGTGGTTTTCGACCGCAACGGTTTCCTGTATCATGGCAGGGTTAAGGAACTGGCCGATGCCGCACGCAAGAGCGGTCTCACATTTTAAACTACGATTGCTATGACAAATAAAGTTAAGGTTACAAACGATGTCGAGCTGAAAGACAGGCTCGTCGCTATCAACCGTGTGACTAAAGTCACCAAGGGTGGTCGTACGTTCAGTTTCGCCGCTATCGTTGTGGTAGGTGACGGAAACGGCATCATCGGACTCGGTCTTGGCAAGGCCAGTGAGGTTACCGCCGCTATCGCCAAGGGTGTTGAGGCTGCAAAGAAGGAACTTATCCGTGTTCCTGTCCTCAAGGGTACCATTCCTCATGAGCAGACAGCCCGTTACGGCGGTGCCGAGGTGTTCATGAAACCGGCGGCTCCCGGTACCGGTGTCGTCGCAGGAGGTGCTATGCGTGCTGTTCTGGAAAGTGTAGGTATCACTGATGTGTTGGCTAAGTCAAAAGGCTCATCCAACCCCCATAATCTGGTAAAGGCTACTCTCAAGGCTCTCTCTGAGATGCGCGACCCGAGAACTGTCGCCCAGAACCGTGGCATCAGTATTAGTAAGGTATTTAATGGATAAGGAGGTTACAGAAATGGCAAAGATAAAGATCAAGCAGACCAAGAGCCGCATAGGCGCCCCTATCGACCAGAGAAGGACTCTGGATGCACTGGGACTGAGAAAACTCAACAGGGTAGTTGAGCTTGAAGACAATCCGTCAGTGAGGGGAATGATCAATAAGGTAAACCATTTGGTAACCGTAATCGATTAATTTAAAACTGAATGTTATGAAGTTAAATACATTGAAACCGGCAGAGGGCTCTACCCATCATTCAAAGAGAATCGGTCGCGGACCAGGTTCAGGTCACGGCGGAACTTCAACACGTGGAAGCAAGGGTGCCAAGTCACGTTCCGGTTATGCCAGGAAAATTGGTTTTGAAGGTGGCCAGATGCCTCTTCAGCGTCTTGTTCCGAAATTCGGATTCAAGAACATCAATCATGTTGAGTACAAGGCTATTAATCTTGATATCATTCAGGCTCTTGCCGAGAAGAACAACCTTGAGAAGGTTACCGTTGCTGATCTTGTGGCAGCAGGTTTTGTCTCCTCCAAGCAGCTTGTCAAGATTTTAGGTAATGGTCAGCTCACCAGGAAGATTGATGTCGAGGCTAACGCATTCTCCAAGAGTGCCGCCGCTGCAATCGAGGCCTTAGGTGGAACCGCTATCAAACTTTAAGAGAGATGGATGAGAATCTTCTGAAATACATAATAATCTTTGTAGTTGTCTGTCTTGTCGCCTTTGTCATCATCAAGAACTGGGGGACACTGAAAAACATCTCAAAGATTGAGGATCTCAGGAAACGTCTTCTCACCACGGTGCTGTTTATCGCAGTCTATCGTCTGGGATCCCATATCCTGCTTCCGGGAATTGATGCGAGCATGTTGATCAATCTGCGCAGACAGACCAGTTCCGGTCTTCTGTCTCTGCTCGACATGTTTTCAGGAGGCGCTTTCTCAAATGCTTCCATCTTTGCTTTGGGAATCATGCCCTATATCTCCGCTTCGATTGTGCTGCAGCTGCTCACAATAGCAGTTCCCAGCTTCCAGAAGCTCCAGAAAGAGGGCGAGAGCGGCCGAATGAAGATTAATCAATATACCCGTTATCTGACACTGGTCATCCTTCTTATCCAGGGCCCCTCGTATCTGCTTAATCTCAGATATCAGATTGCTGGATTCGTTCCCCCTGTGTCCTGGACTTTCTATATGATCATGTCAACCATCATTCTTGCTGCAGGAAGTTCCTTTATCCTTTGGCTTGGTGAGCGTATCACCGACAAGGGCATAGGCAACGGTGTTTCCTTCATCATCATGATAGGTATCATTGCCCGTTTCCCGGCTGCTTTCATGCAGGAGCTGACTTCCCGCATGGCAGGTGCTGCCGGTGGCGGTCTGGTCATGTTCCTGTTGGAGATAATAGTCCTGCTGCTTGCGACTGCGGGTACTATCATGCTTGTGCAGGGTGTCCGCAAGGTACCTGTTCAGTATGCGAAGCGTATTGAAGGCGGCAGGCAGATAGGAGGCGCCCGCCAGTACATACCGCTTAAGGTAAATGCAGCCAACGTCATGCCGATCATCTTTGCTCAGGCAATCATGTTCATCCCTATCGCATTCATCGGTACGGGTGAGCCTTCAGGATTTGCCCTCAAGCTGGTTGATACCGACGGTTGGGTTTATAATGTAATCTATGCAGTCCTTATTATAGCTTTCACAATCTTCTATACTGCTGTTACGGTTAATCCTCAGCAGATGGCCGATGACCTGAAGCGCAATAACGGATTTATTCCCGGTGTAAAGCCTGGTAAACCTACTGCAGATTACATTGACACTGTTATGTCCCGCATTACCTGGCCTGGTGCCCTGTTCCTGACAATTGTGGCTGTCATGCCTGCATTTGCACGTCTTTTCGGTGTAAACCAGGCATTTGCCCAGTTCTTTGGAGGAACATCGCTCATCATTCTCATCGGTGTCGTGCTTGACACTTTGCAACAGATTGAAAGTCATCTTCTGATGCGTCACTATGACGGCCTTCTCAAGACCGGCCGCATCAAGGGACGTTCAGGTGTAAGTGCTTATTGATATTATTGAAATGATATTTCTTAAGACTGAGGAGGAGATTGCGTTGATGCGGGCAGCCAACCAGCTTGTCGGCAGAACTCTTGGTGAAGTCGCCAAGCTTATAAGACCTGGCGTGACCACTAATGAGCTGACGCGTGTCGCTGAGGAATTCATTCGCGATAACGGGGCGGAACCTACTTTCAAGGGCTACCCTAACCAGGATGATGTTCCTTTTCCGGCAGCTCTCTGTACATCGGTCAATGAGATGGTAGTACACGGAATTCCGAACGATGAACCCCTCAAGGAGGGTGACATCGTTTCGGTTGACTGTGGAACGCTCCTGGATGGCTACAACGGAGATTCCGCCTATACTTTTGCGGTAGGCGAGGTGTCTCCTGAGGTCAGGAACCTGCTTAAGGTTACCAAGGAGTCTCTCTACAAAGGAATTGAGCAGGCTGTTGCCGGCAAGCGTCTCGGTGATATAGGCTATGCCGTACAGACATATTGCGAATCGAATGGATTCGGTGTAGTGCGTGAGTTTGTCGGACATGGCATAGGTCGTGAGATGCATGAGGATCCTTGTGTTCCCAATTACGGGAAAAGGGGTTATGGGACTATGCTCAAGAAAGGGATGTGCATCGCCATAGAACCGATGATTACTATGGGTGACAGAAAAATTGTCATGGAGAGCGACGGTTGGGGCGTACATACCCGTGACCGCAAGCCTGCTGCACATTTCGAGCATACCGTAGCCGTCTATGCCGGTAAGGCTGAGATTCTGTCAACATTTGACTATATAGACCAGGTTTTAGGAGATAAAGAGTTTTAATATGGCAAAGCAATCCGCAATTGAACAGGACGGAACCATCGTCGAGGCATTGTCCAACGCAATGTTCCGCATCCAACTGGAAAACGGACACGAGATTACCGGTCATATATCCGGTAAGATGAGAATGCATTTTATCAAGATCCTTCCGGGTGACAAGGTTAAGGTGGAGATGTCTCCTTATGACCTGACCAAGGGTAGGATTGTATTCAGGTACAAATAAAAAACTAAGAATATGAAAGTTAGAGTTTCATTGAAGAAGCGTTCCGCCGACTGCAAGATCGTTCGTCGCAAGGGACGTCTGTATTTAATCAACAAGAAGAATCCCAAGATGAAACTGCGTCAGGGATAATTTCGGGTAAACAAACAAATTAATATATGGCAATAAGAATCGCAGGCGTTGACATCCCGCAGAACAAGAGGGGTGAAATCGCGTTAACCTACATTTTTGGTATTGGTCGCAGCAGCGCAGCCAAGATATTGGCAAAGGCTGGTGTGGATAAAGACATCAAGGCCCAGGACTGGACTGACGATATGGCAGCCCGCATCCGTGAGGTCATCGGTGCAGAGTATAAGGTAGAGGGCGACCTCCGCAGTGAGGTTCAGCTGAACATCAAGCGTTTGATGGATATTGGTTGTTATCGTGGTATCCGTCATCGTATCGGACTTCCTGTACGCGGTCAGAGCACAAAGAACAATGCCCGTACTCGTAAGGGTCGCAAGAAGACTGTTGCTAACAAGAAAAAGGCTACTAAATAATTGAACTATGGCAAAGAAAACAGTTGCAGCAAAGAAGAGAAACGTGAAGGTAGATGCAATGGGACAGTTGCACGTACATTCATCCTTCAACAACATCATTGTTACCCTTGCTAACAGTGAAGGTCAGGTAATATCCTGGTCATCAGCAGGCAAGATGGGTTTCCGTGGTTCCAAGAAGAACACTCCGTACGCAGCCCAGATGGCAGCCGAGGATTGCTCTAAGGTAGCTTACGACCTTGGCCTTCGTAAGGTTAAGGCATACGTTAAA
>JAGCDE010000027.1 GCA_017651315.1 Bacteroidaceae bacterium
CCCATTACCTTTGCAACCAGCTCTGGTTGCATACGAATCAAGTCAACCACAAGTCAACCTATAGCAGGAATAATAATAACCAGAGTCAACTTCTCTTAGGGATAAGACAATCCGAGTCAACCTTTTTTAGGGAAACACAAAATGCAACAGTTTTGCAGCGCCAAGTTGTTGTTCTGAAAAACAAATAGAAATATGTTTGTCCCTGTAATTCAAACAAAAACGGAAATGAAAAGATTCATATTAATCAGCGTTATTGCATCGGCCATTTGTTGCCTCAATGTAAATGCCCAGAAAGCATTTAGACCGATGTCCATGATGGATTATAAAATATGGGGTGAAGAAATTGACCGGTTATTTGACACCGAAGCGGAGGTGAATTTCATGTTTGCACCTTTCCATTCCGGAAGTCCGGCTCTATCTTTCAATAATGGAACAATCAAAGTAGTAACAGGGGAAAAGGAACACTTGAAAGAATGTGACTCGAAATTATATTCATCATTAGTGTTTTTGGCAAAGCATTCCGTTATGACTGCCAATTACTACACCAATCAGCATTATGGATTTGACGGAATGACCTACTATTTGTTCTATAAATCCGATGGCGTGCGCAGTTGGCACCCTAACGGGTTATGCGGTCAAACCGTAGAAGTCTTTTGGAATGTTCTTCAAGCAGTAGAAACAGACGACGATGCACTATTGGAACAACAGAAAGCAATTGCAGATTCCATCTGTAAAAAATTCAAGACCTACTATCCTGAGGATTTTGCAGATATAGTAATATCAAAATCATCATTTGATTCCAATCCCTTCAATGTAATATTAAGTCTGTTGGCAGTAACAGAATTATCTGACTTCTTGAGAACTGATTTAAAACTCACTTTCAATTTCAAAAGATTAAAATACAGACGCAGTTACAAACAAGACTATCTCCAGAAATATGAGAAAACTCTCCAACAGGTCGCTTATTGGATGTATGTCCAATCAGATTTTGGAGATATATCCAATGCCGTCTATTTTATAGTAGACGATGTAACCGAACCGATAATCGGCAAAAACCAATACGGCACTTATGAAATCAAAATCAATGAAAAAGACATTTCCGTAGATAAAATGGTCTCCCTAATCCAGCAGCTTTAATACTGAGATTGGATCTCTGTTTCATTCAAATTATTTACCTTTGCATTATCTGATACCTAGGCGTATTCCTTCTGGGCCTTTGGTGTCAGAAGGTTTTTTTCCCAATAATTTGGATTATGTTCACTAATTAGTTAACTTTGCTGCGAATGCTTATGAAAACACAGTTTGTCAGACAACTTGTGGTCTTTGAAGACCACTTTAAAGAATTCAGAAAGACACTTGATAAGGAAGCTTTAAAGAAACTGTATCAGGCACTAACCCTCATAATGAAAGTGGAGGTAGTTCCGATAAGGTTCCTAAAAGCAATCAAGGGGCGTAAAGGATTATATGAGATACGCTCGGAATATGAAGGGAATATATATCGGGTGTTCTGCTGTTTCGATGAAGGCAATCTTGTGATATTGTTCAACGGATTTCAAAAGAAGACTCAAAAAACTCCTATTGAACAACTCGACAAAGCCGAGGCTCTGATGAAAAAGTATTTTGAACAGAAAAGGAATAAAAAAAATGGATAAAAAAGATCTTGAAAAGTTGAATTTGACTCCGATAGAAGACCTCATTGCAGAGGATTTTGGAGAAATCGGCACTCCTGAACGGGAGCAGTTTGATATGGAATGTGATGCTTTCATAATTGGTGAGCAACTCAAGGATGAACGCCTCAGGGCGGGATTAACCCAGGAGCAACTTGCAGACAAGATAGGCACTAAGAAGAGTTTTATATCAAGAGTAGAAAGAGGAAATGCCGATATCCAGCTCTCAACACTTGTAAAACTCTTCCAAGGTCTTGGCCGGAAAGTGAGCGTAAGAGTTATCTGACAGGAAACAACACAAAGGGGGGCTTTGGTCTTTTCAAGTCCGGATATTGCCTCAAAGAGCATTAAATTTTTAAAAACCGGAGAATTTTAAGTTTTTTGCAAAGAATAAAAAAAGCGAGAGAATAATCTCTCGCGACTTTTTGTCAGTCATACCACTTTTCTTTAATTTTTACTCCTTCCGCACCGTAAATTTTGTACTTCGGCTGCTCGTCTTCATAAATAAGAAAAAATTCTCGTTCTTTTGCCCCACAATCATAAACAAAAGTGAAGAAGACATCATTGGTTATTGACCGTCTTATTTGCACCGGTTCCCAAACGCCCGGGTGTAAGACCGATTCTGCCGCACCGACGCCTATACTAGGGCTCAGTCGATATTTAGTGGGGAGAGTTAAATTTTGAAGGTTGTGTATAAAGGTCTACCTTTGCTGTACCAAAAACAGAGATATGGATTCAGCACTATTAGCCTTAGCCAGCGTCGTACTCCCAGATGAGATACTAGACCGTTTTGAGATTGTCAATGTAAGCCGTACATCTACAGAGATACACATCCGACTGGACGAGAAGATCGACAATCGTCTGTCAGATGATTCGAATTATGAGTCCAAGGGTTTCCTGTCCCCCGTCAGCGTTACAGACTTTCCAATCCGTGACCACAAGGTCATCCTCCTTATCCGTCGCAGACGATGGACGGACAAGCGTACCGGCAGCAGTTTCGTCCTTCCCGTAGAAGTCGCGGCGGAAGGCACCCGCTACTCGAAGGAGTTCGCGGCTTTTTTAAAAGAGACGTATGGAAATGTCCCCAGTGACCTCCCGTACGCTTGAGGAGTTCTACCATATCAACGCCCGTACTTTTGACAAGCAGTATAAGGAGGTGCTGAGCGGTTACCGTACATGGGAATCGTTGAAGCACGCAGACCAGTGGCTGGTCTTTCCCGAGAACTTCGGTCCGAACATGGCAATAGACGAGACGTCATTGTCTAACGGCGACCTGTACACTGTCATTACTAACCGTGACCGCCACGGCCGTGAAGGCTGTCTGGCGGCCATAATAGCCGGAACCAAGGCCGAGAAAGTGAACGCGGCACTTGAGCATGTGGACGACTCCATACTCGATACCGTCAGAGAGGTCACGCTTGACCTGTCGGATTCCATGCGCAACATCGTGAGGTACAGTTTCCGCAAGGCAGAGCGCGTGATAGACCGTTTCCATATACAGAAGCTGGCTTGTGATGCGGTGCAGGAGATGCGCATAAAGCATCGCTGGGATGCCATACAGGAAGCCACCGACGAGATGGAGGCAGCAAGGCTGTCAGGGGAGGTGTACGTGCCGTTCAGATACGGGAACGGGGATACGAAGAAGGAACTGTTGGCCAGAAGCCGATATCTGCTGTTCAAGTCTGCCGACAAGTGGACTGCATCTCAGAAAGAGAGAGCTGCGATACTCTTCAAGGAATATCCAGACCTGAAGAAAGCATATGGACTGTCTCACTCATTAAGGATGATCTTTGCCAAGAACACAATAAAGGATGCTGCAAGACTGTCTATGGCCAGATGGTATAACCAGGTGGAAGAAGCTGGGTTTCATTCCTTCAATGTCATTGCTGCCACTTTCTACGAACACTACGACGACATACTGAACTTCTATAACAACCGCTCATCCAACGCCGCAGCTGAATCATTCAACTCCAAAAACAAAAACTTCAGGACTGCATTAAGAGGGGTGGTCGATGAAAAGTTCTTTCTCTACAGACTGGCTAATATTTATGCTTATCCCCACTAAATATCGACTGAGCCTATACTAGGTTTAATGTCATTTTGATTCATGTGCTCATTATCATAAAACCAATGTTTTCCGTCTTTGATAACCTCAAATCCGCGTTCATATTCTACGGTGGTTAACGTGCCTTTCTCGTTTAAATTAGCATCAAATGCTCGCCACTCCCGCTCGGCTATTTTTTTACCGAAACTCGAAGCGTCAGTCGGTTTTGTCACCTTACTGACATACTCTTCACGGGCAAGAGCATCTTTGATTTGATATTGAGTGTAGTGATTGGCTGTGAATGTATCAACTACCACCCAACCGACATCATCGATTTTAATTCTTGTGGTACCTTTTGAATTTCCACCGGAACAAGCACTCAAGACAGCGGCCATGACCAGACCTGTCAAAAATAATAATTTTTTCATATTCATAATTATTGTTAAAAAAATATTTGCTTGCGTTAAATGTACGATAAAAATATTTTTTTGTCTAGTTTTATTTTAAAAAGGGGGTGGTAATTTAAACTCATCCCGAAAAATAAGGATTCAATAATGCTAAACTCACCCGACCGACAAGTCGGTCACCCTCTCTAAACATTTAGAGAGGGAAATTTAAAAGCCTTCTCTAAATATTTAGAGAAGGCTTTAAAAGTCAAAGACCCTGCGAGGGTGGCGCGTACCTTAACGGTTACTGACGCAACCGAGGCATAACAAAGAAAACGAAAAATCTGTAAGTATCACTTTTTTAAAAAGAATAAGAAAAAGCGCGGGAGAATAATCTCTCGCGCTTTTGATTGGTCATTTAAATCGGGTTTCTTTGATTCTGACATCACTTGTACCATAAATACGATACTTAGGCTCTTCTGGTTCCCAAATCAGAAAAGATTCTCGTTCTTTGGCACCACAATCATACACAAAAGTGAAGAATACGTCGTTGGACATTGATCGTCGTATCTCCACCGGTTCCCAAACTCCGGGGTGTAGTACGGACTCTGCCGCTCCGATATCCATACGAATCTCAATATTACTTTGATTCATATGCTCAATATCATAAAACCAGTGTTTACCGTCTTTGATGACCTCAAAGCCGCGTTCATACTCCACAGTAGTTACTGTGCCTTTTTCCTCCAGATTGACATTAAAGGCGCGCCACTCTCGTTCGGCTATTTTTTTACCGAAAGTTGAGGCATCAGTCGGTTTTGTTACCTTACTGACATACTCTTCACGGGTAAGAGCATTTTTAATTCGATACTGAGTGTAGTGATTGGCGGTAAAGGTGTCGACAACCACCCAACCGACATCATCGATTTTAACTCTTGTGGTACCTTTTGAATTTCCACCGGAACAAGCACTCAAGACAGCGGCCATGACCAGACCTGTCAAAAATAATAATTTTTTCATACATTTTTCTATTGAAACTCGTGTATTTTAATCCTCTGGTGGATAATATTGTTTTGTTCTGTGTAATGCCCTATCATGCATAAATACATCAAGATTAATTCGATATGTATATGTAAAACGATAATCATTATACTCATCTTCTTCACGCGTCATATATGTTAAGCCCAATAATTGCCATGTCGTTAAACTTATCTGATATTTAAGATTGCCTTCTTCATCATAAATGAATCTGTCATCTTCATTGTCTTTGCTGAAAAGGAATAAAGTTTGTTTAATTCTTCCTTCCTTTGATAATTTTTTTAGGCAAATAATATCTTTCAAACCCTCTGCTATAACATCTCCGTCGAATGAATAGAAAGCAAAATAATGATCTATATTCTCCAACATAAACACATCCCCACTCATGTTAATGGGATTTATATCTTGTACTGGAAGTTTATTCTTGTAGAAATACAGTGCAGAAAGTCCAGTTTCATTGTTGAATGTTGTAATGAAATGATCCTCTAAGCTATATATTTCCATTCCAGTATCAAAAACCTGTTTGTCACCATCAAAAAAATAAGCTACTTCTCCTTGCTTGGCAACAACAATTCCTTTTTCAAAATAAATACTGTCATATTTTGCCGGTACAATTATTCTTCCCTGTAAATCTTTAGTACCAAAGAGACCTTCATCTTTAAAAACCATAAAAGGATTGGAATTCTTATTATTAAATGTTTCTATAGAAGTCGATCTATGTTTACATGATGGAATAATAGGAATACAAATAATCAGCAATGAAAGAAAATGATTTTTCATAATCAAATAAACAAATAATGTGTTGAAATATTAAAACCAGTTTTCCATAA
Organism: Bacteroidaceae bacterium; assembly: GCA_017651315.1. Lineage (GTDB taxonomy): Bacteria > Bacteroidota > Bacteroidia > Bacteroidales > Bacteroidaceae > Colenecus. The sequence goes on from JAGCDE010000027.1 coordinate 5,963, forward strand.
CTCAACTTTTTATAAATAGTCTATTCCTTTCACTGTCTTCAACTTAATTCTCGTAATCCTTACCCATGGACTTATATTTCATTAGAAAGATAATGTTTTTGGGGGCTTCATTACCAAAGGCACTCTCAAGAACGCTAAAAGATATTTCATTGCTATATAACACCAACGAACTGACCAGTTCCATTGCATCTTCATCATTAGCATCAAAAGAACGCTTCAACCACATGTATTCGGTTATAGTCTGCTGACCAGCTCTATTTGTTTCAACGTACGTTTCAAAACCTTCAATACGAGTATCGAAAGGTGTTCCAATAAAACCTATTTCTTCATCATAGAACTTAAGGGAATCACTCTTGAACACGCACCATCTGGCAGTATCAGCACTTCCTTCATAAAGTCCGTTTGTAGAGACAGCCACACCACCTTTCTTAAGAATCAGCAAGTCATCATTCCCACTCATTACACGTACAAACTTCTCGCCGCCGTCTAAAGACAGCCCCATCTCTTCCATTTGCCATTTGCCTTCAACTCTTTCCTCCATCACTTGATTTTGACTTTTGCATGAAGTCAACAAGAAGACGTACGATACCGTAATAATAAAACAAGACCATCTCATTTTTTCAATTTTTTCTTCGTAATCCAATATGTTCTCATCGTTTTATTCACAACTGGCATCACATCAGTCCAGTTTGAAATTAACAGGTATAGAATATTTTACCCTGACGGGCTTCCCTTTTTGTACTCCAGCTTTCCACTTGGGCATAAGTTTTACAACTCTGAGAGCTTCCTTGTCCAATATAGGATTAACAGATTGAGCTATTTCCACATCACTTATAAATCCATCCTTTTCTACGACAAAAGAAACAATTACCCTACCTTCTATTCTATTCTCTCGGGCCATTGCTGGATATTTGATATTATTACTGAGGAATTTCGACAATTCAGATGTTCCTCCTGGAAATTCTGGCATTTTCTCCGCAACCGTAAGGACATTTTCTTGCTCTTCATCTTCTTCTATTATCTCTATATCATGAATATGTATTTCCTTTTTCTTAAAAATGGATTCAAAGGTTCCAATGTGTCCTTCAAGGACATCAGAATGAACCACATCCCTCATCTCCTCTGGGAGCAAGCTGACATCCAACACATGCCAATCAACATCTCCCTCTATACCATAGTATATTTTTGTTTGTTCAATACGCCCTTTTGAATTCATTATGAGGTCAAGAGTCTTTGTATTTTCTGTCAACTTGTCCAAGCTCAAATATGGTCCGGTGAAACCGCCAAAATCATTGTCATAGACACGAGTCAACAGGTTATTCCCGAATTCGACAAGAGTATAGAACTCATTGATCTCATGTATCGTGGTTTCATCACTTTCCCGATTAATTCCATATATATAGCTGTTAGCGAAAGCATACATACCATTCACATAGCGACCTAAACAAAGATATTCTTCATCTTCACCATTCGATGATGTAGCCAGACATAAACCAGCGTATTTGCCATCAAACACTCTGGCAACATCAAACACTCTGTTGGGTGCTGACAACTCAAGCGTTCTCGTTTTAACCTCTTCACAGAACTTCTTCATAATATACGCCTCTGCATAATCCCACACGACATTCCCACTCTCCCATACATAAAGCACATGATACCAGTCTCCACTCTCACCAATAATTGGGAGAATATGAGCTCTTGCCGGTATATCATCTTCTATTAGAGCATTTGTAAAGCATAAATAACGTCTCATACTTTCATTACTTGTACTGATAACAAGTCTCGGACTTGAAGCATCTGGTTTTTGGCGCAGATTCACGTTATCAACTATTACTTTAACGAACCGGCATCTGGGGATTGTAACATCAAACGGCCATTGAGCACTACTTGATGTTGTCATTCCCTGCAGAATGATTATTAACAAGAAGCTTATCATCCAAAAAAATCTTCTCCTTGGAATGGCTTTAATCATAAAATAAAGTAATATATTGTTAGTTGTTTTGTCTATAAACTCTTTTATGTGACTTTGACAATAAATGTTGCGAATACTCCACGATAATAGCGCGGAAAGTCACAAAAAACTTTTTTGCAGTTATTTCCATAATAGTCAGCTAATCAGTATCTATTTCTCATGTACAGCACGGACAGGAAAGCAATTACGAAAAGCTGATTCAGATGTGACACTGCGTGTTTTCTTCGTTATATTGAATGTCAACACTGCAGGATCTGCTTTACTGATAACTTCAAATCCCATTTCACGTGCCTTTTCAATCTGTAATCTGCCAGCACCCAGTTCAGAGCCAGTCCAATAATAACCAATATTACCCACCGTCTGCGGTTCGGCTATACGATACTTTGTACCTTTCTCCTCATCATCCCAGAAAGCACTGAGTCCTGAACCACAAGCAGGCAAAAAAATAGATTTTCCATTCTTTCCGGTTAATCGAACACCCTTGACGTCGTTTATAACATCAATAGTCATTTCACACCGTTCAATCAACTCACGCATTTCAACTTCAGTGGGCATACGCCATCCGTCCCCCATTTGCTTTACGGCTATATCTGATATTGTACCGCTGATGTTTGCGGGCGTGTTTTGTGAGTAGTAAATTGATCCTGATATGTTACCGTAAGGAATCTGATATCCAAATTCCTCAGGGCTATTTGCTCCGACATTGCTTTCTGCCCAATTAACGCTCAATCCCAAATCTACTCCGTAGGTAATTACAGATGCTTTCGCCATTTTTTCATTATTGATATTTGAACAACCTCCCTTATTGTGGTGCTTACCACACGACACCATTACCGTGCTCAAACCAAACACAAGCACCGCTGCATAACATACTGTTTTCATTTTCAGATTATATTTTATAAGTAAACAAACCATGAAAAAACTACTTGCAAACGGGGCGTACAGAACGACCATAGCAACAATTAACGCCATTCATTTTATAATGAGCTCGGTCAATTATCGAATCATATTCGAAATCAAGAGCAAATGCACGCATAGAACCAGTAATATCAAGCGAGCTTGACCAATAATTTCCATATTTTCCTACACTTTTGAGATCTTCATTAGAACGATAACCATTAGCAGGTAGAAATATGTATTTGTCCGTAAAACCATTTTTTTGACTCTGAACTTTAAAACCTGCAACTCCCTTAAATTCGGAATTACCTTCGCCGTACCATATCCATAAGCAATTATCAATTAGTTCTTGAAATTCTTCATTAGTTGGCATTCTCCAGTTTGCACCCCATATCACATGCGCAACATCATCTTGAATATCCAGAACACACTTATTGTCAACTTTTCCCCAAAAACTACCATTACAATACTTAGTTTGTTTGTCAAAACTTCCATTACAGTACTTATGAGTAGACCAGTCATATTTGCTTTTTGAGTTTATTTCTGCCCATGCAAAATAGTCCCCATATTCCTCAGGGTAAGTAGCACCAACATTCATATTGGCCCATTTGACACTTAAACCTAGGTCAACATAATCACCTATTTAAACTATGTTCTCTTGTTGAGAGGATTGTTCTTCCTCAACAAAAGATACATAGTACGAAATTAAACCACTAGTGACAAGCAGAAATGACAAAAAAAATTCCATATCGTTCGTTTTTAGAATTGTAAGTTTTCCAAAATATATATTTATCAAAACTAATATACTCACATATCAGCAATTATGCCGATTCTTTGAGTCTAACTAATTTTTAGCAATGAGACTACACATACATGTACAAAAAACGTGGACACCCACCTGCGCCCGTCCGTTTCTTGAGATTCTGGAATACCCTGGTCAGCAGACGGAAAAGATGGTGCCCACGTTACAAAAGAATTATAATCCGGAAATGTGTGTCAGGTGGGTACAGAACACCACCTTGACACACCCGGGATACAATTCAGAATTATACCCGCAGCAGCACTTCTATCCTTGCGTTTTGGCTGACCAAATGAAATTTTCCAGATTTCAAGAAGCCAAAAGACAAAGCGTTAGTGACGCTTTTTATACATGTTTCATGTCAAAGCCCGAGTTAAAGCACATAAATGCAACTCACTCCGACCCCGCATTTTGCAAATATATGTAAAAAAACTATTGATGCACATAATTGATCAAAAAAATAGGACCAGAAGGATCAGTTCCCTGTGGCACATTTCAGAAAAAAAGTGAAACAATAGTTGCAGGTAATAAATCTATTACCTATTTTTGCTCAAAAATAAAATGCTATGCCAACTGTGTTTATTATCATGGGATTCATTTTCAAGTTTTACTCAAATGAGCACAACCCTATTCATATCCACGTTGAGAGAGGTGGGGCTAATGCCAAGTTTACAATCTTTCCTGTCAAGTTAGTGGATAATCATGGGTTCAAGCCGTCGGAGATAAAAATGATGGAATCCATTATTGAGGATAATCAGGAGGTTATAGCGCAACACTGGAACAGATACTTCAATAAGTGCAGATAAAATGATAGAGGTAGAAAGGATTTGGCTTACAGACGATGCCGTATGGATTCAGACCAAGAACGGCGAAGAGGCGTGTGAATATTACGCCGATTACCCGCGCCTAAGGTATGCTACACCCCAACAGAGAGCCAACTATAAGGCCGATGACTATGGAATCCACTGGCCCGATATTGACGAGGATCTCAGTTATGAGGGCTTCTTCTACCACAAGAATCATACAGAGCTTTATCGATTGTTTATTGCTCACCCGGAGTTGAACGCATCGGCTGTAGCACGTCGTATGAGTATTTCACAAAGTCTCTTTGCACAGTATATTAGCGGAGCAAAAAAACCGTCCCAGGCCCGTCTTGAAGAAATCTACACCACATTACGCGCTATCGGGCAGGAACTGGCGGCATTACCTTCTTTTGTCTGACTCAATAAAGGAAGCCGAACAGCCAGAGCGGGATTCTGTTTCCGCGTCCAAACTCCACCTCATCTATAGCCAGGAAGATTATGCTGAAAACTTGTTTGCTTTATCTATTTTTGTTTCCTTTGTAATGATAATAAACCGCAAATGATATGAATAAGCTCTATTTCCCTTTGCTTTCAGCAATAGTTGCATTCGGTGTCGCCTGCAATCCTGACGACAAGAATGATACACCCGAAGACAAGACCGTCAATATAACAGAAGAATCCCTGAAAGGAACATGGGAGGGTGGTGTTACAGCCGATTTTGCTCAAGGATATCCCCAGAACTGGCGTATAGAGTTTGACGGAAAGAACTATACCACCTGGCATACCCATCAGACTGCCGGTTCCATCAACGATGATGTACAAGGTCTCAAGACTGTAGGTAACAAGGAAAAGGGAACGTGGGAATACTCCGATGGCGTACTCACCCTTACGCCAAAGCAGCAATGGGCATCCTATGCCATAACAAGCATGTCGCCCAGCAAGTACTCTTATTATGAATACAACACTGTGACAATGGAGGCTGTACAGTGGTATGAGACCGCTCAATCTCTCATAGAAAGCGGTATAGAACGTGACATTCAGGAGGGTACAGACTGGTATGTCAAGAAATGGAACGTGGTTTCCTTTACCAAGACCACACTTTCGGTCAAGATCAACATGGATATCTTCAAGCTGGAAAAGAAATAACAATCTATGATAGTATGTATAGCTGAGAAGCCCAGCGTGGCAAAGGATATTGCCGATGTGCTGGGTGCCAAGACAAAACACGACGGGTACATTGAGGGTAACGGTTATCAGGTAACCTGGACCTTCGGTCATTTGTGTACCCTTAAGGAGCCCCATGATTACACACAGAACTGGAAAAACTGGAGCCTGGGCAGCCTGCCTATGATTCCGCCCCGGTTCGGAATAAAGTTGATTGAGGATAAGGGAATTGAAAAACAGTTCAAGATAATTGAGTCACTCATGCAGAAGGCCGATGGCATTATCAACTGCGGTGATGCCGGCCAGGAGGGTGAGCTCATTCAGCGCTGGGTTATGCAGAAAGCCGGCGCCAAGTGTCCCGTAAAGCGCTTGTGGATATCTTCGCTGACCGAAGAGTCCATACGCGAGGGGTTCAGCCACCTGCAGGATCAGGATGCGTTCAAGTCACTTTATGAAGCCGGATTATGCCGCGCCATAGGTGACTGGCTGCTTGGAATGAACGCCACCCGACTGTACACCATAAAATACCGCAACGGCAATAACCGACAGGTGCTCTCCATCGGCCGCGTCCAGACCCCCACCCTGGCACTGGTTGTAAACCGCCAAAAGGAAATAGATAACTTCAAACCCGAGCAGTACTGGGAGCTCAAGACCGTTTACCGCGACACCACCTTTTCATATACAAAAGGCAAGTTCACCAAGATAGAGGACGGCCAGGCTCTGCTGGAGGAGATCCGCCCCCTGAACTTTGTCATAACCGATGTAACCCGCAAGGAGGGCAAGGACTTTGCCCCGCGCCTTTTTGACCTCACATCGCTGCAGGTGGAGTGTAACCGCAAGTACGGGTATTCGGCCGATGACACACTTAAGACCATCCAGTCACTCTACGAAAAGAAGATAACCACATACCCGCGTGTGGATACCACATTCCTGAGCGACGACATATACCCCAAATGCCCCGGCATTCTCAAGGGGCTCAAGGATTACGCCCAGTTCACCGCCCCGTTAGAGGGCAAGAAACTGCCCAAGTCCAAGAAGGTGTTTGACAACAGCAAGGTAACCGATCACCACGCCATCATACCCACCGGAGTATATCCCAACAATCTGACCCAGCAGGAGCGAGCCGTATTTGACCTGATAGCACGCCGTTTCATAGCCGTCTTCTACCCCGACTGCCTCTATGCCCAGACCACCGTCCTGGGCAAGGCCGGCCGCGCCGAGTTCAAGACCACCGGCCGCGAAATATTGAAACCAGGCTGGCGCGTACTCTTTGAGAAAGAGAAGCAAGAAGACAAACCAGATGACGAAGAGCGCATACTCCCCCAGTTCACAGTCGATGAAAGCGGCCCCCACCTGCCTGAGCTCCAGGAGAAATGGACCACCCCGCCCAAACCCTACACCGAGGCCACCCTGCTGCGTGCAATGGAAACCGCCGGCAAACTGGTGAACGATGAGGAACTGCGTGACGCCATGAAGGAGAACGGCATAGGCCGTCCGTCAACCCGGGCCGCCATCATAGAGACCCTCTATAAGCGTGGCTATATGCGTAAGGAGAAGAAAAGCCTGTACCCCACTCCCACCGGAACAGGTCTTATAGACCTAATTCATGAGGAGCTGCTCAAGAGCGCTGAACTGACCGGAATATGGGAAAAGCGCCTGCGTGAGATAGAGCGCGGGAACTACCAGCCAAGCCAGTTCATGGACGAACTGAAACAGATGGTATCCACTCTGGTACACGATGTTCTGGCAGACAACTCCTCAAGACTATAAGATTCTCAGTTCCGCTTGTATCCTTCCAGATTAGCCTTTACGGTTTCCCACTTGTAGTATGGTCCGACATATGGCTCCAGATTCCGAAGCCGTGTCTCCTGCTCCTGGTATAGGAACTTGACAAGTACATCACCGCTCTTATTGCGGTAGAAGATCATCTGAAGGTTGCTGGCCATAGGAATATTCCAGAATCCGAGCCAACGGTCGCATATCTGGTCGGCAGGAATACGCTCACCCACTCCTTCAATGCCAAGGTAACTGACAAGAGCCATAAGCGGATAGTCATGACCGAAACGGAGGTCCGCGGCATACTTGCCTGTGGCGATACACTCATTAGCTTTGGCCACGATATCCTCCACACAGGACTGTGCCATCGGCACACGCTCATCGCCGGACTCCACCGAATTGCAGTGACCTGCATAGAGTGACACATTACTCTGGGCCCAACGCTTGTAAATGGCATCAAAGGGAAGGAAACGGAACAGGTTGTCTTCAATGTCAAAATCCTCGGCAATGATGGCGGTACTCCATACATTTTCAGTAAGATTTCTGGCACTCTTGACGAACGCACGCGCCTTTGACACATCGGTAAAGACACGGCTCAATACACCTGTCGTATCGTCCGGAAGATCCTGCAAGGCGGCCATGGCAGCTCTTGTGGCGGCCGATGACCTCATCTGCCAGCCACGCTCGTTGTCTAAATAGTCCATGAATTTCTCACCGGTGTCAAGATAGAAATAGAGATCCGGATTCTGACGCACAAGAGAAGTTGTGAATGCATTCATGCTTATAAGACAGCGCTGCACAGTACTTCCGAAAGCACGGACCTGCTTCTTCCCCTTAAAGACGGCAGGATAGCGCCTGAACATACGTTCGGCAATCGCAGTATGCTCACGCACTCCTTTTTGGGACAACCTGCCATCCATACCATTGTAGTTTTCCAGGACCTTGCGGGCGGCCACAAGAAGAGAGTCTCCACCCGGTGTGAGTATGCCCATCTGCTTACCCGTCTCCAATGTCGAGATAAGCCCCTCGTATGAACTGCCACCCCAGTTTGAACGGGATCCATGTCGGCCATAGTGGCTTATATAGAAAGGTTTGTATCCTTTAGGAGGTTTTGTGTCACGGATTTCCTTGAACTCATAGGAGTTGGTGTTGTTGCCGGCACGTGTCGGTTCCTCCATCAGTGCACGGACAGCGGCCTCTGATCTGTGCGGCTGACCATACACGGCCACAATTACCATAAGCAATGCAGGGAGCAGAATAAGTCTTCTTGGTTTCATATAGTTACTGTTTATCTGTTATTGTCAAACCTTTTCCTTGTATCTGCAAAAATATGAAAAAAGAGTAGAAAGACCACAAGACAATAAAAAGAACAGATATCAGTTATATTATTGATGAAAAAGTTTCATGCCGGCAGAATAGCAGCTTTGCCGGCCCTGCTTTTGCTGTTATGCAGCTGCGGGGCCGAACTGCACATACGCAAAGGAGACCAGAGTTTCGCTTTGGGTGAATACAATGATGCCGCCGCCCACTATAAGCGCGGATATTCCGGCTTATCGTCCAAGGAGAAGGAGCTGCGTGCCTCCACCGCATTCAAGCTGGGTGAATCCTACCGTCGTATCAATTACACTCCACGTGCCCTGGCTGCCTATCAGAATGCTGTCCGTTACAAATATTCCGACTCAACGGTCTATAGGGTTCTGGCTGATATGCAGCTTATCAGCGGGAAATACAAGGATGCCGAGAAAAACTACAGGATTGCCCTTGAATATAATCCGGACGATGTCCTGTCACTCAAAGGTCTGGAATCATGTAGCCTGACAACCGAATATACCGGGAACCCCACCCGGTTCATTGTCAGGAAGGACCCGGTCCTGAACAGCCGTTACAGCGAGTGGTCACCCGTCCTGGCAGGAGAGGATTGGGGACAGATATATTTCACTTCCACCCGCAAGGAGGCCTCAGGTGATGACCTAAACCCCATCACAGGCGTGAAAAGCTGTGACATATTCATATCCACCAAGGATGACAAGGGTAAATGGAGCAAGCCCAAACCTATCGAGAACGGCCCCAACAGTGAGTTCGAAGACGGTAGCTGCGCTCTGAACCCCGACATGTCTGTCATGTATTTCACATACTGCGCCACCGATCCCCAGATGCCGAGAGCAGCCAGAATCATGAAATCGAACAGAAGCGACGCCTCATGGTCATCGGCTGCGCCCTATTCCGACCGTGAGGACTCGATCTACAACTATGCACATCCCGCGGTATCCCCCGACGGCAAGTGGCTCTATTTCGTATCCGATATGGACGGAGGATACGGCGGACTGGACATCTGGCGCGTCCCTATCGGAGGGCGTCTCATAGGTGCAGAGAATCTTGGGCCTGACATAAACACACCAGGAAACGAGATGTTTCCCACCTTCCGTATGAACGGAGAACTCTATTTTTCATCGGACGGTCATCCCGGCATGGGCGGGCTTGACATATTCCGTGCCGTTGCCACAGACGACTCCACATGGACCATATCCAACATGCAGTCTCCCGTCAATTCCAGATATGACGATTTCGGCATGACCTTCCAGGGTGACCTTACCCGTGGATATTTCAGCTCCAACCGCAACGATGGCCGCGGTCGCGACCACTTGTGGACATTCGAACTGCCGGAGACCGTCCACCGTATCACAGGCTGGGTATATGAGAAGGACGGCTATGAACTACCCGATGCAATCGTACATCTGGTAGGTAATGACGGTACAAACATGAAACTGAATGTCAAGGATGACGGTTCTTTCACACAGCGTGTCACCCCCGGGGTCAGTTACCTGTTGCTCGGCACCTCCAAAGGCTATATGAACTACATGCAGGAGATGACAGCCGACAGCACAGACCAGGACCGGGAATATGTCCTGCAGTTCCCTCTCTCATCCATATCCAAGCCTGTCCTGATAGACAACATATTCTATGACTTTGACAAGGCTACTCTGCGTCCCGAATCGGCCCAGTCACTTGACGAACTGGTGATTCTGCTCAACAATAACCCGGGAGTGACTATCGAGATAGGGGCACACTGTGACTACAAGGGCGATGATGACTACAACAAGCGTCTGTCCCAGCAGAGAGCGGAAAGCGTGGTACAGTACCTCATCAACCATGGGATTGACAAGGAGAGGCTTACAGCACGGGGATACGGGGAGACACAACCCAAGACCATCAGCCGCAAGGCGGCCGGACAGTATGATTTCCTGAATGAGAACGATATACTTTCCGAAGATTTCATCCTGAAGCTGACTGAGGAGCAGCAGGAGATATGCAACCAGCTCAACCGTCGGACGGAGTTCAGGGTACTCAGGACTACATACGGCCTTTTCGGAAACAGGTTACAATGAAATACGGATGCGCCAGTCTGACGGATACATGTTATTGGCCCGGTTGCCTATGTTCTTCACGAATCCCAACGGTCTGCCCGAATAAGTAAGCAGAAGAATCCCCTTGGGCGCATCGGCAATACGCAAGGCTTCACATCGCAAATATGATAAAGCTTCCTCTCTTGAAACCTCCAGATTGCAGAACGACCCGGTACGGATCAGTCCGGACATGGCCAAGGCATGTGCCGGTACAAGGTCACGGCCTTTAAGTCTGGCAATCTCTGTCCCTCTGACAAGCGGATAGAGTGATTGCCCTATCCGGAGCATGTCATCAGCCTGCGGGTATGGCAATGCATATATCGTACCGCCGTCCTTACAGAACCTGAAACTGTCGGCATCCAAGACCCATTTATCCGTCCCGGACGATCCGGATTCCTGGTTTACTCCACCATTGGCGGATCTGTATGGGACATGCGATGTACCGTTTTTTTGAAGCAAAGCCAGAAAGAAGCCCTCACCCCTGGTCCTGTTCTGCATGAACCTATACACCGGAATCCCTGTTCCGTCCAATGCTCCGGTAATATTCCAGGAAGGATCGGTATCAATCGGAACAGGTTCCGCCCCGAGAGTGTCAATAATCCAATGCACATTCTCCTCATTCTCGGCCAGATTGAACGTACATGTACTGTAAATCAGAAAACCTCCCGGCTTGAGTGCGCTCCATACATCGGACAATATGCCGCGTTGCCGGTCAGCGCACTTTTGGACAGTCTCCACACTCCAGTCCTCCACTGCCTTAGGCTCCTTGCGGAACATACCCTCGCCGGAACATGGTGCATCGACCGCGATCACGTCGAAAAGCACACCTGAACCGCCTATCTGACAGGGAGTGTTACATGTCACCATCACACCCGGCCTGCCCCACTTGACCATGTTCTCAGCCAGTATCTTGGCTCGGCCTCTCTGTATCTCGTTCGATACCAGAATGCTGCCTTCAGGAAGCAACGAAGCTATCAGTGTAGATTTGCCGCCTGGTGCGGCACACAGATCCAGGAACCGCACAGGGCCGTTCACACACCTGCGCACAGCCTGTTCCACAAACATTGACGAAGCTTCCTGAACATAATAGAGTCCCTGATGAAACAGCGGATCACTGATGAACGAAGGCCTGCGATCCAGATAACATGCATCCGATGCCCATGGCACTTCACCATCCCGGCAGCAATCCAATGATTCAAGGACATCCTGAAAACCGGATAGTTTCCGGACATTGAGCCTGATGCTTACTGACGAAGGCGTATTGCCGAGTGCATCCGACAATCCCGCGGCACATTCACCAGGCATAATCCGGGACAACATGCTGATAAATTCTGAAGGCAGTTCCATATCCTATACAAGCAGGACACGAAGTTAGCCAAAAAATCAGTATATTCGCAGTCAGCTAAAGCCATTTTGAATGAAACAATATCTCGACCTGCTTGACAGGATACTCCGCGAAGGAGTAAAGAAAAGCGACCGCACAGGTACCGGTACCATAAGCGTATTCGGGCACCAGATGCGTTTCAACCTGGAAGAAGGGTTCCCGTTGCTGACGACAAAGAAGCTGCATCTCAAGTCTATCATCTACGAGTTGCTGTGGTTCCTTAACGGGGACACCAATGCCCGCTGGCTTCAGGAGCGTGGAGTACGCATCTGGAACGAATGGGCAGATCCTGACGGAGAGTTAGGCCATATATACGGTTACCAGTGGCGGTCCTGGCCGGATTATGAAGGAGGCTTCATCGACCAGATTTCAGAGGCTGTAGAAACAATAATGAAGAATCCCGATTCACGCCGCATAATCGTGAGTGCCTGGAACGTAGCCGACCTCAAGAACATGAACCTCCCCCCCTGCCACGCTTTCTTCCAGTTCTATGTCGCCGACGGAAAGCTTAGCCTGCAGCTCTACCAACGCAGTGCCGACACGTTCCTTGGAGTGCCCTTCAATATAGCGTCCTACGCTTTGCTCACCATGATGATGGCTCAGGTTACAGGCCTCAAGCCGGGTGATTTCATACATACCACCGGGGACACGCACCTGTACCTCAACCATCTTGAACAGGCACGGCTTCAGCTCACACGACAGCCGAGACCTCTTCCCAGAATGGTCATTAACCCCGATGTGAAGAGCATCTTTGATTTCAAGTATGAGGATTTCCAACTTGAAGGATATGACCCGTACCCTCACATTAAAGCCGAAGTGTCAGTATGATAACAATAATAGCAGCCCTATCCATGGACGGTGCCATCGGCTTTGGGAACCGTCTTCTCTATCATTTGAATGCCGATATGAAACGTTTCAAGGCTCTGACCATCGGCCATACCGTTCTCATGGGCCGCAACACCTTTGAATCGTTGCCCAACGGAGCTCTCCCCGGCCGCAGGAACATTGTCCTTACCCGCGACAGATCCCGCTCTTTCCCCAACGCCGAGACATGCGCATCATTGGATGAGGCACTCTACGCCTGCAATCCGGACGAGCAGATATTCATAATAGGCGGAGCCCAGGTTTACAGTCAGGCGCTACCATTAGCCCAACGGCTGGAACTGACCGTCATTCATGACATACCCGAACAGGCCGACGCTGCATTCCCTTCGTTCCGAAGCTCACCCTCCTGGCAGCTGACATTCCGTGAGGATCATCCTGCCGATGACAAGAACCCATTTCCCTATTCCTTCCTGACATACATAAAGGAGGAGCCATGTCAATAAAGAAACGTAACAGTATCACCCCATATATACACAATAAAGAAGAAGGGCCCCGCTATCATTATCGGAGGCCCTTCTATCCTAAAATCAGGCAATCGTTTTATTTCTTGCCTTCCTTTGTAGCCGAATAGACGATATTCAAGGCCCATGCCTTACGCAAAGCCTGCTTCACGTCCGTTACAATACCCATCTGGGTGTTGGTGTCAATCTTGAGAGACATCTTCATGAAGGGTTTGTCCTTCTCGGCCATGCTCTCACGCTCTGATACCACGAAATCACGTATGTGATCCGGCTCAGCGAACTTGTCATTGAGCTGGATACGAGGGGCCGGTCCCAAAGCAGCACGATACTCCTTTGTGGGGGGGCCGATGTAAATGTGCGATACCAGAGATTTCTTCTCAAGCTTCTCGATTTCAGTACCTGAAGGAGTAGTGAACTGGACCTTCAGTTCAACCTCACGCATGGTAGTCACCATCATGAAGAAGAACAGGACTGTGAAAATCAAGTCTGGAAGAGACGAAGTGTTCAACTCCGGCATTTCCCTTTTTCCGTTACTTCTGAACTTACTCATATCAGTTACTGTGCTAATGCTGCTGAACCATACTGTTTAGGCTCGGCCTCGGAAATCTTGGAAGGATACATACCTTTGGCGTATGTCTGCTCGTCCTCAGTGCAGTCAGGCCAGGATTTGCCGAACACCTGCTTGCACCATTCATCCCTCAGCTCATTGTAAGCCTTTGTCAACTCATTCTGTACCTTAAAATAAACCTCGTAATTTGTGGAACGGTCTGTCTGCAGCGAAATCACATGCTTGACCGTAGTTACGATGGTTCTGAAACCCGGAACCTCATAATCCTCCTTGATGGGCAGATTCGCATTGTCATTGGGGTTGGCTATGAACTCCTTGGCAAGATCCTTAAGTTCACTTACCTCAATCTGCTTGTTGATCACACCGTTCTTCACCCAAATCTCATTGGCCTTGTTGACATTAACGACCATGACATTGCGCTCCTTGATCTTCACCTCCTGATCCTCGGCGTTCGGATCCCACTCGGGAAGACGACGGGACAGACCGGTATCTGTGTCCATTGATGTGGTCACAAGAAAGAATATGAGCAGAATGAACGATATATCTGCTGTTGAAGATGAATTCAGTCCGGGAACTTTTCTACCACTTTTTCCCATAATGATTCTCTTTCAAGGTTGAATTATCTCCTTTTTTTGAATACGCCTATCATTGAAAGGACTGCACACAGGATTGCAATCAATGCAAGAGCATACATTGAATACAGGCACACATCCGACAACTTAAGCATTGAAGCCACCTCATAAAGATGCTGGTTACCCAGACGCAGAGGAGTAGTATCTGCAAGGAAGTAAGATACCACTATGATGGCTATCATAAGAACAAAGATGGGAGCGGCATAGCTTACCTTACCCTCCTTCCTGACATCTTCGTTGACAGGTCTTTTCCTCTCAATGCTTCTGTACTTCATGTTCTTGAAGCCGTTCACAATTCCGAACAGGAGCACTGCTCCTATGCAGATTACAACCAGGGCATACATCCAGAGGATTAGCGTACCGGTGTGTTGGGGAGCTGTAAGGTTCTTGCCATTCAGGAACTCTGTCTGGTCAAATCCTACTCCATAGAACAGTACGAGTACTACTGCGGAGAGGATAAAGAGAAGAGCCAGAATCCAGGATGAAGCCTTTATCTGTTTGTTATCGTCTTTTTCCATGACAATGGCTTTTTACTTTTTGAACTTGAGGTTGTACTTCAGGATGATATCGAGCAAGCTCACTGATGAGTTCTCCATATCGGTGTTCAAAGCCTCCACCTTACTCAGGATATAGTTATAGAACACCTGAAGGATAAGGGCAACAATAATACCGAAGATTGTGGTGATAAGGGCCACCTTCATACCGCCGGCAACGACTGTCGGAGATATATCACCAGCCTGCTGGATATCATCGAATGCCTGCACCATACCGATCACAGTACCAAGGAATCCGAGTGAAGGAGACATTGCTATGAACAGTGTGATCCATGAAAGGTTCTTCTCAAGGTTCGAAGCCTGGACGCTACCGTATGACACGACTGAACGCTCCACCACGTCAAGACCCTGGTCAATTCTCATAAGTCCCTGATAGCAGATTGAAGCAACCGGGCCGCGTGTGTCACGGCAAATCTTCTTGGCACCCTCAATGTCACCGTTCTCAAGCGAAGCCTGAATGTCTTCAAGAAGCTTCTTGCTGTTGATCTCACAGAGGCTGAGGAAGATGATACGCTCGATGCAGAGAGCAAGACCGATGATCATGGCGATGGCAACAAGCGACATGAAGCCTGCATTACCCTCGATGAACTTCACCTTGATGTTCTTGTGGATGCTCTGCTGCTCTTCTACAGGAGCCTGGACAATCTCGTCAACTGTCTCTTCAGCGGCTTCTACAACTTCCTGTACCTCCTGAGCAGCTTCAACTGCGTCCTGGGCATTAATTGTCTGGTTTGCTCCGATAAGGAGACCCGTCATTGCAATGAATGCAAATACCTTTTTCATTTGAGTTTGTTTTTAGTTGTTAGTATGTTCTTATAATTAAAAATTCTCCCAAAACATGTTCGGACGCCTTCCATAATTCCGTCACCCCATATTATGGGCGGAAAGACGGGGATTCGAACCCCGGATACGCTTTTGGCGTATACACGCTTTCCAGGCGTGCCTCTTCAACCGCTCGAGCATCTTTCCTTGAAGGCACTATCCACCCATAGCGTCCAAAACGGTTGCAAATTACAACATTTTTACGGAATATAACAACCATTCGTTATTAAAACATGTAAAAAAATAAGGTTTTGCCCTCCGCAAGGCTCTCCCCGGCCCTTAAAACAGTCAACATTACCTATTTTTAATTAAATTTGCCCTTCTATATGGGACCTGATTTCCGGACATACAAGCTTCTTAAGCCGGTCAGTCGGATCTGGGCAGCCGTCAGCTCTGTCCGGAACCGCCTATTTGACAAAGGAATCCTCAGGTCAGAGACATTCCGTCTGCCTGTGATATCGGTAGGCAACATTACCGTAGGCGGAACCGGCAAATCACCCCACACTGCATATATAGCTTCACTGCTGGCCCGCAGCGGCCGGACAGCCATCCTGAGCAGAGGCTATGGCCGTCAGACCAAAGGGTTCCGCATGGTCTCACCATCTGACACATACCGCTCTGTAGGGGATGAGCCCCTGATGCTCTCCATTCTGCTTCCGGATGTATGCGTTGCAGTCGATGAGGACAGGGCCCACGGAATCAGGACCATTATTAATAAGGTGAATCCCAGGGTAATAGTTCTCGACGATGCCTTCCAGCACCGTAAAGTCACCCCTTCCCTCAACATCCTGCTCATCAACTATAACCGGAACATTCTCCTTGACTGTCCGATGCCGGCAGGAAGATTGCGGGAGAGCGCGTCCAACCGCGACAGGGCCGACATAATGGTTGTGACAAAGTGTCCGCAGGGAATCGGTCTGTCCGAAATGGAGAGCATATCAGCGGAACTTGTTACAGCCAGGCAGCAGCGGGTATGGTTCTCCACGATGGAATACGGTCCTCTATACAGGCTCAGCGACCACACCGTATATTCGCCCGACATCTCCACCCCTATACTCGCCGTGACAGGAATCGCATCACCCGATGCGATGGTCGCCCACCTGAAGGACACCTTCCGCGAAGTGGCCCTGATATCATACCCGGACCATCACCGCTTCACAAGCAGGAATCTGCTGAAAATCGGCAGGACACTTGACGCCATAGGGTCAGGAGCCATTATCGTCACCACAGAGAAGGATGCGTCAAGGTTCCTGAGTGCCGATATGCCCCCCGGGCTTATCGGCAGGATATTTGTACTACCCATTGCCGTCAGGTTCCTTAAAGACGGCGACCTGTTTGATAGCTTAATTACAGAACATGTTGAATCATTCGAAAAAAATAACAGTCATGACTGCACCTGAAAAGACCGCTATCTCATCATTGGGCGAATTCCGGCTGATAGACCATCTGACAAAAGAGATCAGACTGCAGAACAGCTCCACCTTATACGGAGTGGGGGATGACTGCGCAGTGCTGGACTACTCGGACCCTGACAAGGAGGTCCTGGTAACTACCGACATGCTGATGGAGGGAGTCCATTTCGACCTGACATACGTACCTCTGAAACATCTTGGATATAAAAGTGCCATGGTCAATATCTCAGATATATACGCCATGAACGGGACCCCACGCCAGATGACGGTATCCATAGCCTTGAGCAAACGTTTCTATGTAGAGGACCTGGAGGATTTCTACGCCGGGATCCTGCTGGCATGCCAGCGTCACGGAGTGGATCTGGTGGGAGGAGACACCACCTCGTCCCTGACCGGACTGGCCATAAGCATCACCTGCATAGGTGAGGCAGAGAGGGGAAAAGCAGTATATCGCAACGGAGCCGGGCAGAATGACCTGATTTGCGTATCGGGCAATCTGGGCGCCGCCTACATGGGCCTGCAGCTGCTGGAGCGTGAGAAAGCCGTTTTCAACAGCACCCCGCATGACGCCAATGAGCCTTTCAGCCCTGACTTTGCGGGAAAGGAATACCTGCTGGAGCGCCAGCTCAAGCCTGAGGCACGCGGTGATATAATCAGGGAACTCCGTGAGGCCGGTATCCGGCCCACCGCAATGATGGACATATCCGACGGACTCTCATCAGAGCTCATCCACATATGCAAGCAGAGCGGCACCGGCTGCAGCGTCTATCAGGAGCGCATCCCGATAGATTACCAGACCGCCGTTATGGCCGAGGAGTTCAACATGGATGTCTATACCTGCGCCCTGAACGGAGGAGAGGACTACGAGTTACTTTTCACCGTTCCCCTGACTGACCACGACAAGATAATCCAGCTAAAGGATGTAAAGCTAATAGGTCACATGACAAAGCCCGAATCAGGAAGACATCTGATCACAAAGTCCGGCCAAGAAATAGAACTCAAGGCTCAGGGCTGGGCCTCCAATCTTTGAAAAGATTCTAAGCGAACGGAACTAAAGGGTAATACCCTCTGGAAACCATGGCCGCCCGTGGGCTTGTGAACCGACGAACGAAGAGAGAGTAGAGGAAGCTGGCTTACTCTACCGAACGAGGAGGAGGTCAAGAGTGTTGCTCTTAACGGGAGGGACCCGTCACTAAGAAGACGCTCTGGAAGATGGGAGTCTACTCACGTCTTTCAGAGCGTCTTATTAGAGATGGGAGGGATAGCGCCGCAAGGCGCGTAGTTTCCAGAGGATATTACCCTTTAGTTCCCTTTAAATACTTTTCTCTACATTCCAGACAAAGGCGCGCAGACCAAGTTTCTCGGTCGCTACGTCCATTGCGTGCAGTTTGTCAAGAACGATATCCACCTTGCCGTCATCAACCATGGTGATGATACCGGAGCACATCGAGGGCCAGGCGTGATTGCCGTAGTGGGGCTCACCCTTGACCGAACCCCTGCCCTGCAGCTGCTCCACCATGGAGAAGCCGCGGCAGTTGTTGGTTGTGAGCAAGTCAATTATACGCTCGGTATATGACTGGTCGAATGCTATAAATATTGCTTTCATAGTTGTGCCTGATTAATGTTTTGCGGTCTTGTCATGAATGAACTGTTCCTTGTTCTCGGCCCAGAATTTAGCCAGCTCCAGCTGCTTGCGGTGCCTGCGGCGGGCTTTCTTAATTCCAGTGCTCTGGAATATGCAGTACAGAGTAGGCACAAGCACCAGGGTAAGTAGTGTTGAAACTGTCAGACCACCTATTACTGATATACCTAACGGACGCCACAATGCCGAACCCTGTCCGTGGCTGAGAGCCATAGGAATCATACCCAGGATAGTGGTCATGGTGGTCATAAGTACAGGACGCAGACGACTGCGGGCAGCAGTCACGGTAGCCGTGATGGCCGACATTCCGCGCTCGCGGCACAGACCCGTATAGTCAATGAGCACGATACCGTTCTTAACCACAATACCAATCAGCATTATGGCACCCAGCATACTCATCAGGTTGATGGATGTGCCGGTAAGCGCCAAAGCTATCAGCACGCCGCTAAGTGCGAACGGTATTGAGAACATGATGATGAACGGCAGTGTGAGAGACTCAAACTGGGCAGCCATCACAATAAACACCAGCATGATGATAAGCAGAGCCAGGGTAGCCATATCGGCAAATGACTCCTGCTGGTCCTCATAGTCACCGGATATCTGTATGGAAACGCCCTCGGGCAGTTCCATATTGTCAATTACAGCCTGACCTGCCGCAACCACATCACTCAGGGCGGCGCCACCGGCTATCACGCAGGTAACGGTATTGATACGCTGACGGTCCTTACGCTGGATGGTAGGCGGAGTGAACACCTCCTCAAGATGACCTACGTCACGTACACGGACGGCATTGGTGCCGCTGCCGTAAAGCAGGATGTTCTCAATATCATCCAGCTGCGTGCGGTACTCCGGAGCGTAACGCACCTTTATGTAATACTCCTCGCCGTCCTCACGGAAATACGATGCCGTAGCACCATAGATTCGGTTACGCAGGTATGTAGCAGCCGTAGAGAGGTTCAGTCCGTGCTGTGCCAGTTTCTCGCGGTCAAACACCACCTCATATTCAGGCTGATAGTTGTCACGGCTGATGTAGGCCTCACCTACACCCGGCACTTGCTTCATTGCAGCCAGGAATTCGGCAGCCAGCTTATCTGTCTGACCAAAGTCATAACCGTAAATCTCAAACTCTGCGGTTGACTGACCGCCCATACTCATACCGCCGCCGGCAGTAACCATAAAGCGTTCAATCTCCGGACGCGCATTAAGGTCGGCACGCATCTCGGCCACAACCTGGTCAGATGAGATGCTGCGCTCACCAAGTTCCTTGAGTGAAATGGTGAAAGATATTATGTGCGTACCGTTGGTCTGCATTGAAGCAAAGGTGTTGTTCTCATCGGCAGCGCCCACACGGTAGTTACATGTCACCAGGTCATCGGCATAACGTTTCATCCATGTATCGGACAACTCCTGGGCCACCGCTCTGGAACGGTTGGTATTGGTGTTGATAGGCATGTAGATTGTGGCCGATATACGTGACTGCTCATCGGACGGGAAGAACTCTGACTTGAGGTTTCCGGCAGTAAACAGGGATGCCACAAACAGCACAATGGCAATAAGCACGATAGTCTTGCGGTGGCGCACTGCCACATTGATAAGACGTGAATACCAGTGGTCCAGTCCGTCCAGAGCCTTCTGGATGGGACGGTACAGGAAAGTATGTATGCGGCTGCCCTTCTTTTCCAGCTTGAGCATACGTGAGCAGAGCATCGGAGTCAGTGTCAGTGACACAATCAGAGAGATGGCAATGATGATACACATCATCCAGCCCAACTGCTTGAACATGACACCTGCCATACCCGACATCATGGTCAGGGGGAAGAACACGGCGAATATGGTCATCGTGGATGCCATAACCGAAACGGCCACCTCATTGGTAGCGTGGATGGCGGCCTGCTTGGGGTTGGCGCCACGCTCAATGTGGGTGGTGATGTTCTCCAACACCACAATGGTATCATCCACCACCATACCGATGGCTATGGTGAGCGAACTCAGTGATATGATGTTCAGTGAGCCGTCGGTCACAAACAGATAGATGAACGATGCAATCAGTGACAGAGGGATGGTGATAGCCACAACCACCGTTGCACGCCAGCGTCCGGTAAACAGATAAACCACCAGCACCACAAACAGCAAGGCGTAAAGGATAGTCTCGGCCAGAGAGTTCACGGTCTGTATGATATCCTCTGATCCGTCATGTATCATACCTATATGGATATCGCTGGGCAGGTTCTTCTGAAGGCCGGGAAGAGCCTCATTCACCTTGCGGCAAATCTCCACGGTATTGGCGCCGGTCTGTTTCTGGATAACCATCATAGCGCCCTGCACGCCGTTGTTGTAAGATTCCTGCGCACGCTCCTGAGTACGGTCCACAATCTCGGCCACATCACTCAGATAGACGTTACGGCCACCTAACGACGCTATGACCAGATTGCTCATGTCACGCGGGTCCTTGAACTCACCGTCAACGCGCAGGGCGTATGTCTCGTTACCCACATCCAGGTTACCACCGGGAATACTGCGGTTCTCGGAACCTATCAGGGCTGCAATAACCTCAATGGTCAGGTTATAAGCCTCCAGTTTGGCGGGATCACAATAGACATATATTTCACGCTGCGGTGCACCTGTAACTGACACTGTACCCACTCCCGGAATACGTGCCAGCGGGTTGACCACATTCTCATCAAGTATCTTGTACAGTGCAGCCTGACTCTCACCTGCCTGAACCGACAGCAGCATGATAGGCATCATACTGGTATCGAACTTGAATATGATAGGCTGTCCCGCGCCGTCGGGCAGCGAGTTGGTAATCATGCTCAGTTTGTCACGCACATCGTTGGTAAGGTCATCGATTGAATGGCCGAACTCAAACTCAAGCGTAATGACCGATACGTTCTCCGATGAACGTGATGTGATATGCTTTATGTGACTGCAACTGTTAAGTGTGTTCTCAAGGGGACGGGTCACATTGTTCTCTATATCCGATGCGTTGGCACCGTTATAGTACGTGAACACCATTATGGTGTTGGACTCTATGTCGGGCAGCTGGTCAATGGGCAGCTTGGAGTAAGAGAACAAGCCGAACACCACAACTGCCACAAAACAGAGTGCTGTAAAAATCGGTCTTTTGACCGAACCTTCATATAGACTCATGGTTGCACGCTATTTACTTTTCAACTTCAACCTCCTTGCCGTCAGCCAGTTTGGCCTGACCTGCAATTACAACCTGTGCGCCGTTAGACACACCTGATATCAGCTCATAGCGGTCACCCAGACGCTGCCCCAGTTCCACCTTATTATAACTGACCCTACCGTTGTTATAGACATATACGAAACGGTCACCGGAACCGGCACGCTTCTCAATAGCCAGATCAGGCACGACCACATGATTGAGAGTACCCAGATTAAGGGTGGCGCGTGCAAACATGCCGGGACGCAACTTGAGGTTCTGGTTAGCCACATTCACCTCAACGGGGAATGTATGTGTCATGGCATCAACCGTAGGATATATCAGTGAGACCTTACCGGTAAATGTCTCACCGGGATAAGCATCCAGCTCAATGCTCACCTCATCACCCTTCTTTACCTTTGAGTAATACTGCTCTGATACGTTGATGGTCAGCTTCACAGGAGCAATCTTCTGCACCACCAGAATAGGCTGTCCTCCGTACAGGTCACCATTGTCATAGTTACGGGTGGTAACCACACCGTCTATCGGACTGGCCAGCTGAGTGTTTTCCTTAAGGGTCTTGAGTGATTTGCGGGCCACCTCAAGCTGAAGGTTCAGGTTATCCCACTCTGACTTTGAAACACCTCCCACCTGATAAAGCTGGTCTATGCGATTGAATTCCGTCTCCAGGTTCTTAAGCTGCATCTCCTGCTGGCTCAGAGTAGTCTCATCCATCTGGACCAGGATCTGGCCGCAGCGTACATTGTCACCCACCTCAACGTTTATCTTACTTATACGTGCCGGGGTAGCCGGAGCAATGTTGTTCTTAATCTCACCAACTATAGTAGCCGAATAGACCTGTATCTGGGCCACCGGTTCCTCAACCACCGTGGCCAGTTTGACAAGAGGCTTGGCATTGGGGTCAACCAAAGGTGCCTGTGTTGCTGTCTCTGACTTTTTCTGCCCGCATGCCACCATCATAAGCATGGAGCAGATAGCAATTCCTGTAATTCTGAATGCTTTCATAATTTATATCTGTTTGTTCTTTTTTACTTAGTTGACGGTATGTTCTCATCATTGCCAAGCACCTTGTCCAGATCGGCCTTGGCTGCCAGATAGTTGTAAATAGACTGGCTGTATGTCAGCCTGGCCTGGGTAAGCTGAACCTCGGAGTTGTTAAGCTCCAGGATGGTTCCCTTACCTATCTCATAACGCTTGCTGGCTATCTCACGTCCCTTCTCGGCCTGCTCTATGGCTTCATGGTTGCTGGCCACCTGCTCGGCATTGGCCTTCATGTTATCCACGTAGCTGCGCACCTGCATGTTCAGTTGTTTCTCAGTATAGCCTATATTCTCATTAAGCTGGCTTATCTGCAGCTTGGTGCTGCGCAGCTTGGTGAAGTTGCCCATTCGGAATATAGGCACTGACAGCGACAGTACCAATGATGAACTCTTGGCCCATTCATACTCGCCTACATTCCAGTCCTTGTTGTAAAGAGACTGAAGCGAATATGTCCCCGCCAGCGCCATAGTTGGCAGAAAATTCATTTTCTGCACCCTGAGTGTCTGATTCAGCATAGTCTCATTCAGTTTGAGCTGACGCATGCTGGTATTGTTGTCAAGCGAATAGCTGCCTGCCGCAAGCGCCTCACCATATAGCCTGTCCTCATAATCCTCAAGGCTACCCTCAACCACAATCTCCGTCTCCGGGTCCATCCCCATAAGGATTATGAGCTGAAGCTTGGCCAATGTCACCGCATTACGCGCCTGGATAACGGTAGGATTCAGCGAGCGCAACTGGACTTCGGCACTTATCTTGTCATACTCGCTGGTTCCGCCCAGCTCATATAGCGACTTGACCACATTGAAATTCCTCTCGGCCTGCTCGAAGCTCTTGCACAGCACGTCATAGCTGTCCTGCGCCAGAATAACCTGATAGTAGGCCTTGGTAACCTGATTCACCAGATCCAGCCTGGAACTGCGGCACTGCTCAACGGCATTGTCCAGATCACTCTTGGTCAGATTCATCGTGGCATATACCGTAGGGGCGAACAGGGGCAGGCTCACCTGGAACTGACCGTTCCACGTACTTGTATTATCCTGGCCCATCTTGAATGACTGGACCTGACCTCCCATATTAAGTTTCATCACGGCGGCCAGAACCGTGTACTGTATGGTTCCACTGAAATCCACACTGGGCAGAAGCGCCTGCCATGCCTCATCCTTGCTTACCTTCTTAACCTCAATCTGCTGCTCAGCCACCTTGATTGTAGGGTTATCACTGAGGGCTATACGTAAAGCATCCTCAAGAGTAACCTTTAAAGCAGTACCGGAATTCTCCTGTGCCGAAGCTGTCACTGCAAGGACAGTAACCACCGCCAGGAGCGCGGTTTTGCATAAAAAACCTCTTCTCATCATCTATTGTTTGATTTATACCTATACAGCTCCAGTTGCAGCATACCATCCCTGGTGGCAATGCCGCGCAACAGCACCACAAGAGTGCCGTCTATAAGTTCTTCGTATGGGAAAGTACCTTTGTGACTCTCCTCATTGACCATCCTGCCCATAGCACTGAACGCCTTCATAAGCACATCCATATTCACGTCATCACGGAATACACCCTGCCTTACGCCCATCTCCATAAACCGGCGCATACGCTCTGACATATCCTTGATGTGTTCATTGAAAATCTGCTTGAGTCTGGGATATTTTTCCATCTCTGTAAACTGTGTGCGTTCAGCACGGCGAGATTCCTCGATAAGCATTCTCAGATGCTTCAGAAAAACAGTAAGAACATCGTCCTCCTTGCAAATCTCTTCCTCTATCTGCTCTGTCATAAGACGGCAGTGTCTCTGCATGCACTCCACCAACAGTTCCTCCTTGCTGCCGAAAATCTCATAAAGAGTGCGTTTGGACACCTGCATATCACGAGCCACATCATCCATGCGTACCTGCAGGTTTCCGTCACGCAGAAGCATGGCAGATATCGTCTCCACTGCCTTGAGCCGTATCTCTTCTCTGTTACAAGGATTGAAATTCATGACGCGATGTCCTTTTGGCCCGCAAAGATACGGGAAAACTCCGCACGGTGTGCAGAGTTTCCCGACCAAAACAGCTTATTTAGCCATTTTTAGCATTTCATGCTCACTCCGAGAGCAAATCCTTAAGGAAAGTATCCAGTTCCTCGTCCAACCCCTGCATGAGCCCCTGAGTGAGAAGGGTGTTGTCCTCATCAAACAGCATCAGTTCAGCTACGGTCTCGCGGTCATCGTCCACCAGAACGAATGAGAACGGCTTCCAGATGGCGAGTGTCTCAAGAGGCCGCTCGGCATCAATATCCTTGAGGATCCGGCGCAGTATCTTTTCCATTACCTGATAGAAATCCTCCTCGGGTATCTCGACCAGATCAGACAGTCTGGTGGTGGCCAGGTCGCGGTCATCATCACTTACTGTCACCTCGCCGGTCTCACGGATGGGCATGATATGAATATCCGTCACTACTGACTGTTCCTGAGGACGGCGGAACTCGTTGATTACTCCGGTAAGAAGTGTCTTGATTTCCTGGAATGATGATTCGCTTAATCTCATAGCTGTATAGTTTTATCTTGCTTTAAAGACCTTGGCCGTGACAGTTCTTGAACTTCTTGCCGCTGCCGCACGGGCACGGGTCATTACGGCCAGGTGTCTTCTCCACGCGGATGGGTTCACGTACCTGCTGACGTGTGTCGCGGGCAGCCGCCGCTCGCTGGTTCGGGTCGCCCAGGTCACTGCTGCGGTTCTCGGAATACTGGCGGCGTTGCTGACGATTCTGGGCCGGTGCCTCGCGTACGCGCTCGGGATCGGGCTCCGGAATCTGACCGCGCATCAGGATAGATACGGTCTGGTCATTCATCTTGTTCACCATATTGTCGAACAGAGTGACTGACTCCAGCTTGAATATAAGCAGCGGGTCTTTCTGCTCATAGCTGGCATTCTGCACCGAATGTTTCAGTTCATCCAGTTCGCGCAGGTTCTCCTTCCAGCAGTCATCGATGGTATGAAGCAGGATTGCCTTCTGGAATGCCGTCACTACGCTCTTGCTCTCCGATTCGTATGCCTCCTTGAGGTTGCATGGAATCTGATAGACCCTGCGTCCGTCAGTCACAGGAATCAGAATGTTCTCATAGTGGTCACCCTGTTCCTCATATACCCTCTTTATCACAGGGTTCACTATCATGGCCATGCGCTCGCTTTTGCGCTTGAAATTCTCCATGGCCGTATTGAACAGACGGTCAGGAAGTTCTTCGGCCTTCAACCTGTCATATTCATCGGCATCGAAAGGAAGTTCGGTGGCAAGCACGCGGAACACCTCCATCTGAAGGCTATCATAGTCGGCGCAGTTCTCTGAAATCACCGAGCAACGGTCCCAGATCATATTGGCTATATCCATGCCGATACGCTCGCCTATCAGGGCGTGACGGCGCTTCTCATATATCACGGTACGCTGTTTGTTCATCACGTCATCGTACTCAAGCAGGCGCTTACGGATACCGAAGTGGTTCTCCTCAACCTTCTTCTGAGCCTGCTCTATACGCTTGGTGATGAAACTGTTCTCAATCATCTCATCCTCCTCGAGTCCCAGCTTGTCCATGAGCGGGGCGATGCGCTCGGAGCCGAACAGGCGCATCAGGTTATCTTCAAGCGATATGAAGAATACCGATGAACCCGGATCACCCTGACGGCCGGCACGTCCGCGCAGCTGCCTGTCAACACGGCGGCTCTCATGACGCTCCGTACCAACTATGGCCAGACCTCCCGCCTCACGCACCTCGGGCGACAGCTTGATATCGGTACCACGGCCAGCCATGTTGGTGGCTATGGTCACTATGCTCTTCTGTCCGGCCTTGGCCACGATGTCGGCCTCCTTCTGGTGCAGCTTGGCGTTCAGTACGTTATGCTCTATCTTTCGCATGGTAAGCATTCGGCTCAGCTGTTCGCTTATCTCGACCGATGTGGTACCCACCAGAACCGGGCGGCCGGCATCGACCAGGCGAACAATCTCCTCGATCACGGCCTTGTACTTCTCGCGTTTGGTCTTGTATATGCGGTCGTTCTGGTCTATACGGGCAATGGGCTTGTTGGTGGGGATTACCACCACATCCAGCTTGTAGATGTCCCAGAACTCACCTGCTTCGGTCTCGGCCGTACCGGTCATACCGGCCAGCTTGTGGTACATTCGGAAGTAGTTCTGCAGGGTGATTGTGGCGAATGTCTGGGTGGCGGCCTCTATGTTCACGCGCTCCTTGGCCTCGACAGCCTGATGCAGTCCGTCGCTCCAGCGGCGGCCCTCCATGATACGGCCGGTCTGCTCATCCACGATTTTCACCTTGCCGTCCTCGGTCACGATGTAATCCACATCGCGCTCAAACATGCAGTAGGCCTTGAGCAGCTGGTTGATGGTATGTATGCGCTCGCTCTTGACGGCGTAGTTGGTCAGCAGTTCATCCTTCCTGGTCAGACGCTCCTCCTGAGTGAGCTCGGTCTCAGTCTCAAGTTCCGACAGCTGACTTGCTATATCGGGCAGGACAAAGAACTCGGGGTCCTTGTTGGTGCCGCTTATCAGCTCCACACCCTTATCGGTCAGATCTACGCTGTTAAGTTTTTCATCTATCACAAAATAGAGCGGCTCCACAGCCTCGGGCATACGCTTGTTCTGCTGCTCCATGTATATCTCCTCGGTCTTCTGCATGCCCACCTTCATACCGGGTTCGCTCAGGAACTTGATGAGAGCCTTGTTCTTGGGCAGGGCCTTGAAGCTGCGGAAGAGTGACAGGAAGCCTTCGGCCACCTCTTCCTGGTTCTCGGAGTGCACCTTCTTGCGGGCATCGGCCAGATACTGTGTGGCCAGGCGCTTCTGGGCCTCGAACAGCTGCTCCACCTGGGGGCGGAGCTGCTCAAACTGCTGGTCATCGCCCTTGGGTACGGGACCTGATATAATAAGAGGTGTACGGGCATCGTCTATAAGCACGGAGTCCACCTCATCCACGATTGCGTAGTTATGACCGCGCTGCACCAGCTCGTTAGGATGACCGGCCATATTGTCACGCAGGTAGTCAAAACCGAACTCGTTGTTGGTTCCGAACGTGATATCGGCACGGTATGCGTTACGGCGGGCCTCGGAGTTGGGCTGATGCTTGTCAATGCAATCTACGGAGAGCCCGTGGAACATATAGAGCGGGCCCATCCACTCGGCATCACGCTTGGCCAGATAGTCATTCACAGTAACCACGTGGACGCCGTTGCCCGTGAGGGCGTTCAGGAATACCGGCAGGGTGGCCACAAGGGTCTTACCTTCACCGGTGGCCATCTCGGCTATCTTACCTTTATGCAGTACCACGCCGCCAAACAGCTGCACATCATAGTGTATCATGTTCCATACGGTGTCGTTACCGCCGGCCACCCAGTGCTGCTGCCACAGGGCCTTGTCTCCGTCTATTATTACAAAATCATGCTTTGCAGCCAGGTCGCGGTCAAAATCGGTTGCGGTTACCTCCACCTGCTCATTCTCGGTAAAGCGGCGGGCGGTCTCCTTCACTATGGCGAAAACATCTGGCAGGACCTCATCCAGCACCACCTCATAGCGGTCCAGAACCTCTTTCTCTAATTTGTCTATCTGGTTGAACAGGGGCTCGCGCTCTTCAAGCTCGGTCTGCTCTACCTTAGCTTTAAGCTCTTCAATACGTTTTTTCTCGGGTATGACAAAATCGCGCACCTTCTGCCTGATCTGCTGTGTTGCGGCGCGTAGTTCGTCATTTGACAGTTTCTCATATTTAGGATATGCGGCCTTGATTTTTTCCACCCACGGCTGAATCTCCTTGATGTCGCGGGTCTGCTTGTTTCCGAAAAGCTTCCCTATAAACTCGTTAAATCCCATTATGCGGTTTTCTATTTGTTACTACTGTTTTTACAGCACGCAAAATCCGTGCCGAAATGCAAAAGTACATTTTTTACAAGAAAACACGTCATTTTTGTCACATCATCTTTATCAAGTACCGCAGACTTGTTTATCAAGCACCGCAGGACATACGGTTTCTGCACCAGCAGCTCTGGGCTATTCCGGGCCTTTCCGGACCCTAAACGCCGAACTCGTCATGGTCCCCCCTATGGGGCCCAACGTTCCTCGAACATGCGGCGTTCTTAACGGGATCCTCCAAGGCCCTCCACTTACGCCCTCCGCTAATGGTGCTGAAACCGTATGTCCTGCTCCTGCAACTGGAAACCTTACCGGAATAATTAGGAATGACCGGTCAATCCTCGCTGGGAGATTCCGCGGAATTCCAACTCATCCTTCAGGACCTCTCCCGGATGAGTAGGCTTGAACGGCTTAAGATTGTTTGCTATCATCATTGGGTCTTTCCCCTTTACTGTTACCATATTCTTGTCCTTTTATTTAAATAGAACGGTATCCTCCAAGGGCAAGGCCTGCCTTCTGAAAGCATTTGCCAAGGAGAAAACAGTAACCGGAATATTATCGGGATCATTCATATCCAAATACGGCCTCACTGCAACCAGCAGTGTAAAAAGCGTGTATCCAGCGGAACAGACCCAGTGCGTCGCTATCCAAACACACAAACTTGTGTTGCACAAGTTTGTGTCAAGAATCAAGAATCAAAACTATTCCCGCACTATTATATCAACCAGACCCTTTACTGATACGGCCTTTGTAAAAGGTAATACAATCGGAACAATAACAAGACACACTATCAGGCCTGACAATAATACCATCTCATTTGTCAGAGGCAACACACATCCGTCGGATGTATTTGTCACAACATGTAATATCAGATACAATGCCATTATTGAAGCAAGCACCCAACATATACACTTGACGGTTCTTAGCATCTTTCCCATCTTGTTTCTGGCATCCAGTCGGAGATCAAATCTATCACAAGCCAAATCATAATTGATTATGACATCCAAGTCTTTCTTTATCGATGTATCACTAGCCGAATAAACATCCCATTTGCCATTATCCGTTTGAGTTACGATAAAAACTGCAGGTTTAACCTCCGAACCATCTGTTCCAACTCTCTGAGGATATGTTTTCCATATAGGATAACTTTTCCTGCGCTCCCTAAACCAATCACGCATAAGTACAAACACCTGGATAATTTTTTCATCTTCATTGGTTATATTGACGCAGTAGAAAAGATGACCTTTAATCTTTTTTCTCTCATGATTTTCGATAAAATGGCCCTTGTACCCCTTTTCTACTAGCAATTTCTTAAAATCCTCAATAGGTTTAGTATTCATCATAATAATTACTTAATTGATTAATAATCAGCTCTTAATTTATACGTCTTAAGCTAATCTGTCAGCGGATGGCGACGCCATCTCCTGACAGATAGCTAGTTCTTCTTTTGGGAAAGGACAAATCCTATGGGCAAACGGGGCGAACGGATTGACCGTAGTAGCGGTCGTCGTCGTCCGTGTAGTGATTGCCGGAATTGAAGTAGAGCTCCATCGCGTAGTTCGGATGGCCAGAGTAGAGCGAAGAAGACCAGTAGATACCGTACTCTCCCGCGGAGAACAGTCTCCTATCGTCGCGAAACCCGGCAGCGGGCAGGAAAATAAAACGATTGGTATAATCAGGAATGTTACTTGTCACTTTGAAACCGGCTGTACCGCTAAACTCTGCATTACCAGACGCATACCAAGTCCACGTACAGCTATTTATTAATTCATAAAACTCATCCGATGTGGGCATACGCCAATTACCACCCCATTTTACATAGGCTACATCATCGGTAAGATCAAGGGTGGTCTTGGTATCAGTAAAGCCTTCATTGCCATAACTGCTATTGCTGCAGTATTTGGTTAAGGTGTTATATGAGCCATTACAGTATTTGTACGTGGACCAGCTATAGTCAGACTTGGTATCTGTTTCACCCCATGCAAAGTAATCACCATACTCTTCCGGAGCAGTGGCACCAACATTAAAGGTGGCCCATTTCACACTCA
>JAGCDE010000028.1 GCA_017651315.1 Bacteroidaceae bacterium
CGTGAAACTCGACGCAAGCATCGAATCGTCGGAGATGGCGGGCACGAGCGGTCACCCCTTCAAGGGTACGTTCGACGGACAGGGCAATACGCTGACGTTCAACCTGCAGGCCAGCGAAGGCCACAGCGCCCCGTTCCACTATACCGACGGCGCCACCATCAGCAACCTTCACGTGACGGGACTGATTGAGGGCAACGACATTAGTTCGCTGGCTGGTTTGGTGGGCAAGGCCACGGGCAACATCACCATCAGCAACTGCCACGTGAGCACCCAAATCAGCACCACCGTCAGCATCAGCGCATGGCATGGCGGTATCATCGCATTTTGGGATGACTCGAACGTCAACTGCACCATCACGGGCTGCGTCTATGACGGACTGATATACAACCCGAACGAGGCCAACGTTACCTCCTACTGCTTCGGATTCATAGGCAATAGCTATGGATCAAACATGGATATCACATTCACCGACTGCCTCTTTGCCCCCGCCGAATATACCAACGACAAAAAGGCGTTGAGGGAAGACTACGGCAGCCACACGTTCGTCTATCCAAAAAGTGGTCTGATCTTCCACGTGACGAACTGCTACTACACCCGCAACCTCGGTAGGAGGCAGGGCCGCCCCGCAGCCACGGCGACCGTCGCGCCCGCCAACCTCGGCAATGCGATGACCGACCACGGAATGGTGGATGGCTACAAGAACGGCTTCTTCTACGACGGCAACTACTACACGCCGAAGTACGGCGACGCAGTGGTTGAATACAGCTTCAATGAGTGGAATGAGAGGGCCGACGTGACCATCAACGGCACGAACAATCAGGGAACAGGCGTCAACGTTGTGGGTGTGAACATCACGGAGGAGGTAGGCAATATCAAGAGCGTGACCTACAACCGCCCGTTCACCGCAGCACAGGCTTCGACGGTGATACTGCCGTTCAACTATATCTGCAACGGCAGCGAGGGCGGCAAGTTCTACGGCTTCAAGGAAGTGACATACGACTATGACCAGCATATATGGGTCTGCACGATGAAGGAGCCGGGCGAAGAGGGTTCTAATAACGCGACATCGCTGACGGCCAACACGCCGTATCTGTTCATGCCGACCGGCACGGCGATGGCGTTCCCGAACATCGGGAACATGACTGGCGGAGCTGTGACTCTGAAGCCCACGACTGAAAACGATGGCGTATATGGCAGTGCCACGATAGAAGACCCAGACAACTGGGAATTCCACGGCTCCTACAAAGGGAATACATGGACTAATCCCAGCAATGACTACGGCTTTGCCGCCACCAGCGGCACTGAGGCTGGCGGTACGGCGACTATAGAGGCCGGGCAGTTCGTCCGCTTCACCACGAACGCCTTCATCAAGCCCATGCGCTGCTATCTGTCGTATATCGGCACATCAGCCCCTGCCCCGGCACGCGGAATGACACATTCAGCCGCCACCAATGACCTGCCCGCCAGTATCACCGTGCGTCTCATCAGTCGCAGCGGCAATATGACAGCCGTGGGTACACTTGACACCAGGACTGGTGAGCTCTCGTTCGAAGGCTGGTATAATATGGAAGGTGTCCGCCTGAATGAGATGCCCACCCAAAAGGGTATGTACATAAACAATGGTAAAAAAGTAATCATTAAATAGTGAGGAACAACTACTATGGATAAGAAATCGTACAAGAAACCTACAGTTTCGGTAGTGGAATTGCAAAATAAGATACAACTACTATATGCCAGCAGTAAACCGACCTCTGTTCCCTGGTGGGGCGGCGAGGGCGGTTAAACCTGACGGAGACTGGACTGCATAATACGGCATAGACAAAGTGAAACCGCACGGCGTACGGCTGTGCGGTTTCATTTTGTCAAGTCAGAATCAGAATGAGATACCGAACACAAAGTAGGCCATCTCAGAGCTGGGGTTCACTGTCAGACCGGCCGATACCGGGAGGCTGAAGCTGTCTGTTATCCCAAGCTCCTTTGAGGCTGTCAAGGTGAGGTTGGTTACGGCAAAGCCATCGGTTCCGTAGAAAGGGGTCCCGAACGGGACGACACCTATTGCCGCTGTCCAGTCCAACCCTCCGGCACTGAACGGAGCCGCCGCCTCAAAGTATGAGCTGAACGCGCGGTCGCCGTCGTCCTTGAAGTCATTGCCTGCAAAGTTGGTGTACCACGTCAGGGACGCGAAGCCGAAATCATAGCCTACGAACGCCTCAAACACATGGTTTGTAGTCTCCTCATCATACTTGAAATAGCGCCCGTGCGGCTCCGGCCCTACATTGAACCAATAGTCTGCAACCCCAACGCTCAGACCGGCAATGCCATAACTGAGGGTTATGTCAAACTCCTTGGTATCAGCAGCCCGGACTATGCCGGTACTGCCCCAGAGCGAGAGCTCGAATCCGCCCGCACCCACACCGAGTGAGGGTTGCAGGGAAGCGTCACCCAAATCACATCCACGCCAGATATAGCGGCTTACCACATCGGCACCTATTGTTGTTTCAATCTCTGCG
Source organism: Bacteroidaceae bacterium (assembly GCA_017651315.1). Classification (GTDB taxonomy): domain Bacteria; phylum Bacteroidota; class Bacteroidia; order Bacteroidales; family Bacteroidaceae; genus Colenecus. The sequence continues at coordinate 2,511 of JAGCDE010000028.1, forward strand.
TGCAACGGACAAACCATTGCCATCAATAATACCGTAATTGAGAAAATCTTTTTCATAGTGATAATATGTTTATGGAACAAATTTAAACAGATTCTTAAATAATTGAAAGCCGAACCACAAGGAACAGGGATCTGTTCTCCCCAATCATTATGGACATAGTAAAGATTTTAATTACGAATCAAATACAGGTCAAACAAACCCCGTATCCCGCAATCCGGCTTTCAATTAAAGGAATTATATGTTGTATGCTGTCTCTCCGTGCTCGTAGATATCAAGACCCTCCTCCTCAACTCTGGCCTCAACGCGGATTCCGTGAACCTTCTTGAGAATTACGAATGTGAGCAGACCAAGTCCGAATGACCATGCGCAGGTTACCAGTGATCCAAGAGCCTCAACACCCAGGAAGTGCCAGCCGCCACCGTAGAACAGGCCGCCGTCAACGGCAAACATTCCGGTCATGAGTGTACCCAGGATACCGCATACTCCGTGAACCGATACAGCACCAACGGGATCATCAATCTTGCAGACCTTGTCAATCAGGGCAACCGAACCTACCATTGCAACGCCACATACGGCGCCGATGATTGCAGAACCTCCTATCGATACCAGGTCGCAACCGGCTGTGATACCTACCAGACCCGCCAGAATGCCGTTGCATACCAGTGAAAGTGAAGGCTTGCCATAGACCAGCCATGTCAGGAACAGGACCGAGAGTCCGCCTGTGGCAGCAGCCATGTTTGTGGTGCACATTACGTGAGAGATTGCAATAGCGTTCTCCGCACCTTCGGCAGCCAGCTGTGAACCGGGGTTGTAGCCGAACCATCCGAACCAGAGCAGGAATACGCCCAGAGCACCGAATGTCAGGTTGTGACCGGGGATAGCGCGTGATTCGCCGGTCTTGGAATACTTACCGATACGGGGACCAAGTACCATGGCACCTGCAAGAGCAATCACACCACCGCAAGAGTGAACAACTGTCGAACCGGCAAAATCATGGAAACCAAGCTCTGAGAGCCAGCCGCCACCCCATGTCCAGTGACCTTCAATAGGATAGATAATCACCGAGATGATAATTGAGATAAGAACGTACATGGAGAACTTGGTTCTCTCTGCCATACCGCCCGATACTATAGTAGCGGCAGTGGCGCAGAATACGGTCTGAAATATCAGAGTACACTCGGCAGGAACATTTGAGTCACCAATGAATGACCAGTCAAACAGATGCAGGCCGCCAATGAATCCGTTGTTTGCTCCGTGCATCAGACCGAATCCTATCATCCAGAAAAGGAATGATCCCACCATGAAATCCACAAAGTTTTTCATAAGTATGTTGGCGGTGTTCTTGGAGCGGGTAAAACCAGCCTCCACCAGCGCGAAACCGGGCTGCATAAAGAACACCAGCATTGCTGCTATCAATACCCAGACTGTATCCAGTCCGCTAATTCCACTCCCGCTTACAGTTGTAATAATGTCTTCCATAATTGTAATGATCAAATTTGTTGTTACTTACTTTTTGTCTCGCAATACGGTATCGCCATGCTCCCCGGTACGGATTGACCATGTGTCATCAACAGGACTCACGAATATGCGCCCGTCGCCCACCTGACCTGTACGTGCCGCACCCATTATGGCATCGATGGCCGGCTGTACAAACTGGTCACGGCAGATGATCGTAATCTCAATGCGCGATATGATATCAGTGCTGTACATCACGCCACGGTAGATACGATCCTGACGGGCCTGACCGATAGCATGAACCTCGGCGTATGAGAACCAGTTGATGTCGGCCTCAAAAAGAGCCTCCTTCACATCTTCAAACCGGGTTTTCCGGATGATTGCTTCAATCTTTTTCATTTGTGTCTTGTTTTGAGGTTAATTATTGTGTTTTGATGCATCGTAAAACAAAAAAAGGCCGGTCTCAAAAAGACCAGCCTTAAAATTCTCCACTTATTTAAACTGACAGTTACATACCTGACCGGTCAAAAGGTATAACCATCGGAACCTGATTATTCTGGTTCTGATTATTCTGCTGCTGATTATTATCGTTCAGCACAGCGGTCATATTCTTGAGTCCGATAAACATAAACTGCTATCTTGTTTCAATTTCTGCCGCAAAGGTAATCACTTTTTGAATACATTGTTCACAAAAACAATAAAAAATTATCATTTTAACACATTCACCCTAATTTCAATATCCATTTGTTCAATTTATCTCAATAATAACCAGCATTATGCAAAATCTTAGAATCTGTTTTGATTTGTTCCGTAAAGAAAATCATGGAAACAAATCCTTATATTTGTTGCTTATTAGGAAACTCACCTGATTATGAAACTCCCTAAATACTTTTCAATCATAGTGGTGATGTCCATGGCGGCAGCCATACCTGCCAAAGCACAGATCACCATCAATGAAGTGCTGGCATCAAACGGCAGTATCAACACAGATCCTGATTACGGCGCGAATGCCGACTGGATAGAGCTATACAATGCCGGCCAGACCGATGTGAACCTGAGTGGCTGGTCAGTGACAGACAATCTTGACAAGCCCCGGAAATACACTCTGCCGGAAGGTATATCCATCAAGAGCGGCGGTTTTCTGCTGATATGGTGCGATGGCAACGGCACCGGCCTGCACACCGGTTTCAAGTTAAGTGCCGACGGTGAAGAGGTGGGTCTATTTGACGCTACCGGACAGATGACAGACAGCATGACCTTCGGTCCGCAATACGGAGATATCAGTTACGGCCGCTCCATTGACAGTCCAGGCACGACATTGTTCTTCATGACTCCCACGCCCGGTGCCGCCAATACCACTCAGGGCTACACCGGCAGATCCAACCAGCCGGTTATACTGACACAAGGCGGAGCTTACGCGGGATCGGTTACGGTTACTGTGACCAATGATCAGGGCGGTACGGTCTATTATACCACCGATGGTTCCGAGCCTACAGAGGAGTCAAGCGTATATTCCTCACCGCTTACGTTCACCAGGACCACAGTTCTGAGAGCACGCATACTGGAGGACGGCAAGATGCCCGGTCTGACCAGGACCATGACATATTTCCTTAACGATGAGTTCCGGGGACACAGTCTGCCGGTGGTGTCGATAGCAACGGAGAGCACCAATTTCTGGGACTCCGAGCATGGTATATACGGTTATACCGACAAATACAATGAAAAGGCTGATTTTGAGATTCCGGTTAACATAGAACTCTATGAGAACAACGGCAGTGACCGGGCGGCATTCAACGAGGCGGCAGGCGTAAAGATAAACGGCCTCTATGCATGGCAGCTGCCGCAGAAAATGCTTGGGGTTTATTTCAAGAAGAAATACGGCGAGAGCAAGCTGTCATACCAGCTGTTCCACGACGATGAGCGCACCACGTTTGATGACTTCGCGCTGCGTGCATCGGGCAATGACTGGAACTACACCATGTTCCGTGACGGCCTGCTTCAGCAGGCTTGCCGCAGAGGCGGGCTCAATCTTGCCCTGCAGGCGTTCCGTCCGTCCGCGGTATATCTAAACGGAGAGTTCCTGGGCATCCACAATATACGCGAGAAAGTCAATGAGGAGTACATAGAGACCCGCTACGGACTTGAGCACGGCACATTTGACATGATTGAAGGTGACCAGAACATTGAGGCCGGCGACATGGTTGAGTGGAACCATTATAAGGAGCTGTGGCAGAAAGACCTGAGCGTTCAGGCCAACTATGACGCACTGGCCGCCATTATGGACGTGGAGAACTACACCGACTTCATGGTGGCGCAGATCTGGAGCCACAATACATCGGTCAACCACAACCCTATGGCCTGGAAGCCAAAGGGCGGCGGTGAGTGGCGCTGGATATTTACTGACGGTGACCGTGGTTTCAACGATTATGCCGATGACTTTACAGACTGGTATGCGGGGAAGGCCAACATGCCTTTAGGGTCAATGCTCAAGAATGAAGGTTTCCGCAGATATTTCTGCAAACGTGCAGCCGACCTCCTTTTCACAGCGTTCAATCCGGAGGAGATACAGCGCCAGGTGACAGAGCACAGCAAGGATATAGAACCGCTCATGGAACAGCAGGTTCAGAGGTGGCTCGGCACCAGCAGCTCCTACAGCGGCAATGCCCTTACATCGACCCGTCAATGGCGCAGCAGGATAAACTACCTGCGGGATTTCTGCAACGGCCGGCCGATAATGCTGCTTTGGGACATGAATGAGAACTACGGCACGGGGGCGCCCGCCCTGCTCGCTCTTACCGGCAAGTCCGGTTTCAAATTCAACGGCCTGGCCATCGATAAGGACAAGTGGTGCGGATCATACCCTACCGATATGGAAATCACCCTTACCGCCGGACAGCGCGTGGGCTATACATTCAAGGGCTGGCGCGAGAATGCCATAAAGAAACTGATATCCACAGGCAGCCAATGGAAATATCTTGATGACGGAAGCAGCCCCACCTCATGGTACGCCGCCTCATTTGATGACTCAGGATGGAAAACGGGCGCATCGCCTTTAGGATATGACACTGACAACAAGATGACGGACCTGATAAAGACCACTGTGAACTACGGCTCAGGCAGTTCCAAATATGTCACCACATATTTCCGCCGTCAATTCAATATCGAGGACAACCCCTCATCCTACCTGCAGATAAAGCTCCGGCTTTTGCGCGATGACGGCGCGGTTGTATGGCTCAACGGCAAGCAGATTATATGCAGCAACCTCAGGGAGAACTTTGAATCTAATCCCCTTGCCGACAATTATGCCATCCCCAAGCGTGCCGCAATAAGATATGTCACGTATGATATCGACCCCTCCTGCCTCCGCCAGGGCGAAAACACCATAGCTGTGGAGATACACCAGACATCAAGGAGCAGCTCGGATATCATTATGGATGTTGAGCTTCTGGCTGTGCTTGACCAGGCGGCGTTGCAGAATAGGCTCAGCGGACAAACCAGCCCTACAATCAGGCTGTCTATTGATTCTGACATGGCAGCAGAGGCATTATATGAGCCATCCGGCCTTAATATGCTTCCCGATACCATATATACTGACATGACATTGCTCAAGTCCCAGTCACCTTATTATACTGCATCGGATGTCACAGTAATCAAAGGCGCACGCCTTACCGTTGAGCCGGGCGTAGAGATAAGGTTCGCACCCAATTCGTGCATGATTGTACACGGAGGCCTTACCGCCCAGGGCACTCGTTCGGACAGCATACGATTTGTGCTCAATCCCCAATATGCCGGTCAATCCTGGGGAGCGCTCTGCTTCATAAACAGCGATTCCAGCTCAATCCTCAGTTATGCAACCATGCACGATGCCAGTCAGGGCCCGCGCCTGTACAACTGTGTGGCAGCCATATCGGCATTTGGCTGTCCGCAACTGACGCTTGACCATCTTGACATAACGGATGTGACGAGCAATCCCATAGCGGCCCGTTACAGTGATGTGACGCTCACAAACAGCATAATCCACAGCCGTGTTACCGGTGATCTTATAAACCTTAAGTACGGCACGGGACGTGTGGAGCATTGCACGTTCATAGGCAATGACAAGGTTGACACCGATGCCATTGACTTTGACGGCATAAACGGCGGTATCATCAGGGACGTAGTGGCCCACCACTTCCTTGGCGGCAACAGTGACGCCGTGGATATAGGTGAGCAGGCCCTGAACGTGATAATTGACAGCCTGATGGCATACAATATAACCGACAAGGGCATAAGCGTAGGCCAACGCTCAACAGTAAAGGTAAGCAATTCAACATTCATTCAGACCAACATGGGCGTAGCCATAAAGGACTCATGCCATGCCGATGTGGATAAGTGCACTTTCTTTGCCGTGGCAACTCCTGTGGCCTGCTATGAGAAGGTTGACGGCCGTCTGGGCGGAAACGCTGTTGTAAGCGAATGCATACTCTCCAACAGCTTCGACCGGACATACCAGTGCGATGCCAAGTCCAGCATCAGGTTCAGCGCATCGCTGTCAGACGGTGACACACTCTCCATAGGCAACCTGTACGGTGATCCGCATTTTACATCGGCCACCGGCTACATGTTAACGCCTGCCATCCTTAAGATTGGCTCTGCCTACATGCCAGAGACTCCGCAGAACGAGCCCGTGATAAGTGAAATATGCTATCACCCCATGCTTGATACCGAGTCTGAATACATAAGGATTTACAACCCTGCCGATTCGCCTTTTGACTTGAGCGGATATATACTCAGTCAGGCCTTTGAGTTCATATTCCCCGAAGGAAGTCTGATACCGGCACACGGAAGCGCCTATGTTGCGGCCGATACCACAAAGCTCGCTCCGGAATCTAAGGGTGACCAGGTTTGGCAGTGGACCAACGGTAAACTGTCCAACAACGGTGAGTCGGTGCGTCTGAGCAATGAGGCGGGAATTGTCGTTGACCAGGTGACCTACATGAGTGTGGCACCATGGCCTGTATCGGAACAGTCTGGTACAACGGTACTGCTGTTGCGTGACCTTAACGCCGACAACCACATTGCTTCCAACTGGACCCTTAAGCAGTACCCTACCGATGTGGAGCTGATACCCGCAACACCGGGTACTGACCTCATTTATGACATAAACGGCCGTGCAATGGAGGGTCAGCCCCGCGGCATTGTGATAATCAACGGCAAGTTATATTACTACAAATAGCACGCGTACAGTAAGCCTTTCCAGGGCATATGTATCTGAATTTGGATTATTATCCATTTGCAGTAGCTGGACTATCCCCTTTGGGGACCATCAGTGCAGTGGCGTTAAGCGGAGCGCCCTGGAGAATCCCGTTAAGAACGCCGCTTCGTCTAACGACCGTTAAGTCCCGAAGGGAATTAAAAGGGAGGCGTTCGGCGTTTAGGGTCCGGAAGGGTTGCGGAGTAGCCACGGAACGTTGCGTCCCCAAAGAGGATAGTCCAGCGGTGCTTTATTTCAGAAACCTATACCCCGAAAGACTTACTGCATGCTTTTCACCGCTGCAACAAAAGCCTTAAACAGAGGATGAGGATTCTCGGGAGTCGATTTGTACTCCGGATGGAACTGTGAGCCTATGAAGAACGGATGCACCGACTGCGGGAGTTCCACAATCTCCGTCAAGCCTGTCTGGGGGTTGTGGCCCGATGCAACCAGACCTGACTTGCGGAAATCTTCGGCATATCTGGCATTGAACTCATAGCGGTGGCGGTGACGCTCGGATATGAGAGTCTTACCGTATATCTTATAAGCAAGGGTATCCTTTGCAATCTCGCATTCATACGCGCCCAAGCGCATGGTGCCGCCCTTCATGGTGGTCTTCTTCTGGTCCTCCATCATGTCTATTACGGGATGCTTGGTATCGGGATTGACCTCTGTTGATTCGGCATCCTTGAATCCCAGCACGTTGCGTGCAAACTCCACTACGCACATCTGCATTCCAAGGCAGATACCCAGGAACGGAATCCTGTTCTCACGGGCATACTTTATTGCCTCCACCTTACCCTCAAGACCGCGTGAGCCGAATCCCGGAGCAACCAGAACGCCCTTCATGCCCTTGAGTTTTTCGGCAACATTGGCAGCGGTTATCTCCTCGCTGTTTATGGAATGGACATGAACCCTGCAGGAGTTGGCAGCACCTGCATGAACAAGAGCCTCAAGAATCGACTTATAGGCATCCTGCAACGATACATACTTTCCGACCAGGGCGACATCGATCTCGGCTTTAGGGTGTTTCAGGCGGTCCAGGAACTCCTCCAGCAGCCTGAGGTCCGGCTGGTTGAAGTTCTCAATGCCCAGTTTGCGGACCACGAGTTCGTCTAAATGCTCGGCATGCATATTCAGGGGCACCTGGTAGATGCTCCATGCATCGATGCTCTGGATCACATGGCCGGGCTTGACGTTGCAGAAAAGGGCCACCTTGCGGCGCAGCTCATCATTGAGCGGATGCTCCGTGCGGCAGATAATCACATCGGGCTGCACGCCGGCCTGCTGCAACATCTGGACTGAGTGCTGTGTAGGCTTGGTTTTGAGTTCCTTGGCGGCGCTCAGATAAGGCACCAGCGTAAGGTGGATTGACATGCATGAGCCCTCCGGGAGTTCCCACTGCAGCTGGCGTACGGCCTCGATGAACGGCAGTGACTCCATATCGCCCACCGTTCCGCCTATCTCGGTAAGCACCACATCAAACTCTCCGGTCTGTCCCAGAAGCAGCATGCGGCGTTTTATTTCATCAGTGATGTGAGGGACTATCTGGACCGTCTTGCCTAAATAGGCACCCTCACGCTCCTTGGTGATTACGGTATTGTATATCTTTCCGGTAGTCACGTTGTTGGCCTTGGACGTATGCACACCAAGGAAACGCTCGTAGTGACCCAGATCAAGATCGGTTTCCGCGCCGTCATCGGTCACATAGCACTCGCCGTGCTCGTACGGGTTCAGCGTGCCAGGGTCAATGTTTATGTACGGGTCAAACTTCTGGATTGTAACCTTGAGGCCGCGGGCCTGAAGCAGTTTGGCAAGTGACGCGGCAATAATGCCCTTGCCTAACGATGAAACGACTCCACCGGTAATGAAAATATATTTTGTCTCCATAATTCAGCTTTTGTGATTGTAAAGGTTTGTGGGATAGTCGCCGTTAAAGCAGGCTGTACAGAGTTCGCATCGGCCCATATCCCTGCCCGATGCCTTGTAGAGTGATTCAAGTGACAGGTAATACAATGAGTCCGCGCCTATGTAGTCGCGAATCTCCTCAACTGTATGGTTAGAGCCTATGAGCTCCTCCGATGTACCTGTATCTACCCCGTAATAACAGGGATATGCGTATTTGGGGCTTGCAATACACACGTGGACCTCAGTAGCCCCCGCCTCACGCAACATGCCGACTATACGGCGTGACGTGGTGCCGCGCACTATGGAATCGTCAATAAGAATCACACGCTTTCCGTTCACAATGCTGCGCACAGGCGACAGTTTCATCCTGACACCCTTGTCACGCATCTCCTGCGTAGGCTGGATGAACGTGCGCCCCACATACTTGTTCTTGAGCAGGCCCATCTCGTAAGGTATCCCGCTGGCCTCGGCATAACCCATGGCGGCGCTCAGACTTGAATCGGGCACACCCACCACGATATCGGCGTCAACGGGATGCTCCTCATATAGCAGACGCCCCGACAACTTACGGAACGAGTGCACGTTACAACCCTCAATATCGCTGTCAGGACGTGCAAAATAGATATACTCCATCACGCACATACGGTGACTGCGGAGCTTGGAATAGTCATTGGAGCGTATGCCGTGATGGTCAATCGTTATTATCTCCCCGGGATTCACGTCACGTATAAACTCCGCGCCTATCGCGTCGAATGCGCAAGTCTCGCTCGCCACCACATACCCTTCGCCGAGCTTTGCTACCGAAAGAGGATGGAATCCGTACTTGTCACGGCACGCGTAGATTCGGTTGGGAGTCATTATCACCAATGAGAATGCACCCTCAATCATGTTCAGGGCATTGATAAGGTTGATTATGCGGTCCTCCTCGGTAGGGTCCTTCTTGATGAGATGTGCAAACAGCTCGCTGTCCGATGTAGTCTGCAGCAGACTGCCGCGACGCTCCAGATACATACGCAGCTCACGGGAGTTGATGATATTCCCGTTATGTGCGATAGCGAAATTTCCGGTATAGTGATGGAACGTAAACGGCTGTATGTTCTCCAGTCCGCCCACATTGGTGGTGGGATAGCGAACATGGCCTATAGCAATATTACCGGTCAGTTCATCCAGATGCCTGGAGCCGAAAATCTCAATCACCAGACCGGCACCCTTGTGCAGATGGAACTGCCCGTCGGCATCGGCCGATACTATTCCGCACCCCTGCTGACCGCGGTGCTGCAGGCTGTGAAGCGCATAATAGGCATACTGTGCGGCGTTATCCACCCCGTAAATGCCAAACACTCCGCATTCGTGATGCAACTCTTCCATAACCCCTGTTTCCGTTTTGTCTGTTTTTAAACAAAAAAAGACCAATCACTTTGACCGGTCTGTTCTGTTCCTAAAATCCCGAATGATTAGCTTTCCCGCCGGCCAAAAGGAGTAACCATCCGAACCTGATTATTATTCTGGTTCTGATTCCGGTTATTCTGATTATTATCGGTTATATAATCCAACCCTTTTGCCATATACCGTTCCGCTGTTTCCGGGGCAAAATTACCACACATTTTCTAACCGGCAAACAAATCCGAAGAAAAATATTCATTTTGTCACAAAAATAACCAAATCTCAACAAACCGACACCGAATTAAATATATCAACGACATTTTGTCAATACAATCATCTAACATGAATATCAAAGCTATCCGGACAATCCGGCGAGCCTGTCACCGTCCGGCGCAAAAAAAAACAGGGACTCCGGCCGGAATCCCTGCATTGTCCTCAGAACCAGTTTAAGAATCCGTCACTTCTTTTTCTGATTGGGCGTAAGACGGTACATAGCCACATCGTGACCTGGCACAGTTACCTTGAGAGCCTTCTTGGTGGTACCCACATTGGCCTTCTTGGCATTGGTCTCCCAAAGGTTCTCTATGTTATATGTAATCGCATCGAACGATGTGGAGAGATGGCTCACCTCATCGTCAGTAAGGTTATACTCCTGCCAGTCGATGTTGCACTCCACAGGCTCAGTGGAGCGGTTGAGCAGGCAGAATGCCCAGTCACCGTTCTCCAGTGGCTTGAACCAGTACTCGATATCGTTCTCGGTCTTGTAGCGCAGCCCCTGTACACCCAGCTTGTCCTGATCTATCGCTATCACCTTCTTGTTGAGGATGATGGCACGGGTATCGTCAGTCATTTTGGAGAGGTCATTACCCAGGATGAGCGGAGCGGCCATCATGCACCACATGCTGAAATGCGCACGGTCCTCATTGACGCTCATGCCGTTGCCCACCTCAAGCATATCGGGATCGTTCCAGTGACCCGGGCCTGCATATTTACGCAGGGGGGCGTTCTGGTCGATGATGCTCAGGACACTCTGTCCCCAGCCGCGCTGACGGGCGGTGCCGCCGAACCTGGCTGTAATATCGCCTGTCGTACGCCATGAGTGGCCCACCTCGGCGGCCCATTCCCAAGGCTTGTTGCTGCCCCACTCGCACATGCTGAAGAATATCGGACGGCCGGCTGCACGGAGTGCGTCACGCATAAGGGTATATGCGCCTCGCGGGTTTATGTTCTCTGTTGAACACCAGTCATACTTGAGGTAGTCAATACCCCAGCGGGCATACTGGATGGCATCCTGATACTCGTGACCGAAGCTGCCTGTCCTTCCTGCACAGGTCCTGCGGCCCGCATCGGAGTAGATTCCTAACTTGAGGCCCTTGGAATGCACGTAATCCGACAGAGCCAGGATTCCTGAGGGGAATGTCTTGGGGTCAGGCTGCACGAATCCGTCGGCATCACGCTCTCCGTGCCAGCAGTCATCCATATTAAGATAGATATACCCGGCATCCACCAGTCCCTCCGCCACCATGGCATCGGCCTGCTCGCGTATCAGTTTCTCACTTATGTTCTGTCCGAACTTGTTCCAGCTGTTCCACCCCATCTGCGGCGTATCAGCCAGACCTTCCCACTTCTGCGCCGAGCTCCATACCGGAACCAGCACAACTGCTGCAAGCAGTATCATTAATCTTTTTCTCATCATTATATTTGTTTGGTAACAATTCTAAAGAATGCCAAGACCATGTTATCACTTTCTCACTACAATTATCTTTCCGTTCTCCTTGCCGGGAATCACCTGCATCTCCAAATAGCCGGTGTTCTTTGTGCCCTCACCCAGCAATGTGAGCCTGGCTGTAACAGTGGGTTTGGGATTAGCCTCAGCAGAGATAAGCTCCTTCTCGGTAAGCTGGCCGGACCACAGTACAGGACCGTATGAATGGCTTAACGTCCATGTTCCGGGACCGACCTCACCGAATGAGTATTCGGTCATACCCTCCTTCAGCATGATGTACCTCGTACCGGCACCCTGGGCATAACCGGCATTGCCGCCTCCGCCACGCTGGGCCAGCTGTATCTCTGCGCCAAGACCTATTGTCTCAAGCGGATTCTCCTTATATACGGGCAGGCCGCTGGAGAAGGCCTCCACATCGAAATAGTACTCCGGCTTAGTGTTCATGCTGTGCATGTAGAGCTGGTTCTTGCCATATACTATATAGCTGTTGTACAGCTTGTTCTTCTCAATACCGTAACGTACCACATAGCCGTCAGCACCGGCAACGGGCTCCCATATGACATTCGCCTCACGACGGTCCTCAGGATTGCGCACGGCCATGAACTTGGTCACCTTCTGGGTCTTCATCTTCGATGTGGTGCCAAACACGCGCAGATCCTTGATGGAGAACTTTGCGTTGTCATAAGTGGCCACATTGACCACCTTCACGTAACGGGCGTTGACAGGCTTCTCCAGTTCGTTGTAGTCATGCTTCAGTTCCATCTTGTTCTGAGGCTTGCTTATAACTTTTGTCCAGCTGGAGTTGTCGTTTGAGACGAACACCTCATAGCACTGGTAGAGCTGCTCCGTCTGGGCCTGCTGAGGTCTGGCACCTCCCATGCCTCCGCCGAATCCGCCCATACCGCCGCCACCGGCACGCTGTGCGCCTATATGGTCCCAGTTGATCTGGATGGCGTTAACCGATGCCTGTGCACCCAGGTCAACCGTAAAGAACTCGCCGGCATCGCCTGTAGCGGCCACCCAGCAGGTCTTGAAATCCTCATCAAGAGCCTGCCCCGGAGCATAGTTCTCAAAGGTTGATGAAACGAAGGCTTTCTTGTTCACCGACAGCAGTTTCCAGTTCACGTAGTTATCCACGCCGCCCACCTTGCGCTCATCGGGATAGTACTGCGGATAGTCACCCAAAGCGGTGTTTGAGTACATCACACCCTGGGCATCGACAGCCGTCGGATATATGGCCAGTTCGGATCCGCGGCCTCCTTCGCCGTACTGTGCGGGAATCATGCAGATGGTCCACAGGTTACCCTTCTTGTCATGGAAGGTGCTACCGTGTCCGGCGCCCACCTGGAAACCGCTGGTCTTGAAGGTAAGGGGGTTGTGCTCACTGTAGGTGAACGGTCCCATCGGGCTGTCCGACACATATATACCGTGTGAATATGAAATGAACTCAAGGCCGATGGCGGCATACTGCAGATAGTATTTGCCGTTATGCTTGATCATGTACGGACCCTCAATCCAGGGCAGTTCCTCGGGACCGTAGTCGCGGCGGCCGCCGAAAATGGAATAAATGACATCCTCTGGCTTGCGCACCTCGAAACCGTGGTTCTTGATATCGCTCCAGAACAGCTGCTTCGGCTCGCCCTTCTCCTTGAAAGTGGTCTTGTCAAGCTCCACCACCTGGAACGGCATTATCTGCGACCATCCGAAATACATGTACAGGCGGCCGTCGTCATCCACGAACATGTTGGCGTCGCCGTAACGGTCACTTGACAGCTCGCCTATCTTCTCCCACTCCCCCTTATACGGATCGATGGCACGATACACGTTGCGGTTGTTCATGGAGCAGCCTATGAGCTTGCCGTCCATCTCAACCACGGACACCACTCCGGCAGGATAACCGGGAGCGTCCACGTACGTCCAGTTATGGAAATCCGGAGAATACCAGTATCCTCGTCTGTGGGATACGAAGAGGAAATAATTGTCCTGATAGATTATAACCACAGGCTCTCCGCCACGTACGGCACGTTCATTCCCTACCACCACATCGAGCGGATTGCAGAAAGTATGCCGGGGCTGTGCCGTCACATTCATGCCGGCCAGCACAAGCGCCATTCCGGCAAAAGTCCATTTGATAAGTTTTTTCATATTGGTTGTGTTAAGGTTAGCATTCCAATGGGTCCAATTGCAAACTTAATGAAAAAAACGAACCGTGGTGCCTCTGTGACAAAAAAACTGATTGCAGAATTATTTTAGCGGCAATAATAACAAGGTGTATCGGAAAAATTGCCAACTTTGGGGGACAAAAGAGATGTCACAGCTGATAAAAACCAAAAAGACTGGCAATATGAAGAGTTCAAGCAATTTCTGGGGTCTGCTGGCACTTGGTGTCTGCATCATCCTGGCTGTCGGCAAGTTCACCGGCACAAAACGTGTGGTCAATGTAAAGGGTCTCGCCACCCGGGAAGTCATGGCTGACCATGTGATATGGCCCTTGGTGATCCAGGATGTGGACAATGACCTGGTCAAGCTATATTCAACGATGGACAGCAAGTCGCAGGAGATAGTCAGGTTCCTCAAGGAGGGCGGCATAAAGGAGAGCGAGATAAGCACCACTGCCCCGACCGTATATGACCGCAACGCCAACCGCTACTCAAACGAGTATATAGCACACCGCTACCAGATGCAGCAGGTGGTGACGGTAAGTTCCGACAATGTTGATAAGGTGCGTGAGCTTATCCTCAAGCAGGGAGAACTGCTCAAGAAGGGCATTGCCATAACCAGCAACGACTACGAGTACCAGGTGCAGTATGACTTCAACGGTCTGAACGAACTCAAGCCGGAGATGGTGGAGGTGGCCACACGTAACGCCCGTGAAGTGGCGCAGAAGTTCGCCGAAGACTCCGGCTCCAGGCTGGGCAAGATACAGAATGCCTCCCAGGGACAGTTCTCAATCAATGACCGCGACTCCAACACCCCGTGGATAAAGAACGTGAGGGTTGTGACATCGGTTACCTATTACCTTAAATAATGGAGCTGATAAGGAAATATTTCCCTGAGCTGACCGAAACCCAACTGTCTCAGTTCGAGCAGTTGGGGGCACTCTATACTGACTGGAACAGCAAGATTAACGTCATATCCCGAAAGGACATAGACAACCTGTACGGGCATCACGTCCTGCACTCGCTTGCCATTGCCAGGGTGATACGGTTCGCAGACGGGACACGTATAGCCGATGTGGGGACAGGAGGAGGCTTCCCGGGCATTCCACTGGCCATACTGTTCCCCGAATGCAGTTTCACCCTGATAGACAGCATAGGAAAGAAAGTGCGCGTGGCTCAGGATGTGGCGCTTCAGACCGGCCTCAGGAATGTGGTTTGCCGCCACGAGCGGGCCGAGGATGAAAAGGAACGCTTTGAATTCGTCCTGTCACGCGGAGTGATGCCCCTGCCCGACCTGTGTTCCGTTGCAGGCCGTATGATAGAGCGCAAGGTTCAGCGCAACGCCTACCCAAATGGTGTGTTATGCCTCAAAGGAGGGAATCTGGGGACCGAGACGGCAAAATTCCGTAAAGTGACAGAAATCACAGATATCGGAAAGTTCTTCAGCGAGGAGTATTTCAAGGACAAGAAAGTGGTTTACGTACAGATATGATGCAAGTCAAATGCATGGAGTTCAACTTTCTCCCGGTCAACACCTACATCGTCTGGGATGAGACCGGGGAGGCGGCAGTCATCGACCCCGGATGTTTCTATCCGGGCGAAACGGAGCAGCTGGCGGCATTCATACGCGACAACGGCCTTGACGTTAAGCTGCTTCTGAACACCCATCTGCATTTTGACCACGTTTTCGGCAATACTTTCGTTGAGGAGACCTACAGGGTCAAGGCGCACGCAAACGACCTGGATATGCCCTGGATAAAGTCCATGAGCAGAAGGCTTGCAGTGTTCGGGATAAACTACGAGGGACAGGTCAGCCCCATCCTGCCGGAGAACGTACTCCGCGAGGGTGACACCGTATCGTTCGGCAACACCACCTTCCACGTGCTGCATGTTCCCGGTCACTCACCAGGCAGCATCGTATTCCTTAACAGGGAACAGGGCTGCGTCTTTACGGGCGATGTGATTTTCCAGGGCAGCTACGGCCGCACAGACTTCCCGGACGGCAACCATGAGGCACTGATGACAGGCATCAGGACCAAACTGCTCACCCTCCCCGAATCCACCACCGTCTATCCAGGCCACGGACCGGCCACAGACATAAAACACGAAAAAATATTCTACTGATTAAAAAAGATGAATACAAGAACATTACTGACCATAATCCTGACACTGGCCTCCGTAGCTATGCGGGCGCAGGATGAGCCGGCATCGGCAATGGTGTTTGACAGCTACGAATGGGACTTCGGTACCGTTGATGAAGCCGACGGACCCGTATCGCACACCTTCCATTTTGCAAACATTTCGAATAACCCCATACAGATCGACAATGTGGCCACCAGCTGCGGCTGCACATACGCCGAATACTCCACACAGCCCATACCGGGTGGAGAGGAGGGCGAGATTACCGTCATACTGAACCCCTCCCGTCAGCCCGAAGGCCGCATATTCCGCGAAGTGGAGATTCTCACCAAGGACCGCAGGAACTACGCCAGTCTCTCGATATTCGCAGATATAAAGCCCATACCCATGGGACTGGAGCAGATCTACCCACACCTGCTTGCCGCCACGGTCAAGACCAACACCTTGCGTTGCAACTTCGGATATGTGGCACAGGGCGAGACCGTGACCAAAGTGGTCAATCTGGCCAACGTGGGCGACAAGCCCGTCAAACTCTCCGTACAGAGCACAGGAAACAGATACGGGATGACCGTCCAGTGCCCCGAGACCATCGATCCCGAGGAGGTGAAAAGCCTGCGCGTAACCTACACTATCCCCAAAGGAAAGAACAGTTTCGGAATGGCCCGTGACACCTTGTGGCTTGTGGCAGACGGTATTAAGAGCGAACTGCCCATAGCCGTCACCGCCCTCCGGGTCGGGAATTTCACGGAGAGCGGGAACCAGGCGAAACCCGTCATGCGCATTGAACCTTCATACGTAGAGTTCGGGGAGAAAGCACCCGGCAAGACTTTCAGGAAAACAATCACGATAGGGAACACCGGCAATGCCGATCTTGTTTTCCACGACGTGGAAGCCTGCCAGGGAACCACCACGACCCTTAAGAACGGACAGACAATAAAACCCGGACAGGAAATTAAGGTGACGGTAACCATCACCAACTCCACTAAGGCCAACGAGACCACCATGGGCTCAATCAACCTCACCACCAACGATCCGGTCCGTCCTTTCAGGGAACTCCGGCTTCAGATTGATACAAAATAAATAAAATAAAAATAGACAATTAATTCAAAATATCCCTATCTTTACATCAGCTAACAACTAACCATAATCTTATGAAAAAGTCATTTTTACTTGCCTGTGTGGCGGCAGCGCTGTCACTCGCGGCATGTGGAGGAGGCTCAGGAAAATATGAGTATCCCTTCCAGAATCCCAATCTCAAGATTGAAAAACGTGTGGAGAACCTTCTGTCACTGCTCACCCCCGAGGAGAAGGTAGGACTGATGATGAACGGCTCCATCTCCATTGACAGTCTCGGCATTCCGGCTTACAACTGGTGGTCGGAGGCTTGCCACGGAATCTGCATGAACGGTGCCACGGTATTCCCGCAGGCTATCGCACTGGCCGCCACATTCGATGACGAGCAGCAGTATGAGGTCTATACCGTCGTGTCCGATGAGGCCCGCGCACACTGGAACACAAGTGACCATAACCAGTTCGGCAAGACACGCGCCACAGGCGGTGCATGGCATCAGGGACTCTCGTTCTGGTGCCCCAACATCAACATCTACCGCGACCCGCGCTGGGGACGCGGCCAGGAGACCAGCGGTGAGGACCCCTACCTGACAGGTAAGATGGGAACCGCCCTTGTAAAAGGTATGCAGGGTGACAACCCCAAGTACTACAAGACACATGCATGTGCCAAGCACTACGCAGTTCACAGCGGCCTTGAGGCCAACCGCCACCGCTTCAACGTAGCGGTATCAATGCGTGACCTGTGGGAGACTTACCTGCCCGCCTTCAAGACCCTGGTGACCGAGGCCGGCGTCCAGGAGGTCATGTGCGCATACAATGCATACGAGGGCGAGCCCTGCTGCGGCAGCGACCGTCTGCTAACCGACATCCTGCGCAACAAGTGGGGCTACAAGGCACTCGTCGTTTCGGACTGCGGCGCCATCAACAACTTCTACAACCGCGGTCAGCATGAGACCCACGCCAATGCCGTCGAGGCCAGTGTCGATGCTGTCCTTTCCGGTACCGACATAGAGTGCGGAACAAGCTATAACGCCCTTGTACAGGCCATGCAGGAGGGAAAGATCAGCGAAGCTGACCTGGATGTCTCACTCCGCCGCATTCTCCGTTCACGTTTCGAGCTGGGTATGCACGATCCCGTTGAGATGGATCCGTGGAAGGACCTGGGAGCTGATGACATCAGCAGTCCGGCACATGCGGCCCTGGCACACAAGGCTGCCGACGAGGCTATGGTTCTGCTCAAGAACCAGGGCAACATACTTCCTTTGAAGAAGTCGGGCCTCACCATCGCCATCGTAGGCCCCAACGCCGACAATGTCTCCATGCAGTACGGCAACTACAACGGCACCCCCACCCGCGAGAACCAGATATCCATCCTTCAGGCCATCAAGGCCAAAGCTCCGAACGCCACCATAATATATGACCGCGCCTGCGAGCTGGCCGATGACTACCTGACCGTCAACCACGTCAAGGACCTCAATGACGGCAAGGGAATATATGCTGAATTCTGGAACAACACAAGAATGAGCGGCACTCCCGCAGCCAAGGGTTACTACGATGAGATCAACATGCGCACCATGGGTGACTACCGTTTCGCCGAAGGTGTCGAGATGAACAACTTCTCAGCCCGCATGACAGGCAAGTATGTGGCTGACTTCACCGGCGACCTGAGTTACAGCGTACGCGGCAACGACACCTGGAAGCTCACCGTGAACGGCAAGGTAATTGCCGAGCAGAAAGAGCCCTCACAGCAGCAGGGACGCGGAGGCTTCGGCCGTGGGACCCAGGCACAGACCCCGTCATTCAAGGTTGTCAAGGGTCAGACATACAACATCCAGATTGACTATACCAAGGGTGAGAGCGGTTCGGCATACCTCACATTCGAACTGAGCCAGCGTAAGCTCGCCGAGTTCGAGTCTGTGGCTCAGAAAGTCAGAAACGCCGATGTCATCATCATGGTTTCAGGTATCTCCGCCCGTCTTGAGGGAGAGGAGATGCGCGTGAACTACGAGGGATTCTCAGGCGGCGACCGCACTAAGATCGAGCTTCCCAAGGTTCAGTTGCGTCTGCTTGAAGCCATGTACAAGACCGGCAAGCCGGTCATCCTGGTCAACTGCTCCGGCTCCGCCATCGGATTCGGTGCTGTGGAGAACCAGTATCAGGCACTGCTTCAGGCATGGTACGGCGGTCAGGCCGGCGGTCTGGCTGTTGCCGATGTCCTGTTCGGCGACTATAACCCCGCAGGCCGTCTGCCGGTGACCTTCTACAAGAGCACCGACCAGCTGCCCGGCGATGTCGAGGACTACAATATGGACCACGGCTTCACCTACCGCTACTTCAAGGGTGAGCCCCTGTACGCTTTCGGCTATGGCTTGAGCTACACCACATTCAGCTACGGCAGCGCCACCCTCTCCAAAGAGAGCATCAAGGCCGGAGGAACCGTCGATATCACCGTTCCCGTGACCAATACCGGAAAGATGGACGGCGATGAGGTTGTACAGATCTACATCAAGTCACTCGACAATCCTGCAGCTCCCATCAAGTCACTCAAGGGATTCAAGCGCGTGAACATCCCCGCAGGCCAGACCGCCCAGGTAAAGATTACACTTGAGCCCAAGGCATTCGAATACTATGACGAGAAGATTGACGAGCTGGCAGCCATGCCCGGCCGCTACAAGATCCTCTACGGCCCGTCATCGCTTGACAAGGACCTGAAATCCATTGATTTCACGGTGAAGTAAACATTACAGACAGGAACGCCACAAAAGGGGGCGGTCTCATTTGCTGTGAACCCCAAAAGTCAGGCTTAAAACTTTTGGGGTTCACTTGCATAAGCAGCGCACGGTCCGCGGTCATGAACAGCCTCTTCAGAAGGTTTATCGGGGTATAGTTTCCTGAGCGCACAAATGACCGTGACGCCGGAATGGAACAGACAGGTTTAATATGAGACAATATCGGAAACAATTGTTGTGTGCCGCCATTATGTTGATAGGAACAGTCACCATAATGGCACAACGTGTATCACTGAGCCGTCCGCATGGTTTCTGTACGTCATCTTTTCCGCTCACCATGACCGTGGAAGACGGTGATGGTCCGGATGCCTGGACAGTCCGATACACGCTGGACTGCAGTACACCGACTTCGGAGAGTCCGGTTTATTCGGAGCCTCTCGCCATCAGTGGAAATACCATCGTGCGGGCAGCCGCCTTTGACGGTGAGGTCATGACGACCGGCATCACCACCGCCACATATCTGTTCGTTGACGACATTCTCAATCAGAGCGACACCCCTGAGGGATATCCCGCCAAGTGGGGGAAATACGCCCAGATCAGCGGTACAGCCATTGCCGACTATGGCATGGATACCGTTATGACAAAGGACAAGACACTTGCCCCCGTTATCCGGGAGGGGCTGCAATCCTTGCCTGTGCTGAGCATCGTGACCGACAAGGAGTATCTTTTCAGCCATGAAAACAATGAGGAGACAGGTGGGATATACATATTCACGGGACCTCCTGTGGGCGATGCCACAGGACACGGATGGACCCGTCCCGCCAGTATCGAACTGATAGGAGGTGAACAGATGCATGACCTCAGCGCCACCTGCGGACTTCGTCTGCACGGAGGTCACGGACGTCTCGCGGAAAAGAATCCCAAACACTCGTTCCGTCTGGTCTTCAAGGAAAAATATGGAGACAAGACGCTCAAATACCCTGTCTTCGGCGATGAAGAGCCTGCCAAGTTCGACCAGCTCGTGCTACGCTGCCACTTCGGCAATTCATGGCAACACTGGAGCGAATCGAACCGTCAGATGGCACAATACACCCGCGATGTGTGGGCCCGCATGATGCAGCGCAAGATGGGACGCACCAGCGTGAATGCACTCTATGTGAACCTGTTCCTGAACGGTATGTACTGGGGCCTCTACAACATAGCCGAGCGCGTGGATGACCAGTTCGGGAAAAACCATCTCGGGGGCAGGAAAGAGGACATCGATGTCATTCGGGTGGAAGAGGACGGAGGGAATCACCTTGAAGCCGCTGCCGGTGACATGGAGGCGTGGAACCTGATGGTGAAGACTGCAGCCCGGGCTGCCGATGATGCCGCATACGGACAGTTGGATACGTTGCTTGACATAGACAGTTTCATTGACTACATGCTGATAAACCAATATGCCGGCAACACCGATTGGGACCATCACAACTGGTACGCCGTCCGTCGGCGCGGCCCCGACAGCGAGGGATTCCGCTTTCTCTGCTGGGATACCGAAATCATCTTCGACAACGTGAACGAGAATGTGCTGGGTAAGAAAAACGGGCGCAACTACCCTACCGGCATCTTCCACCATCTTATGGAAAACCCTCAGTTTGCACGCCGATACCTCAAGCGTGCGCTCATCGTCCTGGCCGATGACGGACTCCTGGGACAGGCATCCTCAGAGCAACTTTGGGACAGCCTCTACCACAATATCGAGACTGCCATCTACGCCGAATCGGCCCGTTGGGGCGACTATCGGCGCGACGTCCATCCCTACACCTCCAAAGGACACCGTTACACCGTGGAGAAATACTATATGAAAGAGCGTTCGCGTCTCCACGACGAATATTTTCCGACACGTTCAAAGCGTGTGCTCAACAGCATAATAAGTTTCGTGGACATCGATGACCTGGATGCCCTGCAACAGGAAATACTCGGTATCGGCGGAGCAGCAACCGCCCCTGCATACGATGACAGGTACTACAATCTGCAAGGCCAACCCGTAACATTCCCCACTCCCGGGCTCTATATCCACCACGGCAGAATTATACTGTTCAAATAGGAATTGCTATTCCAATTATACTTATCTTTGCTGATTATATGGAAACTGAGCATGCTTACTGAGAATATTGCCATAACAAGAATACTGGTCAGCGCCGCTCTCGGTGCCGTAATCGGAGTGGAACGCTATCTGCACAAACATCCGGCAGGTGTCAGGACATTCATGCTTATCTGCATGGCCTCAACTCTTGCCACACTGGCTTCGATATGGATATGCCAGACCAACCTCAACCTGATAAACGGTGACCCCGGACGTATTGCGGCACAGGTTGTCACCGGCATAGGCTTCATCGGAGCAGGTCTTATCATCAAGAACAAATTTGACGTTTCCGGACTGACCACTGCAGCCAGCATTTTCGCCACCAGTATAATAGGAATAGCTGTAGGGGTGGGACTCATCCTGACTTCGGCCATAGTGACGGTCATAGTGACCATCGTACTGGCATCATCATTCCTTTTTCATGACGGGAACTCAAGGAAAGAGGCTGTCAGGAAGCCGGAACAGGATGAGGAAGAAGAAGAAAGCGATTAAAACAAATACTTAATCTTATGAGAACCAAACTGTTTTTTATTTTTATTGCGACAGCCATTATTACGGCCTTGCCGCTGAGGGCCCAGCAACCTGACCCGAATTTCTTTATCTACCTCTGTTTCGGACAGTCCAATATGGAAGCCGGAGCTACGCCTGCCGAACAGGACAGGGATTGGAACGATCCCCGTTTCCAGTTTGTGGCAGCCGTGGATATGCCCCGTTTTGACCGCAAGATGGGTCAATGGTACACCGCCACGCCCCCTATCTGCCGCCAGAGCAACAACCTTGGTCCGGTGGATTTCTTCGGACGCAAGATGATTGAGGAGCTGCCGAGCCAGTACCGCGTGGGCGTTATCAACGTCTCTGTGGCCGGAGCCAAGCTGGAACTCTGGGACAAGGACGCCTGTGAGGAGTATCTGGCTATGGAAGCCGCCGATCCCAGCCGCAGCTGGTTAGTGAATATGGCCAAGGAGTATGACATGAGTCCTTACCAGCGTATTGTGGATATGGCCCGCATAGCCCAGAAAAGCGGTGTCATCAAGGGTATGCTGGTGCATCAGGGAGAATCCAATCCCGATGACGACCAGTGGTGCGGCCGGCTAAAGAAAATACATGACGACCTCTGCCACGACCTGGGCCTGAATCCCGATGAGATACCAATCCTGGCCGGTGAACTCAAGCAGGCCGAGCAGGGAGGTGTATGCGCAGCTTTCAACCAGGTTGTGCTCGCCAATCTTCCCAAGACCATGAAGAACGGTTACGTAATTTCATCGTTAGGCTGCGAGAGTACCGGTGACCAGTTCCATTTCAGTACAGAGGGAATGCGCCTGATGGGCTACCGCATGGCCGAGAAGATGCTCCAGCTGCAGGGATTCAAGCCCGTCCAGGAGCGCAGTGTAACCCTGAACCTCAAAAAGAAGGGCCTGGGCATTGAGATAAGCCCCACCCTGGCCGGCATATTCTTTGAGGACATAAACCAGTCGCTTGACGGCGGTATCTGCGCCCAGCTCATACAGAACCACTCATTCCAGGCATATAACGTGCCCGATGCTCCAGGCAACCTGAAGGAGAAGGAATTCTCCTATTCCGATACAGTGATCTTCGGATGGACGGTTATAAAGAAGGAAGGCGCTGCAGGTCAGGTTCATGCCGTAGCTGACAAGCCTCTGGTAAAGAACCTGAAACGTTACTATGACTATGATCCGAACGACAGGTATGACGATGAACTGCGCTATGCCCAGTACAGCGTACGTTTTGACATTGAGGATGCCGGTCAGGGAATGGGAATAGCCGCCAACGGTTACGGGACTGCCCCCTACGGCAGCGAGCGTCAGGGCAACTACTACTCCAACAACACGCAGAAGGCCTCCATCCCGGCACAGCAGGGAGTAAGTTATGACCTTACACTATATCTGGCTGGTCAGTCCTACCCGGGCACAATAACCGTACAGTTAGAGGATGCCAACGGCCAGCCGAACTCAAACGCAATAACCATTTCACGCTTGGGCAATGACTGGAGGAAATACACCGGTCAGCTCAAGGCGGAACGCTCTGTTGACAGCCGTCTGAGCATCATGGCCGATAAGCCCGGAACATTCTGGATAGACTACGTAACCCTGCTGCCGGAGGCGTCACAGCTGTGGCAGAACGGCAAGTACGGACCTTTCCGCAAAGACCTGATGCAGGCCCTTGCAGACCTCCACCCCACCTTCATGCGCTTCCCGGGCGGATGTGCCAGTGAGGGTACCAATTACTTCGGCCAGCCCTTCTGGAAGAATTCGGTGGGCCCCGAAGAGGAGAGAATAGGCTTCCGCAACCATTGGGGCTACTGGACTTCGCAGTATGTGGGGTTCTACGAGTATCTGCTTATGGCCGAATCATTGGGTGCCACCCCCCTGCCCGTCCTCAACAACGGCGTGACCTGCCAGTTTGCCGGACACCAGTACATTGCACCATTAGAGACCGAGGCTGACCGCAAGCGTTTCCATGACATTTTCGTGAATGACGCCCTTGACTTCATTGAGTTCTGCAACGGCAGTACAAGCACCACATGGGGCAGGCTGCGCGCCGACATGGGACATCCGGAACCGTTTAACCTGAAGTACCTGGGAATCGGCAATGAGAACAAGGGACCGGAGTTCTGGGAGCGTTTTGACATAATATACAAGGAGGTTCAGGCCAAATACCCGGACATAATAATTGTATCAACCGCAGGTTCGGCAGCTGACGGTCCTGAGTTCAACGCCAACATGCACGAGATTGACACCAAGTATCAGAACACCGTGGTTGACGAGCACTACTACCGCAACAACCAGTGGTTCTATACCAACGGTGACCGCTATCATGCCGACAAGGTACGCGGGGCCGACGGCTTCACGTATGACCGCAAGCGTCCCACCCGCGTGTTTGTGGGCGAGTTCGCCAACAACAGCAGCAACAACGACTTTGCATCAGCAATGGCTGAAGCCGCCTACTGGACCAGCCTGGAACGCAATTCCGATATGGTCGTGATGGCCGCCTACGCACCGCTCTTCTGCAAGAAGGGTTTCAACAAGTGGAACTCCAACCTGATATGGTTCGATAACCGCGGCATGTGGCGCACCACCAACTACTACTATCAGAAACTCTTCAGTGAGGCCGGTAACCGCGCCTTCCAGATGACCGATGTCATGAACGGAACCGAGGCTGACAAGAGCATCTACACATCGCCCACGATTGACACGGAGACCGGTGAGATATTCATCAAGTTCGTGAACTCCGAGGCCGTTGACAAGGAACTGACCATAGACATGGGCAAGGGACAGAAGAAGAAAGCCTATACCGCTACGGTGGATTTCATCTCATCGCATGACACCAAGGTGAAGAACCAGGGCGACCAGAACACGTTTGCCGGTGCTGAGCCCGCCCAGCCTGCCGCAGGCCAGGGCCAGGGAGGCCGTCCCGGAGGATTCGGCGGATTCGGCGGACGTGGCCGCAACTCCGTGAGCTACAACGAGGCCGTGGTTCCCCACACCAAAGAGCTGGGCACTGTCAGGAAGCAGTTCACAATGACTCTGCCCGAGAACTCGGTAGGCATCATAAAGCTGACTCCGGCCAAATAAGAGGAAAAACGGGTGTTGACAGAAAAACCACAGATGCCGAGGCACATGGTTTTGAAGTCAATACCCGTTTTTCCTTTAAGGATATTTGCTGCCCGTATGTTTTTCATTCAAGCGGGAACCTCCTCTTGAGTTCCTCGGCGAACCAGTGCTTCCACCATTCACGGTCATGCCCGCCGTCAAATGACCACTCCTTGACATAACCTCCGCGCTTGCGGATGGATTTCACCAAGGCGGGGAAATAATCCTCCTGTCCCACCTCCTCTTTCCTGCCCCAGCAGATACGGTATCCGGTCTCCTCACCGAGCATCCCGAACCCGTCTAAATCGGAGAACACAGGCGAGAAGCACCAGTACTCACTCATCAGCTCCGGATGCCTCATGCTGAGCGTGAGTCCGAAATCGGCGCTGTTGGAGGTGCCGTAGAACACCCTGTCATCCCTCCCGGAACCTACATTGCACCTCTGTTCTATATAAGGTATGAAAGA
Source organism: Bacteroidaceae bacterium (assembly GCA_017651315.1). Classification (GTDB taxonomy): domain Bacteria; phylum Bacteroidota; class Bacteroidia; order Bacteroidales; family Bacteroidaceae; genus Colenecus. The sequence goes on from JAGCDE010000028.1 coordinate 28,516, forward strand.
GTTGATGAAATAATCCATGTGGGATTCGAAAAGAGCCTTCAGCACCGGATCACTCTTGGAAAGGGCGTCTATATACTCCGCATTGCGGTAAGCGATGGTGAATCCGGGAATCTGCTTCTTGTTCTCGAACGAGCACGCTATCACCACCGGCCGGATGGAACCCGTCTCTATAAGCGAGTCAACCATGGTGCGATAACTGTTGTCCTTGAAAACAAGTCCATCAGCCATATAAACCACAGGATACTCCTGCCTTGAGTCATACCCCATGGGAAGATACAGTCCGCCCGTCCTCACGCCGCCATCCTTATCCTTTATCTCAAACTCCTCGAATACCGATTCCGTGAGAACGGTATTACATGAAATCAAGAAGGCCGATGCCATGAGAAACAGGACGGAATGATAGAAAAATCTTTTCATAATCAGATAATTTGTTAACACTTTACAACACCTGCAAAGTTATCAAAAAAACAGTCTTGAAATTAAACCATGAAGGGATGAATGAATCAAAAAAACAACAAAACCGAAATTTCACATTTTTTACATTTAACAAATACGATATGCTTGTATAGTAAAATTGTAATTTTGCAAATCAAAAACGAATCCGTACGCACAGTGAGAGTTCTCCCACTCAGCCGAGGATGCAGAACGAAACGAAATTCAACAAATATAAACAACAAATGAAACGAATCTCCACTTTGATTGCTGTTCTGATTGCATCAGTTTCGTCACTGATGGCCCAGAACCTTGAGATCAAAGGCACTGTCTATGATTTTGACAGCGCCGAACCATTGTATCCTGCCAACATACAGGTATTTTCAATTGCCGGAACCGACACAGTCTATGTGAACGGTGCCGCCACCGAGGAGGACGGCTCCTTCCGTCTGGGCGGTCTGAAAGCCGGCAACTATCTGGCACGCGCCACATTCATCGGTTACAACGACACGGACAAGAACTTCACTCTCCGTTCAGGTACCACCACCACCGACCTCGGTAAGATTACCATGAGGTCCGACGGTATCACCCTACAGGCCGTAGCCATCAATGCGGTGGCAGCCAAGGTACAGATGGTCAATGATACAGTGATGTTCAACAGTTCTGCAATCAAGCTGCCCGAAGGCTCATCGGTTGAGGACCTCATCCGCAAGCTCCCGGGCGTACAGATATCCAGCGACGGTGATATCACGGTGAACGGCAAATCCGTCTCCAAGATTCTCGTCAACGGTAAGGAGTTCTTCAATGATGACAAATCAGTAGCCCTGACACAGCTCACCGCCGAGATGATCGAGAAGGTCAAGGCATACGACAAGCAGAGTGACCTGGCCCGCCAGACCGGTATCGATGACGGTGAGGAAGAGACAGTCCTTGACCTCCAGGTGCAGAAAGGTATGGCCAAGGGTTGGTTCGGCAACATTCAGGTAGGTGGCGGCGCCCCCTTTGAGAAGGAGAGTTTTGACGTAGCTTCTCTCTATCAGGTGAACGCATCCCTCAACCGTTTCGATGAGGACAAGCAGTTCACCGTAATGGGTTCCGCCAACCAGTCTTCCGGCGGTATGCGTGGCGGCGGTATGGGTATGATGCGTATGGGCGGCGGCATCGGCGGCTTCGGCGGAGGCATGGGTGGCTTCGGCGGAGGCATGGGCGGAGGCGGCGGTGTGACCACCAGCTACTCCGGTGGTGCCAACTTCGCCATGAACCTTGGCCGTGAAGTTTCTCAGGACAACTATCAGTATGAAGTCGGTGGAAGCATAAACTGGAGCCACAGCGACAGTGAGTCTAAAGACAACAAGAATAATGTCCAGGACCTTCTTAATAACACTTGGGAGAGAACGCTGAATGCCAACGGAAGCGGAAGCAACAGCTTGAGCGGCCAGATGCGAATCGAGTGGAACAAGGACAACTATACCAGCCTTCTTTTCCAGCCCCAGGTCTCATATAGCAAGTCTGACAGCTGGAACAAGCAGCAGTCTGCCAAATACAGGACTGATCCCTGGAAACTGATGTCAGAACCTCTTGATTCCACAACAATTTTTGACAGGACAAATTACCCGTATTCTGAATTCGGCATAGATCCCGGAAGTCTTGATCCCGTTGCAGACTTTGTGGACTCTCTTTATGACTATTATGCCAAGTCCATCTGGAATTCACAGAACAGTAAGAGCAAGAGCATAAGCGAAAGTAAATCAGCAAGCGGCAACATCCAGTTCGTCAGACGTTTCGGAAACCGTGGCCGTAACGTATCCGTGCGCGGTACATACAATCTGAGCAAATCTGAAAGCGAATCCTATCAGCGCAATGAGCAGATGTACAACAATGAGAATCCTATGACTCACGCTCTTAAAAGGACCGGAAACACTATCAGAAGATATAATAACAATCCCCAAGACAGGAACAGCTTCAATATTCAGACGACCTATTCAGAGCCTATCGCCACCGGCACTTACCTGCAGTTCAGCTATCAGTATTCTTACAGTGAGCAGAACAGCGACCGTGCCACATACAATGTTCCTGATGTGAATTATGGCCTGAACGATTGGAACTATGTGATTAATCCCCTCGACAGGGATACACTCCAGAGTACGAATTCATATTACTACAACTACGACCAGACAATCCAGCTGCAGTTCCGCAAGAATGCCACTGACCAGTCATACAACTTCACTGTAGGTCTCTCCATCCTGCCACAGCATTCAAAGATGAACTACACCGGCATGGGTCTTAAGGACACTCTCCTGGAGCGTACAGTGTTCAACTGGACTCCTACCGTTCAGTTCCGTTACAGAGTCACACGTCAGGAGCAGATCAACATCCGTTATAACGGACGTTCAAGCCAGCCTTCAATGCAACAGCTGCTTCCTATCACCGATGACAGCAACCCGCTGCGTATCACCAGCGGTAACCCTGGTCTGAAACCTACTTTCAACAACAATTTAAATTTAGGATATCAGAAGTACAATCCTGTGACCATGGGTAGTTTCAACATTAACACAAGCTTAAGCAATACCCTGCGCCAGATACAGAACAGAAGTTACCAGCTGGAAAATGGTGGTACCAGAAGCCAGCCTGAAAACATTGACGGATTCTGGTCAAACTGGAACGGAAATGCAAGCATTATGTATAACTACACATTCCCCGATGACCGTTATTCTATTTCTTCCAATACTTCAGGAAACTACAGCAAGCAGCAAGGCTACGCAGCCAAACTGAACCAGGATGCAGTGCTTCGCACCACCAGGACAACCGGTGCGAATGAGAGCCTGAATGCTGAATATCGTGACGATTATCTGACTGTATCATTGAATGGAAGTCTTAATTACAGGCATTCGACAAATGATGTGGATCCTCAGAACAACATGGATACATACGACTACTCATACGGAACCAACATCATGGCATTCATTCCCTGGAGGAACATGCGCCTTGGCACAGACCTCAACATGAACAGCCGTCGTGGTTATACCGGTGACATGAACAGGGACGAACTTATCTGGAATGCTTCGGTTTCATTCTCATTCCTCAAGGGTAACAAGGCAAGCCTGCAGCTCGCAGCCTACGATATCCTGCATCAGCGCAGTACTGTCAACCGAAATATGTCAACGACAACAATCACTGATTCCGAGACAAAGAACATCACCAGCTACTTCATGGCAACACTCACCTACCGTATCTCTGTATTCGGTGACCGCAACGCCCGTCAGAGCATGCGTGGCCGTGGCATGGGCGGCTTCGGAGGCGGCATGGGCGGCTTCGGCGGTGGCATGGGCGGCTTCGGCGGAGGCGGCGGCTTCGGCGGTGGCGGCGGCTTCGGCGGTGGCGGCTTCGGCGGTGGCATGTTCTAAGCCTGACAATCCATTAAACCGACCTATATTCAAAATCCCGGGTACTGAAGAGTCCCGGGATTTTTTATACCATATCACGTCACACTACTGCCTCCGGGAACCATAGTCCCTGTACATGTTGAAACAATCTGTATCAGAAATTCCTATTTATGGAACTTTTGAACTATATTTGAAAAAAATTACAACCAAACTGTCTTATGATGAAAAAAACCGCGTTTACCATTTGCCTTTTTTTGTCAGTCCTGACGATTCATGCGCAGGACAAACTGTATCACAACACATTCAACCTGAACCAGGTAGAGCTGCTTGAAGGCCCGTTCAAGCATGCCCTGGACCTTAACGTGAAGGTTCTCTTAGAGTATGACACCGACCGCCTGCTGGCTCCGTTCCTCAAGGAGGCCGGACTGCCCAAGAAAGCGGAGTATTTCCCCAACTGGGCCGGTCTGGACGGTCATGTGGGCGGGCACTACGTATCGGCCTTAGCCATCCACTACGCCGCTACCGGCAACAAGGAGTGCTATGACCGTCTGGTCTATATGATCGATGAGCTGGAGCGCTGCCAGATAGCCAACGGTGACGGCTATATAGGCGGTGTGCCCAACAGCAAGCAGCTCTGGGGCAACTTGAAGAAAGGTGACTTCGGGCTGTTCCGCGGCGCATGGGTGCCCTGGTACAATGTACACAAGATGTTCGCGGGCCTGCGCGACGCATGGCAGTATGCCGGCATAGAGAAGGCCAAGGACCTGTTCATAAAGTTCTGCGACTGGGGCCTTACCATTTTTGCCGACCTGGATGACAACCAGATGGAGCAGATGACCGGCACCGAGTTCGGCGGCATGAACGAGATTTTCGCCGATGCGTTCCAGATTACCGGTGACCGCAAGTACATTGAGGCCGCCAAGCGTTTCCGCCACAAGGACATTTTTGAGAACATGGCCGACGGCCGCGACAACCTGGACAACAAGCACGCCAACACACAGGTGCCCAAGGCCGTAGGTTACGCCCGCGTGGCTGCATTAGACAACGATGCCCGCGCCCGCAAGGCTGCCGAGTTCTTCTGGGACCGCGTAGCAAACCACCGCTCCGTAGTAATAGGCGGCAACAGCCGCAGCGAGCACTTCCCGGCCGCAACGGACTACAAGAGCTATGTGGAGAACCGTGAGGGACCGGAGTCATGTAACACCAACAACATGCTCAAGCTCACCGAGTTCCTCTTTGCCATCGACCCAAAGGCCGAGTATGCCGATTTCTATGAGAAGGCCATGTACAACCATATCCTCTCCACCCAGCACCCCGAGCACGGAGGTTACGTCTATTTCACCCCCATGCGCCCCGCTCACTACCGCGTATATTCGGCAGTAAACCAGGGCATGTGGTGCTGCGTAGGTACAGGTATGGAGAACCACGGCAAGTACGGTGAATTCATCTACACCCATGACGGTGCACAGACACTCTGGGTTAACCTGTTCGTAGCATCAAAGCTGAACTGGACTGAGAACAAGGCCACCATCACACAGGAGACGCAGTTCCCCTACTCCGAGTCCTCAAAACTGACTGTCAACCTTAAGAAGGCCCGCAAGTTCCGCCTTATGGTTCGCTGCCCGGAGTGGACGACAAGCGGCTACAGCGTCAAGGTGAACGGTCAGGAGTATGCCGCCGGCGCTCAGCCCTCATCATACGTGGCCATAGAGCGCAAGTGGAAGAACGGCGATGTGGTTGAGATATCCCTGCCTATGCAGAACACCATAGAGGCTCTTGACAATGTTCCCGAGTATCTGGCGGTAAAGCACGGCCCCATTGTCCTGGCAGCCCGCACAGGCACCGAGGGTATGAGCGGACTCATAGCCGATGACGGCCGTTGGAGCCACATTGCCCACGGTCCCCTGGTTCCCGTTACCGAGACTCCAATTATGATAGGTACACGCGCGCAGTTAGACCAGAAGGTGGCAGCCCTCAAGCCCGTACCCGGCAAGCCTCTGCACTTTACAGCAAGCGGCCTGTTCGACAGCAGCCGGTTCCCCAATGTTGAGCTGGAGCCGTTCTTCAGCCTGCACGACAGCCGTTACGCCATCTATTTCCTGTCTCTCTCACAGGCCGATTACGGCAAGATGCTTGACAAGATCAAGGCCGATGAGGCTGCCATGCTGGAGCTGGACCGCCGCACTGTGGATGCCATAGTTCCAGGTGAGCAGCAACCCGAGGCTGACCACAAGATCCAGAGCCAGAACTCCATGACCGGCAATCAGGACAACAAGCCCTACCGTTCAATCCGCCGCAGCGGTTCGTTCAGCTACGACCTTTATACCGAAGGCAACACCAACCTGAGCCTCTGCATAGGCTACTGGGGTGCCGAGAACAACCAGAACCGAGCCATTGAGATACTGATTGAGGATATGCCGTTCATCACCGAGACCGAGTTCCCCAACAACGGTCAGGCAGAGATTGTCCGCAAGGAGTATGATGTTCCTGTAGGATTCTACTTGGGCAAGGAGAAGATACGCGTTACGTTCCGCTCTGTTGAAGGCGCCCAGGCACCACGGATCTTTGATATCCGTTTCCTGAAATAATCTCAAAACCAAGAATCCCGAACCAGTTCGGGATTCTTGGTTTATTCAGATTCTTATTTCACAGATGATATATAACAGCCGAGCACGGCTCAACTGTTATTTTATCCTGCTCCTTTCCTGCCTTGTAAACCGGTTTGCGGTAACTTCCCCCCAAAATTACAGGATTGCGTACTCCGTATGAAGGGATAGAAACAGTCACCTTCCTGCCTGAAGGATTTAGTACGACAAGACATTTTTCTCCACCTGAACTGCGCTCATATACAAGAGGATATGGCTGATCAAGACTGCTTATGACCTTCCAGTCACCGTCATTCCCTAATGGCTTGCACGATGAGCGGAGGCTAATCAGTGTACGGACATAATTCAATAATGATCCGGGATCCGATTCCTCGGATTCAACTGTCCTGCGACCAGAATCGGGATCCTGAGGTATATACAGTTTCTCTGTATCGGCAGTAGAGAACCCGGCATTGACAGAACTGTCCCAAAGCATAGGAATACGTGTTCCTGTACGGAAACCTGCGCCCTCCACTGATTTCAATCCGTCAAGGTTCTTAAGTCCTATCTCGTCTCCATAATATAAAAAAGGTACACCGGGCATCGTGAGGAAAAAGGTCATGGCAACCTTCAGTTGTTCTGTAGTAGTCCTGGCTCCAGCGCAAAGTCGCGTGAAATCATGATTGCCCGAGGGCATGCTCACATAACCGCGCCCTTTCACCGCATCGTATTGTTCTGTATAGAGATCGTACCATGTCTTAAGTTCACCTTCTCCGGCCAGGTCGAAATAGCAAGTCTGAGCCCCGCCACCCATACGACGGGTATTGAAGAACAGTGTGGAATAGTTGTATTTTCCGTCGTGGCAGAAGAAATCGATGTTGAATCCAGCCTCTATTGCCTGTTTGGGATTAAACCACTCTGCTATAAGTACATTCTCAGGATAATTCTCCTTGAACCAGGCCGAAAGGTCATCTTTCCAGAGTTTGATGGTTGCCGACTTGTCAAAATCGTTCTTTACCAGACTTGCAGCCATGTCAACACGGAACCCGTCCACACCCTTGTCCATCCAGAACATCATGATGTTTTTAAGTTCACGCCTCATAGCTGAAGGCCCAGGAGCATCGACAGCCTGCTCCCAAGGATGCTGAGGGTCAGGATTGGCGAATCCGAAATTCAACGCCGGTTGGGTGTCAAAGAAGTTCTTTATAAAGAACGGAGCGCGTGGTGCATCGGTTGCCACGAACTTGCTGACAATTGAATTGTTGGTATTCATGAGCTGTGCGTACTGTCCCTGGCCTTGCGGCTGATTTCTTGGCACCTCCGGTTTGAAAGTTGGCCAGATATAATAGTCGCTGTAATGAAGGTCAGGCCCCTGAGATGCCTGTATGAACCACTCGCACTGGTCTGATGAGTGACCTGCTACCAGATCCAGAATCACTTTCATACCTAATGAATGGGCCTTCTCTACAAGGGCCACAAGATCTGAATTGGTTCCGAACCGGGGGTCAACCTTATAGAAATCAATAACGTCATAGCCACCGTCAGTCCACCCTGACACGAAAACAGGATTCATCCAAACCGCAGTAACACCTATCGAACGGATATATTCAAGCCTTGAAGTAATTCCAGGAAGGTCTCCTATCCCATTACCGTCACTGTCCTGAAATGAAGAGGGGTATATCTGATATACTACAGCTTCACTGAGCCATGAAGGTTGGGAGGTTTCGGCATGGACAGGAGTAAAAACCGCCAATGCAAATACCGCAGTTATTATAGCGATACGTTTCATATATGTAATTTTAAGGTTGAGACTCCGCCCAGGCTGCGCCTTCGGCCGACCTGCGCCATTCAAAATAGGAATTGAGGACCCACAGGGCATCCTCATCCGGGATTGCCGACGGATAAGGCTTATCACCGGTCAGAACCATCGTGACATGATTCTCTTTTGTAAAACGAGGCCATTCGGGCAGCCCTTCTCCGTTAGGGTTGCCGTATTTGGCAAAATTCGTCCAGTAAGTAGCCATTATCTCCGAGAGTGCATAATCTGTAGGAACGGTCTGGCGTCTCAGACTTTTGAATACATAATCCACATCCTGTCCGTGAGGCGAGCCGTTTCCGTACTGTGGCGAACCCACCGGATAGTCAGGGTGCTGGTCGAAATAGTACATGAAGACATTGGACTTGCCCTTCTCGGACTGCAACCGGGCCCAGCTCCATGTGTGCCACCCGAACGATGCGTCACGGCCTATGTCACGCGCCGATTTGGGCACAACGTTGCTACCGTCAAGAGGATAAGCCTCCAATAGTCTCTGGGCGTATGGCCCGTAACGCTCCTCGACCGCTGCAATATGCTCTGCAGGAACATTGCTGCTTCCGAAACTGGCCCCCTCATCGGAATTGTAGCCAACCAGTATGTCCACATCATTGAAGTGTCCTGACTCATACATCCTGTACTGGTCATCAGGAATGACATAACCATCTACGATTGGCCATGCTCCACCTGTCACAACCATTTGTCGGGCAAATGCGCCCGCATCCATTGCCCTCAATTCGGCAAGCGAGTTTGCCCCAAGTCCCTGGGCATACTTGACGCCGTCTTTTTCGGCCATTGCAAGAGTCTTCATATTCTCACCCGGATAGGAATGATGTCTAACAGGACCAAACGAGCCGCCGCTCTGTGATATGGCTCCGCTGAAAAGTCCCTTAGCCAACGGAGAGGCGCAAAGCATGCTCACCGATATTCCTCCGGCCGATTCACCGAAAACAGTAACCTTGTCCGGATTACCACCGAAAGCGGCGATATTGTCATGCACCCATTTCAGGGCAGCAATCTGGTCAAGAATACCATAGTTACCCGACACATGGTTGGGACTCTCGGCCGACAGTTCCGGATAGGCGAAATAACCTAACTGACCTACCCTGTAATTGAGCGTGACCAGAATCACACCCTTCTCGGCCAACGGCCGGCCGTCATACTGTGACGATGAGCCCATGGAGAATCCGCCGCCGTATATCCATACCAGCACGGGCATTTTATCCTTAGGCGATTTGGCGGGAGACCATACATTCAGATAAAGACAGTCCTCGCTGTTGCTTGAACCGGGAAATCCGAAACCCTGCACAGGTCCCGGACCGAATTCTTTGGCATCACGGATACCCTCCCATGGGACAACCGGCTGAGGGGCTTTCCATCGCAGCTCACCCACAGGAGGAGCGGCAAATGGAATACCCTTATATATACACATGCTCTCTGTAACCTCACCCTGAATCCATCCGCCGGTAACTTTTACCTGGCCGGGAACAGCAGGCTTGCATGAAACCATTGAAACGGACAGCACAAAAGATGCAACCAATACATTAAAGTTTCTCATAATCATCTTATAATCTGTTTATAACACAATTTACTCTGTAATAACACCTACTTCGGCACAGCCCATTTCAGTGCCGCCGTCGGTATTCCTCAAGGATACCAACCTGAAATAGCGGGCCCTTACGGGCGGGAAGTTCTTGGTCTGGAGGACGGGATTGTTCTTTATGTTGGAGAACTCGCCCTCGCTTACAGTCTGCCAACGCATACCGTCGGCCGAAGTCTCAAACCGGTAGAACGACACGACACACGGGCCCCATTGGGCGGGATCAGGCAGATATGTAAATCCACTGATACTCTGTTCTGCACCCATATCAACAGTAATTTCAGGTGTTTGTCCGCGACGGCCGGCGTGCCAGGCTGTCTGAGGGTCACCGTCAATGACTGCCTGAGAACCCTGAGCCTCAGGAACGACTTTCCATGCAGTCCGTGGCAAATCAAACCGTTCTGTAGCCGAAGGACTGTACCGCCCGGAGCTCTCCTCGACGGAAATTGCCTTCACGGTTATCTTACCGTCGGTAGGGAAACCGCCTCTGTAACGCCTGTTGGACTGAGTCTCGGATGTTCCGGGTTCAGAGCCGTCCAGAGTGTAATAGACGGTTGACTCGGGGTCATTGGGAGTAATCACTACTGTTCCGTCCTGACGTCGTATTATGGTAGGTGCATCCAGAATCTGGGGTGCATTGAACACCGCTATCTCCGAAATCAGAGGACATGCCCGTGAGTCCAGCACTGTGAACCGCAGTCTGTCCGCAGTCACTGTGGGGAAGCATAATATCCGTTTGTATCCGATGGTAGTTCCTTTTGTAATCTCTTTCCAACTGCCCTCAATGAAGGCCTCCACCTTGAATGACTTCACTCTCTGACCAAGCCTTATGTACTCCTGAACCTGGAAACGGTTGAATGTCTGGCTCTTTCCGAAATCAATCATCAGCGATGCCTCCTTAACGCCATCATCGGTAGTCCAATAGGTCCTGGTATTGCCGTCGATAGCCTTACTTGCATCAAACCTGCGGGAACCTCCGCGCACCTTGCCGGCGGCAGCCTGCGCTCCCTCTGTCAGATTCACGGCAAAAGCCTCGCTACGGGCCTGGGCAAAATCCTTAAGCCGCTGTTCATCGGTAGGATGTATCAGTCCGTTGGGCATGACGGGAACATTGAGCAGTAGCGTAGCGTTGCGGCCCACAGAGTTATAATAGGTCTCCATCAGTTTAGGTACGCTCTTGACCTTGTGGTTCTCGCTTTCATGATAGAACCACTCCGGGCGTATGGATGTGTTCACCTCGGCCGCCACCCAGCTGTCACCGTCCTCAAGTCCATAGTGAAGCATATTGAACGGAACATCGCCGTCATGATTGAGCATGCTCCAGTTGGTCTCGCCCACATAACCGGCTTCAGTGCCCACCCAACGCAGGTCACCGCGGTCTCCACCGTCATTCCATATCACTATCCCGGGCTGAAGCTCACGAATCATGCTGAACGTTCCGGCCCACTGATAATAAGTATGAGCGTCAATACGGCGGGTCTCATTGGCTCCTCCATAATAGCCGTTTCCGCCATTGGCTCCGTCAAACCAGGTCTCGAACACCGGTCCGTAGTTGGTGAGCAGCTCACGCATCTGGTTGCGGAAATATTCCACATATTCGTCCTTTCCGTAGAATGCTGCATTCCGGTCCCATGGTGAAAGATATACGCCCAGTTTGAGCCCGTATTCACGGCAGGCCTCGCTAAGCTCCTTCATTACATCACCCTTACCGTCCTTCCACGGTGTGTTCTTGACCGAATACTCTGTATATTCCGACGGCCACATGCAGAATCCGCAGTGATGCTTGGCCGTGAATATGATACCTGTCATTCCGGCCTCCTTGCAAATCCTGGCCCACTGACGGCAGTCCAGGTCCGAAGGGTTGAAGAGTTCCAGGCTCTCATTCCCGTAACCCCATGACTGGTCGGTATAGGTATTCAGGGAATAATGTATGAACGCATAGTACTCCATCTCCTGCCAACGTAACTGGTTTTCCGAAGGCACAGGCAGACAAGCATCAGGTGCATTGGTACAACCTCCGATGGCCAAAGCCGCCATCATCAGAGTTAAATAACATTTGTTACAGAACATAAGAATATGTTTTAGACATACAAAGATTGTCATGTTATTTGTAGTATGCAAATTTTTTGATATAATAAAATTATGATACCTTTGTAATGTAAACACATGTAACGTATATAAACACGAATAAACGTATATTAAACGTACAAAATGAGACGCATCCTTTATTATTGCCTAACGGTATTGGCCTTGATTTCATGTAAGAGCCCCAAGGAGCAGGACCCCAAGTTCATGGATAACCTGCCCTACTATGTTGAGAACCTTGAAGTTTTCGGTCTGAATCAGGAGCCGGGACGTGCATTCCATATTCCGGAACGCAACATTTCACTGAACGGCACCTGGAAGTTCAACCTCTACGAGAATCCGATGGAGGTGCCCAAGGACTTCTATAAAAGCTCCTTCAATGACCGCAATTGGGGAACCATAGAGGTTCCGTCCAACTGGGAGATGCAGGGTTACGGTCAGGCCATGTTCCGTAATGTGGCTGCCCCCTTCCCCAACGGCCAACCATTATCAATGCTGGAGCGTTATCAGAGGATTCTGGATGACCCTGAAGCATCCGAGCAGCAGAAACGCATGGCCCAGAGCCGTATGAACCTGTCAAACCCCTTTGCCGTACGTGTACCCGATGTTCCGATGGATGTCAACCCTACAGGTGCATACCGCACGGAGTTCACCATCCCTTCCGATTGGAAAGGTAATCAGGTGTTCCTGCGCTTTGAGAAGGTTGCATCGGGATCATTCGTATGGGTGAACGGAAAGCAGGTAGGTTACAATGAGGGCGCACAGGAGCCAAGCGAGTACGATATCACACCTTATATCAAGAGCGGCAGGAACACACTGGCCGTAATGGTGCTCAAGTTCTGCGACGGATACTATTTAGAGGGTCAGGACTACTGGCGTCTGGCCGGTATATTTGATGATGTCACCATTTACTCCACCCCTAAGGTAAGGATATATGACTGGTATGTCACCACTGATTTCGGTCCCGACTTCATTGATTCAGACCTCAAGCTGGCCATGGACATACGCTCATACGGACTGGAGGGCAACGGCTACAAGGTCAAGGCCACAGTTTCAAAGGACGGCCGTGAGGTTGCCAATATGGAGAACGGCCCGTTCAGCATAAAGGACGGCACCAGCACCATCAACCTGTCTGCCAAGGTTAAGGCTCCTAAGAAATGGACATCCGAGACTCCTGAACTCTATGACCTCACCATGGATCTTATCGGCCCTGACGGAAAGGCTGTGGATCATATCGTAAAGCGCATGGGATTCAAGAAGACCGAGATACGTGACGGCGTATTCTATCTGAACGGCCAGCCGCTCAAAGTCAATGCCCAGAACTCACACATGCAGCACCCCATACTTGGTCACGCTATGGACGAGGCTACCATACGCCGCGATATGGAGATACTCAAGCAGTTCAATTTCAACGGTGTGCGCACATCGCACTATCCTCCTGTAAACGAGTATCTTGACCTGGCCGATGAGTACGGACTGTTCATCATTGACGAGACCGGCGATGAGGCTCATGCCACCGAGTATGTAAGCAATATGCCTGAGTTCATTGAGATGTACCGCGAGCGCGTGCGCCAGCTGGTGCTGCGTGACCGTAACCATGCTTGCGTGCTGTTCTGGAGTGCCGGTAACGAGAGCGGTGAAGGTGACGACATACGGGAGGTTGTAGAAGAAGGAAAGAGATATGACGCTACCCGCTACTGGATGTACGGCGGCAATGCTGCAGTCCATCCTGCCGAGGATATTGTAGGTCCGCGTTACCCCTCACCCGAGGAGCATGAGCGCCGCTACGGCCGTGATACCCGCGATATGCGTCCGTCATTCATGGATGAGTATCTGTCTGTGGCCGGAAACGGCGGCGGCGGTCTGGATGAATACTGGCGCGTTATCTACTCCTACCCCAAACTGATGGGCGGTGCCATCTGGGATTTTGTAAGCCCCGGTCTGGAGGAGCCTGTAAGACTGCTGAAGGACCAGTCACCATATAAGACTCCTGCCCATATCATGGGTCGTGCCACACTTGAGAAAGGACCAACCGGGCTGGCACTTGACCTGCACAAGCAGGAACAATGGGTACAGGTATATAGAGCCGATAATGTTGAGATAAGCGGCAATAAGCTAACACTTACACTGGATATCTGTCCGCGCCTGTTCAACCGCAGCGGCGGTTACCTTATCTGCAAGGGCAGTAACCAGTACGGCCTTAAGCAACAGGGATCAGAAAGACTTGACTTTTATATTGACAATGGCCGCAAGCAGACCCTGTCGGCACCTCTGCCCGAGGATTGGGAGAACAAATGGCACAATGTGACAGCAGTCTATGACGGCAAGGAGATGAAGCTCTTCATAGACGGAACACAGGTAGCGTCACAGGCCGCATCGGGCAACATCCGCAATCTGCCACTGTCACTCTGCATAGGCCGCGACGAACAGTCATGCGGTCAGGATGCCAACCCCTACATCTGCGATGCCATGATTGACAACGTAGGCGTGTTTGCCGATGCCGTCAATCCCGGTCAGTTCGATCCCGCAAAGGCTGCCTTGTGGCTTGACTTTGAGGAGGAGCAGAACCAGGGCACATTCTACACATACGGACAGGGTGCCCGCACCTACGGCTCAATCTGGCCCAACCGTGTACCCCAGCCCGAGATGTGGCAGATGAAGAAAACCGTCCAGCCGCTCTCATTCACTCTGGTTGACCTTGTATTCGGCAACGTTGAGGTATGGAACCGCAACCACTTTACCAACGCCTCAATCTATAACACCAAATGGTCCCTGATGGCCGATGACAAGGTTATCGAATCAGGTACACTGAATCTGGATGTGGAGCCGCTTACCAGAAAGATGATTAGAATCCCGTTCCACAAGCCAGCCAAGATTGAGCCCGGCAAGGAGTACCGCTTAGAGATAAGCTCATCACTCAAGAAGGATGAGGTTTGGGCCAAGGCCGGTCATGAGGTTGCATGGGACCAGTTTGAGCTCAAGTCTTGGAACAAACCAGCCCCAGCCGCTCCCGCCGCAAAGGGTAATGTAACACTTTCGCAGGGCAGCAACGGCATAGTTGTAAGCGGGCAGGGATTCACCTACCGTTTCAACGCTCAGAGCGGCGCTCTTGAATCGATGAACGTTGACGGCAAGGAGCTGCTCAAGGCTCCCGTTACACTAAATGTTTGGCGTGCTCCAGTGGCCAATGAGATTGACGGATGGAACGGCAGCGGTGCTGGCCAGCCCTCTATCCAGGGTTACGGCAACATCGGCGCCAACACAGTTCTGGCCAGCCATTACTATGCAGCATCATTAGACAAGAGAAACCTCGTTCCCGTATCGGTCAAGGCCAACAAGACCGGTGACGCCGTTGTGATTGACGTGAAAGAGAACTCACTCTCCACCAACGCTACCGACAACCGTTTTGAGAACGACTGGCACTGGATGGTCAAGGCCGACGGAACCATCACTGTCCGTCATAAGGTAAGCCCCATGGGCAAGATGCCGCAGTGGCTGCCCAGAATCGGTGTGACCATGAGTATAGACAAGTCACTGAGCAAGGTTGAATGGTACGGCCGCGGACCTCAGGCCTCATATCCTGACCGCAAGACCGGATACCGCATAGGCATTTACAATACCACCGTAAATGATATGTATGAGCCCTACCTCATCCCGCAGGATTATGGTCTCAGGACCGATAACCGCTGGGTTCGCATGACCGACAACACCGGCAAGGGCCTGGAGTTCAGCATGGACCAGGAGTTCAACTTCAACGCATACGACTGCACTACCGATAACCTGACCAAGGCCATCTATCAGTACCAGCTGCAGCGTGGAGGCGATATCACCCTTAACCTTGACTACGCCACCTCCGGTGTAGGCTGCACAGCCCGCGGCATATTCAACCAGTACCGCGTACTGCCCGCCACCTACCAGCGCACCATCACTATCAAACCGTTGCGCTGAAATTGAAAAACGCCGCATCAGGGTAGTTTCCCAATGCGGCGTTTTTAGTTCTTCCAATTGAAATTTTGCGGATAAACTTCCGCAACTTTTCATGAAAACTGCGGATATTTTCCCGCAGTTTTTTCTTTATTGATAAAATATCGAATTTAGTTTGCAAACTAAGAATTTAGTTTTATATTTGCACCGTTAATTTGAAAAAACAATGGACAGCAAGAAACAGAAGATTCAGGAACTCACCAAGGCTGAGCTTGAGATAATGCAGATTATCTGGAAGCTCGGCAAGGAGTTTATCGTTCGTGACGTGCATGACATGATGCCGGAACCCAAGCCGGCTTACAACACCGTATCCACCATGGTCCGCATATTGGACTCCAAAGGATTCCTCACCCACAAGACATACGGCCACACCAATATATATAAGTCGGCCGTGACCAAGGACGACTATACCGGCCGCTTCATGCAAGGTGTGCTCAACTCTTTCTTTGAAGGCTCTGTAAGCCGTCTGGTCACCTTCTTTTCGGACAACAAGAACATCTCCGTACAGGAGGCCGATGAGATTCTAAATATGCTGAGCAAGAAATGACCTATAAATCTTTACGACTATGAATCCAATTGTTTTCTACTCCTTCTGTGTTATGGTTTGCAGTGGCATTTTCATGCTGCTCTATCACCTTTTCGTGTCACGCAAGGCCGGCTATACATTCTGTCGCAGATACCTGATAGCGGCTATGATACTTTCAGTAGTCATTCCTGCACTCAATGTGCCCCTCTACCACATAAGCGCTCCCCTTTTCGATAAGGATTCGCGGTTATCCAATATACTGATAGCCGAGGATAGGATTACGGAACCTGAAGTCGCACCACAGATGCTCCCCATAACCAATGTTCAGGCTCAATCGCAGGAACCTGCGGACCAGGAACAGGCCACAGAGATCACTACAGCTGTTGACCGGACTGTTGAAAGCCCGGCTGTACCGCAGGCCAATGGGAGCACAAGGTTACATTTGCCAGGATTTGTCATTATGAGAATGATTCTGTTCTTTATCTATCTGGCAGGTGTTACGGTATCCCTCGTAATGATTTTACGAAGCATCGTATATATTTCAAGAATCAGGAACAGGTCCGTTCTGACAAGGGAACAAGGGTACACGCTGGCCGAGAATGCTGAAGTGAAATCCCCCTTCTCTTTCAATCACACCATATTCATGGGCAAGGAATACGGAGAAAGCGAGCGCAGCCAGATAATGAGCCATGAGATGAGTCATGTACGGCACAACCATTCATTTGAAAAACTCGCCATGTCCCTGATCCGTTCCGTGTTCTGGTTCAACCCCTTTATCTGGATGGCCGAAAAGAGCCTTGAGGAGGTACAGGAATGGCAGGCCGATAACGACGCTCTCTCACACGGATACGATGTCGATGATTACCGCGATACTGTTATCCGTATGCTGTTCGGCATGAGTCCCCTTGCCACGACAGGCATGAGTACCTCCTTTACGAAAAAGAGACTTCTCCGTATGAAAGAGAAAGAGTCAACCGGACATGCTTTGGCTGTATCCATCCTGTCGGTTGCCGTTACATTGGCCCTGTTCTTCTGTTTCGGATGCAAGGCTGTGATAGAACAGAGACTGACTAACGACGATGACAGGGAGATTCCCGGCTATCCCGATTTCATGAAGACCGAAGGCCTGTACCGTGAATACCTCAGCAAGGAAGACAGATTGTTCTTCAGTGTGAATGACCTGATTTATGCCGCCAAAGGAAACGAGCCTGAAAAGAGAACCTTTTTTGAGGAACAGCTCGATGTATTCGGTATGACAAAAAGAGGTCTGGAGATTCTGGAGCGCCCCGGAATGGAGTCCCTCCCCACCTTGATCTGCATAAACGGGTACAAATGTGCAGATTTCCCGTCATCGAAAGAACTCAAATGGGTCGATGACAAGACTATAGTCATAATAGGAACTGAAATGGGGACTGTCGATGAATTCAGGAGACTCAAGCCGGAGGATTATCTTGCCATAGTGTATTACAGGCCTGAGTCCAAACGTAACGGTATCCCGTCACTTGTATATGCCATAACCGGCAAAAGCCTGGAATATACCACCAATTATAACTATCCGGCCATGATCAACAGACCGGATGCTGATATCCCGGAGGTTATTGAACCCAGCGGTTTCGGCATTCACGGTAACTATTTTATCTGCCAGGATGAGTACAACATAGCCATCACCCGGAACTTTGCCGTTGACGGCCGTCTGGTCAGTCTTGAAGAATTCAAGGATTACTATAAACTCAGGAACTGGCGTTATCCTCTGGTTTTGAGGAACTCTCAAGCCGAAAGAAGATTCGGGAAAGGCATTACGGAGGTTGCTGAACTGAGAAGCGGACAGAATGTCAGAGTACATTTTTCAAATCTGAACGGACTGATCATGACCGTTATCAACGGACAGGAGCACCCTCTTTCTGAACTGAAGAACCTGTCAAAGATAATTGGAATAAGCCAGGAGATTCGGGAGAATGATCCGCTCACCTATGTCCAGATTTTCGTGGATCAGGAGAACAACAAATGGATTACCGATGAAGTAGTGGAGCTTATAAAGCAGTATATCCCCTGGAATGACCCGGCACTAATCATCAATGCGTTCCGCAAGGTATCATTTGAAGTCAAGCCTTCCCGTGAATCAGGCTACAACAGATACATAAGAAGTAGATTAATACCAATCAATCCTGAATGACGAATAAGGCAGCCATTTCCGTTTTACACTAACAATTCATTGATTTACAATCCTCTAACCAACCAATAACACAAAAGGATCAAATCCCTGTGCTATACTTTAACCAACCAATAATTATGAAGAGTATAATGCGTTTCATTTTCTTTTCACTGGCAGTCATGTTACTGAACAGCTGCCACAAGAGTGATAATACTGCAATTGTATGGAACACTCCCATTGTAATGGAAAACGCACATAACAGTTTCTGGGACCCTGAGCTACGTCTGAACCGTGTAGAACTGAACAACCGGGAGACCGTAATAGACCTGACAGTATATGGTTACAGCGATGATCGCAGCCGTTTTTCCTTCCAACCCAGCCTGCATCTTAAAGCCGGTGATGCCGTATTTGCTCTTGAGAGTATTGACGGAATGAAACCGGGAGAATGGATCATGACTCCTGCCGATACCGAGGAGAAACATCTGGTATTCCATTTCAAGCCAATGCCATTGGATACCAGGCAGTTTGATTTGATAGAAGGTAACAATCCAAATGACTGGAATATATACGGAATACATGATTTTGACCCTTATTCCGATATACTGTTCAAGTCACATTGGCGTGACTCCAAAAGCGGTGACTGGATAATCAGTTTCCACGATGACTTTGCAATAGCAGATAATAAGGTATGGCAATATGTATCGAAGCCCGACGGAACCAGCGGTACAATAAGCCTTACGAGTGACGGAGAGCAGCTTGAGGTTGAGGTTGGTCCCATCCGTAACGGTTTCCGTAAGATAAAGTTGGGCCAAAAGAGCTATAAATGCGTCCGCTTTGATACTCAAAAATATCCTGATTATCCCAAGAAAGACCGCAGCAAATTCTATGACAACGGATTCCGTGACGGCGACAGCGTAACCATAAACGGTATAATACTGAATTCAGATGTCAGTATATGCAGAGTACTGTATGATGATGTTTTTGGTTCATCCGGCTATCCCGAATTTGAAGGAAAGGCCAATCCGGACGGAACATTCCACATAAAATTCCCGGTCAGGAACAGCCAGTCAATTCGTCTGATGGTAGAAGGAAACATGAGAGGACGAGGCTGCACATTTGACATTCCGGTAGAACCGGAACAGGAATATTTCATCTATTACGACCGCAGTCGCGGCCAGCAGATGGTTATGGGCGATAAAGCAAGGGTTGTAAACGAGTATCTCTCATACGGCCATTATATCAGGTTTGAGGATGCGAGTGAAATGAAAAGCCTCTCAGCAGTCGATCCCGAGTCATATCTTAATTATATAAAGTCAAGAATCATAGAGGGAGACAAGATCCTTGACAGCATAGCCGCCCGGCACCCCACTCTTTCCGATAAGTTCAAGGTCCTGGATAAGGTGTTCATGAAATGGGAGATGGCCGGCGACTTGGGGCAATCAAGATTCTCATTCAATAACGATGGCGAGAAGCCTGTCATGCCTGAGGTGTTGTCAGAATACATTCACAAGGAGATTTGGAATTCCAATCCTATCAGGATCCCTCTCCCACTGTTCAATATTTCCCATCTTATGAGGGATTATATCCAGGCTATTGAGATGGAAAAGGACGATTCCCCCAACCTTTCATTATCAGACATAATAAAGCTTGCAAAACAACGGGGCAAAATCTCTGTTACCGATAGAGAGATGGATGAACTGTCACAGTATTTCAGTACCGCTTCCAGAATATCATTTGAGTTTGATTCCATACGTAAGGCTGACAATCCGCCCATGGACAAGCTTAATGAATTGAGCCAGAGTCTGACAGAGAAGTATAAGGATATCATTGAGAGAGGCAGCATGATTCTTTCGGACCATCAGAATGAGTTCCAGGCTTTCCTGGATGAGTACAACAATGAACTGTCTGTTGAACAGTTCAAGACCAGGATGGAGATTATAGACTCTCTTGGAGGTGACCCTCTGGTCAGGCAGGTTGCAGTCACCAAAAGCTGCATGGAGATTATGGACATGAACAAGCACTCGCTTTCAGCTCAGGTAAAGGAGATATTTGACAGCAAAGTAAATATGGAGGCCGCCGTCAATAACGTCCATGCCATGCATGACAAATATCTTGCATTGGAACAGATAGACCTGGCAACTCTGGGCAGTATCCGTGACGCCAAGGAACTGGCAGGAATCAGTGACGGAGAGAAACTCCTGCAGGAGATAGTAAAGCCGTTTAATGGAAAGATAGTATGGATAGACATCTGGGGATCATGGTGCCATCCTTGCCTGGAAAACCTGTCACATGCCGCCCAGGTACGGGAAGCACTGAAAGACTATGATATAGTTTACCTGTATCTTGCCAACGAGACCACAGATGAAGCTATGAAGAATATTATAGCCGAGTATGGGCTGTCGGGCGAAAACATTGTCCACTACAACCTGCCCCGCCCGCAGCAGGCAGCTATAGAGAGTTACCTTAAAGTGACCGCATTCCCTTCATACAGACTGGTGAACCGTCACGGAGCATTGCTTGACGTTCAGGCTGATCCACACGACCTGATTGCATTCAAAAGAGTGCTGGACAAACTATAGCACAATAGGATCAGTTCCCTGTGCTGAGGCTCATGACTTGAATGCGTTTTGCGGATAGTCTTCCGCAACTTTCTTATAATAGCCGAGCTGGTGTCCGTCTTACGTTCTAAAAAAAATGGAGATACCATCCTCCATAAGATGGACAAGAATAGTGTCGTGTTTATTGGTATTCGTCCGAATTAATGTATAATTGCACTGATTATTCGTCCTGATTTTTGTTAGTTTTTGTCTTACATTCGTCTGAATATTTGTAATATTCTACTAATGAATCTGAGGTTGAAATTGACTTCGCAGTCCAGACAGAGAAACGCGTCATTCCCATCGAAGCTAAAGCCCAAGAAAACGTCAAGTCTAAATCATTAAAGACCTACATCAACGAACATCCCAACCTCAAAGGTCTCCGCGTCTCTATGTTGAACCACATTGATCAGGGCTGGATGGAGAATATCCCGCTTTATGCCATAGAAGGTTATCTTCGCGCAGAAGGCATTATGTGACTCATCACACATCACTATCAAACCGCAGCCTGAAATAAAAAATTGAAAAAACGCCGCATTAGGGTCGTTACCTAGTGCGGCGATTTATTACTTTTGCAGTTGGTATGAAAAGAACTCTGTTGATATTTGTTTTTCTGTGTTGTGCTCTGCTTACATACGCTAAAGCAGCGGCAACAACTGTTGAACAAAATGCAGCAGGTAGTATAACTCCAGATCAAAATCAGGCTGTAGCACTGATAACTATCAGCCAGTCACAGACTGCCTTACCTGTCAATATTGAGGATACAAACGCTTGTTCTGTCGTTCTGCATTCCGTGAACAGTCTGATACAACGTGAAGTAAGACGCTTACAGCGACTGTTGAGTTTTTCTTTCACGCTTAGGAACAGGACTGAACTCTCCCAATGCTTTATAAGCACCCATTTTTTTGCAACCCAAAGATTCTCTGGCGGTTTTCATATCTACGGCCGCCATCAGTTGCGCTGTTAGCGGTATTGTAACATATTAAAAAACTATTGCCCCTATAACATCACTATATGGGCAATGATGTGTTTATTAACTTTTTAATGTTACAATCAGACTTAATTATTATGAAAGAGATAATTAAAAGCCTGGCTGATTCCGTGTCGGGCATAGAGATA
>JAGCDE010000029.1 GCA_017651315.1 Bacteroidaceae bacterium
GACCGGATAACATATCCTGGGACGCGACAGCGTCGCCGAAACCGCCTGATACGGTGGCGGTGAAAGAGGTTACGGCACTTGATACAGGCTGTTGTTCCTGAACAGGATCATCACCGTCGTTCTTCTCGCATGAAACGAAAAGAAAAATTGTAGATAAAACATACAAACGGGCTTTCATATCATAAGGTTTTTAGTTTGATAACTTTTAATTCTCTTTTCCATAACACTATTTTTGATGTTTGCTTCAAAAGTAATGTAAAAAAAAAGAAGGAGAAAGGAAAAGTGGTATACAAAAAAGTATACATTTTATGATTTCGTGCCCCTAAAAACCTGTCGGCTGTCTTTCCTTATGTAGAAATAACGGTTATGGAATCAATTCAAACGTTAATGTTGTGTCCTGTGAACAGTTCCAGAAAATCAGATGAAGCTCTTTTTGACAAACGGGACAAGCGCTGTTTTACAGCTACTGGCGTAATAGAGAAAAGCTCCGAAATCAGATTGATACTGCAACCAAGATGTCGCAGAATTAAAGTATATATTTCCTTTTCTTTGATATCAGTTATTTCGCTTAATATATCAGATATTGATTCCAAATATGATTTACTCAATTGCTCAAATAAAGCAGTTTTGTCAACTCGATTTAGCTGAATGTCAATTTTGTCTATTTTTTTTGCAAGCAACAATCTGCACTCATCCGTATTATTGAATTTCTTCCTGCAAAGTGCCAGTCTGCTTCGATATAAGTCCAACAGAACATTTCTTGCATTCTGGTCTTTTTCTGATAATTCGCCGACCCTAGCCTGTAAGACTTGGATACTGCTTCTGCGGATTTCGGCCTCCTGATCAAGAAGTTCCTTTTGTTTATCCAATATAATCTTTCTTTTTTTGTTCAGAAATATGTAATAAATAAGGAAGAAAAATGAGGCTATCAGCAATACAGAGGATATTTCAATAATAATGAAACGTATGTGTCTGTGAGATAACAATTCTTTGTTGAGTTCATCTTTATGAAGGTACTGAAGCTCCTCTATATCGCGGGATTTTTCAATAACATTTATGGAATCACGTAACTCTCCGTACATTTTGTGCCAGTGTGAGGCTTCATCGGTCTTTCCGTTCAACATGGACAATTCAGCCAATCTGTCTGCAACAGAACACATGGTGTAAAGTTCATTGGTCTTTGAAAAAGACTCTAAACCGTATTTATAAGCGGAATCATATTCACACATAGCATAGTAGATGTCAGATTTTATGCATAGTCCGGCACCGTATTGACCTTTATCTCTTATTTGGTCAATATATGAGTCCACATATTTTAGGGCATTAATGTAATCTTTGTCAGAATGCAGCCTGATCTTGGCCATCTGAAGCAAGGCTCCTGTCTTCTGACTGAATGAAAACGTGCTGTCCGAAAGAATCACGCCGAAAATACTGTCAGCGTAGTTGAAATCCTTTCCATATAATGCTGTCAGACCGGTTTGGTAAAAGACATAATTAGCTGTTTTCTTATCATTCAATCTTAATGCATTTATACGGCAATCCAATAACTCCTGTTTTGCTTGAACAAGCATCATTCTGTTTAAATAGTGGATCCCCAGTTTCTGTTCTGAGAGTGCATAATATCTGCTCAGTGTATCAGGAAAAAGTCCTTGGGCTTTAAGGTAAGCATCGATGGCAGAAAAATCATCGTTCAAGCCAGAATACACGCACCCCTGTGAATACCAGGCCATTGCCGCACGGTATCTGCGGAGCCTGGATACATTCTTGTACGGTGTCCCGTAATATTCAGTGGCTGTCTTTATCAGGCTGTCTGATTCTATTTCCCTGTACAGCTTGTAGTCAAGCTGGGTTTTGAGGACGGCATACCACGCACGTTTGCGTGCATTGGCTGGCTCCGGGATAACGGAGAGTAATGAATCGGCCTCTGCGGGACTGGTTTCCATGAGCTGCTCTATCCTGGCCAGCTCACGGCAGGTGGTGTCCCGGCAGGATGTGAGAAAGGCTATAGCCAGGACTGACAGATACAGGACTCTGCGGACTGTCTTGTGGTTGTGTATGAACATGTCTCTAATCAGGAAGGCACTATGTGTGACCGGTTTTTACAAAGGTAATCTGTTTTGACGGTATTGTCGTAATCAAGTTGTAATTTTGTATTCAGTAAATAGTTTTTGTCATGTCGGAAGAAGCGAATCTTGTAAAGGACCTGGCGCTGATACTTATATCGGCAGGTGTATTCACGATAATTTCCAAGGCGTTGAAACAGCCACTTATCCTGGGATATATAGTGGCCGGCTTTATAGTCGGGCCTCACATGGGCTTGTTTCCCACCGTTACCAGCACCGTTGCTGTGAAGGAGTGGTCCGATATAGGCATAATATTCCTGCTGTTCGCGTTGGGACTGGAGTTCAGTTTCAAGAAGCTGCTCAAGGTGGGCAGTAGTGCTCTCATAACGGCCATGACCCAGTGCGTGGGTATGTTCATAATAGGTTTCCTGGTGGGTGAGGCCATGGGGTGGAGCAATATGGAGTCCATTTTCCTGGGAGGCATGCTCTCCATGTCATCCACCACCATTATAATAAAGGCGTATGATGATCTGGGACTGAAGGAGCGTCCGTTTGCTCCATTGGTATTCGGGGCTCTTGTGTTCGAGGACCTGATAGCTGTGGTGCTGATGGTACTGCTCTCCACGATGGCGGTGTCCAACAGGTTTGCTGGCGGACAGATGCTCATGGGGTTGGGTAAGCTGGTGTTCTTTCTGATTCTGTGGTTCTTAGTAGGTATTTACCTTATTCCTACTCTGCTCAAGAAGACCCGCCGGTACCTGAATGACGAGATTCTGCTGCTGGTAAGCATTGGGCTTTGTTTCGTGATGGTGACATTGGCCAGCCTGGCGGGATTCTCGGAGGCATTGGGTGCGTTCGTGATGGGCTCCATACTGGCGGAGACTCTCGAGAGTGAGCATATAATGGGGTTGGTCAAGGGCATAAAGGACCTGTTCGGGGCCATTTTCTTCGTGTCGGTGGGTATGATGGTGGATCCTCACGTGATAGGTGAATATTGGAGCACTATCCTGCTGCTTACCATAACGGTAATGGCGGGCATACTGTTTTTCTCCACATCGGGGGCGGTTCTGGCCGGACAGGGTCTGGACAATGCTGTTCATGCGGGGTTCAGTCTGGCGCAGCTTGGCGAGTTCTCGTTCATCATTGCGGGTCTGGGCGTGTCACTCGGGGTGATGCGTGACTTTATCTATCCGGTCATAATAACGGTTTCGGTCATAACCACGTTCACCACACCTTATATGATAAAGGCGGGTACGCCGGCGTATATGTTTCTGCTCAGGAAACTGCCGGAGCAGCTTGTGCAGAAAATCAACTCGTTCTCCGCTCAGGACCGGGAGAATTCGGCGGCGGCTCAGAACGAGTGGAAGCGGCTCATGAAGGAGCTGGCGCTACGCGTGCTGCTGTACGGTGTGATTCTTA
This sequence comes from Bacteroidaceae bacterium, assembly GCA_017651315.1. Taxonomy (GTDB): domain Bacteria; phylum Bacteroidota; class Bacteroidia; order Bacteroidales; family Bacteroidaceae; genus Colenecus. The sequence continues at coordinate 3,483 of JAGCDE010000029.1, forward strand.
TAGCAGTTGACCTTGGCTCTCACCTGTTCTTAGACAGGTTCATCAACAGCCGTATGGACAGCCTGACTCCGTTTGTGCGTAATGTGATAAGCGTGGTGGTGACTCTGGCCGTGATGTCGCCTTTCCTGGTGGGTATGGCCATTTCGGGCGAGGATATTAACCGCTCGTCGCTCAAGCTCATCAAGGACAAGCAGTCCAACGTATGGCCCGTGATATCGCTCGCACTGCTGCGCATCCTGATAGCCATGGGTTTTGTGGTGAGCGTGATAGCCAGCCATTTCAACCTGGCGTTCTGGACCATACTGCTCATTATTGTGGCGGGGGTGATGTTCTTCTTCATCGGCCGCCGTTCCATAAGCAAGTTCACGATTGTGGAGGACCGTTTCATGGCCAACCTGAATGAGAAGGAGCAGCAGCAGAGGAGGATGGCTCCCGTAACGTCATCGGTGAGCGACAAGATGTCCCGCTACAATGTCAAGACTGACATGATAACCATATCGGCCGATTCGCTCTATGCCGGCAAGACCCTGCGTGAACTGCCCTTCCGGCATAAATCAGGAGTGAACATTGTGAAGATAATCCGGGGCAGCAGGAGCATAATGATTCCCACTGGCGACGAGATGGTCTTTCCCTACGATAAACTGCTTGCCGTGGGCACTAAGGAGCAGCTTGCGGAGTTCCGCAAGGATATGGCCGAGAATGTGTTCACCTCGGAGAAGGGTGAGGCCGACACTCTGGCCCCTCGTGCCTTCGAGCTGGAGAGCATAACCCTCAAGGATGACTCATGGCTAACAGGCAAGAGCCTGCGTGAGACTGACATGCGCTCATACGGCTGCATGGTGATAAGCGTGGTGAGCGGGGGGCAGGTGACTACCAACCCCAAGCCGGAGTATCGCTTCAAGGCCGGCGATATAGTCTGGCTTGCAGGCGAAAAATCAGCCTGCGAGTGGTGGGCATAACCATCAGCCAACAGCCAATAGCCAAGATGAAATGACGGAATCCCGTCATTTCATCTTTACCCAGGCTCCCAGATCCTTCCAGGAGGGTTTCTTGCCGTGCATGAAGACGCCTACGCGGAAGATGCGGGCGGCAACCCATGTCATCAGGAAGAACGATATGTAGAGCACGACCAGCGATACAGCCACCTGCCATACAGGTATGCCGAACGGGATGCGCGCCATCATGACGATAGGCGACGTGAACGGTATCATGGAGCACCAGAACACCAGGCTGGAGTTGGGGTCGTTCATGACGTTCATCATCACAATTATGGCCACAATCACAGGCATCATGATTATGCCGTTGAACTGAGCTGCATCCTGCGGGGTATCCACAGCGGAGCCTATGGCGGCGTACATGGAGGCGTAGAACAGGAATCCGCCCACTATGTAGAGCAGGAGTTCCAGGAAGAGACCTGCCAGATAGCCCACGTTGGTGAACTTGCCTACAATACTTGCTATCTCCGTATCACCTGCTGACTGTGCAGCGGCCATTGCGGCATCGATACCGGTATCGCCCATAACCATAGGCATGATGAATGCGCTGGCTCCTATTATCAGGACGGCCCAGATGACTATCTGAAGGGCAGCCACGAGGGCTATGCCCAGTATCTTGCCCATCATGAGGTCAAACGGCTTGCAGGAGGTGACCATAACGTCCAGCACACGGGTCTGTTTCTCGTCAATGACTGACTGGAGCACCTGCTGCCCATAGACTATCAGGATGAAGTACAGGAGCATTCCAAGTATGAGCCCCATGATCCATGAGGCTGCGGTGGATGTGGCTTCCATACCTTCCTCCTCATCCTCCTGACCGTTGTTCTTAAGGGTCTGGATGCCCACGCGGACATTGGCATCGGCCAGGATCCGGTCAATGTTGTCCATCTCATAGCGGGCCAGGCGCTCGGTGCGAAGTATGCCCTGTATCTGGTTGCGGATGTTGTCCTCAACGCTCATGGAGGAGGCGTCGTTGAGTATAAGCTGCAGGTTCTGCGGGTTGTCAAGTATGTCACTGCCTATGACCAGCACGCCGTATGCAATGTCCGGGCTGTTGTACTGCGAGCGTGCCTGACCTAAAGTCGTGCCTTCAGGGAGCAGGCGGAAAGATACTGTCTCACCCGATTCCAGCTTGCTGCCGATGAATTGGCCGGGAGTGTTGTCAACCACCACGACGTTCTTGGTCGATGAGCCGCCCTTCATCATCATGAGGCTCGGGGCGACCATCAGGGCAATCATGAACAACGGGGTGAGGAGTGTAGTGATTATGAATGATTTCTTGCGTACACGCTCAGTGAATTCACGTTCTACTATAAGACCTATCTTGTTCATAGCGGTAAGGGTTTAAAGTGTACCGTTCACGGCACGGATGAATATATCGTTCATGCTGGGGATAATCTCCTGGAATGAACGCATGTTTACATTCTCGTTGAGAGCTCCTATAACCGGACGTATGTCGGAGTCATCGGCTATATGTATCTTCTGCTGCGTGTAGCCGCCTATAAGTCCTTCGGAATCGCCGATGAGGGTGGCCTTGCCGTTTACGGAGCTGATGAAACGCTCCCTGTCACCGCTGAAAATCACTTGGAAGGTGTTTCCTCCCGCCTTGCGCCGAATCTCCTCCACAGAGCCGGACAGGATGTTGTGCGACTTATTTATGAGCGTAATGTCATCGCATATCTCCTCGACCGACTCCATGTTGTGGGTGGAGAATATCACCGTGGCACCGCGGTCACGAAGGCCGAGTATCTCCTCCTTGAGCAGGTTCTGGTTGATGGGGTCAAACCCGGAGAACGGCTCGTCGAATATGAGCAGCTTGGGCTCATGGACCACGGTGGCGATGAACTGCACCTTCTGGGCCATACCTTTGGAGAGGTCCTCCACCTTCTTGTCCCACCATTCGATGATGCCTAAGCGGTCAAACCACTGACGCAGTTTGTCTATGGCTTCAAAACGGGCCATGCCGCGCATACGGGCGAAGAAGACGGCCTGTTCACCCACCTTCATCTTCTTGTAGAGGCCACGCTCCTCGGGCATGTAACCTATCTGGTAAATGTCATCGGAGGTAATCTCGTGATTCTCGAACCAGACCTTGCCGCAGTCAGGGATGGTCATGTGGTTCACCACGCGGATGAGTGTGGTCTTTCCTGCGCCGTTAGGGCCCAGCAGGCCGTAGATGGAGCCGCGTGGTACCTCCATCGACACATCGTCAAGAGCCTTGTGTCCGGTGTATGTCTTGGACACATTCTCAATTCTCAGAATTGGATCCATTGTTGTTTTGTCTTATCTCTTAAATATTTTATCAAAAATAATCTCTGCAATCAGTTTTTCACCCTCCTCGTTGGGATGGATGGTGTCCGGGAAGTACTGGCGCTTGCCCTGGAACGGGGTGTTGAGGTCAATCAGCGGCAGGTTCTCCTCCTGTGCCACCTCCCTGATATAGGGTATCACGCCGTTGAAGATGACGCTGTCATTGATGTTCCATGCGTTACCCATGGCCGGGACCGGCAGACAGAGCCAGATTGCCGGCTTGGAGGGCAGGGCGCGGAAGGATGCAATCAGGGTCTTGAGGTCCTGCTTGAAGTGCTCACTCTCCTTCCAGTTGTAGGGCTTGCTGTCATTGGTGCCTAACTTGATGGTCACAATCTGCGGATTGAACTCAAGGGCATCCTTGTAGGCCTGCTCGTTCATGTAGGGCATGTCGGTACCCGTCATGGTGGTGGTGCCGCTCACGCCGAAGTTGCGCACGTCATACTTTTCGCCCAGCATGGCGGAGAGAACGCCGGGATAGGCATCGTGGAGACGGTCCTTGATACCATGGCCGTAGGTGATGCTGTCTCCCACACAGGCTACTCTGACCGGCTCTTGCCTGCATGAGGCGAATGTCAGCGCAACGGCTGACAGTAGGATAATCAGATTCTTTTTCATAGTTGTCTATTTCAGGTTGTTGTCCAATTGATGCTTTATGCTCTCGGTGTGAAGTATCTCGAACAGGGCGCGCACGAAATCCTCGTCCAACCCGTATCTCTTTCCCTCCTTGACCATGTCATCGGCCAATGCCTTGTAGCGTTCCGGTTGAAGGACGGTAAGATTGCGCAGACGTTTCATGTCACCTAACTTGTCCGATGCCTTCAGGCGTTCCGCCACGAGTTCTACGATCTTGAGGTCGGTCTGCTCTATGTTCTCCCTGTAGGGCTTGAGTATCTCCATATCCTCCTCCGCGGAGTCCCTGTGTGACATGAGAGTGGGGAGAAGTTCCCGGAGCTGGGCGGGGGTGAGCTGCTGTGCGGAATCGCTCAGTGCATTTGAGGGGTCGGGATGTACCTCGATGAAGAGTCCGTCGGATTTCATGTCGAGAGCCTTCCGAGCCAGGGAGGGGACAAGACTGCTGTTGCCGGCCATGTGGCTCGGGTCACACAGGATGGGCAGGCCCGGGATGCGTCGGCGCAGTTCTACGGGAATCTGCCATTGGGGGGAGTAGCGGTAGAGGCGTTCGTCATGGGCGCTGAACCCCCGGTGTATGGCTGCAAGCCGTGTAAGTCCCGCTCCGTAAAGCCTTTCGAACGCTCCTATCCAGAGCTCCAGCTCGGTATTGATGGGATTCTTGACCATCAGAGGGATATTGACACCCCTGAGAGAATCGGCTATCTCCTGTACGGCGAATGGGTTGGTGGTTGTGCGTGCTCCGATCCAGAACATGTCTATCCCGGCTTTGAGGGCGGCTTCCACATGGCGGGAATTGGCAACCTCGGTCATGACGGTCATTCCGGTTTCAGTCTTTACCTCCCGGAGCCATTCGAGAGCCTTCTCTCCCCATCCCTCGAAGTTGCCGGGGCGCGTACGGGGCTTCCAGGCCCCCGCACGGAAAATCCTGACGCCCATGTCCGAAAGACTTCGGGCGCATTCGAGTACCTGCTGCCGTGATTCGGCGCTGCAAGGTCCTGCAATCAGGGTAAAGCCCCTGTCCATGGGGTCAAGCTCTCTTATCTTTTCTGTTTTTATCATCATAGACGATAGTGCCGTTTTCTATTTTCAGTATGCCCTCGTCGGTCAGGAAACGGAGGACTGTGTCGATTTTACCTTTGGGGTATGGCAGTGAATAGACTTCACGCGGGTCGGACAGCTGCCCTATGCATTCGAGGAGGGAACCGGCTATCACGGACTTCTCTGCCCGGGTCATGTCGGCGGAGACCTTTTCAAGACAGAGATCGCAGCATCCGCAGGGCTTTTTCTGCTTCTCTCCGAAGTATCTGAGCATTATGGCGCTGCGGCATCCGGTGGTACGGGTAACGTACTCCATCATGGCTCCTATACGCTCCTTGAACTCCTCCCGGCGGGTACTATAGACTTCTGGGTCGAACCGGAGCATATTGGCGTCAACGCGTGCCCTGGTCCATGTTATGAGCGGAGTCTTGCGCTCGGGGATATATCGGACCACTCCCTGGCTCTGCAGGTTGGTGAGAATGGTATAGAGTGTATGCCTGTCGGTGTCTGTCAGGGTGCAGATGTACTGCTCGTCAATGAAGGAGTAGTCGGTGAAGATTCCGCTGTAATGGCGCAGGATTACATTCATGACCTGTTCGGTGAGACGGTCCTGGTGAATGTGGTAAAGTTCGTCACGGGAAGCGGTGAAAAGCAGCTTGGCGGAGAATTCAGTCTCCTCGGAGTAGTCTATGTAGCCAAGGCGGGTGAGGATGCGCAGGGCGCTGTCAGTAGGTATGGCCGGAAGCGAGAAATGCCGGCAGAACTCGCCGAGCGAGAAGGCGAAAGAGCAGCCTTGGCCGTCACCGACTGCCATCTCATGCCAGAAGGCCATCTTTTCATATACATCCCTGATGAACTGCTCTCCGGGGAAATTGTCCGAGATACGTTTGGCTATGCTTCTTTTGTCACCGGGTGAGTGGAGCAGGACCGCGTATGAGCGTTTACCGTCGCGTCCGGCACGCCCGGCCTCCTGGAAATAGGCCTCGATGGAGTTGGGGATATCCATGTGTATCACACTTCTCACATCGGGCTTGTCTATGCCCATGCCGAAAGCGTTGGTGGCCACTACAATGCGGTAACGACCTTCGGTCCAGGCCTTCTGGCGCTCGTCCTTGAGCAGAGGGTCGATGCCGGCGTGGTAGAATACCGAGGGTATGCCGTTGGCGTTCAGCCAGTCGGCAACCTCCTTGGTCTCCCGCCTGTTCTTGACATAGACTATCCCGGAACCGGGAACCTTGTCGAGGATATGCTTGAGTTCATCGAACTTGTTCTCCGTGGACCGGACCACGTATGAGAGATTCTCACGGAGGAAACTCATCCTGATGACATTCTTCTGCGCGAAACCTAACTTGTCCTGTATGTCATCGGTCACGCGGGGGGTGGCAGTGGCTGTGAGAGCCAGCACGGGCACTCCCGGAAGCATCCTGCGGATGTCGGCTATCTGGAGGTATGAAGGGCGGAAATCATAGCCCCATTGCGATATGCAGTGGGATTCATCGACAGTGATGAGGTTTATCTTGAGATGGCTGAGCTTGGTCCTGAAGAGTTCCGACGAGAGCCGTTCGGGTGAGACATAGAGGAACTTGTAACCGCCGAACATGCAGTTCTCCATGACTGTGATTATCTCCTCCCGGCTCATGCCGGTCTGGATGGAAGCGGCCTTGATGCCGTTGTTCCTGAGTACGCGCACCTGGTCCTTCATCAGGGCGATGAGCGGGGAGATGACAAGGCATACCCCTTCCTTGGAGAGAGCCGGAACCTGGAACGTGATGCTCTTTCCGCCTCCTGTGGGCATCAGTCCAAGTGTGTCCCGGCCGCTGCCTATGCTTTCTATAATCTCTTCCTGAACACCGCGGAAACTGTCATAGCCCCAATAGTGTTTCAGTATCTCGCGGTATGTCATAGCCTGTCCTCTCACGCTTTGGTATCAGGCTGGTTGGGCTTGATGCTTTCTATCTGGAGCAGTATCTCCCCGGCTTTGAAGTTGTTTTCCTCGATGGTATAGCAGATATCGAACGAACGCTTGGTCTTGATGTAGTTCACATACTCGCTCTGACCGAAGGCTATTCCGTTCAGCGGATGTCCGCTCTTGCTGTCTATGAGCTCCAGCTTGATATGCTCGTGGCCGCGGCCCACGACCTTGCTGGTGCCGTAGTCATAGACGTTCCTTGTCGAGAATACGGGCTTCTCATTGTCCGGACCGAATGGCTGGAATCTCTTGAGGTCCTTGAAGAACTTGGGGGTTATGTCCTTGAAGTCAAGTTCGGCGTCGATGTCGATGGTGGCTTCGGTCTGGTCGGGTTCAATGTGCCCTGCCACATACTCCTCGAAACGGCGTTTGAACTCCTCCACGTTCTCCACCCTGAGCGAAAGGCCGGCGGCGTATGTGTGTCCGCCGAAGTTTTCCAGAAGGTCCTTGCAGCTCTCTATGGCCTTATAGACATCGAATCCCGATACTGAACGGGCGGAGCCGGTGGCCAGGTTGCCGGTCTTGGTCAGGACTACTGCCGGCTTGTAGAACACCTCGGTCAGACGGGAGGCTACGATGCCTATCACACCCCGCTTCCAGTTCTCGTTGTAGAGGACTATGGAGTGCATGTTCCCGCCGTGCTGGAGACTTGTCACAATGTCATTGGCCTCCTCGGTAATCTCCTTGTCGTCCTTCTTGCGGTCATCGTTCTCCTGGTCTATGCGTGCCGCCAGTTCAAGCGCATGCTGATAGTCCTTCTCCACAAGCAGGTCAACAGCCTTCTTGCCGCTGCTCATGCGCCCTGCAGCATTGAGACGGGGACCTATCTTGAATACAATATCGTTAATGTTCAACGTCTTGTCACCCAGCTTGCAGACCTGTATTATGGCTTTCAGGCCGGTACAGGGATCGCTGTTGAGCTGTTCGAGTCCGTAGTGGGTCAGCACCCGGTTCTCGCCCATGATGGGCACGATATCCGATGCCGTGCTCACGGCTACAAGGTCAAGGCTCGGCAACAGCTCGCTGAAAGGGATGCCGTTGTCCAGCGCGTATGCCTGCATGAGCTTGAATCCCACACCGCAGCCTGACAGGTGCTTGAAAGGATATGTCGAGTCTAAACGCTTGGCGTTCAGTATGGCCACGGCCGGGGGCAGCTCGTCATCGGGTACATGATGGTCACAGACTATGAAGTCTATGCCTTTCTCCTTGGCGTATGCTATCTCCTGGATGGCCTTGATGCCGCAGTCAAGCACAATGACAAGCTTGACACCTGTCTCAAACGCGTAATCCACACCCTGTTCCGACACTCCGTAACCTTCGTTGTAGCGGTCCGGGATGTAGTAGTCCAGGTTGTCGTAATCCCTCTTGAGGAAATTATAGACCAATGCCACGGCTGTGGTACCGTCAACGTCATAATCGCCGTAAACCAGAATGCGCTCTCCGCGCTCAATCGCACTGTTGATACGTGCCACCGCCTTGTCCATGTCGTCCATGAGCCGGGGGTCAAGCAGCTCGTTCAGCTGCGGATTGAAGAATTTCTGTACTTCGGCTTTACTTCTTATGCCTCTCTGGATGAGCAGTCGGCAGAGTACGGGACTGAGTCCCGTGGCCCTTGACAGCTCACTGGCTTCCTCGGAAAGCTCTTGTGTGGGAGGCTGATAGTTCCATCTGAAGTTCATTATTTATGTTATTTTTTACTTTATTCATCTTGAGTGTAATATGTGGACTTTTCATGCTTCCGGAAACAGCAGGTCGGAAGCGGAGGGAAGTCCGGTTTGTTCCAAACTGCAAATATAGGTAACCGTTTTCTTTTTATCAAGATGTACGCGTCGGTATTTTATATTTATTAATTTCTATTATACATTCGAGGAAACGCGCTTGTCCGGAACTGTCCGGTCGGACAGGTGCAAAAAAGAACGGCAGGAGCGTTTGGAACAGCCCCTGCCGTCATGACAGTTTGCCTTTGGGCAGATTACTTTATGCCGAGTTTCTTCCTGATGTCCTTGGGCAGTGCATCCTTGTGGACCAGGATGTTCATGGTCTTGTAGGCCACGTAAGCGTCGCTGGCATACCAGATGCCGTTGTTGCCGGCGGTGGTGTTCCAGGAGTTCTTGACCATGAAGTACTCCTTGCCGTTCTGGTCCTTGGCTATTCCGAATATCTGCATGCCGTGGTCATCGGTGGTCTCCCAGTTGTCATAACCTTCCTGGCGCAGCTCCTGGGTGATTTCCTTCTCCTCACCGGGTTCACGCAGTATCTTGTTCTCCTTGTCCTCATCGGTCGGGATTACACATATTGCCGGTTTGGAACGGAGGAATCCGGTCTCGGAGACATCGGCACCCCAGGCGAATGTGTAACCGGTCTTGATGGCGTTGTGCATCACCTCCATGAACTCGTCAAGCGGCAGGTTGTAGGAGAGCCCCCAGCGCCAGTTGTCCTGAATCTCAATCACGAACTGCTCGTAGAAAGGATGATGGGTGTATGATGTCAGCGATACATAATCGTCCATATTCAGGCCGAGGGACTCAGCGTATGACTTGGGGGTGTATTCCTTGCCGTTGTAAGTGAATTTCTCAGGGCACTCGCCTATGTAGGCATCATAGATTCCGGAGAATCCCTTCTGCCAGACATCGGTCAGTTTCTTGAGGCTTCCCTTGGCCAGTGCATCTACATACGCCTTGGCCACGGCGGTGAGCTCGGTGTGGTTGATGCGGTCACTCTTGTACATGATACCGGGCATGACCTCCTGAGGAACCATTCCGTAGTTCTTCCAGCAATACACTACATCGTAGAAACTTCCGCCCTGTGCGAACTCTATGTCGCCGTGCAGGCGAACGGCGGCTTTGGCACGGTCCTCCATGGTCTTGTGAACCACGAACATCTCGGCCAGGTCATGCTCTCCCTTGCCTAACCGGAGCAGTTCCGACTCGAAGAAACCGATTGATGAGAATGACCAGCAGGTTCCTGAGTTGGCCTGGTCCTTGACCGGGGTGATGGCGAGTGAATCGACTGTTGTGAACACATAGCCCTTGGGAGCGTCCTTTTTCTCGTCCTGGGCTGAAACACCTGCACAGACCAGTGCAGACAAAGCGATAATGAATATCTTTTTCATACTTATTATTGATTGTTTTTTCTTTTTTGAGGTCCCAAAATTATTCTTTTTGTGCCATTCGGCAAAGCTTATAGCTTGAAAAACGTTATATTCGCGGCATATTTATCCTATGGAACGAATGCTCTATTCCTCATATTCTGACTCTAAAATACATATAAGTACCTCAAGATGGCTATCTGACGGAGGTCAAGCCTTTCCGGAATCACTGGTGGCTGTGACGCTCGCAGATGCTCTGATGTCTTTTGACGACCAGCTCGGACTGCTGCTGGAGAATGTCCGTAATTCTGTCTTGGCTGAGGGGACTCCTGTCCTGATCCGTTTCTTCCTGAGCGATCCGGCCAACCAGTCGGCCAGGCTTCGGGAACGCTGCCGTCTTGACTGTCCTGTGTCTGTTATAGGACAGGCTCCTCTTAACGGGACCAAGATTGCTGCAATGCTCTGGTGCAGGAAGGGGGCGGAACTGAGCCGTGTGGACGAAAGGATGCATAGGATTTCATGGATGGGCATGGATGAGTTCTGGTTCACAGGCGGAGTGTCCGGTTGTGAAGGGGCTTGCGGCCAGACGGTTTCATTGCTCAGCTGCCTTAGCTCAGAGCTTGAGGCACAGGGGCTTACTCTTGAGGCAAACTGTGTGCGCACCTGGCTTTTCGTGCAGAATATAGATGTGAATTACAAGGGGGTGGTCGATGGCCGGAATATTGTGTTTGACCGTCACGGACTCACTCCGGACAACCATTTCATTGCCAGCACAGGTATTGAGGGACGCACCGGGAATCATCTGAACAAGGTCATGCTTGACGCTGTTGCTGTCTCAGGACTCCGAGTCCCGGTGAAATATCTCTACGGGGAGAGTCACCTGAACCGGACTTCTCAATACGGCGTGCGCTTTGAACGAGGTTCTGTGGTGGAATATCCGGACCGCAGGCACGTTCTTATTTCAGGCACAGCCAGCATAGACAATAAGGGTAAGATACTATATGAGGGTGATATCGTGCGTCAGACTGAACGTATGTTAGAGAATGTCGGGGTGCTGCTCGCGGAGGCAGGGTGCGGTTTCAGTCAGGTGGGTTACATGATTGTCTATCTGCGCGATACGGCTGATTATGCTGTCGTAGGCAGGATCTTTGACAACCGTTTTCCCGATTGTCCGCGCGTGATGGTGCTTGCCCCTGTATGCCGTCCCGGATGGCTTGTGGAAATGGAGTGTTTAGCAATATATTAGTGATTATGGAGTACAGAGGCTCATCGGTCCTGCTAATCTACACGGGAGGTACCATAGGGATGAAGGAGGACAGCACCGGTGCGCTTACCCCTTTTGACTTTGACGGGCTTATGGAGTCTGTGCCGGAACTGGGCAAGTTCACCTGCAGGATTGACCATTGCACTTTCTCGCCACTGATTGACTCGTCGGATGTGGAGCCCTCGCTTTGGGTCCGTCTGGCTGAGATTATCCGTGACAGCTACGATGCCTATGACGGTTTTGTCATACTGCACGGAACAGACACTATGGCTTATTCGGCTTCGGCGCTCAGCTTCATGCTGGAGAACCTTTCCAAACCTGTAATCTTTACCGGCAGTCAGCTTCCTGTGGGCCGTCCCCGTACCGACGGCAAGGAGAACCTCATTTCTTCGGTGGAGATAGCGGTAGCTAAGAATCCTGACGGGAGCGCGGTCGTGCCGGAGGTCTGCATATTCTTCAATTCCCAGCTCCTGCGCGGAAACCGCAGCACCAAGGCTGATTCCACATCGTTCCATGCTTTCCGCTCGCCCAACTACCCCCCGCTGGCAACTGCAGGGATAGATATCGTCTATAATCATAAGCATATACTGCGCCCATCATCGGCACAGTTCGGTATTCGGACCACGCTTGATACGCGTGTGTCAATCCTGAAGGTTCATCCCGGAATCACGCCGCAGGTTGTGCGGGATATCCTTTTAGGCTCCGATACCCGTGCCGTCATAATCGAGACCTACGGTTCCGGCAACGCCATCTCAAAGGACTGGTTTGTGGATATAGTGCGTGAGTCATCGGCCATGGGCAAGATCCTGCTCAACGTGACGCAATGCCTTGCAGGAACAGTCAATATGGACCTGTACGCCACAGGCCGCACCCTGCGTGATGCGGGCGTAGTGTCAGGCCAGGACCTCACGACCGAGGCTGCCTTAGCCAAACTCTTCTGCCTCATGGGCTCCACCTCCGACAATACCACAGTCAAGCATAATCTGGAACTGAATCTCCGTGGGGAGATTGCATGATTTGTAATAATCACTACTTTTGCATAATGTAAATTGAAGTAACTATTATGATAAAAAGAGTCTTATTAATTGTTCTTGTAATGCTCCTTATGGTGATTGATGTCCGGGCTGAAGGCATAGCCTGTTCTTCCGATGACATCGGCAAGATCCTTGGTGCTGATGGCATGTTGTATATGACGGTAAATGAAGCTAATGCAGCTGGTGCAACACCTATAGGAATGGTTGCCAGCATTGACTTGGAACACAAGACAGGACTGGCTGTAGCTCTGACTGATGCGGCTGAGTCTGTAAACTGGGAGGAAGCTGTCGCTGCTGCCAAGGACTATACTCCTGCCGTTTCGTTCGGCTCCTGGCGACTTCCAACCCGGCAGGATTGGGAGAATATGTTTATATGCTGTGGTGATGACCCGGAATATAAAAATGATGTAGGGATTTTCAGCTGCACAGGATTTGCCGGAAAGTATAGAACGGCGGTAGATAATTTAAAGAGTAGGGATTATTTTCAATTTATTGGTTGGACAGCTACGGAAAATGACGAATCAACTGTATGTGGAATGATCTTTATTTTTTTGGAAAACGTGAATTATGGTCACCAGGCAGCGTTTTTCAGTTATGCTAAGACAGAGACTAAACAATGTCGTCCCGTTCTTTCCTTTGACATAAATACAGAACATGTAGTGACACTTGCCCCGGAGTGTGACCCGGAGGTCTGGAATATCAGTCCGTCTGTGGCTGATGAGAATTCTGAAGTCACTATAAAATACACAGGTCCGCACAAGATCAAGGGCTTTGAGGGTACCAACACCTTGTTTGCCAGGATTAGAGGCGATGTCCTGAATTTAGGGACTGTCACAATGCCGTATATGATTGGTCTGAGCGGGTTCGACGGCATGTTGCATAGATTGCTTCGAGATAGATATGGATATGAAAAGGGCTTTTTCCCACTTACCATTGATTTTGATGAGAATTATTCTATTGCAGGTGGGAGTGGTAAGTTTTTTATAGATGAAAAGAAAGAGTGCTTGGTAATCAACGATGTTTTTTCGGGTTTTGCCACTTTGTTCGGGAAATATTATAGGCAAAGTCCTGATGATCCGGATTGTCTCCTAAGAAAAGAAAATTGTAGAGCTTTCACGGTTGATTTCTATTTGGTGAATAGCGGTTTCAATGGAATATTACCTGTACTATCGTCAGATACTACGTACACGTTCAGAATGCCTGGCCGTGATGTGGAGGTGTCCCCTTTATTGTATTATGCCCTGGACGAAGAGGCTGCCGACAATGAAACGGCTTATGGTGACAAGCGCGACGTGTACATTAAGCGCAGTTTTCGTAAAGGGGAATGGGATACATTTGCAGTCCCGTTCAACATCTCGAAAGAAACAATGGATGATTTGGGTTTTACAGCCAAGCAACTGGTTGCATCATCGTATGCTGATGGTGTGGTGACACTCTCCTTTGCTGATGCAGGCAGCATCGAGGCCGGCAAACCATATCTTGTCAAGGTGGATGAGGATATCGAAAATCCTGTCTTCGAATATGTTACTCAAGATTATACTGTTAACACCGTAAGTATGGGGGTGGCCAATTTCGTGCCCACATTGGAAAAGACGCTCATAACCGGTTGCGGTGATAATGCTGATAATGCCAAGAGTGTTCTGCTGCTTGATGACTTGAACAATCTCATCAGTCCTATGGTAGTGAACAATCCAGACCACGAGAACAGCTACATTAATGCTTTCCATGCATATTTCCAATTGTCGGGTGATGCGGTTTCAGCCCGGGAGTTCATCCTTGATTTCAATCTGGGCGTCGGCAATACGGGTGTTAACGACCTGACTGGGCAAGGAATGGAAAGGGTGCGATATTCTCTTGACGGACGGAGTATGGACAGTCAGTCTGCACCAAAAGAGGTTTTTATTGAAAATGGGCGAATGTTCATTAGAATGGAATAGGTATAAGAATCTGTTTTAGAATCTGTTTAAATTTGTTCCATGATTTTCTTACGGCCTCATCCCGCGGATATCAGGTGGTGAGGTGAGTTCTTCTGTAATTCCTTGAGAGAATAGCCAGATAGAGTTTACGTGTTTGCGTGCAAGCTCTCTCTGAGCGTAGGATTATTCCTGACAGTTACTTCGGGCACAGTTCCCAGCCGCGCATCATGGCTATGTAGTCTATGGACTGTGTTCCGTTCTCATGGATGGCCATAGCTGCTCCGAGCATAAGCCAGCGGGCGGCATGGTCGGCGGGGGCGCCTAACGGCTCGTCCGGCTGTATGCCTGAAATACGGGAGACACTGGCTATGTACGCTTCCGTGTCGTTCTCTGACTCCGGTGCCCAACGGCTCACTATGGACTGGATGGTGTTAAGGTGGTACTTTCCATAATAAGTACGGGTCAGCAGGTAGAAGGCTGCCCGCCAACCGTACTCTATGGATTCAAACTGACAGAAAGCTGAATCTGTCTGAGTCTCGCTCAGACCTTTCCACTGGCTCTTGCTTCGGCGGATGTTCAGTGGATTGTTGTTCCTGATTCCTCTCGGTGTCATCTCTTTGATTTGCAGGAGCCTGATTCAAGCGGGGGAAAACTGGTCCTTTCCTACACCGCAGATGGGGCAGACCCAATCTTCGGGGAGGTTCTCGAAAGATGTTCCGGGAGCAACTCCGCTGTCCGGATCACCGGCTGCAGGATCGTATTCGTATCCGCAGACATCGCAAATGTACTTGTTCATAGTTGTTATTGTTAATGTTGGTTGGTATGTTACTTAAGCGGGTTAAGGTCCGATTTGAACCATTCGATAAACTTGCCGATGCCTTCGTGGAGGGCGGTGGATGGCTTGTAGCCGCACTCCCGCTCAAGTTTCGAGGTGTCGGCATAGGTCCTGAGGACATCGCCCTGCTGCATGGGCAGGAATATCTTCCTGGCTTCGATGCCCAGCGCTTTCTCTATCTCATTTATGAAATCCATCAGTTGTACAGGTCTGGAACAACCTATATTATATATTTTCCAGGGGATGTTGCCGGGGCATTGGCCGGCTACGGGCTTGCGGTCTATCACCTGGATGGTGCCTTCCACTATATCGTCTATATAGGTGAAGTCCCGGCTCAGGTTGCCGTTGTTGAATACCTTGATGGGTTCGCCTTTGCTGATGGCGGTGGCAAACAGCATCGGTGCCATGTCCGGACGCCCCCAGGGTCCATAGACGGTAAAGAAGCGCAGGCCTGTGGCGGGAAGGCCGTATAGCTTGCTGTAGGAGTGGGCCATCAGTTCATTGGCTTTCTTTGTGGCGGCGTAAAGGCTCACCGGGTTATCTACGCGGTCATCCTCAGAGAACGGCACCTTGTCGTTCATTCCATAGACCGATGATGACGATGCATATACGAGATGCTTTATGTCATTATGGCGGCAGCACTCCAGTACGTTCATGAATCCCACCAGGTTGCTGTCTAAATAGGCGTAGGGGTTGGTGATGGAGTATCGGACGCCAGCCTGGGCTGCCAGGTTGACCACTATGTCGAATTCTTCCTTCTGGAAGAATCCCGCCATCTGGCCGCGGTCAGCAAGATCCATCTTTATGAACCGGTAGTTGGGGAACAGCGTGCTTTCGCGGATTGAGCCGTCAATGTAGCGGCCGCTGTGTGAATGTATTCCGCACTGCTCCAGACGGCCCAGCTTGAGCCTGACATCGTAATAGTCGTTCATGTTATCCAGTCCTACGACCTCATCACCGCGTTCAGCCAGCCGGTATGCCAGTTTTGAGCCGATGAATCCGGCCGCTCCTGTTACAAGTATCTTCATTGTGCCGTTTTATCATGAATGGAATACAAACTTACACAAAATCTACTGGTTTTACATCCATTAAGATAAAAATCATAGGAAAAAACAGATAAAAGATATTTAATTAGGAATCCGGCATCCGGCATCCAACACCCAAAGTTTGACAAAAAGAATGCATTACACCCGAAATTGTGCATATTTATGCTCAAAACGCCTGTTTTTACGCCGGTTTTTAATGTAAATGCATATCTTTCTGACTTATTTGCATAATTTTTGTGAAAAAAATTGCGTTTTCTTTGTTGCTTTTGATGACAAATAGTAACTTTGCAAACGGTTTTAGTGACAAAATCACAAAAACAGTTCAGTAAATATACAATTTAAACAAAATAACGCATTATTATGGACAAACAGGTAAAGAATTACGTTGAGGGTTTCATGGCTGAGCTTATAGCCAAGAATCCGGGCGAGAAGGAGTTCCATCAGGCAGTTCGCGAGGTGGTGGAGAGTGTTGCACCTTATATTTTACAGAATCCGCACCTCATTGACCAGAAGATCATGGAGCGTATCGTGGAGCCTGAGAGGGTTATCATGTTCCGTGTTCCATGGATGGATGACAAAGGCGAGATTCATGTAAACCGCGGCTTCCGCGTTCAGATGAACAGTGCCATCGGCCCGTACAAAGGCGGCGTGCGTTTCCACTCAAGCGTTAACCTGAGCATCATGAAGTTCCTTGCTTTTGAGCAGACTTTCAAGAACAGCCTTACCACTCTGCCTATGGGCGGTGCCAAGGGTGGCTCAGACTTCAGCCCGCGCGGAAAGTCCGATGCAGAGGTGATGCGTTTCTGCCAGAGTTTCATGAACGAGCTTTATCGTCATATAGGTCCTGACACCGATGTTCCCGCAGGTGATATAGGTGTAGGCGGCCGTGAGGTCGGTTTCATGTTCGGTCAGTACAAGAAACTCAAGAACGAGTGGACCGGAACCTACACCGGCAAGGGCCAGGGTTGGGGCGGTAGCCTGCTGCGTCCCGAGGCAACCGGTTACGGTGCCTGCTACTTCGCACAGGACATGCTTGCCACACGCGGCAAGAGCTTTGAGGGCCAGACAGTAGTTATCTCAGGTTCAGGTAATGTGGCACAGTATGCTGCCGAGAAGGCTATGCGTCTGGGTGCCAAGGTCGTCACTTTCTCCGACTCAAACGGTTATATCTACGATCCCGAGGGCATGACCGAGGAGAAGATAGCATACGTGAAGAACCTCAAGAACGTTATCCGCGGTCGTATCAAGGAGTATGTAAAGCAGTATCCTAACGCCAAGTACTTTGAGGGCGAGCGTCCCTGGGGTGTCAAGTGCGACATCGCCATGCCTTGCGCCACCCAGAACGAGATTGAGCTCAAGGATGCCGAGAAGCTGGTGGCCAACGGCTGCTACTGCGTAACCGAGGGGGCCAACATGCCTACCACTCCCGATGCAATCGCCCTGTTCCAGAAGAACAAGATGTTGTACTCACCTGGTAAGGCTTCGAATGCCGGTGGTGTATCTACATCAGGTCTTGAGATGTCACAGAACTCAATGCGTCTGAAATGGACATCCGAGGAGGTTGACGAAAAACTGCATCGCATCATGAGCGATATCCACGCTGCCTGCGTCAAGTACGGTACCGAGGAGGACGGCTACATCAACTATGTGAAGGGTGCCAACATCGCCGGTTTCATGAAAGTGGCGAATGCTATGTGTGACCAGGGTTTGGTATAATCCTGACAAATTGATAATTTTGGGCTGGCTTAGCAAAAGCCGGCCCAATTTTTTTAAAGAATCTGTTTAATTTTGTTCCATAAAGAAGATTATGGTCAATTTTTTCTCCTGTTTCCATCGTTATGAGGGAACAATGGAGGTCCATTTTGACTGAGGAACGATGGAAACAGGAGAAAAAAGGGGCTATAAGATATTTATGGAGACAAATTTAAACAGATTCTAAGTATGGAGGAGAAAGAGAATCATCATCCCGAACTCATGGCCCGACGTATCCGCAGGATACTGCTGGTATGCAACAATTATGACAGCTATTCGCTTGAGGAGGACGGCCACATTGAGGCACAGATTGCACAGGACTATGCCGAACTCAACCTGAGTAATCCGCCTGACATTATCCGTGTCGAGACTACGGTCGAGGCCCTGCAGCTGGCCGTGACCGACACATCGTTCGATCTGGTAATAACCATGTACAACGTGGGCAAGGTGGATGTGTTCGATTTCTCCAAGCAGATGAAGGAGATATCGCCCGATACCCCCATTGTATTGCTGGCAACATTCTCACGTGAGATATACAACCGTATGCAGGACCGCATGGGCAGCGCGATAGACTGGTTCTTCTGCTGGAACAACTCCACCGACCTTATAATAGCCATAATCAAGCTGCTTGAGGATCGGATGAATGCAGAGCACGACATACTGGAGGAGGGCGTGCGCGCCATACTTCTGATTGAGGACTCGGTACGCTACTATTCAACCTATCTGCCGGTGCTCTACAAACTGGTGCTGCAGCAGAACATAGAGGCCATTCGCGACACCCTGAACGAGAAGCAGCAGACCCTGCGCAAGCGTTCGCGCCCCAAGATACTCATGGCCACCTGTTACGATGAGGCCGTAGAGCTGTACGAGCGCTACAAGCAGAACATACTGGGAGTGATATCGGACATAGGATTCGTAATCCATAAGGATGATGCACCCGAGCAGGAGAAACTGGATGCAGGTATAGACCTGGTCAACCATATCCATGCCGACAACCCCACCATGCCCATACTGATGCAGTCATCGCAGGAGAGTATGCGCGAGGTGGCCGAGCAGTTGGGGGTGGGCTTTGTGGTAAAGACCTCCAAGACCCTTACCCATGACCTGTCCGATTACATAGGCCGCGAGTTCGGATTCGGAGATTTCGTGGTGACCGATCCGGTTACGGGCGAGGAGCTGCTCCGCGCCAGTGACCTTTACGGATTCGAGAAGATAGTCAAGAACATATCGGACCGCGATTTCCGCCGTCTGAGTGACAAGAACTACATATCCCGCTGGCTCTTTGCGCGCGGTCTGTTCGCGCTGGGCAAGGAGCTGCGTCCGCTCACCATCCACAACGATGCCGAACTGCCGGAGATACGCCGTATCAACCTCAAGATGATACATGATTTCCGCAACAATCAGGGGGTAGGCGTGGTGGCCAAGTTCGATCCGGCCACCTATAACGATACCATAAGGTTTGCCCGTCTGGGTAACGGCTCATTGGGCGGAAAGGCCCGCGGCCTGGCATTCCTCAACCACATCCTGGTCAAGTATGACCTGTATGACAAGTGGGAGGATGTGCGTGTCACAACGCCCCGTACGCTGGTAATAACCACCGAGTATTTTGACCGTTTCATCATAGACAACGGCCTGCAGTATGTCATCAACTCGGATATATCGGACGATGAGATACTGGCGGAGTTCGTGGCATCGACCCTGCCGCGTGACCTGATTGACAACCTCAAGGTATTCATACACAATATACGCAAGCCGCTGGCCGTGCGCTCGTCGTCCAAATTGGAGGACTCTTATTATCAGCCGTTTGCAGGAGTCTATTCAACGTACATGATTCCGCGCACTGACAATGAGGACCAGCAGCTACGCCTGCTCTCCAAGGCCATCAAGAGCGTCTATGCATCAATCTTCTTTGCATCGTCACGTAGCTATATAACCGCTACGGCCAATGTGATATCCGAGGAGAAGATGGCCATCATCCTGCAGGAGATATGCGGCAGCAGTGACCAGGGATATTTCTTCCCGACGCTGTCAGGTGTGGCCCGTTCGGTCAATTTCTACCCCATAGGGCACGAGAAGGCCGAGGACGGAATCGTGAAGGTGGCCTTCGGTCTGGGCAAGGCTGTGGTTGACGGTGACCAGGTGCTCAGGTTCTCACCAAAGTACCCCAAGCACGTGCTGCAGACATCAACCATTGAGCAGACCATGACCGAGACCCAGAAGTCCATGTTCGCGCTCAACCTCAAGCCCGAGAAGTTTACCACATCAATCGATGATGCCGTAAACCTGGAGCGCATACCCATTGCGGACTGCGAAAAGTTCCGCAATCTCAAGCACGTGGTATCGACCTTTGATCTGGAGAACCAGCGAATGGTGGACTCGGCGTACCCTACAGGTCCCCGATTCGTAACGTTCGCCCAGATGCTCAAGTACAAGACATTCCCGCTGGCCGAGATTGTGGATGAGTTGCTGGATATAGCCCGTCGTGAGATGAAATGCGGTGTTGAGATAGAGTTTGCGGCCGATATAGACCGCGGCGGCGACAAGAACAAGCTGCCCAAGTTCAACGTGCTGCAGATAAGACCCATATCGGTCGATAGCCGCAATGTTGACGTTGACTGGGATGAGATTGATACCAGTGGCGCCCTTATCAAGTCAGAGAGCGCATTGGGCACAGGCTGGATAAAGGGCCTGACCGATGTGATATACCTCAAGATGGATGCGTTCGATACGCAGAAGACCGTGGAGATGGCGCATCAGATTACTGCCATGAACAGTCGCATGCGCAAGGAGGGCCGCAATTACGTGCTTATAGGATACGGCCGCTGGGGTTCCAGCATACCGTCTTTAGGCGTTCCCGTCCAATGGGGCGATATTTCGGAGGCAAAGGTGATAGTGGAGTGCAGCTTAGAGGATTTCCGCGTGGATCCCAGCCAGGGCACCCATTTCTTCCAGAACCTGACTTCATTCAACGCCGGCTACATCAACGTAGATCCGTACTCCGGCCGGGGTGATACTTTTGACTATGACGAGCTGGAAAAACTGCCCGCCATCGAGGAGACCGAGTTCCTGCGTCACGTAAGGTTTGACCGTGAGCTTGAAATCTGCATAGACGGCCGCTCCAGCAAGGCGATGATAAAATAATTGTCTTTTTGATTATCTGCATGCAGTCTTTTCTTTGATTGACGGACTACATCAAAGAAAGGCATTGTATGCTTGCGATGGAGATAACACGGCTGATTGAACGGTGTAGACAAGGGGATGAAGATGCCCTTGGCGAACTTTATAAGGCATACGCTCCGAGGATGAAGAGCGTATGCCGACGTTATTTTCCGGACGAGCCTACGGTTGAGGA
>JAGCDE010000030.1 GCA_017651315.1 Bacteroidaceae bacterium
ATCACGTGACGTCTTGGTCTGAGGGGAATAGATTTCGGTGACAGCCACAAAAGTCTTTGATTCTTTTTCCTTTACAACTGACATTTCCGTATTATCCTTTGAGCAGCCTGACAACACAAGAATAAACAACGTCATCAACAACAATTTTTTTCTTCTCATAATTAATCTGATTTGAATGATTAGTAACTTATTACCATGTACCGGGAATTTCAGGGACTCCTTCATTTGAACTGCATAGTATTGAACTCATACCGGTTTTGAAAACCCGGGTAACAGGTACTACGTATTCTCTACACTTAAACCTTTTTTCGTTATAATCCATTAGTTAAATTGCACTCCGCTTAGCCCCAGAACGGATGTTAGTCCAACAAAAAAAGTGTGGAGCCAATCTCGTTTACTTATAGGAGGTTGTGGAAAGACCCTGCAGAATAAACGGATGATAATACCCCACACTCGGCCAGATATGGAGTACCTGTTCTGCATAGAACAAAGTGCATTATCATAGCACGAGCGATAAGCATATCCGCATTCCTTCTGCTTGAAACTTCCACATTTCCTATAAAGGACACGAAAACACTTTCGTAAATATGTCTGCATCGCTTAGATGCGTCACAAATATAAGACTTTTTTATATATATACGCTTTCAACTTACAATATTTTGTGACACAGAAGGGACATATTGAATAGATTGCGTTATTTGCGTTACGGATTTTTGCAGTATAGTCCATAATACTTATGAAAATTGGCCAATAAGAAAAATTGTTGTAACCTTGCATCGGATATCATCAAAAATCATAAGACTATGGCAACACCAATTAGACCGATACCTATAGTGACAGGTGAAGATGCAGTGAGATTCCCAGAATAAAGAACATACAACCGCTTTACGTTTTCATTCTATCATAATATCTCACCGGCCCAGAGGGCTTTGAAGAAGTCGGTCACATAATAGAGGTCAATATCCCCGGAGCGTCTTGTCAGAGTGTCACGTGAGACAATGATTTGTTTTGCGTCCGGATGCTCCTCCACAAACTTATTCAAGCCTTTCTTATGCTCGGTTTCTACGTGGTCCGTTGACTTAATCTCAATGGCAATGCGTGCATCACCGATTACAGCATCTACTTCATCATTATTATAAGTATGCCAGTAGGTCAGTTCTTCCTCGCTGTCTGTATATCCTATGTATGCACGGATTTCCTGCATCACTATGTTCTCAAAGGCATGCCCATATTCCGGAGTGCCTGGCATCAGGTGGAAGCGATGCAAAAGGTAGTTGGGAATCCCGGCATCAAAGAAATAGAACTTTGACGTCTGATACAGTTTGCGCTTGATCACCTTCCGGTATGGCTTGACCTCGAATCCCAGCAGGGTGTCGTAAAGAATCTTGAAATAGGACTTGGCCGTATTGACCGATACTCCGCAATCAGAGGCGACATTGTCGTAATTCAGGATTTCGGTATTGGTTATAGCAGCCACTTCCAGAAAACGCTCAAAGTTATCAATTTTCTGCACCAGGGCTTCCTCTTCGACTTCTTCCTTGAGGTAAAGGTTTATATAGTTCTTAAGACGAACTCTTGCATCTTTCACATCATAATGTCGTGGAATCATGCCGTTCTGGATGGCCCGGTTAAAATCATAATCAGGAATCTCGGCAGAGACAAGCGGGTACAGATGTTCCTCGTTAGCACGTCCTCCCAACTGGTTGACGCCAGCCTTTCTGATTTTCCTGGCGCTGGAACCGCTAAGGATAAAGTACAGGCCATTTTCCACCATCAGTTTGTGGACAACGTCCAAGAGTTCCGGGAGTTTCTGGATTTCATCTACTATTACCAGAGTCTTGCGCGGTTGCCTAACCAGCATCTCATAAAACTCCATGGTACGGCGTTTGAAGCGTTTCCTTGTATCAGGGTCAAGGAGATCAATATACACAGCTTTAGGAAAGCGTTCTCTCAAGAGCGTTGATTTCCCAACCTGACGGCCGCCAAACAAGAACATTCCTTCATCAAGACGGTTCTCTATGTCAAATATTCTTTTGTACATAAAACTTATGAAATTTTGCAGTGCCGTTGACGATATTCGCGAAAAATCGTCAGCGATAATGCAAAATTAATAAAGTTTGTCTGAATACCAAAATCCTTGCAAGATTGTTCATTATAATCTATGAAGAGGGGACGGTTGTAACATGATGAGTCACACAATGCCTTCTGCGCGGAGATAACCTTCTATGGCATAAAGCGGGATATTCTCCATCCAACCCTGATCAATGTAGTTTAACATGGAAACGCGGAGACCTTTGAGGTTGGGATGTTCATTGATGTATGTCTTTAATGATTTAGACTTGACGTTTTCTTCGGCTTTAGCTTCGATGGGAATGACGCGTTTCTCTGTCTGGACTGCGAAGTCAATCTCTACCTCAGATTCATTGGTAGAATAATAGAAGGAGGGAATCTGAATGCGGGCAAGCTGTTCATTCACGTAGCACTCGGTGAATGCGCCCTTGAACTCTTTGAAGATGTTGTCACCCACAAGCATCTGGGATGCGGGAACATCCGCCATAGCTCCAAGCAGACCCACATCCAGGGGGAAAACCTTGAAGACATCAAAATCTTCATAAAAACTTAGAGGGTACTCAATCTTGTGGACACGGTGTACTTTATATACAAGTCCTGAATCCTTGAGCCAGGTGATGGCAACCTCAAAATCTTTTGCACGAGAACCCTTACGGACAGCACCGTATATGAATTTCTTGTTTTCCTTAGCCAGATGCGATGGAAGTGAATCCCAGACCATATCGATACGGGGGACTTGTTTTTTTGGTGCATGTTTGGAGAAGTCCTTGCGGTAACCGGCCAGTATATCTTTTTGAATTTTTCGGATGGTATTAGGTCCCTTACCGGAGATGTAACAATCAACCGCTTCGGGCATTCCACCAACATAGTAATACTGCCGGAGAAGTTCTATGTATTTCTGACTTAGTGTATTAACAGCGGTCCAGTCACAATCCAGAAGCAGTTGTGTGAGTTTCCCGTTACCGGTTGCATTCATAAACTCGTGAAGTGACATCGGAAACATACGGACAATCTCAATCATCCCGACCGGGAAAGACTGGTCTTGGTGGATAGAGATACCCAGGAGCGATCCGGCGACAGCAACGTCATACTCCGGAAAGTCTTCCTTAAAATATTTGAGACAACCTAAAGCTTCTCTGCTTTCCTGGATCTCATCAATAATGATTAGAGTGTCCTTGGGAACAATATCTACACCTGTATGAGCGGAAAGAGTGCGGATTATTCTCTTGACATCATGGTCTGGTTCAAAGATAGATTTGGCAACGGCATCCTTGTCCAGGTTGACATATGAGACGCTTTTATACTCCTTTGCACCAAATTCTTTGAGTATGTATGTCTTTCCCACCTGACGTGCTCCGTCAAGCACAAGTGGCTTATGATCTCTACGAGATTGCCACTCAAGGAGTTTTGTGTAAATTTCCCGTTCCATATAACAAATATTCCGACGAATTAATGATATGGATAATCAAAAATAGTGACGAATAATCGGTGCAAATATACAATAATTCGGACGAATGCTAAACAAAAACAATACGAAATCCTATCTCCCAGAGTAATACGCTGTGTCACTTTTGCTTATTTTGCATAAAAATGTTTTGCGCTACCTATTAAATAGGTAACTTTGCATTTCAATTACGCCGGATGGGTCAATTGTGAATATATATACAGAAAATTTGAATGATATGAAGATTCCACTCAGAAGTGACCAGTGTACTGTTGGACGCCGTATGGCGGGAGCCCGCGCCCTTTGGGTTGCCAACGGTATGAAAAAGGAGCAGATGGGCAAGCCTATAATTGCCATCGCGAACTCGTTCACACAGTTTGTACCGGGTCACACGCATCTTCATGAGGCCGGACAGATAATCAAGAGGGAGATTGAGCGTCTGGGCTGCTTTGCGGCTGAGTTCAACACCATTGCCGTTGATGA
The DNA here is from genome assembly GCA_017651315.1 of Bacteroidaceae bacterium. Taxonomy (GTDB): domain Bacteria; phylum Bacteroidota; class Bacteroidia; order Bacteroidales; family Bacteroidaceae; genus Colenecus. The sequence continues at coordinate 3,998 of JAGCDE010000030.1, forward strand.
CGGAATCGCTATGGGCCACGACGGAATGCTCTACTCGCTACCTTCACGTGACATAATCGCTGACAGCGTTGAGTATATGGTGAACGCCCACAAGGCAGATGCGCTGGTATGCATAAGCAACTGTGACAAGATTACTCCGGGTATGCTTATGGCCACCATGCGCCTTAACATCCCCACCGTTTTCGTAAGCGGCGGCCCTATGGAGGCCGGCGAGCTGGACAGTGCTCATCTGGACCTTATTGACGCTATGATAAAATCGGCCGATGAGAGCGTATCGGATGCCGATGTGGAGGCTATTGAACGGGCTGCCTGCCCGGGCTGCGGATGCTGCTCCGGTATGTTCACCGCCAACTCAATGAACTGTCTGACTGAGGTTCTGGGTCTGGCCCTGCCCGGTAACGGCACAATCCTGGCTACACATAAGAACCGCGTCCAGCTTATGAAGGATGCCGCGGCACTCATAGTAAAGAACGCCTTCAAGTACTATCAGGATGGCGACGAGAGTGTTCTGCCGCTGAGCATAGCACAGAAGAGGAACTTTGAGAACGCCATGAACTTAGATATAGCTATGGGCGGCTCAACAAATACAATCCTGCACCTGCTGGCTGTGGCTTACGAGGCCGGCGTGGATTTCAGGATGGATGATATTGACCGTCTGTCACGCTCGGTTCCCTGCCTCTGCAAGGTTGCTCCCAACACCCAGAAATATCATGTTCAGGATGTGGGCCGCGCAGGCGGTGTGCTGGGTATTCTGGCAGAGCTGGCCAAGGGCGGCCTGCTGCATACCGATGCAATGAACGTAACCGGTATGACCTACGGAGAGCTGATTGACAAGTACAGCATACTCAAGGCCGACGTTGACCCTGAGGCCAAGCGCATATACTCAACCGCTCCTGCCCGCAGGTTCAGCAATGAGCTGGGTTCACAGGAGTGCGTTTATACCGAACTTGACACTGACCGCGCCGAGGGTTGCATCCGTGACTTGAAGCATGCTTATACAAAAGACGGTGGTCTGGCCATACTCAAGGGTAACATTGCCGTGGATGGTTGCGTGGTAAAGACCGCTGGCGTGGATGAGAGTATCTGGAAGTTCTCAGGTCCCGCCAAGGTGTTTGACTCACAGGAGGATGCAGTGGAAGGCATACTTGGCGGCAAGGTTGTGGCCGGCGATGTGGTGGTTATTACGCACGAGGGCCCCAAGGGAGGTCCCGGAATGCAGGAGATGCTCTACCCCACCTCATATATCAAGTCCCGCCATCTGGGCAAGGCCTGCGCATTGATAACTGACGGCCGTTTCAGCGGCGGCACATCGGGGCTGAGCATAGGACACATATCGCCTGAGGCTGCCAACGGCGGCGCTATAGGCAAGGTTGTGGACGGCGATATAATTGACATTGATATTCCCGCACGCAGCATTAACGTTCGCCTGAGCGATGCTGAACTCGCTGCCCGCCCCATGCGTCCGCTCACCCGCAAGCGTGTGGTGGCCAAGAGTCTCAAGGCATACGCCAATATGGTGAGTTCGGCCGATAAGGGCGGTGTGAGGATAATTGATTAAGCAAGATTATGAGTAATATGATAACAGGAGCCGAGGCGATGCTCCGCGCTTTGCTTGCCGAGGATGTGAATACCGTTTTTGCATACCCGGGCGGTTCTATTATAAAGGTATTTGATGCCCTGTATGACCACCAGAAGGACCTCAAGCAGATTCTGGTCCGTCATGAGCAGGGTGCCACGCACGCAGCGCAGGGTTATGCCCGCGTATCGGGCCGTACCGGTGTGGCAATAGTGACAAGCGGTCCGGGTGCCACCAACACCATTACCGGCATAAGCGATGCTATGCTGGACAGCACTCCTATTGTTGTAGTAGCCGGTCAGGTGAGTACTGATGCTCTGGGTACCGATGCGTTCCAGGAGATTGACCTGGTGGGCGTTACACAGCCTATCACCAAGTGGAGCTATCAGATACGCCGCGCTGAGGATATCCCCTGGGCTGTGGCCCGTGCATTCTATATTGCAGGCTCGGGCCGTCCGGGCCCTGTGGTGCTGGACTTCACCAAGACCGCCCAGATGCAGCAGATTGATTTCAAGCCTGCCAGGATAGACTATGTACGCAGTTATATCCCCGCCCCCGACCCAATTGAGAGCCAGATAAACGATGCGGTACAGCTTATAGACGGCGCTAAGAAGCCGCTTGTTCTGGTGGGACATGGAGTTGAGCTTGGTAATGCCGAAAAAGAACTGGCTGCGTTCATTGAGAAAGGTGACCTGCCGGCAGCACGTACCCTGCTTGGACTCTCCGCACTACCCAGTGACCACCCGCTCAACATGGGTATGCTGGGTATGCACGGCAATCTGGCCCCCAACGTCAAGACCAATGAGTGCGATGTGCTGATTGCCGTAGGTATGCGTTTTGACGACCGTGTTACCGGTACGCTCTCCACATACGCCAAGCAGGCCAAGATAATACACTTAGATATAGACAAGTCAGAGTTCGGCAAGAACGTCAAGCCCGATGTAACCGTGCTTGGCGACTGCCGACTTACTCTCAAGCTCATGACAGAGCGTATGGCCAAGGCCAGCCACAAGGAGTGGATTGAGAGCTTCCGTCCGCTCGATAAGGAGGAGTATGACAAGGTGATTGACAACGCCATACATCCCGCCGGCGGCCCGCTCAAGATGGGTGAGGTTGTGACTGCCGTAAGCGACGCCGCACCGCAGGACGCCGTACTGGTAAATGATGTAGGACTGAACCAGATGTTCTCATCCCGTTATTTCAAGTACCGTAGTCCCCGCAGCATAGTGACATCGGGAGGTCTGGGCACGATGGGATTCTGCATGCCTGCAGCCATCGGCGCCACATTCGGAGCTCCGGAGCGCACGGTATTGGCCTTTATGGGCGACGGCGGTTTCCAGATGAACATTCAGGAACTGGGCACCATAATGCAGACGCAGGCTCCTGTCAAGATGATCCTGATGAACAACACCTACCTGGGCAACGTGCGCCAATGGCAGCAGATGATGTTCAACAGCCGATACTCCTGCACCCACATGATGAACCCTGACTACAGCAAGATAGCCGCAGCTTACGGCATTCCCTACCGTCTGGTAACCGACCGCAAGGAGCTTAAAGACGCTGTGGCCGAGATGCTCAAGACCAAAGGCGCATTCCTTTTAGAGACCGCCGTTATGGATGAAGAGAACGTGATGCCGATGATCAAGCCGGGCAGCCCGGTGGATGAAATGATTTTTAGCATAGACTAAAGATATGGAGAACGAAAAGAGACTTTACACACTGATAGTTCACTCGGAGAACATAGCCGGTATCCTGAATCAGGTTACCGCAGTGTTCACACGCCGTCAGGTAAACATCGAGAGCCTGAACGTTTCGGCATCGTCAATACCCGGAGTGCACCGCTACACCATAACCGCTATGGCCGATAAGGAGACAATCGTAAAGATTGTAGATCAGATTGAGAAGAAGGTGGATGTGCTGCAGTGCCAGTACTTTACCGATGATGAGATTTTCATGCAGGAGGTAGCGTTATATAAGGTGGTAACCAGTGTGCTGACCGAGAACCCCGAGATGTCCAGGATAATCCGCCGCTACGGCGCCAAGCTGATTGAGGTGAACTCCACATTCTCAGTAATTGAGAAGAGCGGACTGACCGAGGATATTATCGCGCTAAACCACGAGCTCACTGCCCAGGGCGGTATGCTCCAGTTTGTAAGTTCAGGCCGTGTGGCTATCACCCGCGCCCGCATTGAGCACGTGAACGAGTATCTGGACAAGATGGAGGCCAGATATGGTCATAAGGACAGTGGCTGTTAGCTGTTGGCTACCATCCGGCGCGAAAGTCGTCAGTTTTAAAAACATATTAACTTCATAAATACAACAGAAACTATGAAAATGAATTTCGGAGGTGTCATTGAGGAAGTAATGACACGTGAGGAGTTCCCGCTGGAGAAAGCCCGCGAGATACTCAAGAATGAGACAATCGCAGTTATAGGTTACGGCGTTCAGGGCCCGGGCCAGGCCTGCAACCTGCGTGACAACGGTTTCAACGTAATAGTTGGCCAGCGTCAGGGCAAGACTTTTGAAAAGGCAGTTGCCGACGGTTGGGTTCCCGGCAAAACACTGTTCTCAATCGAGGAGGCAGCCCAGAAGGGTACCATAATCTGCATGCTTCTGTCCGATGCAGCCCAGATGCAGCAGTGGCCCAACATCAAGCCCTACCTGACTGCAGGCAAGACTCTCTATTTCTCACACGGATTCGCAATCACATGGAATGACCGCACAGGCGTTGTTCCTCCCAAGGATATCGATGTCATAATGGTTGCCCCAAAAGGTTCAGGTACATCACTGCGTACCATGTTCCTCGAGGGTCGCGGCCTGAACAGCTCATACGCTGTTTATCAGGATGCATCGGGCCATGCACTTGACAAGGTTCTGGCTTTCGGTATCGGTATAGGTTCAGGTTACCTGTTCGAGACCACATTCATCCGCGAGGCCACATCCGACCTGACCGGTGAGCGCGGCTCACTGATGGGTGCCATCCAGGGCCTGCTCCTGGCTCAGTACGAGGTTCTGCGTGAGAACGGCCACACTCCCTCTGAGGCTTTCAATGAGACAGTCGAGGAACTCACTCAGTCACTTATGCCTCTGTTCGCCCAGAAGGGTATGGACTGGATGTATGCCAACTGCTCTACCACAGCACAGCGCGGTGCCCTTGACTGGATGGGCCCGTTCCACGATGCCATCAAGCCCGTTGTACAGAAGCTCTATGCAAGCGTAAAGAGCGGCCATGAGGCTCAGATATCAATTGACAGCAACTCGAAGCCCGGCTATCGTGAGGGTCTTGAGAAGGAGCTGGCTGCCCTGCGCGAGAGCGAGATGTGGCAGACCGGTGCCGTGGTCCGCAAGCTCCGCCCGGAGAACAACTGATTTTCCATAGCATGAGGTGATAGAAGGTACGCTTTCTATCACCTCATTGCGGAACAAGTCAAAACAGTTTCCAAAAAAAAATCCCCGCTGGTCTGCGGGGATTTTTTTTTGGAATTTTCTTTCCCAATCAGAACACCTTGTACCTGGTATCTTCAATATGTGCCTGGAAATAAAGTTCCTGAAGCAGGGAATTGGCAATCTGTCTCGAACTGATGGAATTCAGGCGGGCGGTTTCTGCCTCGGCGTCATACTCTGTGGGATAGCTGTCCGGGGATATCTTCTGGGCCACATAGATGCAGTTCTCTCCCTGCATGGGCTTGGAAAGTACATCCCTTGCGAGCTTGCTTACAGTAGGACCTACCGTTGACTCGTTAGACGCGTAAGATGACAGATAGGCTGAGTTATTGAAATTCACATACTGTATGGTATCGATGCTCACCCCGGGAGTGTTCCTGAGTTCAGCCACTGACGAGGCTCCGTCAAAACGGCTCTTGAGAGACTCGAATTTCTTCTCGTTGATAGCCTTGCGTCTGAGGGCCGATCCTGCATCCTTGATGGAACGATAGCCCTGAGGATGTATCTTGTCAACAGCCACAACCATCAGGTGCTCGTTTGCCTGACCTGCCTCGAAAATGCGTGACACCTCACCCTCATTGGCCTCGAAGAGCCAGCGCAGGGCCTCATGCGATCTGGGAACACCGCCCACATTGTAGCTGTAGCTCTCGAATGAAGGGTAGTAAAGCAGACGGAAATCGGAATCCTCGGCATTCTCCTTGAGATCATCGAGGGTCTTGTTGGCTGCGACGAACTGACTCAAGGCATTATATACGTTGTTGCTGGTCTCATCGCTGAACTCCACCTGACGCTTGATTACAGCCAGATTGTACTTGTCAACCTTGTTCCTGACATCATCGACCTTAATGATGAGGTTTCCGCCGGTCAGTCTGACATTGGCTATCTCATCTTTTTTCATGCTGTTCACCTTGTTCAGATAAACGGCGTTGTCACCGGAGATCGATGCAGGCTCATAAGCTTCGGAGACGAGCCAGTCGGATTCACCCGACTGGGAATACCTGGCAGCAATCTCAGTGAACGAACCTCCCCTCTTGAGAGCGTTTACGATACTGTCTGAAATCCTGATATCCTCATCCTCCTTGCCTGTGGCAATCTGGATAACGCTGAACTGTATGGAATCATAACCCGACTCCTTTGAAAGGACACGGAATGAATTGTAGGTATCATCAGCAAGATTGTAATAGGGACCGAACACGCCGTCAGCACCCACTGAATCAAGCCTTTCAACAACATCTTCCGGGAGAACTGCAGCCGAACGCGGGACCTCGCTGAAAGAGATGTCAGAACCGGCACGACGGAGCAATGCACCGAAATCCGTCTCGGCATCGGCCTCGGTAAGCTGGGTGGTGAGCTCGTTCATCTCGGCAAGCAGTGCCTTGCGGTCGGCATCCGAAGGAAGGATCTCAGCATCGATATAGTAGATGTCACGGTTCTCGGAATAGTTGAACAGCAGCTCCTTGTTGTCGGCATAGGCCTTTTTCATATCGGCAGTCGTCACTGTGACTGTTGAGTCGGAAACCCTTGAATAGGGAATCGACGCCAGCACTACATCAGACCTCATGACACGTGTCTCGTAGGAGTCCTTGGCAACTACCGGATTGCTGATCAGACCGGCGGTGACAAGGGAAATGTATTTGCTGTAAAGCAGGTTCGACTTGATGTTATCCTCGATATAGAGCCAGTACTTGTACATCGCGTCATACTGCCTCATGTCCTGAACACTCATGACGGAAGGGTCAAGGTCCTTGTAAACGGCCAGGAAAGTCTTGAGGTAGTCCAGATCGAACTTGCCGTCACTGCCATTGAACGGAGTGTTCTGGAGCACAGGGTCAGTTCCCTTCTCTATGACATCCCTGACCTCGGCTTCAGTTACAGTAAGTCCGATGGCATCGGTCTCCTTCTGAAGGATAGCGCGACGTACCATCACGCTCCAAACCTCATCCTTGATCTGGTTGTTCTGCTCCTCTGTCAGGTCCTGCAGACCGGAAGAGAATCTCACCACCTCGGAATAGTTCTCCAGTTCATTCTGGAAATCCATTGCGGAAACTTTCTTCCCGTCAATTGAACCGATGTACTGGACACCCTGGTTGGGGCGGATGATCTTCCAGGCGTCACCAAGGATGAAGGCCAGCATAGCGAGGCCGATAACGATAAGAAGCAGTGGTCCTTTGCTTCTGATTTTCTGTAATGTTGCCATTTCTGTTATTGTTTGTTTTACCTATTTTTCCGTTTTAAATCCGACTGTGCGGGTAAAAAGCGCACAAAAGTAGCAAAAATGTTCTTTAATGTCAATTTTCCAAGCCATTATTTGATGATGGTCAGTTCCACAAGCTCTATTTTGGTATCGCCGCGTTTGAGAATCCGGAAACAGTAGCCATCGGCAGTAACAGTCTCGTTTACCTTGGGGAAGCCCTTGGCCTTGCTCAGTATAAGACCGCCCACAGTCATGTATTCATCCGATTCGGGTATGTCCAGACCGAACATGGCGTTGACCCGGTCAATCTCCATACGTCCTGAGAGCAGATACCCGTCATCGGTCTTCTTGGCCACAAGCTGGTTCACGTCATGCTCATCCTCGATCTCACCCAGTATCTCCTCGATTATATCTTCAAGCGACACCATCCCGGATGTGCCTCCGAACTCATCGACAACTACGGCAATGCTCTTCTTGCGCGCCATGAGCTGTTTCATGAGTTTCTGGGCCATAAGCGTCTCGGGAACGAAAGGTACGCTCTGAACATGCTCCTGCCAGTTCTCCTTATGCCTGAAGAGTTCCGAAGAGTGGATATATCCTATGATGTGGTCCATGTCGCCCCTATAGACCAGAATCTTGGAATAGCCGGTCTCGATGAAGGCGTCCCTCAATTCGGAAAGGGAGACATCAATGCTAACCGCACATATCTCGTTCCGGGGAATCATGCAGTCCCTTGTCTTAACATTGGAGAAGTCCAGGACATTCTGGAAAATCCTTACCTCGGGGTCACGGTTTTCCTGTTCCGCGTTTCCCAACCCCGACTGAACGAAATAGTCAAGGTCTATCTTGGAAAACACCCTGGAGCTCTTCTCCCTGTCTATCCTGATGCCGAACAGCCTCAGTATAATCCTGGCAAGCCAGGTAGTAAAGAGAGATATCGGATAGAGTAGAATGTATATCAGGAAAAGCGGAGCAGCCAGTATGTTCAGCTTGCCGTTGGGATTGACCCTGAAAATGGTCTTGGGGAGGAATTCACCTATCACGAGCACAATGGCGGTTGAAACAAGCGTCTCTATCACGACCATAAGGAACTCATTGCCTATCAGTCCGTCGGGAACAACACCTTCGATAAGCCTGGCCATCATGGTGCTGTAAACAACCAGGGCGATGTTGTTTCCAACAAGCATTGTGGATATATAGAGGTTCGGATTGTGGTAGAACCGTGCCAATATCCTGGAACTGAACGTGTTGTTCTCCGCATCCATCTCAAAGCGGAGCCTGTCCGAGGAGACGAAGGCGATTTCGAGTCCGGAGAAAAGCGCCGAGAAGAACAGGGCAAGAAGCAATATCAGCAGCAGATGATTCATTCCTGGATGGGGAAAACGCCCTCCGTACGACGTATTGTATAGTCTGTCAGGTTGTTGTTTGATTCGAAGCCGTGTCCTATTATCACCTGGTCCTCCTGTTCTATGCGGATAAGGCTGTCAGAATATATCATCCCTTTCCTTCTGTCCCAGAACATAAGCTGGCTATCGAATTTCTCCCTGTTTATGTTTTCGGCATGGACATTATGTCTCAACTCCCACAGATACTCGTCGTAATAGTAGGCAGTATCGGCCTCTATCAGGGACTCCACCTGCTGAAGGCTGTCAAGGAGTTCCAGTCTGACACCCCTCTCAAGGGCATAGAACGGAGGTTTCATCATGTCGAAAACCTTCCATTCCTCCGCATTCACCTTGTATCTGATCCTGCCCTCCTCCGAAATAAGCATATCCACCCCATATGTCGTCATGACCGACACTGAGTCACGATTGGTGATGGCCTCACCCAGCTGTTTCGTGTTTTTACGGCATGAAACGCAAAGAAACGACAGGGCAACCGCCATGATGACGGTTGCCGTGCTTATCGTTGTTTTACAGGGATGACACCCCGCGTTCAGTGACATTTACCTTATGGTGACGGTTTCGTTTATCCAACCCTTGATTTCCACCTTGTCACCGGGCTTGATGCCAAGCATGAACAGGTCCTCAGCCATGTTCTCAGTCTGCTTGCGGTATTCTCTCAGCAGGTCGTTGGCTCTGTCTGCAACCGAAGAGTCAACCCTCTTGGCCTGCTCGAGCTTGTCGATAACGGCAAAGTAGGCGCAACGGTTGAGTGCCGGCTCGTTAGACCAGCTGTGGTGGCTTGCATAGAGCTGTGCCAGCAGGATATAGGCGCTGCCGTTATTGGGATTTGCGGAGATGGCTTTCTGAACCGCCGTACGGCTACGGTCATCGTTCTTCTTGACGGAATAAATCTGAGCCTCCTTGTAGTACAGGTCGGAAAGACTCTCCTTGTCGGTCTCAAGGCTGATGGCCTGATCGTAGAACTCGATGGCCTTGTCATAATCCTCACGCTTTGAAATATAGAGAGAAGCAAGGCTCTTGGCGGTCTTCACCGACGGTGAGATGGCGTGAGCGTACTCGGCTGCGGAGAAGTATGCATCGCTGGACTTGCAGTCAAGCATCGACATGAGGTTAACCACCTTGGTGAGATACTCAAGGTCGTTCTTGTTGTCCTCTACCTTCGGTCCGTAGATAGCCTGGAGACTCTCGCAGTCAGCGGCACCGCTGTTCACGAAATAGGCATCGATGTTCTCCTTTGTCTTTTTGGCGGCCTCCCTGACATTCTCGCTGGTCTGTGCCTCAATGACAGGATCTATATAGGTGGAGCAGTCCAGATAGTCCTGAAGCAGGGCATCGCGTACTGCATCATCATTGCTCTTGTTCTTGTATCTCTGCGAAGAGATCTTCATCAGGTCACTGAGAACATAATATGTCACCTTCTCCTTTTCCATTGTCACAGCCTTCCGGAGAAGCTCGTAAGCCTTTTCAAGGGCGGGCTTGGGATTGTAGGTGATATAGTCATGGGCGTACTGGGCCAATATCTCGCCTTCACGGGAAGGATTCTTGGCCAGAGCGTTCAGCTTGTCCAGATACTTGAGCCTCTGCTCATACACCTGCATGAGTTCATTTGAATACTGCTCCTTCTTGGCGGCGTCAGTCTCATCCTTATATAGAGCACGCAGGATCTTCACGCCGTTGGTATAGGTAGCGTTCTGTGCAAGAGGGCTGTCATTGAACACAGCCTTCCAGCCATTTTCATAAGCGTCCTTGTAGTTCTCGGTCTTGATGTACTCGGTATAAATGCTTATGTTCTTAAGGCAATCAATACTGTCCTGACCTTGTCCGTAGCGAGAGCCATCCTCTACGCCCTTCTGGGCATAGACACCCATTGCCATCATCACTGCAAGGGTTAAGAGTCCAATCTTTTTCATAATTTGCATTAACTGTTATATTTGACTTTTCATTATTTTATATACGCGTATGAACGTCAGGTTAAATCAATCTGCCTGAATCTTCATGAACCACCGCTCCATGAAGGAGACACCCACGTTGAGTCTGAAATAGTTCTCGGTTATCATTCCTCCACTGCCTGGCTGTACCCTGACATACTGCCCGGAGACATGAAGCATGGAGCGGCTGTCATACGAGAAGGCGAAAGGTATTGAAATACCGGCACCCACGGCATACTCTGACGGTCCCTTCCTCCCGTCAATGCTGTAGTAAGGCTGCCTGTAGGAGATTCCCGCACGATAAGTACTGTGACGGAACAGGCGTTTGTCAGTTATATCGGGACAATACTCCATTCCTGCAGACACCTTCAGACAGTCCTCCCCGTACTTGCGGCCGAAGAACGAAGCTGCCGACCATCCCTGATATGTGACATCGGCTCCGAAAGTGTATTTGTCCGAAGCGAATGAAAAGCCTCCGGATACCGACTGAGGCAGAGAAAAGGTTCCGTGCCTGGCATAATCCACGCTGTCACCGCCAAGCTCAATTCTCATGCCGTCGCAGAAGAGACCGGTTGAAGGGGTATATACCGCCCCCAGTACAAGTTTGCCGCCCTTCAGGGAGAAGGAGGTCTGGGTTCCGAAATCCAGGTTGAGCCCCCTGACCTCGGCAGTGTAGCTCAACGGTCTGGAACTTATAAGATTGTCGGAATAAGAGTCAACGACATAATGCGATATGTCACCTGTCAGGAAGGATGCGTTAATGCCCAACGACAACCAGCCAGAAGGCCTCCACCCCAAACCGCCCATGAATTGTCTCAGGCCGCCCTCACCATAATACTGGCTTGTCCTTGTCCTGATCTCCTCATCCGTGCTGCTGATAACCCTGGTCGTAGTGAAATTATATCCCACATTGGACATAGGTACGAATGCAGCGGTGAACCCTACCTTGGGAAGCATCCTGAACTGCACAGCCATATAGTCAACCGTGGAATTGCGGGCGTTGACGCGGGTCTCGCCCTCCCGGAAGTTTCCGTACTGCAACGAAAAGCCCATGTCGGTAATGAAAGTCAGGGTGTCCACAGTAGAGTATGATGCAGGGTTAAGGGTATTGATGGTATTCACCTTCCTCACACCTGCGCCTATGCCACCCATAGCCTTGCCGGATGTCGAGCTGCGGTCTGTCAGGACACCTATCCCATATCTTGAATATGGGGAATTTATGCCGCTTTGGGCATAAACCTCAGAAACCGGCATGACAGAGACCAATACGGCTGAGAGTAAAACGGATATAATACGGCAAGATCTATTCATTATATCTGAAAATACTTTCCAATCCGGTCAAAACCAGATTCGGGACCACAAAAGTACCACTTTTGCCTTTCAAATCAAAAAAATGGGAGTCTCCTCCGGTTAAAAAAACAAAAAGAGGCTTGTATTCACGTTTCAGAAGAGCTATATAGCCATCCAATTCACTATTGAGCCCACGGATGACACCGCTGCGGATGGCCTCCTCCGTATTGCGTCCGAACATGGGTGTCAGGCCGTCCCTGCCTACGAGCGGCAGCGCGCCGGTATGTTCATGGAGGGCTTTGAAACGCAAATCTATGCCTGGAGCAATGTTTCCGCCGATGTACTCACCGTCCGCCGTGACCATATCGAACGTCACTGCGGTTCCCGCATCGACCACAAGCAGGTTACCGCCCTTCCTGATGGACCAGGCCCCTACTGCGGCAGCAAGTCTGTCCATACCGAGTGTCTCCGGCGTAAGATAGCAGTTCCGGATGGGGACAGGTGTCCCGGCTGTAAGCCTTGTCACTCCCAACGAATCGAAAAGGGAAACCAGTGTCTCTCCGACGGAACGGACGGAGCACCACATACCTCCGTCTATTTCCAGGTCCTTCAGGGAATCCGTCACTCTTCCGGATTCCGCCGGACCCTGATAAACCGGCCGCAGCCCCGAGCCATCGGAGACAGAAGCCTTGACAAGCGAATTGCCAATGTCGGCAAACAGTTTCATAATAAGCGCAAAAATAGCTAACTTTGCCCGAAAATACAAGCGCATCATCTATGATAAGATTTTTGCGGGGGCTGCTCCTGCTCATTCTCATCGCATCTGTCACGGAAGCCAAGGCACAGCGCGACAGCCTGTGCTACAGTCTGCTCACATGTGAGCCCGGCCGCCAGATATATGAGCTTTACGGTCACACGGCGATAAGGCAGAAGGATTTCAGGACCGGCACTGACATTGTATTCAATTACGGACTCTTTGACTTCAACACTCCTCATTTCATACGCCGTTTCACACTCGGGGAGACTGACTATGTACTTGGATACAGCACTTTCGATTCCTTCTCAATGGAGTATCTCCACCGCGGTTCAACAGTTCACGAACAGGTCCTGAACCTCACTCAGGATGAGACGGAAAGGCTCAGGGACCTCCTGCTTGAGAACCTGAAGCCCCAAAACCGGACTTACCGTTACAATGTGCTGTTCAACAACTGCTCCACCATGGCCATTGACATAATAGAGAAGGCCGTTGAAGGCAGTGTCACCTACCCGCATCCGGCGGAGGGACTCACATTCCGGAAACTTCTTGAGGAGAAGACATCTGTAAGGCCATGGAGCCGTTTTGCCGTCAACATGGTGATGGGAGCGCTCACGGACCTTCCTTTGGAATACAGGCAGGATGCCTTCTCACCTATGAGACTCATGAACCTTGCTGAGAAAGCGGTGATAACCGACACACACTCCGTGACAAGACCGCTCTGCCTCCCAGCCACCGAGATTGTCCGGCCCGGAAACGGCGTTGATTTCGGGAAACCGGCTCTGACACCTGTCCAGGTAATGTTCATCATTTTAATGGTAACCATAATCATTTCACTGACAGGATGGATTACCGGAAGGATCCTGTGGTTCTATGATATACTGCTGTTCGGTGCTCAGGGGATAGCCGGACTGGTCATCGCCACCCTGTATCTTTTTTCGGAACATGCGTCTGTCGATACCAACTGGCTTGTGATCTGCCTTAACCCTCTTCCGCTCATCTTCATTCCTTTCGCCATCCACAAGATCAGGAAACCGCGGATCTCGATTCTCCTTGTCGCCGAATTCCTGGTGTGTACGTCATTCATAGTGTTCAGCGGCATCATACCCCAGACATTTGAGAGAGCGGCCATGCTCCTGATAGCTGCATTCGCCCTCAGGGCTTTCAGTGTCAATATCCAGATCATTTGCCGCAGAGTCGCCCCCTCTGACAGAAGAGGCTCCATTACCAGATGGCTGAAACGACTCACATCCTCCATATCCCTACTGTTTTTCACATACACGGCCCATTCCCAGACGGTCCAGACCGACAGTCGTCCCAGGCTCATCGTGGGGATAGTGATAGACCAGCTTGACGGATACCGTCTTGAACGCATGATGCCCGTGTTGAGCGACAACGGGTTCAGAATCTTCCGCGACAAGGGATTCTGCATGACCGGTGCCACATTCGATTTTGACTCGCCAGACCGGGCATCGGCCATCGCGTCGCTATACACAGGAGCCACCCCTTTCCAGCACGGGATCACCTCTGTACGGTGGATGAACCGCAAGTCACTGATGACCGCATTCTCCGTCGATGACGACAACTATGCGGGAATCGGCACTATAGAGAGGAGCTCCCCGTCCAGGCTGCTCGCGTCGAACCTTGCTGACCAGATGAAACTCGGTTCCTCCGGCCGCTCAAAGGTATGTTCAATCGCCATAGAGCGTGATGCAGCCATACTGTCAGCCGGACATGATGCGGATGCAGCCATCTGGCTCAGCACCGATAACGCCTCCTGGTGCTCAACCGACTATTACGGCAACATGCCCCAATGGGTCAGCAGCGGTAATGACAGCACATGGAACAATCCTGAATGGAGAGCCCTCTATTCACCAAGTGTATATATACAGATCCCGTACGGGAGCATGAGGCTCTTCTCCCACACTTTCCGGAACCGGGACATCAGGGATTACCGCACTTCACCTTTGGCTAATGACAGGGTGACGGAGCTGGCAGTCAAGGCGATTGACGGCATGTCGATGGGTTCCGATGACACACCTGACCTTCTCATGCTCACACTCTTTGGCGGCCGTTTCAGCGGTATGCCCGATGCCCCCGACCTCTCCTATGAGAATCAGGACATATATATGCGTCTGGACCAGAACATAGCCACGGTAATAGACATGGCAACAAAAAAAGCAGGAACGGACAACGTCCTATTCTTCATAACCTCCACCGGATACGAAGAGCCATACCTCATGACCATGGATAACAGCCGCATACCATCCGGAAAGGTTAGCATGGAGCGTACCTGTGCCCTGCTGAACCTGTTCCTGTCGGCCAAATACGGCGGAGGGAGTTTCATTGACACATATTACATGAATCATATCTTCCTTAACCATAGCATCATTGAGGATAAAGGGCTCTCAATGCACGACGTTCTTGAGAACAGCATCGATCTCCTCGTACAGATGAGCGGAGTAAGGAATGTGGTAGCACTGCGCGACCTTATGTCAGTCCTGCCGGATCTGGAATCGGCACGTAAGCGCAACTCTTTCCACAAGAACTGCTCCGGAGACCTTATCTTGGAGACTCTTCCCGGATGGGATGTGGATGATGAGAAAAACGGTGTCACTTACAGGCCGAGGCCTGTTTCAGGATCCTTCCCGATAATGCTTTACGGGAACGGCATAAGTGCCGGGATCAGCCACGAGCCTGTATCAGCCTCCGTATTGGCTCCTACAATCACCTGGCTGATAGGGTATCCGGCTCCGAATGCAGCCATCAGCCCGCCCTTGAAAAAAATCAGGCAATAATCAGAAAAAAAATCACTATATGGAAAAAAAGTTCATCAGTCTCTCCTATGACCTCATGCTCAAGGACAATGAGGGCAAACTGTACAAATACGAAAGCGCACCCCGCGAAAAACCCTTCAGGTTCATAACCGGAATAGGATATGCTCTTGACCTCTTTGAGGAGAATGTGGCAGGTCTTGCTCCTGGTGAAGGTTTCGAATTCCTGATTCCATGCGAGAAGGCATACGGACAGTATGACGAGCAGAATGTGATTCAGCTTGACAAGGGTATTTTCATGCGTGACGGCCAGTTCGATTCCGAAAATGTCAGGGTAGGTGCCATAATACCATTGAGTGACGGGCAGCAGACATTCCAGGCTGTCGTCAAGGAGATAGGAAAGGAGAAGGTGACAGTAGATCTGAACCACCCCCTTGCAGGAGAGGATCTGACATTCAGGGGCACAGTGCTGGAATCACGTCCTGCCACAGAAGAAGAGATTGATTCCATACTTCACCCCAAATGCAAGGGGTGCGGCGGTAAGGGCGGCTGCTGCGAGAATGAGGGCGGCTGCTGCGGCAACGGATGCTGCGGCTGAGTCAAAGGCGGCAGGAGTCAAGCCATTCAGACAGCTCTGTCATGGAATGAAGCAGCAGGACAGGTCCCTCGGCCATCAGTATGCTGTCTTCAAGCGGGCCTGTATTGACGGCAACGGTATCAATGCCTGCTGCCACCGCCGAACGGATCCCGAGAGGGGCGTTCTCCACCACCACCGCCTGGGATGCATCCACCCCGGCTATCTCCAGCCCTTTCAGATACGGGTCCGGAAAGGGTTTGCCCCTTTCCACATCAAAGGATGTCACCATCCTTTCACGCACAATGTAACCCCTGAAGTCGCGTTGGACACCCTCTATCAGGTTTTTCTGTCCTGAACCGGTCACGACAAGGAGCTGCAATCCCAAGGCGGACACTTTTCTTATGGCCTCCCTGGCTCCCGGCATGACCCTGGCAGCCGGCATGCTCCGGAACAGACCCGCCTTGTAACTGTAAATCTCATGTTCCTCCCCGGCGGATGCTGCGCGTCCTCTCTCCCGCATACTGATACGGGATACAGTGTCGTGTCCGGTGGCACCCTCGTTCAGATAGACATCATGAGTGGTCATCTGCATGCCGAAATGCTCCATGGCCTGCACCCATGCCACTGAATGGTTTGGCATGGAGTCATACAAAACGCCATCCATGTCAAACAGGACGGCGTTTTTTCCTTTAAGGGAGAATGGCATCAGGCTTGCTTGTTTAGACGCGCCTTGATGTTTTTTGACTCCTCCTCATATCCTGGCTTGTCAAGCAAAGCGAACATGTTCTTCTTGTAAGCCTCAACTCCAGGCTGGTTGAACGGATTCACTCCAAGCAGATAGCCGCTTATTCCACAGGCCTTCTCAAAGAAGTAGATAAGCTGTCCCAACCAATATTCAGTCAATTCCGGAACAGTAATGCGGATGTTAGGGACACCTCCGTCAACATGAGCCAGCTGAGTCCCGAGTTCAGCCATCTTGTTCACCTCGTCAACATGTCTGCCGGCAAGGAAATTAAGCCCGTCCAGGTTTTCGTCATCCTGAGGGACAAGCACAGAATGCCTGACCTTGTCAATGGAGATGACTGTCTCGAAAATGGTACGCTCTCCCTGCTGGATCCACTGTCCCATGGAATGCAGATCCGTGGAGAAATCGACCGACGAAGGGTATATCCCCTTGCCGTCCTTGCCTTCGGACTCACCGTAGAGCTGTTTCCACCACTCGCTGAAATAGTGAAGCTTGGGTTGGAAATTCACGAGTATCTCGATTTTCTTCCCTTTTCGGTAGAGTGCATTTCGGGCAGCCGCATAGACAGCCGACAGATTATCCTCGAAAGCGACAGCGCCGGAGGTCATTTTCTCCATTTCGGCCGCTCCCCTGACAAGCTGTTCTATATCATATCCTGCAACAGCTATAGGCAGAAGTCCTACCGGAGTAAGCACGGAGTAGCGTCCCCCGACGTTGTCAGGAATAACAAAACTCCTGTAGCCCTCCTTGTCGGCACACGTGCGGGCAGCACCGCGTCTTGCATCGGTTATGGCAACTATGACCCTTCGCGCCGTCTCCTTGCCGCGTTCCTCCTCACACTGTTTCTTGAGCAGGCGGAAAGCCAACGCCGTCTCCGTGGTGGTCCCTGACTTGGATATGTTAATCACTCCGAAACGACGGCCTTTCAGATACTGTGTCAGTTCGAACAGGTAGTCCTCGCTTATGTTGTGTCCGGCAAACAGTATCTGAGGATTCCTTCCGTCATTCACAAGCTGGACGAAACTGTTTCCGAAGGCCTCAATAACAGCCCTGGCACCAAGATAGCTGCCACCTATACCGGCCACCACGACCACATCGCACTCCTTGCGCAACACGGCTGCAGTCTCCCTGATGTCACTTATAAGTGTAGTCTCAAGAGTCCTGGATGCCAAATCCATCCAACCAATGTAGTCATTCCCCTCACCTGTTCCGTGTTCAAGCATCTCCAGCGCTTTCTTCACTTCCGGTTCAAGAGCCTTGACCTCATCCCATTCCACGAAATCCCGTGTTTTGGAAATATCAACTTTAATCATATTCAGCAATGTTATTTGAAAGTATCGGTAAGCAGTTTTATCTCTATTACGGGCGAAATATGCTCGTACAATATATTATAGACAGCATCCAGAATCGGCATGTTGACGCGGTAGCGCTCGTTGATCTCCTTCATGCACTTGGTGCCGTAATAACCCTCGGCAATCATTTCCATCTCAAGTTGTGCAGACTTCACTGAATACCCCCGGCCTATCATGGTGCCGAAAACCCTGTTGCGGCTGAAGTTGGAATAGCCGGTCACGAGAAGGTCCCCGAGATAGACAGAATCGTTAACGGCCCTGTTCGGCATGGGACGGGCACTGGCAAGGAACCCGTTCATCTCCTGGATGGCATTCGACATGAGGACAGCCTGGAAGTTGTCACCGTATTTAAGTCCGTTACAGATACCGGCCGCTATGGCATAAACGTTCTTCAGGACGGAGCTGAACTCAATACCGGCCACATCCTGGGACACCGAAGTCTTGACGTATGAGTTCGTCAGCTTGCGCGCTATCATCTGCGCGTTCTCAATCTCCATGCAGCCCACCGTCAGATATGAGAGTCTCTCAAGTGCAACCTCCTCCGCATGGCATGGGCCTGCCACCACAGCCACATTCTCCTGTGGAACGCCATAGAACCTGTGAAAGTAGTCAGACATCAGAAGATTGTCATCGGGCACGATACCTTTTATGGCCGAAACAACAAATTTGTCACGAAGCTTCACCTTGAGCTTCTTCATGCTGCTCTTGAAATAAGGTGAGGGAGTGACGAACATCAGCACCTCGGAATTGTTCACCACCTCGTTTATGTCCGAAGAGAAGTTGATCCTGTTCACATCAAACTGGATACTCGAGAGGTACGCAGGATTATGCCCCAGACGGATAAAATCAGCGATACGGTCATCCCTGCGAATGTACCAATTGATGGAATCCTCGGTGGAAAGGAGTATTTTCGCTATTGCGGTAGCCCAGCTTCCGCCACCCATTATCGCCAGTTTTCCTTGTGGAATAGCCATATCGGTACAAATGCAGGTTCAATCTTTGCTTTCGGGTTTCATCTGAGGGAAGAACAGCACCTCCTGAATGGCCTGCTGCCCTGTCATGAGCATTACCAGACGGTCTATACCTATACCGATGCCGCTTGTAGGAGGCATTCCGTACTCCAGGGCGCGTACAAAGTCCCGGTCGATGAACATTGCCTCGTCATCTCCCTTCTGACTCAGACGCAGCTGGTCCTGGAAACGTTCGTACTGGTCAACAGGATCGTTCAGCTCACTGTAAGCGTTGGCCAGTTCCTTTCCGTTCACCATCAGCTCGAAACGCTCGGTAAGCCCCGGCTTTGAGCGGTGCATCTTTGTAAGCGGTGACATCTCGACCGGATAGTCAGTGATGAAAGTAGGCTGTATGAATGTGCCCTCACAGGTCTCACCGAATATCTCGTCAATAAGCTTGCCTCTGCCCATGGAAGGAGTTACCTCGACACCGCACTTCCGGGCAGCCTCACGCATCTCATCCTCACTCATACCTTCCAGGTCAAAACCTGTCTTCTCCTTTATAGCCTCAAGAATAGGCATACGTCGGTAAGGAGCCTTGAAATCGACTTCATTCCCGCCAATCTGCACCTTGGTGGTACCGTTGGTCTCAAGCGCGATCTTTTCAAGAAGCTTCTCTGTAAAGTCCATCATCCAGTTGTAATCCTTGTATGCCACGTAGAGCTCCATACATGTGAATTCAGGGTTATGGTTGCGGTCCATACCTTCATTGCGGAAGTTCTTGCCTATCTCATACACACCCTCGAAGCCACCGACAATAAGCCGCTTAAGATAAAGTTCCGTAGCTATCCGGCAATAGAGGTCTATGTCAAGAGTGTTATGATGGGTAATGAAAGGACGCGCACTTGCACCGCCCGGTATAGGTTGCAGGATTGGGGTCTCAACCTCAGTGTAGCCGGCTTCGTCCAGGACGGACCTGAGGGTGCGGATGACCTTGGTACGCTTAAGGAAAGTCTCCTTGACTCCGTCATTGACCACCAGGTCAACATATCGCTGGCGATAACGCAGGTCGGGATCATCGAACTTGTCGTATGCCACTCCGTCCTTGTACTTGACAATAGGCAGCGGGCGAAGTGACTTGGAGAGTACAGTCAGTTTTCGGGCATGCACCGTTATCTCACCAGTCTGGGTCCTGAACACGAATCCCTCAATGCCGATGAAATCGCCTATATCAAGAAGTTTCTTGAACACCTTGTTGTACATCTCCTTGTCCTCATCCGGACAGATGTCATCACGGGTGACATAGACCTGGATACGGCCTGTCGAATCCATCAGTTCTATGAACGATGCCTTGCCCATAACGCGTCGGCTCATCATACGGCCGGCTATGCATACCTGTCGCGGCTCTTCGGCATCATCCCTGAAACTCTCCTTTATCCCGGCTGCATAAGCGTTTGTAGGATACATCGCTGCCGGATACGGGTCTATGCCCATGGCACGCAACTCCTTCAAACTCTCTCTTCTGAATTGTTCCTGATCGCTAAGTTCCATTGATTGCTTTGTGTAATATCACAATCTGCAAAGGTACAAAAAAAAACAATAGCGGCACTTTTTGCCGACAATCATCGGCTGCAGGCCATCGTGCCTGCAGCCGATATCTGACAGCAGATGTCATTCCGGCCCTACTTCCCTCCGAACATATTGAAGATGGTAGAGAGAGACTGCAAGGTGTTGGAAACCCCGGCAGTCGTCTCGGATATCGCCGAAACAGCATTCGACACGTTGTTAACAGCGGTCTGCTGCTGAGCCTGCTGCGACTGCCCGCTCTGGGCCATAGCCGCGATTCCTGCCGCTGCAATGGCGGACAGGTCAGTACCACCTGCAAGTGTTGCGAGAGTGCTGGTAACAGGATTTGAAGTCTGCTTGGTAATCAGATTGTTCGAACCCAGGATAAGACCGGCTGCAAAATCCTTGTAGAAACCGCTCTTGTCATCCACACCCTTCAGCCCCTGGATACCGTTTACCAGCTGGGCCATGCTGATGATATTGTTCAGATTGGAAAGGTCCACCCTACCGTCAGTGCTATACTGGGAATAGAGGTTCTTCAGGGCTGCCCCTGAAGCCTGACCGTTGGTTGAGCCGGATGTACCGGATGCTCCTCCGAGCACGCCGCACGATACAGCGAGTACACAAAGTGCGCCTAAAGCGATGATTCCAAATAATTTTTTCATAATCAAATATTTTAAAAAAGGTTATTTCATAATCATTGTCCCTCCTGAAGGCTGTATGACAAACTCATAAGGTTTCTTTGTCTTGAGTTTTACCGTGTTAAGGACAGGTTCAAGAGTCTTCTTGTCATCAGTGTATAACTGCACATCGCCGTCACCGAGGAAAGAAAGGTCAATACTGGCCTTTATGGGCTCTGCCGTAGCGTTCAGACCTGCCACGAACCAGCGTCCGTCAGTAGATTTGCGGGCCAGGATGACATACTTGCCGGGATATCCGTCCATAAAGCGGGTCTCGGTCCAGGTTGTAGGTGAGTCACGCAGCCAATCCATGCAGACCTTCGGAGCATCCTCCAGGTTGTTGGGACAGATGGCAATGTTCTGTATGGGGTTCTGGAAGATTACCTCGGTGGCTATCTGGAATATGGGTGTGGTCTTGAGCTGTGATCCGCGTCCGCTGTTCTGCTTGTTCAGGATACGGTTCATGAAACAGCCGCCGAACTCCATACAGCCCACAGTGTTGCGTACAAACGGATGCAGAGTGGCCTTGAATGCCTCCTCATCGCACGCCCCCTGACCGAAATACATGTTCTCCGATGCCAGCACGGCCTCTGATCCTACGTAGTTGGGATACATTCTCTCCCATCCGCGAGGCAATGTGCAGCCGTGGAAAATGCACATGATTCCGTGGTCGTTGGCATCACTCAGCACCTCCTCATAAAGACGGATGGTCTCCTGTTTGTCACCACCCCAGAAATCAACCTTGATTCCCTTGCAGCCCACCTTCTCCAGCCAGGCCATCTCCTGCTTGCGGATGATGGAGTTATCCATCTTGCAGATGGGACTCTGAACGATATCATTCCAGTAACCGCTTGAGCTGTACCACAGGAACACATCCACGTTCTTGGAGTTAGCGTACTTGATAAGCTGCTCCATACGTTCATAGCCTATGTTCTCATCCCAGCCTGCATCGATCAGGATATACTCCCAACCCATCTCACTTGCCAGGTCTATGAATTTTATCTGGTCATCCCAGTTGCATGATGCATCCTGCCATACGATCCAGCTCCATGTGCTTCGGCCATACTTGAAATCATGATGTGCCTTATAGAGAGGCTCCACATAATCCCACATGACAGTTGTCTCAACAATGGGCTTGAGGTCCGCACCCACAGTGATGGTGCGCCAGGGCGTTGAAGCCGGCAGACGGAAAGCAGGGCAAACGGTCCCTATACCGTTGTTCTCATCGGGCATGGGGAACTCTATCTTATAGGTATTGTCCTTGCAGTCACCGAGACGTGATGCGCAGTAACTGCTGCTCACACCTGTCTCGCAAAGCAGAACCCAACCGTTGTCACCGACATGGAACAGACCGGGGAACGTATATCCGTGGCCATATCCCGAGCGGACATTCATCTGACCGTCATTGGAATAACCCTCCTCATAGCTGGGCTTGCTGCGTTGCCAGCCTATCATGGCATCGCTCTGCGGAGTGAGGAAAGTGGTAGTGCCATCGGGAAAACGGAAGCCGGTATTCTCGAAAAGGACACGGGTGCTGGCACGTTGACGCGGCTTGGGTATGTTATAGCGGATGGCTATGTCATTATTGCTTACGCGGAACTCGAACTCGATGTTCTGGCGTGCGGCATTCTGAAGCTCTATCACGGCAAAATTGTAGGAATGGCTTACATGGGCCGTCTTGATGCGGTCCATGGTATAATCCACTTCAGCGCTTCCGGTGCGGCACTCAACCAGGCTCAGATTGGTGGTAAAATCCCCATTGCCGGCTTCACGACCCTGAGGCAAGCCCTCAAGTGTCGGTCTGGAACCCATGTCAAGCATAATGCCGATCGGGGAATCCTCAAGCATAGTCTTGCCATCATACAGGACGGAATAGACAGGTTTCTCAACTCCCGCTATGCCGAATCTGACCACGAGCCTACCGTCAGGACTGCTCAAATCCTGAATAGAATTCTGTGAAACCACAGGTGTCATGGCCATAATACCAAGAATAGAAAGAATCAAAATGTTTTTTTTCATAATCATATCATTTGGTTTGCAATCATTACATAACTGTTTCCAACCGGAAAAACGGCTGTCAGAGCACCCTGAAACATAGTCGCAAGGTCATTTGCGGATATATCGGGTATTTCTCCATGTTGACGGAGATATCCTTCACGTCTTCCCCGAGAGAACCGTCACCTGCCTCACTCAAGGAGCCGGCCGGCCTGTTCTGACAGTAAAGTTCCGGATTCTGGAGAAACATTGCCCCGAACTCAATCTGGAAGCCCGCGAAACGGTTGGGTATGCATCTGCCCACCCCCATTCCTGCATAATACTTGAGAGGGTCGATACGCAGGCTTGAATTCAGGTAACCGCATCCGGTTCCGTCGTCGAGCAGGCTGTACGGTTTGTCTCCGATGTATATCTTCATCTCATAATCCACACCCGTCTTCTCTCTCAGCTCAGTAAGCGCCTCCCAGTCAACGGCAGATGTATGCCCTTCCAGCCGGAGCAGATCACTCCTGCTCCGGGAACGCGAATAACAGACTCCTCCTGACAGATAGAACTTCCCCCCGGCGAAAGGGTACCAGTTAAGCATAAGCCTGTAGTTGTTCTCTCCCAGACGGACTCCCGCATGGACCACGCTCT
The DNA here is from genome assembly GCA_017651315.1 of Bacteroidaceae bacterium. GTDB lineage: Bacteria > Bacteroidota > Bacteroidia > Bacteroidales > Bacteroidaceae > Colenecus. The sequence goes on from JAGCDE010000030.1 coordinate 27,865, forward strand.
CCCCGGAAAACCTGTTGGTGAAGATCTGGTCTTCACCCGTGGCGGAACTTATCTGTTCATACCGGTTCTGCGCATCCATAAGGTCGGAAGTATTGACGAGGATGTCCGTTTTGAAAAGGTCGAAAGGAGGTGCCATGTTATACCCTCCCTTAAGAACCAGATGGTGAGTGACAGGTACGGCGACTTCCACTCCTGTCCCATGCAGTCCGGCCTCCAGGTTTACGGAAAGGTGACGGAACGGTTCCATGTTGAACTGCGCATTGAGTGCACAGGACAGCATCGACAGGATAGGCAGTAAAAAAAGTCTTCTCATCCCAACATCGGTCAATCAGGTTAAAACCAGAGTCATGGACTCCCCGGCGGCTCCCTGTAAAGGAGCAGGCAGGAGCCATCATGGGAACCAGTCGCCGGCCTCCGTCAAGTCATCTTGACGAAACAGACCTGAACTGATTCTAAATGCAAAAATAAGTCAATATAATTCAGCACAAAAACATTTCCCGAAATAAATGATTAAATTCGCACCCGAAACGGCCCCGTAGCTCAGTTGAATAGAGCGTCAGATTCCGGTTCTGCAGGTCTTGGGTTTGAGTCCCAACGGGGTCACATGGTAAAGGAAACGGAGAGGCGTCACCTGTCTCTCCGTTGTTTATTTCTCCTGTCTGGACAGCATCTCTCCAGTTTCCTGCCGGCCGGAGCCTACAGTTTGCCGATGTTTTCGTCCATCCACTTGAATTTCTTCCTGAAACCTTCCTTCATCTTATCTACAGACTGCTGGAAAGTGAGATCGATGTCACTGTTCTCATCACCGCTGCCGTTCTGGATCCTGCCCCATACCTTGTAGTTCCATTCCTCCGAGGAACGTATGCTGTCGGCCATCATGTCAATGTACTCGGGAAGTCCCGCGAACTTGACCTTAAGCATGTTCCAACGTTCCACAAGACGATTCTTGAAGGCCGGGTCCTTGAGCAGGCTCGTATAGTAGAACTTGCTCTGGCTCTGACCGCCCCACCAGCCCCACTGGTTGACCTTGGAACTTAGACTGAGAGCCTCCCACTGGTTGGCACGGCTCGGCATGAAGGTATGATAGTCAAAATCCCACACCGGGCCGAAACATAGCTTATGGTCGCGGTCGATGTAAAGGAAGCAGCTGTGAGGACCGTCCTTGGGCCAGGTGTTATAGAAATCATGGTTCCCGGCCAGCTCGTTCACCAAGGCGTAGTCAATTGCCTTGTCCACATCTATATATCTTTCGTATGCATGTTTCCTGACGCTGTCCTCATTGTTCAACACCAGCTCCATCTCCTCAATGAAACTCTTGAAATACTTGTATGCCGGATGAGAGGATGATATGGTGTCTATGTCAGGGTCCTTCAGGATATACGGAAGATTGTATGTCTTGCTCCAGAAACCGAGCTCCTTCTTGTCACTGTAGTATCCGTAATAGGACTCTAATTCAGCGAAGAAACCTCCCAGCTCCGGATTCTCCAGGTCCGGCTCGTCAATGTTTATGCGGTTCTTGTTTATCTTGGCCTGCTCGCACAGGTAATAGTTTCCCATGTGCTTTCCGTTCATGACCAGCTCCACATACTGGCCACGGACAGTGTAAGGAAGATCTGTCTGCTTGGATAGCCAGAACGCGGCATCATTGCGCAGAAGGGTTCGATCCTTGTAGTTGGCCAGGAGAATCCACCGTTTGTGCTGAGGCATACCGAGTATCTCCGCCTTCTCGTCAAGTTTCAGGGCGTATGGTTTCTTGCTGAACGACCATGTGTTGTTGCCTCGTCCCCGCATGCTCAGCGTCCCTTCATAATCAGGAGTCCCGTCGGGATAGACAATCTTCATCGTGGCTCCGTCAGTCCAGACAGTCTTGCTGGTTATGGCTTTTCCTCCGGGAGTGTTTATTGTCACTACAGGCAGATTTGTATTGAAGACTTCAATCCTTACCATGTAATCCTTATGCAGGCCACTACTCCACAAAGTCGCCTTGATGGGCTCGTTCAGGTTAATATGATAGTATTTGGCGTTAAAATATGCACTGTCGCCCACAGTGACGCTATCCCCTCCGGTAAAGTTGAACTTGACCTTCATGTCACTGAAATCACTCAGAGGCATGTCAATATAGTATGTCATGTTCAATGCGTCATACTTCATTGAATAATCGGAACCTATCATGACACTGCTCATCCTGTAAGTGACCTTTCTGATTTCAACCGGACTGGAGAGCAATACAGTGTCAGGGCATGTGACTGCCACTTTTACTGTTCCCTTGCTTAGACGCGCCAGTGTGACTTTAAGCGACCAGGTGCTGTCAGCAAGCATCTCACCGCCCTCTATGACACATTTCTGGTCAGGATTCCCTAAAGTGTCGGTGAGCTGAATACTGACTGAGTCCTGAAGCAGCAAGTCCCAAGGAGATGTACGGAACAGGATTGTCGCCACGCTGTCCTTCTCATACGCCGAAACATTTCCGGACAGGATCTCTATCGACCGTGCAACAGCTTCCTGATATCTTATTATCTCAAGCACTACCGGTTTGGAGAGCAGTATGGTATCCCTGACTTTCACAGACATCCTTATTATATCCCCGTCCCCTATGCTGTCCGATGCCAGGACCTGCATAATCCATGTACTGTCCCTCTGCATGTCGAATCCCCGGACTGACACGTAGGGGTAAACCACACCCGCAGTATCAATGAACCCGACCGATACACTGTCCATGAGGGGAAGGTTCCACGGCTTGGCACTGAAATGCATCCTGAGGGTGTCGTTATCTGTGAATACCAGTGTATCAGGTGCCATCAATTCAAAAGCCGGTTTGAAAACGTCAGGCTTTATGGTGTCGGGTTCCACAACGTCAGGCTTAACAGGTTCCGGAACGTCAATCTCCCTGTTTTCATTTACACAGGAGAACAGGACCACAACGGAGGTTATTGCAATCAGGACCGGAAGCCGGAATCTTACAAGGATACTGGATTTCATTTTTTTCTTACTGTTTTTTGCGCGTGCAAAGATAATGATTTTGTCAGTGTCCTGGTCTGCGAATCACAAAGTAAAATTGTTTTTAAAAACAACCGGTCGTTTTCTCCGGCAACTGCCGTTTTTTTGTATTTTTGAACCTATTTTCAACGGAAAACTCTTTTAACGGTTAAAAAGATGCATACCATTGTACAAGTCCTGAAGATGTTAGGCTGTCTCGGAATGTTCCTCTACGGAATGTCACTCATGAGCGCCGGACTCCAGAAATTCGCAGGACAATCTTTAAGGTCATTCATTTCGAGAATGACGTCCAGTACCCCCAGATGTTTGTTTACAGGATTCGTAGTAACCGTATTGGTCCAGTCATCGACTGCCACCACCCTGATGCTGGTAAGTTTCGTCAATGCAGGACTGATGTCTCTCTACAACGCCATTGGCGTCATTATGGGTGCTAATGTGGGTACCACTGTAACGGCTTGGCTGTTTGCCGTCTCGTTTGACGGTGCATTCAGTCTCGGAGCGATTGCCGTCCCTCTGATGTTCCTTGCATTCATTTTCTTCACCCGCAAGCGCGAAAAACTCAAGAGCCTGGGAGAGTTCCTGATGGGATTCGCCCTGCTGTTCCTTGGACTCTCCATGCTCAAGGACACCTCCTTCCCGCTCCTTTCAAGTGACGGAGTGAGAAATCTCCTTACACCGCTTACAGTATATGGATATTTCTCAGTGCTTATATTCATTGTAATAGGTGCAATAATGACCCTGATGCTCCAGTCATCGGCCGCCACGACAAGTATCACCATGCTGCTGCTTGCAGTAGGCGCCCTGCCTTTCAATCTGGCAGTCGCAATGGTGCTCGGAGAGAACATAGGTACCACCATAACCTCCAATCTGGCCGCCACCGTCGCAAACGAATCGGCCAAAAGGACCGCACGTGCGCATCTTCTGTTCAACCTGGTGGGTTCTGTCATCGTGATAGTCCTCTTCAATCCCTATATCAGGCTGAACGGCCTGATTGTGGAGGCTTTCGGATTCCCCAATCCATGTCTTGCCGATTTCAGCCTCTTGAGTTCGCAGAATCCTGCCGATGCTGCGATGAAGGCACAGCTTGAAGGCAGTCTCCCATACGCGGTGGCTATAGTACATACATTGTTCAATGTCATAACGACACTGCTTCTGGTATGGTTCATTCCTGTAATCGAGAAGGTGGTCATCAGGATGGTTCCCTCAAACGAGGAAGAGAAGGAGCAGCACAGGTTGCTTTACATATCCGGCGGACTGCTTCACACGGCAGAACTGTCACTTGACCAGGCTGACCGCGAGATTGAACATTTCGCACAGATTTGCTACAAGGACTTTGACTACGCCAGACAAGCCATCAACGAAACCGACAAGGAAAAGCTTGACATACTGAAAGGAAAGCTGGTCAAGTATGAGGAGATTACAGACCGTGTGGAATACGAGATCGCCGATTATCTCAACAAGGTCTGCCGTGACGAAATATCCGATGATGCCAACACACGCGTCAAATCCATGCTCAAGATTGTCAGCGAGATGGAGAGTCTCGGCGATTCAGGTGAGGCTATAGCAAGGCTTATTGCGCGGAAAGACAGCAACGGCAAGACCTTTGACATCACGATGCTGGCCAACATCAACCGCATGCTGGACCTCGTTGACAATGCGTACAAGGTCATGATTGAGAATCTGAAGAAACCTTATGTGGATGATATTACAAACGCCCAGGAGGCCGAACAGGCAATAAACGAGCTGCGGAACGAACTCAGGGAAAAGCATGTATCAGACAGCGAGAAGACCGATTACGATTATATCTGCGGAGTCTATTATCTGGATCTGGTATGCGAATTGGAGCGTATCGGCGACTTCATGATCAATATATCCGAAGCCCGTCTGTCAAAGCCCAAACATGCAATCGCATGACACGAGGTCCCCTCGCGTGATAAAACCGTTTGAAATCAGGGAACAACGGTTTCACCAGTCTATAGGAGTTTCTCCATGGCTTACGAGCCACCCGTTGGTCTTGCTGAAATGGTGATTCCCGAAAAAACCGTTGTACGCCGACAGGGGAGAGGGATGTGCTGAACTCAGCACCAAGTGTCTGCTACGGTCAATTATGGCTCCTTTCCGTTTGGCATACCCGCCCCAAAGAATAAAAACCAGCCCGTCCCTGCCTTCATTGAGTTGACGGATAACCGCATCAGTAAATTCTTCCCACCCTTTACCCTGATGAGAACCCGCCTGCCCGGCCCTGACTGTCAGAGTGGCATTGAGAAGAAGGACTCCCTGTCTTGCCCATCGGGAAAGATCGCCTGATACAGGAGCCGGCCTGCCCAGGTCATCGCTGATCTCCTTAAAGATATTCCTCAACGAAGGGGGGAAAGCCACTCCTTCATTGACAGAGAAACAGAGTCCGTGAGCCTGACCCGGTTCATGATAAGGGTCCTGCCCTATTATGACCACTTTCACCTGATCAAACGGACAAAGGTTGAAGGCGTTGAAAATAAGACGTCCGGGAGGATAGACAGTGACACTGGAATACTCTTCACGGACAAAGTCAGTAAGACTTTTGAAATAAGGCTTGTCAAACTCCGGCTGAAGCCTCTCCCTCCAGGTTGGTTCAATCTTTACATCCATATTCTCACTTCCCGATTGCCTGTTTCCGTCAAATCAGCTGTATTCCTGCATCAGCACATGCCGAACGCATATCCTCCGGCCATATACTCGCCTGGATCTCGCCTATATGGGCTTTCTGGAGAAAGAGCATGCAGAGACGCGACTGACCTATTCCGCCTCCGATACTGAGCGGAAGTTCCCCTGCCAACAGCTTTTTGTGGAAATACAACTCCTTGCGCTGCTGCTGTCCGCACAATTCAAGCTGTCGGAGCATTGACTCACGGTCAACACGTATTCCCATCGAAGAAAGTTCCATGGCGCGCCGGAGAATCGGGTTCCACACCAGCAGATCACCGTTCAAGCCTATATATCCATCTTCATTCGGAGTGCTCCAGTCATCATAGTCAGGAGCGCGCAGGTCATGCGGTTCACCATCAGCGAGCGGTCCGCCTATACCCATTATGAAAACGGCTCCATGCTCACGGGTGACGGCATCCTCACGTTCCTTAGGAGTCATGCCCGGATACATTTGCCTCAACTCCTCGGCATGGATGAAGAACACCTCACGGGCCAGGAACGGCTCCAGCTGTGGATAAGTCTCATTAATAAGATACTCCGTCCGAAGCATTGCCGAATAGATCCTGCGGACAATACGCTTAAGGAAGGTTATATTACGGTCTTGGGGTGTAATGGTCCGTTCCCAGTCCCACTGGTCAACATAGATGGAGTGCAGGTTACCGAGACTTTCATCAGCTCTGATGGCATTCATGTCGGTATATATTCCGTATCCCGGCTGTATGTCATAGTCGGCAAGGGTGAGACGTTTCCACTTGGCAAGTGAATGTACAACTTCCGCAGAGGCATCATTGAGATCCTTTATGGGAAAAGTGACAGCACGCTCCACTCCATTCAGGTCATCGTTTATACCCATGCCCTTAAGCACGAATAAAGGGGCGGTGACACGTCTCAGCTGTAAACCTGTCGAAAGGTTCTGCTGGAAGAATTCCTTGATAAGTTTGATACCCTGCTCTGTCTGCCTCATCGACATGAGTGGCTTGTAGTCCTTGGGAATGATAAGATAACTCATAGTATTTCTATTAGCTCGTTCTGTATTTATTCAATCCGGCCAGTTCACGTAGCTGTTGTAGCTCGAACGTTTCTTGACCTTGAGAAGGTCTGCCAGCATACTCGAATTTGCCTTGACGGTAAAGTTGTATGAAGTATATGGTTTCAGGACCACACTGCATGACATATTGAAGCAGTGAAGGTCACGAGTCACGCTCATGGTGGTTGTGGTGAAATCATGATAAGTGAAATCCCAACCTGAAGAGAAATTGACGTTCCACTTGTTGGTGAGTTTCATATTGCCGGACATATTCATGCTGTGCGTAAAGCCGTATGGATAACGCATGCGCTTGACATTGATATCCGCCTGTGTATCCTCACGCATGGAAATGCCATAAGATATTGAGAACGACCAGGGCAGAGTATAGGCAAGATATCCGTCCTCGTCCACCTTGGAGCTGTTTCCACCGTTATTGTCACCCCGCGACCCTACCATGGAACGGTCCGCATTAGGTTCATCGTCAGGTTCCTCCTCTTCCGGTTCCTCCTTGTGGGTCAGCTTATTCCACGACTCTCTCCACTGGTTGAGCGTATTATTGTTGAATGTATAGGAAAAATTCTGACTCATTCCCTGAAAGCGGCCGAACCTTCCGTAGGAATACTCCGTACGGTCACCAACCACCACCCTTCCGGCATCGTTGAACTCATAGGCATAAGTGGCCCATGTGGCGTTAAGACTGAACGTGTGGTTCCTGGGAAGTTTCAGCCTTAACCTGGTGTTAAGGTTACTCCAGGGTTTGTTCTTAGCGGCAAAATTATATGACATGGAAGCACCCAGTTCGTCAATCAGGACTATCTTACGGATAGAATCCCTGTCATTCCGGACTTTCATCTCTATGTTGTTGCCTACACTCATGGAGAGACTTCCTGATTTGCCCTTGCCAGGTACGCCGTACAAAGAACCGGCGTAAGGCGAATACTCCACGGTTCTCACCTCGCCGTTCTGGTCAGTATAGACGTACGTGTCATAGAAACCGTATCGGGCAGCGCTGAAATCTGGAGACAGATTGTAGCTGACTGTGGGAGTGAACACGTGACGGGCCATCACGAACTTGTCACCGAACAGTTTGCGCCATAACTCCGTAGGACGGTAAAAACCGTACAGCTTGGTATTGGCGCTCACGCTCAGACTATAGTTATATACCCTGTTGAAGCCATAGACGGTATCTCTCCTTACTGCCTGTTTCGATTCGTCCCACGACTGGTTCACCTTATATGAATACCAGCGGGAGGTATAGTTGAAAGACGGAGTCACGTTAATGCTGTTGAGTATCTGGAAAGTGGCGCTTACCGGAATGGTATGCCGCATGCCGTTCCGCCAATCCTTGACCAGACTTTTCTGCATGAATTCACTCTCCTTGGCAGTTATGCTGTTGCTGAGAGTCCCTGAGTAAGTAAATGAGATCTTTTCGTACCATTTGTCCTGTCCGGCCGCCTTTTTCTTCTTGAAAGGATAAATCCTGCTAAGGCTAAGGCTCAACGACGGCAGATTCACTGACAATGTGGAGTCACGCATATTCTGTGACAGGTTCATTGAACTTGACAGGGAGAGTCCGATGGACGGGAACGACCTTGAATAGCTTATACTTGATGTCCGGGTGCTCTGCGAAGTGAGTGACGGATTGTACAGACTCGTAAGATTGGACCTTTCGTAACTGGTGGTGGCATAATTCACGCTTGCGGAGAAATTGCTGTTGGGACTTGCCTTGGCGTCCTGGCTGTGAGTCCACCTGAACTTGAAGTCCTTCGTGACCGAATAATCCGGCAGGCCCTTGTCCCCCAGTTTCGTTGTCAGCGTACTTATATAGACATTCCCTGAAAATTTGTACCTTAACTTATACCTGCTCTCAGCCGAAACGCCCCATGACCCTTTGGTGAAGATCTCTCCCAACACCTTCAGGTCATAATAATCCGAAAGGGCGAAATAGTAACCTCCGTCCTTAAGGTAAAATCCCCTCTCCATCTCATCACCGTATGTAGGGACGATGATACCTGAAGCGTAATCACTATCCTTGAAAGGGAAGAATCCGAACGGGAGGAAAAGAGGTAATGGAACGCCCATAACCTCCAGATAGGCCGGGCCGAAAACGACATCCCTTCCGGGCCGGACCTTAGCGCGGGTTATCCTGAGGTTGAAATGGGGATCGTCATGCTGGTCGCACGTGGTATAGACGCCATCGCTTATGTAATACTCTCCCTCCGGCCCTTTTTTGGCCTCATTACTGGTCATGTAGCCCTCTCCCTGCTGGGTTATGATCTCATTGATATAACCTTTCTCAGTCTTGAAATTATAGCTGATGTGAGACGATTCATACGGAGTGGATCCATCCTTGAAAACGGGTGTTCCCAGCCAGGTGCCGGCAGTGTCCTGTATTCCGTCGGCATAGACCAGGCTGCTGTCAACCTGCATCCTGATTATCGCGGCAGTGAGTTCTATCTGCTGGTAATTGACTTTGCTGTCACCGAACAGAGAGGCATATCCTCCTCTGGTCCAGATCATAGAATCATTGGATTCGTATGCGACCGGATCATCAAGGGCGTCCCTCTTCGGCGGCCTGGACTGAATGGTGTCGGGTCCAGCCTCCATTACGGAATCAGGAAAGAGTTCCCTGACATCCGGAAGGGTATCATTGAGGGGGTATTGCCCAAGGGTGTCAGCCGGAAGAAAAAAGGATTCAGAGGATAACGAATCAGGCAAGGAGACGTAAGAACTGTCAGCTGCAGACTGGGCCAATGCACCTGCAGGAACCCCAAAAAGCCCTGCAAGTAACATCGGAACAATTTTCTTGATTCTTTCCAACACGCCTTGAAACCGTTTATCCTGCAAAATTAGTGCTAAATGGTCAGATTACAGTATTACAGTAAGTTTTTTTAAGAATCTGTTTTGATTTGTTCCGTGAATATATTGTCTATTCTTTACTCTGGTTTCGCCGGTTTGAGGGAGTAGGTTAGAGAAACATGTCACACCAGCGTCTGAAACGCAGCAGGGTGTCCTCCCCGAACCTGGAGAGGCTTGCGGCCGCCTCATCCACACTCTTTTCCCGTTCAGGATGTGTCTTGGAGAAGAACTTGTCGGCAAAACATATAACCGTTTCCTCAAGTGATACGGGAATCATGTCACGATGCGGGACAGGGAGATTCCTCTCCAGAATCTGCTCCAGGGAAAGCCCTGTCCCCGTATGTCTCTCGGCCACAAGGGCGTGACGCGGGAGACCTTCCCTGACAAGCAGTTCCGATCCGAGATATCCGTGACATATATAGGGATAAGAACCCTTGCAGTGGATCGGGGCGGCATCGGTCAGGAAAATGCCTATGTCATGGAGCATGGATGCCTCCTCGACAAACTGCCGGTCCAGGCCAAGTTCAGGGTGCAGCTCAGCCACCTTGAGTGCCTTATTGGCCACAAGGCGGCTGTGCAGAAGAAGAAGCTCCCTGAGCGGCTGGTTGTCGGAGTAATACTTGTCTATCACTCCCATCCATCTGCTGTCCGCCCTCTCTGTCATCGGACCGGAGCTATCACGAAACTGTAGGAGTAATCGCCGTAGTGCAGTTTATACGGTTCCAGCGGAGTGGCTCCCCAGCTGTTTACGCAGGCCAGGCCATACTGTGCCTTGTCTATATGCACTACCGTGAATGGACGGGGGGTAAGGTCTCCGGCATGGACATTATGTTTCTGGGGTCCCTCATCCAGGTCCGAAGTGGTGTAGTTGAGTGAAGACATGCTCAACGGGGCGTCACTGTAGAACTCCAGCCCCTTGCCATCGGCATTCAGTACACGCCACCAACGAACATCAGTCTTGTTACCGTTCTCCTGAGGACGTATATAGGGGAAATACTGGTCTGCCACCGTGCTCTTGTATATTCCCAGGAACTGTGAGCTGTTACGGTCGGAGTAGTTCTCAATGGGACCGCGGCCGTAGAACTCCACACGGTCATATTCCTTTGCCATATTCATGGTCATACCGAATTTGAAGAGATCGGGCATGCCACTACCCTGACCGCGCTGACCGCCACGCTGCCCCTGACGCTGCTGTCCCTGCCGCTGCTGAGCTGTCTGGGCATTGGCCTGAGCAGCCTCCTCTGGACGGGTGACCAGTTTCTGGGTTACGTGAAGCTCGCCGGTACGTGTCAGTACATATTCGAGTTCGAGCGATGCATAGAGCTGCTCTATCTCATATTTCACATTGACTTTACCCAGGCCATCCTCAACCTTGCATTCAAAAGCAGTACGTCTCAGCGAGGGATTCTGCCAGGCCTGCATGCGGCGGTGCAGACTTGCACCGTAGTCATTGTCAGTCGGTGCGCGCCAGAAATCACTCTTCAGCTGGCTGCCATTCTGGGTCACCTGCCTGCCATCGACATCAATGTAATCAATCCAACCGCTATTCTTGTTGAATGTGACCTTCACACCTGCCGCCTCCAGGATGACGTAAGCCACAGCCTCATCCTTTTTCACATCCTCGCCTGCAGTCTTCACATCGGCCACACTCCCTGCCGCCACTTCCGGGAACGAATAGTCCGTAACCCGCATCTGGTTATGTGCCACAATGAAATCCTTTTCCAGAAGGGCGGTTGCCTCATTCAACCTGAACTCCACATTTACCAGAATCTCTGCACCTGCGACAGGAGCATTAGCGATAGCCTTGGCAATTCCGGGTACGGTCACCTTGACACGCTGCTGGGCGGCCACCTTGGGAAGCTTGAACACGGCGCGTGATCCGGGCACCTCCTCTCCGTTCACCAGGACAGAGTATTCCATCCTGTAAGCCGAAAGGTCAGTATAGAAGTTCTCGTTATAAATCTCAATCTGTCCTTTCCTGATATCAACCGGGGTAGCCCAGATATTCTGATAAAAATACTGTACCTCGTATGCATGCGGGTTCCATCTCCTGTCAGGCGCTATGAGTCCGTTGCAGTTGAAGTTCTGGTCCGATGTAGGATAGCGGCCTTCGTCACCACCATATTGGAAAATCACCTTTCCATCGGCATTTTTACCATATACAGCCTGATCCACGAAATCCCAGATGAAACCACCCTGGACAGAACGGTTGGCACGGATCACATCCCAATACTCCTTGAATCCGCCCTCACTGTTTCCCATTGCATGGGCATACTCGCACTCAATCATCGGACGCGGGTCATTGCCACGTTCATGACGCTCCATGGCACCGTAATCGGCATACATGGGGCAGTGGATATCGCAATGGTCAGGTGAGCCTGTAGCTCCCTCGTACTGGACCGGACGGGTCTTGTCATACTCCTTGATCCACTTGTAGCAAGTCACGAAATTCTGTCCGTCGCCATCCTCGTTACCCATTGACCAGACTATGATTGAGGGATGGTTCTTATAGGTGATCACATTTGATTTGTTGCGTTCCAGATGCGCCTGTTCGTAATCGGCGTTACGGGCCAGAGGAGTGGAGCCGTACATCATGCCATGTCCCTCGACATTAGCCTCAGCAACCAGATAGATACCGTATTCATCGCACAGGTCATACCAGCGCGGGTCATCAGGATAGTGACTGGTACGTACAGCGTTGATATTCATCTGCTTCATTATCCGTATATCCTGTATCATACGCTCCAGAGGAACTACGTATCCGCCTTCCGGGTCCATCTCATGACGGTCTGCGCCCTTTATGAGTATGGGCTGTCCGTTCACCAGCAGCTGACGGTCGCGTATCTCAACCTTACGGAATCCCACCTTCTGGGGAATTACTTCAAGAACGGAACCTGCAGCATCGGAAAGAGTCAGATAGAGAGTATATAGATAAGGATATTCTGCAGACCACTTCATGGGATTCCTGACAGGAATCTCCGCGGAAACGTTCCCTCCATTGACTTTCAGGTCTTTTGAGAAGATATCCTTACCGCCGGCATCGGCCAGACGAAGGGAAAGGGTGCATCCTTCAGATGCTGTCAGGGAAGCCTCGAAACTGATGACGGCATTCCTGTAGCCTGCATCAAGGTCCGTCACGACACGATAATCATCCACCCTTGATTCAGGCCTGGAATACAGATATACCTCACGGGCTATTCCGGTGAAGCGCCAGAAATCCTGGTCCTCAATATAGCTGCCATCGCACCAACGCATTATCTGCATGGCAAAAAGATTCCTTTTACCGAATTCCAGATAGTCGGTGATATCAAACTCCGCCTCCATCTTGCTGTCCTCACTGTAACCCACATAATTGCCATTGACCCAGACCTTAAGGTTCGAGGTGGCGGACCCCACATGCATGAACACCCTCTGTCCCTTCCATGAGTCGGGAATATTAAACTCCTGACGGTAGGAACCCACATAGTTATTGCGTTCGCCGATGTAAGGAGGGTTGACAGGATGCTCATTGTTCCACGGATAGGTCACGTTGGTATATATCCTGTCACCGAAACCGTTCATCTCAAAGAGCCCGGGCACAGGAAAGTTTGTCCAGCCACTGTCATCATAACCCTTGTCCCAGAAATTATCAGGCTTGTCATAAACATTGCTGACAAAATTGAAACGCCATTCACGTTCAAGTGACATGAAACGTGATGAACGGCTCTTTTCACCCGCCTGTGCAAGGCTTAGGGACTCATAAGCGAAATAATCCGCGACATCCGGTTTCTCATTGACACTGTTGACTTTCGGGTCAAGCCAGACTTCGGCAGCCCTGGCAGTTGACAGAACAGTCAGGATTACAGCAAGTAAAGCAATTCTTTTCATTTTATTGATATTATTAAACGTTATCTATGGCTTGTCTTTATTTTTGCGAATGTAGCTGTTTTTTGTCTTAACCGCCACGTTTGAGACCGAAAATTATTACCTTTACGGAAAATTTTCGCGCGCGTGCGAACATTAATGACAATATGAATGCTTCCGGTTCCTTCAAGAAGAGCAGAATATCCTCACCAGGGAGGATACTATCCGACACTTTGCTTCCCTTCGCACTCCTGCTCTTTATGATATTTCTGTTCAGATACACACTACTCAGGATTGAGAGCAACTCCCTTTTCGTCTATGACAGGGATTATCTGCTCAACTCATTCAGCACTCCCGGAGGGTTCATTGGCTGGACAGGACAGTTTCTCACACAGTTCCTGCACTATCCATGGATTGGGGCCGCTATCTGGATTGCTCTTGTAGCTCTGACAGTCAGACTTGTAAGGATGGCATATCCCGGACTCTGCGGCACCTTCTGGGCAGTTTCATATATCCCTGTCGTTATCCAGTCCGTTTACTGCCTTGGAATCGGATACGGATTATTCCTGATGAAATCACCCGGATGGTTCTTCATTCCGTCAATCGGCACCCTACTTATCCTCTGCACAGTGGTCATATGCCAGAGAATCGCAATCTTTCCTGTCCGATGGTTTATCATTATTCTTTCTGCATCAGTCGGTTACGTTCTTGCCGGAATATGGGGTCCCGTCTCAGCACTGACGGCAGCACTCTCCTGCTGCAAGTCAACAGGAAGGGATTACACCGGACTGGTCATAGCCTTGACCGGTTCAATCGGCCTGCCTGTCCTTCTGCACACACTTTACACCACTTTCAGGACCGACGAGATATTCACAGTAGGTCTTCCCGTTATCAGCTATGAAAGCCAACTGCCCGTACGGCTGCCCTGTCTGCTGCTGATCCTTTACATGGCCGTCGCCCCATTCATAAGAATCAGCGACAGCCATCCCGGCACCCGGAAGAGGGATATCATCCAGATGGCCGTTATTGTCATTTCCGCTGCCATAATTATAATATTCAGTTACCATGACCGGAACTTCGCGACAGAGAACGCCATGTCTGCCGCTTTGGACCGATATGAATGGAAGGAGGTGACAGACATTCTCGAAAAGGCAGAGAAGAGCTCCGCTCGTTCCGATGAGAGAGCCTACTCCCGACGAACCAAAAGCATAGGCGGCAGGTCAGGAATCAACGATATCGAATCAATAGTGGACCGTTACTCGTCACGTTTCTATGAGCCTACCAGGATAATGGTTCTCTACAAGGATATCGCTCTGTTCTGTCTCGGTACCGAAGCCGAAAGCATGTTCTCGTTCCGTGACGGTGCCCGCAAGCAGAAAAGACGGTATGATATCCCCATGGCAATCCAGGCAGGCAAACAGCTCTATTTCTACTGGGGCCTGCCGAACTACTGTCACCGGTGGTGCATAGAGGAGAGCGTCGAGTACGGTTGGAGTTACAGCACCCTGAAATACGCCGCCATGTCAGCAATATCGATGGAAGAGTGTGATCTGGCACGTAAATATCTTGAAATCCTTGCCAACACACTCTATTACAGGGAATGGGCAGAATCCCAGCTTGCTCTTATCCAGGACAGGGAAGCCGTATCAGCCGCGGTTCCGTACAACACGGTAATCCCGCTAATGTGCTATGACGACCGCCTCTCCAATGACCAGGCGATTATCGAGCCATTCATAATGAATCATTTCACATCACACCGCCCCGCAATTGCCACTCCTCAGTTTGACAGGGCAGCCATGCTGTGGGCGCTGCGAACGCAGGACATTCAGCTGTTCTGGCTCACATTCCTGAACTATCTCGGCTCCAATAACCCGAAAGCCATTCCCCGTCATTACCAGGAAGCTGCCATCCTATATAGCAATCTGGAACGGAACTCAGGCATTCAGTCGCTTCCTTTTGACCGTCAGGTCAGGGAAAACTATGACGCCTTCGTCAGTTATGAGAAGTCACATCCGGTCCGTAGCATCAGCGAGTCAGCCTACCCGTACTCCAAGCGGTTCGGAAAGACATTCTGGTTCTTCTACTATTTCATACGCGGACAGGAAACATTCTGAAAAATGAAACATGCACTTATCCATACTTTAGCGGCACTGCTGCTCATCTCATGCGGAGCCGAGATACCGGGGAGTTCCAGTGAAACGCAATCACTCCCTTCCATATTCCCCGACTACACCAATATTACCATTCCATCCAACATAGCTCCCATGAACTTCAGGATTCAGGAACCGGGAGAGAAGTTCCTGACGGTTTTCACCTCCGGCAGCACCCAGATGTCAGTAAAGGGGGATATCGCATCTCTTAAGGAAAAGGATTGGAAAAGGCTCAAGAACGGAGGCAACACCATTGACGTAAAGGTCCTGGCATTAAATAGCGGTAACTGGACCGCCTTCAAGACCTTTTCCATGACATTGTCCGATGAGATAGACCCTTACGTCTCCTACAGGCTGATTCCCCCCTCAGTGGTCACATACGAAAGACTGACCATCAGCCAAAGGGATCTCACATCATTCCGGGAAAAGGTGATATATGCCAACTCCATGGTACAGAATGGAGATGACGGCCAGTGCATAAACTGCCACCATTTCCGCAACTGGAAAACAGACAACATGCAGTTCCATGCCCGCCAGTATCTGGGAGGAACCATGATGGTTGTGGAAGGCAAGCTCCGGAAAGTCAACCTCAAGACCGATTCAACCATATCGGCTGGAGTCTATCCTGCCTGGCATCCCACGCACGACTACATTGCCTACTCCACCAACAAGACTCACCAGTCCATACATACGGCCGACCACAACCGCATAGAAGTGGCCGATGAGGAGAGCGACCTTATCCTCTATGATATTAAGGCCAATTCCGTCAGCATTATAGAAAACGACTCCGACAGATTCGAGTGTTTTCCGTCCTGGACTCCGGACGGAAGGACTCTCTATTACGTGGCTGCCGATTACAAGGCTCCTTTCGGACCCGAACGGGAAGACAGGATATTCCTCGACAGCCACGAGATAAAATACAACCTTTACCGGAAACCCTTTAACCCCGATACCAGGACCTGGGGCCGAAGCGAGCTCGTAATCGATGCAGCCTCCATGGACCGCAGCATTACCCTGCCGCGCATCTCTCCCGATGGCCGCAAGTTACTCTTCTCCATGGGCGAATACGGGGTTTTCCACATCTGGCACAAGGATGCCGACCTGTACATCATGGATATTGCAGATGGCACATCACGTCCTCTTACAGAAGTGAACAGCGACAACGTGGAGAGTTACCACTCCTGGTCCAGCAACGGAAAATGGATAATCTTCTCCACACGACGCGAGGACGGTGCCTATACCAGGCTCTACCTGTCACACCTGAATCCGGACGGGTCTTTCAGCAAGCCTTTCACGATTCCTCAACGTAATCCTGACTTTAACCGTGATTTCCTGCTCTCGTTCAATATCCCTGAGTTCACGACAGAACCTGTCTCCGTTTCCCCAAGGGAGTTCGCATCCTTCATTAAGAGAGAGGCGCAACCAGTCAGTTATCAATCAAAGAAAGAAGAATAGCACCATGTCAAAGGTTACAAGATTCCATGTCCTGCTACTGCTACTGTCATTCTGCTGCCTGTCCCTGTCGGCTGTTGACAAGGACGGGAACTTTGTCATTGTGATTGATCCCGGACATGGCGGCAAGGATCCTGGCGCCATGAGCGGCAAGAACACAGAGAAGTCAATCAATCTGAACGTTGCCCTCAAGATGGGTCAACTCATCGAAAGAAACTGCAGGAAAGTCAAGGTCATCTATACACGGAAGACCGATGTCTTCATAGAGCTTAACCGCAGGGGCGAGATCGCTAACAAAGCCAACGCTGACCTGTTTGTATCCATTCATACCAACTCCGCCAAAAGCAGCAGCGCACGAGGCGCAGAGACGTATCTGCTCGGTGTGGAGGAGAACCGTACCAGCGCCAATCTGAGTGTGGCAATGGAGGAGAACAAGGCCATCCTCTATGAAAGTGACTACCAGACCCGGTATGAGGGATATGATCCAAAAAGTCCCGAGAGCCAGATTATATTCGAATTCATGCAGAACGAGTACCAGAAGGAGAGCCTCAAGTTTGCCGGTATGGTACAGAAACAGATGGTCAGTCAAGCCCGCCGTTCTGACAGGGGAGTCCATCAGGCGGGATTCCTGGTATTATGGAAAACCGCCATGCCCAGTATCCTCGTTGAACTCGGATTCATTTCGAACCCTGATGACTGCCGCTACATAACATCCCAAAAGGGTGTCGAAGAGCTGGCGACCAGTCTCTACAAGGCCTTCGTCAGCTATCTTGAAGATTACCGCAAACAGACGGCAAAGTCGGTAAACCTGACTCAAACCGCATCCGGCTCATCAAAATCCACTGTACAGGATACGCGTCAGGCTTCATCCGGCACGACATCTTCACCTGTATTCAAAATCCAGTTCCTTCTGAGCAAGGAGGAGCTCAAGAGCAGTGACAGCAGAATCAGGAACCTTCCTGACGTGGATTATTACAAAGAGGGCGGACAGTACAAATACACCTGTGGAAACACCTCTGACTATAACGAGATAACAAGATTGCAGGCAGAGGTCCGCAAGCGTTACAAGGACGCCTTCGTGATAGCATTTCTGAACGGTTCCAAAATAACAGTCAGGGAGGCACGGGAAATCATAGACAGGAATGGCCGTTAACCGGCTTCCGGATATTTGGGTGAAACGAATATTTATACAGGCCACCATTTCTGAGTAAAATAGATTTAGTCTAAATAGCCTCCATTCTTTATTTTTATTTGAATTGAAGATTGCCCCCTTTTCTAACCGTTTCTGAAAAGGGATGCATTATCTTCCAATTAAGATTCATTAAGAAGTTATCAACAACATAACAAAATGATTGTCAGTTGTTTGAAAAAAATCAATAGGGTCTTTTCAACCATCAAACAAAGGATTTGCAAGGCATTGAATACCAGACAATTGAAAGAACGGCTTTTTTAATGTTTTTTCTTTCATTTGTGTGAATCAAATAAGATTCCCAACTTTGCACAGCGGTTGGAAAATGAATGCCGCTTATCAATCAACAATTATTATGTCGGGAACTGAACTGATTACTAAATGGGATGCTTGTCTGGATTTCATTCGGGACAATGTTACAGAGGCCATATTCAACGCCTGGTTCACCGTCATTAAACCTATATCCCTTGAAGATTCAGAATTGACTGTACAGGTTCCAAGCGCATTCGTCTATGAATATCTTGAGCAGAACTGTCTTGAAGTTTTCAAGGCTGCCTTGACCAAAGTGTTCGGACGCGGCACGAAACTGATGTATAGCATTCTTACAGACAAGGAGAACGAATTGACTCAGGATATAAGTTCTGACAATTCACCATCATCTGGAATTAAAGGGACACGAGGGAACGACAACAATTCGCCTTCCGCTACAGACGCGGCCCTCGTACAGGACCTCAACCCCCAGCTGAACCCGAAATATCTCTTTGAGAACTTTGTGGAAGGAGCAAGCAACAAGCTTGCCAGAACAGCAGGAGAGACAATTGCACAGAATCCGGCGAAATCAGCTTTCAACCCTCTCTTCATCTATGGTTCCTCCGGTGTCGGCAAGACTCATCTGGTCAATGCCATAGGTATGAAGATCCGCGAGTTGCATCCCGAGAAGAGAATACTTTACATATCCGCCCATCTGTTCCACGTCCAGTATGTTGATGCCGTTAGGAACAACAACGTCAATGACTTCATCCATTTCTATCAGACCATTGATGTCCTGATAATAGATGACATGCAGGAACTGGCCGGATATGTCAAGACCCAGAACACATTCTTCCACATCTTCAATCATCTGCATCTGAACCATAAGCAACTCATTATGACAAGTGACCGCCCCCCGAAGGACCTTAAGGATCTTGAAGAGAGGCTTATCACACGCTTCAAGTGGGGACTGGTTGCAGAACTGGAGCATCCGGATCTTGAACTCCGCAAGGGAATATTGCGCGACAAGACACGCCGTGACGGTCTGAGGTTTCCAGAACAGGTCATAGACTATATAGCACAGAATGTCACTGACAACGTACGGGACCTTGAGGGTGTGATTGTATCCATAATGGCCCATGCCACCATATACAGGAAAGAGGTAGATCTTGAACTTACCCACCAGGTATTGGAAAAAAGCCAGCACCACGAAAAGAAACCGATTACCATTGAAGGGATAATCAGCAAAGTATGTGATTATTACAATATCTCAGCAGATTCCATTCAGACAAAATCGCGGAAACACGAGATAGTTCAGGTGAGACAGATAAGCATGTATCTTGCCAAGAAATACCTTGACTACTCAACAACGAAAATCGGTTCCTATATCGGCAAACGCGATCATGCCACGGTCTTGCATGCCTGTAACATGGTTAGAGACCAGATACAGGTTGACAGGAATTTCAAGAGTGATGTAGAGAATATAGAAAGCAGCCTGCAGTGCTGACCGGAATAAAAGGTTCCCTACTTTCGGGCACTAACGCACAAGATACTTCTTTCCGTCAATTATGTTCATGCCAGGACCTGCCTGCTGAAGTGTGCGTCCCTGAATATCAATAAAACTTTCTGGAACGGATTCCCCGTAAACATCCGGAACACTCAGGACGGCACCCTGGTTGACGAGTATGGGCAATGCTATCTCACCGTAACGTTTTCCCAGTTCGCGGTATCCGTCGGAATCGAAATGATATTGGTCCGCATTCATAAGCCCTGACGAAGAAGCCACGAACGCGCATTCCACACCTGTAACCTTTCTCATATACTCAGGAAGCTTGTCAACCCATCTGATCGCACTCGAACAAACTCCGTATGGACAGGGTTCGCCTGCTATGAAAGGCACAGAATCGGCACTTAACCCCAAGTCCTCAAGCAAGTTCAGATAGATTTGCGTCACATCCGAGAGCCACTTCTCACCTTGCTCTGTGGTACAATCGGTGACATTAGACTCTCCCTGATGGAAATAAATACCCTTTATCACACCATACTGCTGCGCGATTTTCCCGTATTTGACAAGAGTCTCATAAGGTTTGTCGCCGTATGCGGCAGCAGCACCGGTCACCCAAGTCTCATTGTTGTTACGTGCATAGCTGAGGTATGACTGGGAAATCTCGTCATCCTTGGAGAAAGCTTCGATCTTTGCCCCGTCAACAGCCACGACCACCACACCGACCTTATAGCGCTCGTCAAGATTATCCACAAGATATCTTCCGAAATAATCTGACGGCCCGAGTCCGGTATCAGGCCTGACTATCGGAGGCATGGCGACAGTCCATTTTCCGACCTGGGAGACATCATCACTCACTATCTGCATCTTGAAAAAACGTGAGCCCGCCTGTTCTTCAAAATATTTCTTCTTTTTGTCTCTCAGACTGTTTATAGAACCTTTACCCTGCATGTTGGACTGACCGAAACCCAGATATATGAAAAAATCAGGATCAAAGGTCTGAGCACCTGCAACAAAAGCGGAAATCGACATGGCTGCAATGATAAAAACAGAAATGAAACGTTTGCACATATTCGGAATATTCAATTCATCGGCGTAAAGATAGTGAAAATGATGATTCGTCACAAACGACACCTACCGGCGGATTCTCCTTTATAACAGTGACAGTCATGGACTGTATCCTGTCACCGAAACATTTTTCAACTTCCGACGCTATCCTTCCTGCAACATGCTCAATCAGCTTGGAAGGAATCTCCATCTGCTGTTTTATTATTGAAGCAACCCGAGCATAGTTGACAGTGTCATTCAGACTGTCTGAATCCATCGAGTTCCTCACATCAGCACATATATCGATATTAACCCTATACCAGGCTCCGGCTACGGCCTCCTGCACTTCTGCGCCATGATAGGCGTAGAAGCGCAGGCCACTGAGCGATATTGTCTGTCCTATGATCCTCATGACTCAACAGGTTATCCGCAGCGGGAAGCGCCACAATTTTTACATATAAGGCAACCCTCCTGATAAACGAGTGATTCAGAACCGCAATTGGGGCACTTCTCACCTTTTACCGCCGTTCCATCCTGGACATATTTCTTCAGGGCACGCTCCACACCGTTCTTCCAGTTGTTTATGTTCTCCGAGCCCAAATCAAGAGAACCGATGAGTTTCATACAGAGATCTATTGGCATCTGGTAACGCAGCACACCGGATATCAGTTTGGCGTAGTTCCAATACTCTTTGTCAAACTTCTCAGACAAGCCTTCTATTGTAACCTTGTAACCTCGCTTGTTGGTGAACTGGAAGTCATAGCGCTTATTCCCGTTGTCATCAATGTTCTTGATTATCCATCCCTTTTCGACAGTTTTAGGAAGTACAATACCCTCCTCGTCATCCTGAAGACCGGTAAAAATCTCATATGGACGTCCGTCAAGCAGGCCCACGAACGCCACCCACTTCTCCTTGTTATTCTGGAAGCGTACCACATCGGCTTCAAGAACCTTGGGACGAGTCTCTACAACCTGGCGCGGCTCACAGTCACACGGAGCGAAAACTGCGTCTTTAGCAACCTCCTTCTTCTCTTTCTTCTCACCCTTGGCATCGATCAGAACACCGTCCCGGGAACCGTCACGATATACAGTACAGCCCTTACAGCCGCTCTTCCATGCCTCAACGTAGAGCTGATTTACAAGTTCCTCCGACACATCATTGGGCAGGTTGATGGTAACACTGATGGAATGATCCACCCATTTCTGCATGCGGCCCTGCATCTTGACCTTATTCACCCAATCAACATCCTGGGCAGTAGCCTTGAAATACGGTGAACGCGCCACGAGTTCATCCACCTCCTCAGGAGTGAATTTCTGTGCAGGATTGATGCCGTTCACAATCATCCACTCCACAAACTTATGGTGGAATACGATGAATTCCTCAAATGCATCACCGTTCTCATCTACAAAGGAGATGTTTGCAGTCTCGTCATCACGATTCACCTTGCGGCGGCGTTTATATACCGGCATGAATACCGGTTCCAGGCCAGATGTAGTCTGTGTCATGAGACTTACAGTTCCGGTAGGAGCTATCGTCAGGCAAGCTATGTTGCGACGGCCGTATTTCTTCATATCGGCATAAAGCTCAGGATCAGCCTCCTTCAGGCGAAGTATGAACGGGTTGTTCTGTTCGCGCTTCCAGTCATAAATTTCGAATGCGCCACGCTCTTTTGCCATCTCGACTGAAGAGCGGTAGGCGGCAAGAGCCAGAGTACGCTGCACCTTCTCGGCAAACTCCGTTGCCTCATCCGTACCGTAACGAAGCCCCATGGCGGCCAGCATGTCACCCTCGGCGGTGATACCCACACCGGTGCGGCGTCCCATGGTGCTCTTGCGCATTATCTTCTCCCAAAGACGCTTTTCGGTATGCTTGGTCTCGTCATCCTCAGGGTCACTGGCAATCTTGGCCTGTATCATGTCAATCTTCTCGATTTCAAGGTCGATGATATCATCCATGATACGCTGTGCGACACCTACATGTTTCCTGAAGAGATCAAAATCAAACTCTGCTTCCGGAGTAAAAGGCCTTTTCACATAAGAATAGAGGTTTATGGCAAGCAGACGGCAACTGTCGTATGGACAAAGAGGTATCTCACCGCAAGGATTGGTGCTGACGGTGCGGAATCCCAGGTCGGCATAGCAGTCCGGAATAGACTCACGCAGTATAGTATCCCAGAAAAGGACACCCGGCTCAGCCGATTTCCATGCGTTATGCACAATCTTCTTCCAAAGTTGGCCGGCATCAATCTCCTTGGAGTAAAGGGGCTTTTTGGAATCAATGGGATAAGTCTGGATGTATTTCTGACCAGAAATGGCCGCGTTCATGAAATCATCGTCTATCTTGACAGACACATTGGCACCGGTAACCTTTCCGCTTGTCATCTTAGCATCGATGAATGATTCTGAATCGGGATGCCTGATGGAAACACTCAGCATCAAAGCCCCGCGACGACCGTCCTGCGCCACTTCACGCGTAGAATTGGAGAACCGCTCCATGAACGGGACAAGTCCAGTCGATGTAAGAGCCGAATTCTTGACAGGAGAACCCTTAGGGCGTATATGTGAAAGGTCATGCCCCACTCCTCCGCGACGTTTCATGAGCTGTACCTGCTCCTCATCTATCTTCATGATGGCACCGTATGAATCGGCAGAACCTTCGTTGCCGATTACGAAGCAGTTGGAAAGGGATGCTATCTGGTAATTGTTTCCTATTCCTGTCATGGGACTGCCCTGAGGAACAATATACCTGAACCCTTTCAGCAGCTCATGCAGTTCCTCCGCGGACATGGAGTTGGAATACTTCTTCTCCACCCTTGCAATCTCATTGGCTATCCGCCAATGCATGTCATCCGGAGTCTTTTCATAGATATTGCCGTAGGAATCCTTTACGGCATACTTGTTAACCCACACTTTGGCAGCCAGTTCATCACCCCCAAAGTACTCTACAGAGGCCTTGAAAGCCTCATCAAACGTGTAAGTCTGTTTCCCGTCAGTCATTATTATGTAGCAATTAGAATCAGCACAGAAAAACACAACCGGTCAATTGAACCGGAAGCCACTACAAAAATAATCAATGAATATCAAAAACTGCACTATATGCAAAAAATAATTTATTAACAACTCTATTGTTATCCATTTAATATACTCAACACACTTCATATCAACAGTTTATAAAATCTTTAAACAGGGAAAGTTTTCCGTTTTGGAAAACTTTCCCTGTTTAAAGACCCGCATCCGTGACGAAAAGGCGTCACGTCATGTAATTTGTCCAAGGGCAAAAAATCACATTTCAGCGGTCACATAAACCTTTTCACCTGCAGGAAATACCGGAACAGTATTACCATCAATTCTCTCCCCGTTGACAAAAAGACGTTTTATGCCTTTCTGCGATGAATCCGGATTCACCACTTTGATTATATACTGCGCACCCCTGAAACGGCGGTTCACAGTGAACTCCTTCATGCCGGAATCTATACAGGGGTCTATAAGCAGTCCGTCATAGGTCGGTCTTATTCCCAATATGAACTGGGTCACGGCATACCAGTTCCATGCCGCTGTTCCGGTGAGCCATGAATTCTTACCCTCGCCCGGACGGAAGGCATCCTTTCCTGCCACCATCTGGGAATATACGTACGGTTCCACCTTATGAAGGGTCTGGTCCCTGATGTATGCCGGACAAATCTTGCGCCAGTATCCGACTGCGGCATTGCCGTTTCCACGGACTGTCTCTCCAATTATCACCCACGGATTGTTATGACAGAAAATGCCGGCATTCTCCTTATATCCCGCAGGATAGCTGGATATCTCACCATATTCTATATAGTAGCGCGAAAATGCAGGGTTATTGAGCACGATTCCATGTTCAGAGTCAAGGCGTTCCCTGACGGAATCGAGCGCCTTGTCGCAAAGTCCTCTTTCAAGACCGATGCCAGCCATGGTGCACCATCCGTTTGATTCTATGAATATCTTTCCCTCTTCGTTTTCGTTGGAGCCCACCTTGCGTCCGAAATAGTCATACGCTCTCAGGAACCACTCCCCGTCCCAGCCATACTTCACGACAGCCTCAACCATGTCGTCAACATGTCTCTGGGCACGGTTTGCCTCACCGTCTCGGCCTGTATAACGGCAAAGCTCCACATAATCGCGGCCGCAGAACACGAAAAGGCCGGCTATCATCAGGCTCTCGGCCTTGCTGCCCTCCGTCTTGTTTTCAGTTGTCTGGAAGCTTTCGTCCGGATCATTCGAGAAGCAGTTCAGATTCAGGCAGTCATTCCAGTCGGCACGCCCGATAAGGGGCAGTCCGTGAGGACCGAGATTGTTCACCACATGATCAAACGAAATGGTAAGGTGCTCAAACAGGCTCTTCTCACTGCCGGGCACGTTATCGAACGGAACCGGCTCATCCAGGATACTGAAATCACCTGTCTCGCGCAGATATCCGGTAACACCGAAAATGAGCCACATCGGGTCATCGTTGAATCCCCCGCCTATACCGTCATTGCCACGCTTGGTTAGAGGCTGATACTGGTGATAGCATCCGCCGTCCGGGAATTGGGTGGACGCGATGTCAATGATTCGTTCCCTGGCCCTTCCGGGAATCTGATGCACGAAGCCGATCAGGTCCTGGTTGGAATCACGGAATCCCATTCCACGGCCTATGCCGCTCTCAAAGAAGGAGGCGCTGCGTGAAAAACAGAATGTTATCATGCACTGATACTGGTTCCAGATATTCACTGTCCGGTCTATGCGCTCATCACCGCTGTTTACGGAGAATATGCTGAGCAGGTCATCCCAGTATCTGCCGAGACGCTCAAACTCGGCATCGACCTTTTCCACAGTGTCAAGACGCGACAGTGTCTCACGGGCAGATCGCTTGTCTATCACGCCTTTGCTCTCCCATTTCCCATCCTGAGGGTTCTCAACATATCCCAGAACGAATATCAGGTCCTTGCTCTCGCCTGGCTTCAACTCCACCTCGATATAATGGGACGCTATCGGTGACCAGCCGTGAGCAACACTGTTACGGGGACGGCCTTCCATCACCGCATCAGGGGTGTCAAACCCGTTGTACAGGCCTATGAATGATTCGCGGTCGGTATCGAAGCCCTGGACCGGGACGTTGACCGAATAGTATGCGTAATGGTTACGGCGCTCCTTGTACTCCGTCTTATGGTATATCACTGAGCCGTCAATCTCCACCTCGCCCGTAGAGAAATTCCGCTGGAAGTTTTCCATATCAGTCGATGCATTCCAGAGGCACCACTCCTGAAAAGAGAAGACCTTCAGATATTTGATTGCATCACTGTCATTACGGATGGACAGCTTGTGAACCTCGGCCCAGGTCTTCAGAGGGACAAACATCAGGAGCCTGGCTGTCACACCGTCCTTACGTCCCTCTATTCTGGTATAGTTCATGCCATGACGGCATTCATAAAAGTCAAGAGGGGTCTTGCAGGGCTTCCATCCCGGGTTCCAGACAGTATTGCCGTCCTTTATGTAGAAATACCTGCCTCCGGCATCCATGGGGACCCCGTTGTAACGGTATCTGGTGATTCTGCGGAACTTCGCATCCTTGCAGAAACTGTATCCTCCAGCCGTATTTGACACAAGGCCGAAAAAATCCTCTGTGCCAAGGTAATTGATCCACGGCCATGGGGTGCAGGGGTCTGTTATGACATACTCCCTGGACTTGTCATCGTAATGTCCGTATTCCTTTGTCATGTCGCCTGTTATTTCTTGAGAGGAAACTTATATGCAAGAAAGCCCATCACAAAAGCTATTGCGGCAGGGATGAGTGAGAACAAGGACCAAACCATGGTTCGCACGGAATCGGTTACTGACAGGGGATCTATTACGGAATTGCCGAATTCATCGGGAATCATGCGTGCTCCGGCAAGTCCGAGAAGCAGTGCTATGAGGGAACCGGAAATGGCTCCGCCAAGTTTCTGAGCCATAGTACCTGATGAGAAAATCAGTCCGGTCGATGAAGTTCCGAACTTTTCGGTGGCGAAATCGGCGACATCTGCATACATGGACCATAGCAGCGGCGAATAGAGGCCGACACCGACTGAGGTCAGAACGACTGCTGCCACCATCAGCCAGATATAATCCGGATCCATCGGTATGAAGAAGAAAAGCACTGAAAATACCAGACATATCACCGAAGCCCAGACAAATGCCTTGCGTTTGGAGCCTATCCATGACGCGAATTTTGGCGAAACACCACCGAATATCATACAGGTCACCTCACCGAATGCCATAAGTACCGTATAATTGATAATCAGACCGCCAACTGTCACGTCACCACCAAGACAGTAAGAAATCATGTAGCCTGCCACCGCATAGCGGAAACCATTGAAGAAATTGGTGCAGAGACCTATCAGAGTGAGATATATCCACGGCTTGTTACGGAACAGGTCTGCAAACTGGCGGAAAGAGTACTTCTCTGCACGGACAGGCTTCAGCCGTTCTTTTGTAAGCAGCCCGCAGGCAAGCGTCATGACGGCCGCTATCGCACCGAATATCGCGCCAAGGACAGCATACTGGTGAGCATCCGTGCCACCCACCATCTTCTGCAGATACGGAAAAGAGAGCAGAGTGATGAACCCCATAGCGTACGCACCTACCATACGGTATGAAGAGAACCGGTTCTTCTCGTTGTCATCATCGGTCATCACTCCCAACAGTGAGCCGTAAGGCACATTGACCATAGTATAGACTGCCATCATAAGCAGATAGAGGATATATGCATACACCCGCTTGCCTACAGGCCCCAGGTCAGGAGTGAAAAGCAGAAGGGCAAAGACCAGTCCGAATGGAATCGCGCCGAATATCAGCCAGGGACGATATGTTCCCCAGCGCGATTGGGTACGGTCTGCCAGACTGCCCATCAAAGGGTCGGTAACCACATCGAAAAGTCTGGCCACAAGCATCAGAGCCGCAGCATCGGCAAACGTCAGGCCGAACACATTGGTAAAGAAAAGCGGGAAAGCGATGGACATGATCTTCCATGTTATTCCACCGGCAGCTGCATCACCAAGGGCATAGGCGATCTTCTCCCTGACAGGAATCTTAGATAAACTCATTGTTTTTTTTATATTAACTGGTTAATACTATTCTGAATTGACACGGCAAATGACAGCCGTTGGTCTGCCACCTGACTACAAATCCAGAAATGAAGGTTTCACTTCAACATATCATCAATTGCAGACAGTTCCTCCGCACTGAAAGAGGTGTTCCCGACAGCCTTGATATTGGCTTTGAGCTGTTCTGGAGAACTGGCTCCCGTAAGCACCGATGTGACAAGTCCGTCCTTAAGGAGCCATGAAAGCGCCATTGCCGAGAGGGTCTGGCCGCGTCCCGATGCAATCCGTTCCAACTCCCTGATACGCTCCAAAAGGTCAGGTGTGAGAACATCCTTCTTGAGAAAGAAGTTACGTGCCATACGCGAGCACTGAGGTATCCCGTTCAGGTATCTGTCTGTCAGAAGCCCCTGTGCGAGCGGGGAGAAAGCCGTGAATCCAACCCCGGCATCGGCACATGACTTCAGGATGCCCGATTCCTCGACATGCCTGTCAAGCAAGTTGTAACGGCCCTGATAGACCAGGCAAGGTGTATCGTGGCTCCTCAGATAGCTGAACACGAAGTCAAGAGTCTCCTGAGGATAGTTCGATATACCTATATAGAGAGCCTTGCCGCTGCGGACAATGTCAACCAACGCCTGGAGAGTTTCTTCAAGGGGTGTGACAGGGTCATATCTGTGGGAATAGAACAAGTCCGCATACTCTATCCTCATACGCTTCAGGCTCTGGTCAAGACTGCTGAAAAGATACTTTCTTGACCCCCAGTTTCCGTATGGACCGGGCCACATGTCATAACCGGCCTTCGTGGTAATGAACAACTCGTCCCTGTAACGCCGGAACGAGTTGTCCATTATCCGTCCGAAATTCTCTTCGGCTGACCCGTATTCCGGACCATAGTTGTTGGCCAGGTCAAAGCAGGTGATTCCGTTGTCAAAAGCGCAACGGGCTATTTTCAGTGCAGTCTCGAAATTGTCAACACTTCCGAAATTATGCCACAGTCCTAAAGAGACTGCAGGCAGCTCAATTCCACTCCTGCCGCACCGGACATATTTCATTCCGTTTTCGTAACGGTCCGGAGCGGCACAATAAAGAGAATGGTCCATAAACACACAATCGGTCAAAAGTACAGGAATGCCATCAGACAGGATCAATCCACGACAATGGGTTTATATCTGGGTACAAGCAGTTTCATGACAGTCCATCCGATCAGATATGCGACAGCACATATACAGAACACTATCATGTAGCCGGCCTCCTTCCCCTCGAATCCCAGGAAAGTGAAGGATGAACCCAAAGCCGCACTCCTGGTAAACAGCACGCCTGCGCCCTTGTTGATCATGAACGAAGCCAGACCGCCCATAGTAGTACCGACTCCTGTAATCGTTCCGATAGTCGATTTAGGGAACATGTCACCGATAGTGGAGTACAGGTTGGCCGACCAGGCCTGGTGTCCGGCTCCAGCCAGGCCGATAATGATGGCAGGGAACCATGCACTGTACTTGCCAAGCGGCTGCGCAAATAGAGCCAGCAGCGGGAAGAAGGCGAAAATGAGCATTGCCTTCATTCTCCCGGAATAGGGTTCCATACCTTTTTTCTCCACGAAAAACTTAGGCAGGTATCCGCCACCTATACTCACCACAGTCACGATCAGATATAGCACGAATATGAGCATGATGGCCTCCTTTGAATCCGAACGGTATCCGTACTGGTCCGAGAAATATGCCGGAGCCCAGAACAGGAAGAACCACCATACACCATCCGTAAAGAACTTGCCGCAGATGAAAGCCCAGGTCTGACGGAAGGAGAAACACTTGAAGAAAGGTATGGACTTCTCCTCCTTTACAGGTTCGGCGGTCTTAACGACCTCCATCTCAGCGGCATCATCCTGATGTATATACTCCAGCTCCGCCTGGTTCACGAACCTGGACTGTTCCGGTTTCCGGTATAGTCCGAACCAGAAGAACATCCAGATGAAGCCAAGTGCACCTATGATTATGAATGCCATCTCCCATCCCCACTTAGCGGCAAGCAAAGGAATGCAGGCCGGAGCGGCAAGCGCACCTACCGATGCGCCTGCATTGAAAATGGATGTGGCAAAAGCACGGTCCTTTTTTGGGAAATACTCTGCTGTCACCTTGATGGCTGCGGGAAAGTTACCTGACTCGCCAAGTGCCAGGACAGCACGGCACATCATGAACAGCAGCACCGATGTAGAGGATATCAGGGCTATCTTGCTCACATCCGATACAGCCCTGAGGGCTTCTATTGATTCCAATCCGTGGAACTTCATGGTAGCCCAGCCGCAGGCAGCGTGCATACAGGCACCTACAGACCAGATGAAGATAGCCCAAAGGTAACCTTTTCTTGTGCCCAGCCAATCTATGAACTTCCCGCTGAAGAGGCAGGCTAAGGCATAGAAGATGGAGAAGAATCCGGTTATCGTGCCATACTGGCTGTCAGTCCAATGGAAATCAGCCGAGATGAAGTCCTTCCATGTAAGCGAAAGGACCTGACGGTCCAGGTAATTGACTGTTGTGGCCACAAAAAGGAGAGCGCACAATACCCAGCGGAAGTTTGTCATCCGTTGAGCCGTTGTTTGTGTTACAGTTGTCATATTGTCTTTAGGTTTGTAATTATCGTTATTCTACTGTTCTGCTGTCAGCACTTGAGTCATTCGGTATAATAAACCCTTTTCACCCGGATGGATACCGTGGAGATAATCTCATACGGAATGGTTTCCAGGATATCCGACAGGACATGCACCGGAAGGTTCCTTCCGAAAATCTCCACCGGATCTCCCTCCCTGCACTCAATTTCAGTAACATCAATCATGCATACATCCATACAGATGTTTCCAACATACCACGCCTTCTGCCCGTTAACGAGACAATATGCATGGCGGTTGCCCAGATGACGGTCCAGGCCATCTGCATAACCGATGGGTATCGCGGCTATCCGGGAATGGCGCATGATCTTCTCCCTGCGGCCATAACCGACGGTCTCTCCAGGCTCGAGCTCCTTAATCTGAAGAATTGTTGTCTTAAGGGTACAGACCGGCTCGATGTCGGAATTGTCAATCGGATTTATGCCGTACAGGCCAAGCCCCAGACGGACCATGTCGTACTGGACATTGGGGAATCGCTCAATACCTGCAGAATTACAGATATGACGTATTATATGATGCTTGAATGAGGACTGAAGGGTATCCGCCGCCGTATTGAACCTTTCAATCTGAAGTCTGGTATAATCATCGAATTCCGGGCTGTCGCTTCCGACGAAATGGGTGAACACAGAGCGGGGAATCACGGCAGTCTGACGCTTGAGACGGTTTACCAGCTCAGGAACATCCGAGACATCGAAACCAAGCCGGTGCATACCCGTATCGATTTTTATGTGGATCGGGAAGTTGGTAATGCCGTTGTGTTCGGCCGCCCTGATTATGGAGTCAAGCAGATGGAAACTGTAAACCTCGGGCTCAAGTTTCTGGTCAAAGAGAGTGTTGAACGATGTGCGTTCGGGATTCATGACCATGATATCGGTTGAGATTCCCGCCTTACGCAGTTCCCATCCTTCATCGGCCACAGCAACCGCAAGATAGTCCACCTGTCTGTCCTGAAGAGTCTTGGCGACCTCGACTGCACCGGAACCGTATGCCGAAGCCTTGACCATACAGACAATCCCCGTTTCAGGCCTTAACATGCTTCTGTAACGGTCAAGATTGTCGGCAAGAGCATGAAGGTCAACCTCCAGTATCGTCTCATGGACCTTCAGTTCCAGACGCTCGGCTATCCTGTCGAACATGAACACACGGGCACCTTTGATAAGTATCAGTTCATTGCGGAACTGCTCAGCCAGACCTGACTTGAGGAACTCTTCGGTTGTCTTGAAGAAGTGTTTTTCCGGCACATCGAATCTGAGTTCTTCCGACGATATGTCAGGACCTATCCCTATCAGTTTGGAGATGCCACGGTTCTCCACGAGCTGGGCCACTTTCCTGTACAGTTCATGGACGGACAATCCAGACTGGAGGATGTCCGACAGGATCAGAGTCCTTCCGCGCGACTTGTCATCATGTCTTCTGGCCATGAAATCAAGGGCTATGGCCAATGAAGAGAAATCCGAGTTGTAACTGTCATTAATAAGGACACAGCCCTGTTTCCCGTCCTTCACCTCAAGACGCATTGCAAGCGGTTCCAGAAGGGGCATCCTCTCCGTAATCTTTTCAGGAGGAACCATAAGGAAAATACAAACGGCAAGGCAATGCAGGGCGTTCTCTATCGAAGCGTCATCCGTGAAGGGTATGGTGAAGCTGTTTTCAAGTCCGATATAGCGGTAGTGGATCTCCGTGGAACTTTCACCCTTTATGACAGAATGGATATATAGCGGCTTCTCCTGGTTCTTTCTGGACCATGAGATCTCCCGCGCGGTTATGACAGATCTGTTTACACAGTTCTGTATCAGTTCATTGTCTCCATCATAAATAATCACGTCACAGTCCTGGAAAAGCTTCAGTTTTTCGAAACACTTCTCCTGCAGGGACTGGAAATTCTCCTGATGCGACATCCCGATATTTGAAAGGACACCGATTGTCGGCTTGATTATCTTCCACAGATTGCGCATCTCATCCTTTTTCGAGATACCGGCCTCGAAGATTCCAAGCTGGGTCTGACTGTTCAGAAGCCAGACAGACAATGGTACCCCGATCTGGGAATTATAGCTGCGCGGGGAACGGGTAACCGCAAAATCCGGGTCAAGCAGCTGATAGAGCCACTCCTTGATTATGGTCTTTCCGTTACTACCGGTGATTCCTACCACAGGAATGTTGAAATTCTTCCTGTGGAGAGCTGCCAGTTTCTGAAGAGCGGCCAAAGTGTCCTGAACCAGCAGGAAATTGGATTCGGAATAGTCCTCCATCCTGTCCGGGAGGCGGCTTACCACAAAATTCCTCACTCCCCGGTTGTATAGGTCGCGGATGTAGTTATGTCCGTCATTCCTTGGACCGGTCAAGGCAAAAAAAAGTGTTTCAGACGGAAAGCACAAAGACCGGCTGTCAGTCAGAAGCCACGAAATCACAGCAGGACAGAAACCATGCCTTTCAGCCTCGGTCATTGTGGCAATGTCACTTATGGAGTATGTCATTACTTTTTCCTGGAAATTGACCCAAATTTAAGTAAAAAACAAATACCGTGACACCAAAAATCCGATTTGATTACCTATCGGGGATAAATCATACCTGATGAGATGTTGTTTTCATCAATATTTGATAAATTTGCCGTTTGAAAACATTATGCATAAGATGAAAGAGAGTAAGGAAAGTCCGCAATCAGACAATCTCCTGAAAGGGATAGACTCACCTGCCGACCTGAAAAGGCTGGATCCCTCCAGACTGCCGCAGGTCTGCGACGAATTGAGACGGATGATGATCGATGAACTCTCACGCAACCCCGGCCATTTCAGTTCCAGCCTCGGCACCGTGGAGCTTACAGTCGCCTTGCATTATGTATTCAACACCCCTGATGACAGGATAGTATGGGATGTGGGACATCAGGCATACAGCCACAAGATACTCACAGGACGCAGGGACAGGTTCTGCACCAACCGCAAATTAGGAGGTCTCCGTCCATTTCCCTCTCCCGAAGAGAGCGAGTACGACACCGTCACGAGCGGACACGCCTCAAACTCCATTTCAGCGGCGCTCGGCATGGCTGTGGCCGACAAACGCAACGGACACTCCTCACGCAGGGTCGTAGCTGTAATAGGTGACGGAGCAATGGGCGGAGGGCTCGCATTCGAAGGCCTGAACAACGCCTCAAGCACAGACAATGACCTGCTCATCATTCTCAATGACAACAATATGAGCATATCACAGAGTGTAGGAGGACTGTCAAGCTACCTTACACAGCTTCAGACTTCCCGTTCCTATAACACCCTGAGGTACTATGTCGCGAGGCTGCTCTCTAAAGCCGGCCTGATGAATGAACAGCGCCGCCGCAAGATAATCCGCCGCAACAACCGTTTCAAGATAAAACTGACCCGCCAGAACAACATGTTCGAGGGTATGGACATCCGCTATTTCGGCCCCGTTGACGGTCACAACGTCCAGAACCTGGTACGCATACTCTCCAACATCAAGAACATGCACGGTCCTAAACTGCTCCACATAAAAACCGTAAAGGGTAAGGGTTATGAACCTGCGGAAAAGGACTCAGAGCTCTGGCATGCGCCAGGACTGTTCGACAAGGAGACCGGTGAACGTATCATTAAATCGGACAACGGCATGCCGCCACTGCTTCAGGACGTGTTCGGTGAGACTTTGCTGGAACTCATGAAAGAGAACAGCCGCATAATAGGAGTTACACCTGCCATGCCGATAGGCTGCAGCATGAACATTCCCATGAAAACATTCCCAAAACGCTGCTTTGATGTAGGCATTGCCGAAGGGCATGCCGTCACATTCTCAGCAGGACTTGCAAGCGAAGGAATGGTGCCTTTCTGCAACATATACTCATCCTTTCTCCAACGTGCCTATGACAATGTCATACACGATGTCGCCATATCCCGCCTCAACGTGGTTCTCTGTCTTGACCGGGCCGGTCTGGTAGGTGAAGACGGGCCCACCCACCACGGGGCTTTTGACCTTGCTTTCCTAAGACCCATCCCCAACCTTACCATCGCCTCCCCGTACGATGAAATCCAGATGCGCAACCTTATGTACACTGCACAGCTGCCTGACCAGGGACCTTTTGTCATAAGATACCCCCGCGGACGTGGCATTCTCACTGACTGGGAGAAACCCTTCGAGCCTGTTGTCGTAGGTACAGGCAGGAAACTCAAAGACGGTGAGGACGTGGCGGTGCTTACCATAGGACCGATAGGAAATCTCGCCAGTCACGCCATCGGCCTATGGGAAGAACGGAATCCGGGCCGAAGCGCCGCCCACTATGACATGCGCTTCCTAAAGCCCATAGATACCTCCATACTTCATGAAGTAGGTAAGAAATACAAGAGGGTAATTACCGTTGAAAACGGAGTAATCACAGGCGGGATGGGTTCCGCTGTAATGGAATTCATGGCCATGAACGGCTACACACCCTCTATCGTGCGTTTAGGACTTCCGGACCGGTTCGTGACACACGGTTCCGTCCCCCAACTGCTTCATCTGTGTAACCTCGACGAGGATGCGGTCATTGCAGCCCTCAACGGGGATAATTTCAACCCTCAAACCCAGGAGACATGAGAATAGTCATTGCAGGTGCCGGTAATGTAGGCACTCATCTGGCCAAACTCCTGTCAGGAGAGAACCAGGACATAACGCTCATTGATGAAAGTGAAGAGAAACTTGGACGCATGGAATCCAACTTCGACCTTATGACAGTACAGGATTCACCTGTCACTTTCCGCGGTCTGAAGGAAGCCGGCACCGGCGATGCCGACCTGTTTGTGGCCGTCACTCCCGATGAGAGCCGCAATCTTATCGCATGTCAGCTCGCACACTATCTGGGAGCAAAAAAGACTGTCGCAAGAATTGACAACTACGAGTATCTTCTACCCAGGAACAAGGACTATTTCCTGAACACAGGCGTGGATTCACTCATCTACCCGGAGATGCTTGCAGCCAGTGAGATTGTGGCGGGTATGAGACTCAGTTGGATCAGGCAGTGGTGGGAGTTCGCAGGAGGCGCCCTGGTCATGATGGGTGTCAAACTGCGCGAGAATGCCATGATTCTCGACAAGCCACTTTCCCTGCTCGGAAAAGAACTGCCATATCATATAGTGGCTATATTACGTGAAGGAGTGACCATAATTCCAAGCGGAAACGATACCATGCAAGCCGGTGACCTGGTCTATTTCATGACCATGAAGAAACATATACCGCATATCAGGAAGATTGCAGGCAAGCAGCAACTGCCCGATGTCAGGGATGTAATCATAATGGGTGGCAGCAGGATAGCGGTACGTACAGCCCAGCTCATGCCGGACTACATGAACCTGAAGATAATCGAGAGCAACATGGACCGCTGCAACCGCCTCACCGAACTGGTGGATGACAGAGTGATGATAATAAACGGAGACGGTCGGGACCCGAGTCTGCTCACGAGCGAAGGTATCTCCCATACCGAGGCTTTCGTGGCATTGACTGACAATTCCGAAACAAACATCCTGGCATGTCTTGCCGCCAAACGGTTCGGAGTGACCAAGACGATTGCAGAGGTGGAAAACATCGATTACATAAACATGGCCGAAAAGCTTGATATAGGAACCGTCATAAACAAAAAGAAGATAGCGGCAAGCCATATCTACCAGATGATGCTTGACGCCGATGTGACAAACGTCAAGTGTCTTACCTTCGCCAATGCCGATGTTGCCGAATTCAATGTGAAGGAGGGTGCCCGCATAACACGCTATCCGGTCAAGGACATATCTCTTCCCCGCGGTGTTACTATCGGAGGACTGATACGCGAAAAGGAAGCTGTGCTTGTAACAGGCAATACAACCATCCAGCCGGGAGACCATGTCGTTGTGTTCTGCCTTGAGGGAATGATAAAGACCATAGAGAAGTTCTTCAATTGATACATCCAAGAATCATATACCGGATTTTAGGAATCCTGCTGTTGATTGAGGCAGGAATGCTTCTGAGTTGCTCATTGTTTCCTATATTCCTCGGTGAAAACGACCTTTTCGGATTTATCATGGGAGGTTTAGCCACTGCTGCCTCTGGTCTGGTTTTCCTTCTTTTCGGACAGAAGACTGACCATAAAGAGTCAGGAATGACCCGACGGGACGGCTACATAGTGGTTGCGGCAAGTTGGCTGCTCTTTTCCGTATTCGGTTCCCTTCCTTATATGATAAGCGGATATATTACCGGTTTCACCGATGCTTTTTTCGAAACGATATCCGGATTCACCACGACCGGGGCAACCATAATCAAGG
Source organism: Bacteroidaceae bacterium (assembly GCA_017651315.1). Taxonomy (GTDB): domain Bacteria; phylum Bacteroidota; class Bacteroidia; order Bacteroidales; family Bacteroidaceae; genus Colenecus. The sequence continues at coordinate 64,880 of JAGCDE010000030.1, forward strand.
ATGTGGAAACTCTTCCTCACGGACTTTTGTTCTGGCGCAGCCTGACCCAATGGATAGGAGGATTGGGAATCGTTTTCTTTACAGTCGTGGTACTTCCGGTATTCGGTGTCGGAGAGACACAACTGTTCGCCGCAGAGGCTATAGGTCCCAGAAGACGGAAACTACACCCGAGAATAGGAATCAGCGGACGCTGGATACTTACTGTTTACCTCATAATAACAATCCTCTGCACCATCGCTCTCAGATTATGCGGAATGGAACTGTTTGACAGTGTAAACCATGCCCTGTGTACAGCTGCCACAGGTGGTTTCTCCACCAAAAACGCAAGCATTGCCTATTTCAATTCCCGCAGCATAGAATATGTTACAACATTTTTCATGTTCATCTCAGGCATAAATTACGGATTACTGTTTTTTGTGGCTTTTAAGGGAAAGGTACACAAGCTTCTGGAGGACACCGAATTCAAATGGTATCTGTTCGTTATTCTGCTCTTCACTGTTATAGTAGGTGTCAGCCTCTTCATATCCACGCCATACGATGCTGCCGATGCCTTCCGCAATGCACTGTTCCATGTGACCGCCATCATAACGACTACGGGATTCACTACGACCGATTATACACTGTGGCCACCCTTTATATGGATGATAATAGGGCTATGCATGTATCTTGGTGCCTGTGCCGGTTCCACATCGGGAGGAATGAAAGCTATAAGACTGGCAATCCTGACAAAGACCATGCGCAATGAGTTCCATCGCATTCTGCATCCTAACGCTGTCATTCCCGTAAGAATAAACGGAAAGGTAATCCCCCAGTCCACAAGGCACAGCGTCCTTACATTCAGTCTGTTCTTTCTGGCACTGGTATTCTTCGGCTGGTTTTTCTATCTTGCCATCGGGGTTGACATCACCGATGCATACGGAACCTCTCTCTCATGTCTGAGCAACATAGGATTGACCATCGGAAACCATGGTTGCAATATTCCCTGGGATAATATGCCGGTATTGGGCAAATGGTTCTCAGCCTTCCTTATGGTTGTCGGCCGGCTGGAGGTCTTTGCTGTCCTGCTGTTGCTCACCCCCTCTTTCTGGAAGCATAGATAAGAAGCGTCTCATATCTTCGCGCATCTTTTCATATAGCTCGCATTCCCTGTAATGCGTATTCTTCCGCAATGCTTCCATTATACCCATCTGACTGTGCTGGTAGGCACTTATCTCATTACGGTACTGCTGGTCATGCACCGCATAACGCCGGATATCCGATTCCCTTTCCTGCCTGAGCCTGGTGCAGACGGGTGTAAGTAGCTTAAGTATCACATTCTCCACCAGGTGATGCCCTTGCAGATACAGATAAGTCTCCTTTTCCCTGACTCCCAGTCCGGACAACTCCTTACTTATAGCTTCAACTTCGGCTATAGCGTCCGGATGGCTGGCCGCCAAGGAATTGATTTTGCGCCTTACCCTGTCCGATGTAGCAATAATCGCATTCTGCGGATGCTTTATATCCACAGTCTTGAGGCGTATGTCAACATTCAGGTCCTGCATACTGAACAAGTTGTGCAGTCTTTTCCGGTAGAACCAGATATTCCATACGAAAAGAGGATACACAGCTATCGAGTACATCTCCATGAAAGCTTCAAAATCAACTATCCTGCGGTCATTCAGAGTACACTGCACACAGATATTGTGAAGACTGCCGGAATAGCATTGATAGTTCTCTATTGCGTATGTATAGGTTTGTATTACGTACGGATTGGATAATATTTCCTTAGAGGCGTTGGTCGCGCCCTGAAGCAGCCAGTCATAATCACTGTCAACACAGGCTATCATGTATTTCCCCAGGTTCCTGTGCTCTATACAGGAACGTAAGGCCGATTTCTTTCCTTTTGTCAGACCACCCTTATCCGGTAGCATTATCTGAAAATACCATGAGTCATTCTCAAATTCATCCAGCAGCAGACGCCAGAAGGCAACATCGTCATAGCTCTCTACAAAGGCTATGATTCTACCCCTTTTCCTGTCAGGAAGAAGCCGGTTGGCGGCCTCGACATAGCGTGAGTTTACATTGTCGATCAGTCTTTTCATAGTCTGATGCCTTCCGGGGAACTCATTTTACGGTAATATCGTTCACCTCGGTCACAGCCTCCATCCAACCGTCCATAATGACAGCGGGAGAATGTGTAGTCATGATAATCTGCACATTCGGGTTCATATCCCTGACTCTCGACACCAGCTGCTGCTGCCATTCTATATGCAGTGATATCTCCGGCTCATCCATAAGCAGCACGTACGGCTGGTTATCCTGGACCAGAAGAGTGAGAAGAATGACCAGAAGCTGTTTTTCACCGGAAGAGAGGCTGTACGGAAGAAGTCTCACCCCAAACTGGTCAAACAGGATTTCATTGCTTGACCTGACAATTTTCTTGCCGGTATCGGAAAACAGCTCATCAATGAAATCCATGAACTGGACTCTCGGTCTGGAAACCTTCTGGGCCTCCTCAATCTTTTCCGGCTCTCCGGATGTCAGCAGATTTATGGTACGGTTACCTATATTAACCTGATAATCAAGATAACGTCGTTGAAGTTTGTAGAGCTGCCAGTCCAGTTCGGAAACCACGCTCCTGTCCGACATCTTTTCAAGCAGATTACTGTGCATCAAAGGACGGTCAATGCTACGGATCACATCATAACGGATCTTTTTCCTTCCGTCGGGAAAATATTGGATCGAAACCTCCGGAGCATCATCCTGGGATTCTCCGGAAAGATAATCTAAACGCGCAACAGTCTTGTTAAGGATTGTACTCTTTCCTGTACCGTTCAATCCACTCAGAATATTGACATCAGGACGCAGATCCCATACTATATGCTTACGCCCCCAAAGAGAATCAATCTCTATTCGACTTATACCGTCAGCATACTCGTTCTCCATATGAAATAAGTAATCATCTGTTGATTTTCCGTAAAAGTACAAAAAATGAAAAAAGAGGTATACAAAAAAGTACACATTTTATGATATTGTGTCCCTGATAGCCTTGCCGGCTGTCCTGTTTTCACTTTATCAGCACGCTGACTGAAACCAACCCTACAGAACCTTGATAGGCTAATTCAAACTTCAATACGGTAAAGGAATGATTAATGACAGAATATCAAAGAATGAAAGTCCCATCAAGAAGTTTCAGATAAGTAGGCAGTGCTTTCTTCAGTTCATTAACATGTATGAATTCATCGGCTGAATGAGAACGGGATGATTCACCGGGGCCAAGCTTGAATGACGGGAAGTCCAAGACAGCCTGATCAGACAAAGTAGGTGATCCGTATGGTATCATACCTAAACTGAGAGCTTTGATTATTAAAGGATGATGTATATCTATTCCCGATGAATTAAGATTGAAGGAACGCGCTTTTACCTCACACCATTCAGGCAATTGGAAACTGATTATATCAAACACCTCATGATTTGAATAGAGTTCATTGGTGCGTATATCGGCAGTAAAATAACAGGTATCCGGAATAACATTGTGCTGTGTCCCTGCATTTATCATTGTAATGGTGAACTTGACAGGACCGAGCAAGTCCGACACTTTATCAAAACTGATTGTACGCAGTTTCTCAATCAGTTCAGTTGCGCGGTACAAGGCATTGATACCTTCGTTACGGGCTGCATGTCCTGCCTTGCCGTGTACCGTAAAGTCCAATACCATAAGCCCCTTCTCGGCAATGGCCGGCTGCATGCCGGTAGGTTCACCTATCAGTGCCACGTCAATATGAGGCAGTTTCTTCACAGCCAGCTTCATTCCACCCTGACCGTTCACCTCCTCCTCTGCTGTAGCGAGGAAAAGCGGATTATACGGCTGTTCCTTCTTATCCAGCTCATAGAACGTATAGAGCAGCGACACCAGTCCCGCCCCATCATCATTGCTGCCCAGACCGTAAAGCTTTCCCTCCTCCTCTACCGGAGTGAAAGGATCCCTCGTCCATCCGGCCACCGGCTTTACGGTATCCATGTGGCTGTTAAGCAGCAACGTGGGTTTGGAAGCATCATAGTGGTGCGGATAACACAGCAGGTTCAGCCCTAAGCACTCCGGCTCATAGCCGTGACGCTCCATATCGGCCTTCATTATTGCCGATACCTCATGCTCGCTCCGTGTAACTGACGGAGTGGATATAAGCTTCTTGAGCAATTCAAGCTGTTCCGTGTATGACTGTTCCATGCTGCAAAAATAGAGGTTTTATGTAAATTGACCTCTCTCACGGGCGGAAAGTTCCCGAATCATGCCTATTGCGAAAGGCAGAGCCAACGAGAATGTCAGCACATCGGCCGTAGCCATAGTAGCCTCAAGACCTTTAAGCCCCCAGATGGCCGGCAGTATGAAGAGAGTGGGATAGAACGCTATCCCGTGGCGTGTCATAGCCAGCAGGGTGGCCCGTCCGGTCCGGCGGATGTTCTGCAGCAGCATGTTTGTAGGAGTAGTCAGGCCCACCAGCGGGAAAGCCACGCACTGCCACCGCAGCACCACAGTACCAATCCGAATAAGCTCCGGATCCTCATCACGGAAGAAAGCAATTATCTCCGGCGCAAATAACCAACCTGCCGCTGATGTCACAATCAGTATTACCACGCATAACCCTATTGTAAACAGGTAGGACTCCCTTACGCGGCCATATAGACGTGCTCCCCAGTTGAATCCGCATACCGGTTGGAATCCCTGGCCCACACCCAGTATAACCGCCATGGCAGTCTGCATTACGCGCGCCACCACAGTGAAGGCGGCTATTGTGGATGCTTCCTGTCCCTCAAGCGCATAGCTTGCAGCCGCCCAGTTCATGCAGATGGCCGATATGCTGGAGAGTGACTGACGCATCAGCGACGGCAGTCCACCCGCCCCTATCTCACGGTAACGCTCCATTGACGGGGCAAAGTTACGCAGACTTATATGCACATTACCCGGCAATGTGGTAGTCCACAGCAGCAGGCACCATGATATGAACTGACTTACAAGTGTGGCCAGCGATGCGCCGCTCACCCCCATCCCCAACCGGTTTATCAGCAGCCAGTCAAAGAATATGTTCAGCACCATTCCCACCGCAATGCCAATCATGGCCAGCATGGCATTGCCCTGCAGACGCAGCTGGTTGTTAAGCGTCATCTGCGATATCAGGAACGGGGTTGCAATCAGAATCCACCTGAGGTAGGCGTTGGAGTAAGGCACCACATCGGGAGTAGCACCTAAAAGCCGTGACAGAGGTGTCACAAACAGAATGCCCAGCACCATGAACACCAGTCCCACCAGGAACGATGACAGAAATCCCGTAGCTGCCATCTTTCCTGCCCCTTCGGCATCACGGGCACCTAATGCACGTGACATATAGTTGCCCGACCCGTGCCCAAAAAAGAATCCCGTAGCCTGTATGAGTGACTGATATGCGAAAGCCACACCCACACCCGCCGTAGCGACAGTGCTGATGTGGCCCACAAACCATGAATCTACAATATTGTAGATGGCCGAAATGGACATACTTATGATGGTGGGCACCGCCAGGCTTAGTACCAGCCGTGGAACCGGAGTCTCGGTGAGTCTGCGGTAACGCGCCTCACTCCTAAGTATGTCATTATTGTCGTTGTGCACCAGAATCGTTCTCCTGGTACAAAATTACTCATTATTTGTAATACTCCATGCTTTCAGGAGTCCATGACATCACTACGGAGTAATGTCCCTCCACCTGTGAGCGGGAGTAGTCCAGGAATACCTTGAGCGGTTTGTCAAACATATCCGGAGTCTCTATGGAGTCACGCAGCAGCAGGGTGCACATTACGCAGTAGGCTGCACTCTCCATCAAGCGGCGGCCGCAGAAGTCATTCATCTCAGTCTCCTTCTGGTCAGTGACATGAGCTGTCATTGCATCCAGTTTCTCTACCATTGCGCTGATGGCTGCCTTGGCCTCTGAATCGGACAGTGTGGCAAGCATATCTTTTACATACTGTGAATATACGCCGCTGGTTACGTAACGCAGGGCTGCCACAACCTGAAGCTGTGTAGTGCCTTCATAGATAGAGGTGATACGTGCATCGCGGTACAGACGCTCGCAGGCGTAGTCACGCATGAATCCGGAGCCTCCGTGAATCTGAATGCTGTCGTACGTGTTCTGGTTAGCAAACTCACTGGTCATACCCTTCGATATGGGAGTGAGGGCATCGGCCAGACGGCTGTAACGCTTGCTCTCCTGACGCTCCTCAGGGGTGAGGGCCCGGACCTTTGCAATTGCATCCAATGACTTGTAGATATCAACGTAGCGTGAAGTCTCGTACAGGAGTGAGCGTGATGCCTCAACCTTGGCTTTCATTAGGGCCAGCATCTGATATACTGCCGGGAATGTGCCGATGTTACGGCCGAACTGACGACGCTCTGCAGCGTATGCCACAGCCTCACGCCAGGCGGCATCCTGAATGCCGACGCTCTGGGTGGCAATACCCAGACGGGCACCGTTCATGAGTGACATAACGTACTTGATAAGACCCAGACGGCGGTCACCGCAAAGCTCTGCCTTTGCATTGTTGAACACAAGCTCGCAGGTGGGTGATCCGTGGATACCCATCTTATCCTCAATACGGCGAACGTTCACACCGCCGTTACGCTTATCGTATATAAAGAGTGACAGTCCGCGGCCATCGGTGGTACCCTCCTCGCTGCGGGCCAGAACCAGATGAATGTCGCTGTCACCGTTGGTGATGAAACGCTTCACACCGTTCAGGCGCCAGCAGCCGTTCTCCGCATCCTCGGTTGCCTTGAGCATTACGCTCTGCAGGTCACTTCCGGCATCAGGCTCGGTAAGGTCCATTGACATGGTGGCACCATCGCTGGCCATCTTGAGGTATTTCTCTTTCTGTTCAGGTGAGCCGAATTCGTTTATGGTATCAGCACATGACTGCAGGCCCCATACGTTCTGGAACGATGCATCGGCCCTGGAGATCATCTCACACACTGCACTGAATACTGTTACAGGCATGTTCAGACCACCGTACTGACGAGGCAGTCCGAATCCTGACAGACCGGCCTGGTGCATTACCTTGAGGTTCTGCGCAGTACCCTGAGAGTACTGTACGCGGCCACCGCTGCAGTGTGAGCCCTCGCGGTCAACAGACTCCGCGTTAGGTGCAATAACCTCATCGCATACGCTGCCGGTCAACTCCAGCACGCGGCTGTAATTATCCATAGCATCCTCAAAGTCCTGAGGTGCATAGTCATACTTGCCGGACTCGGCATAGAAGTTCTCCTTAAGCTCCACAATGCGCTCCATAAGGGGAGAGTGCATACGGGCTTCAAGTTCAGGGGTATCCTTATAGTTGTTCATTTTGAAATCTCCTTGTAGTGACGGATCAGTTTGGGAATCACATCCTCAACGCGGCCGGTTATCACGTAATCGGCAATGGCGTTGATGGGAGCATCTGGATCCTGGTTGATAGACATGATAAGGCTGCTCTCACGCATGCCTGCTATATGCTGTATCTGGCCCGATATACCGCAGGCAATATAAAGCTTGGGTCTTACTGTGATACCGGTCTGGCCAATCTGACGGTCATGATCCACAAAACCGGCATCCACTGCGGCACGGCTTGCGCCCACCTCGGCATGCAGGGCATCGGCCAGCTTATAAAGCATATCAAAGCCCTCGCGGCTGCCCATTCCGTAACCGCCGGCAACTACTATGCTGGCGCTGTCTAAATGGTGTGACGGTTTCTGCATGTGGCGGTCAATCACGCTCACGGCCATATCGGCTGCGCTTACGTAATCGCTCACCTTGTGGTTCTTTATCTCACCCTTACCCTTTCCGCAAGGCTCATTCTTCATCACACCCTGACGTACGGTTGCCATCTGGGGACGATGATCGGGGTTGACTATGGTTGCTATGATGTTGCCACCAAATGCGGGACGTATCTGATAGAGCAGGTTCTCATATACCTTACCGCTTTTCTTGTCCTCATACTCACCTATCTCCAGGTTTGTGCAATCAGCTGTAAGTCCACTGCCCAGAGCCGATGATACACGCGGGCCCAGGTCACGGCCTATCACCGTTGCGCCCATGAGAGCAATCTGGGGCTTCTCCTCCTGAAACAGCTTGACCAATATTGCTGAATGAGGTGCTGTGGTATAGGGTGCCAGGCACTTGTCATCAAAAATGTGCAGGACATCTACTCCGTACTGGAGTATCTGGTTCTCTATTCCCTTAAGGTCACTGCCAGCGGCGATTGCCTCAAGCTGAACGCCAAGCCGGTTAGCTAATGAACGGCCCTTTGTAAGCAGTTCCTGACTGACCGGTGCCACCTGCACCCCTTCCAGTTCACAATATACAAATACGCTGTTCATGGCTTATCCTATTATGTGGTTAACGGCCAGTTCATCAACAAGAGCGGCAATATCGGCATCACTGTCACCGTAGCGCTTGCTCTCCTTGGCCTGGAATACTATGTTCTCTATCTTCTTTACCTTGGTGGGCGATCCTGACAGCCCGCACTTGGCGGGATCGGCATCTACATCGGCCACAGTCCATGCAGGTACATCGTAATTCTTGCGGCCCATAAGCAGCTTGGCGTTGCGGGGACGGCAGGGTGCGGCGCTTCCGTTCACGGTGAGCACGCAGGGCAACGGGGCCTTTACGGTCTCAACGCCACCGGTAATGACGCGTTTTACGGTAACGCTACTGCTGTCCATCTCCAACACCTCCTCAACGTATGTTATCTGGTTCAGGCCCAGCTTCTCGGCCACCTGGGGGCCTACCTGGGCGGTATCACCGTCAATTGCCTGACGACCGCCAATTATGATATCGTACTTGCCGATCATGCGGATTGCGGTTGACAGGGCGTATGATGTGGCCAGGGTATCGGCACCTGCAAACAGTCGGTCTGTAAGCAGATAACCGCCGTCGGCTCCGCGATATACACCCTCCATCACTATCTCTTTTGCTCTCTCAGGACCCATTGTGAGCATTGTCACTGTACTGCCGGGAAAACGGTCCTTGATGGTAAGAGCCTGCTCCAGTGCATTGAGGTCCTCCGGGTTGAACACTGCCGGAAGTGCGGCACGATTTATCGTACCGTCGGCATTCATGGCGTCCTTACCCACCTGACGGGTATCGGGCACCTGCTTTGCCAATACAATAATATTGAATTTTTCCATAGGGGCAGCAAAGATACGGATAAACCTCCCCTTAGTCTTTTGGGGGTGGTGACAAAACGGGACGTTTTGCACAGTCATTCTCATTTTGTAAACTCCGCCGGACATGCGGTTTGGGGGAACAACGCTCCGAGGCTACTCCGCCTCCCCTCCGGACCCTAAACGCCGAACGCCTCCCTTTTAATTCCCTTCGGGACTTAACGGTCGTTAAACAAAACGGCGTTCTTAACGGGATCCTCCAGGGGGCTACGCTTACGCCTCTACACGATGCTCCCCAAACCGCATATCCGGCTCCTGCAAAGGGAAAGACTTGCCGGCTATTATTTAAGGTGTTATTTTATGCTTGGTAGAAGGCCATCTTTTTTGCAGTCCTCCAGGGATTTTATGATCCCTTCGCGCCAGGAACTGGTTCCAATCATGTCATCTATGAACCAGTTGTCTCGTTCATAGGTCAGGACCAGTTTGTTCTTTGAGTCATGACCGCAGTTGTGGATATTGATTGAGACTTCGGCTTTTTTTTCATTAACCATTTCAACGCTGAGTACCTGAAAGGAGAGGTCGTCACCCCAGTCCTGGCCCCAAATCCAGTAATCAACGTCATGTACTATTGGCTCTTGAATCTGTTCTTCGATACTGCCTATCTGTCTGTGGAGACGATAAAAGTCTTTAGAGAAATACTGCAAGTCAAAATTTCTTGATGGCGGATTATCAGACTTCAGATACTCCGTAAAGACGTGATTGTAAATATCATTTACACGCTTCTCTACGTCTTTGGACAACGTACTCAAGTCTGTCGGTGACCAGAACTCCACCCATCTCTGCTCTGCCTCTGGGAGTTGCTGCATATCGGGCTTGTAGGCGGGGTTGGGGATATACCAGGAGGTGGATTCGTAAAAGTCCTGCAACTCTTTTGAGTTGAATATGTAGCCTCTATAGGCAAAGGGAAGGTTCTTCAGGATCCGGCGCTGCTCCTGAGAGAACAAGTCATAATAGGTTTCATTTTTATCGATACCAGGATATGAGGCAATCGGTAAATATTGCTCCTTAAAGAAATTTACAAAGAAATCCAGATCCGAATGAGATTCGGGTATGTAGGAACTCGTACGGTCTACATTTTTATCAACAAACCAATACCAATATCCAAAAGGCAGATCCTGAGTGATTTGCAGCTCACCATTCGGATGGAAATTCATCTTACGGAATCTGATATTCCCCTGCTGAATATGGAAGAAAAGGCTGTCAGATTTCATCTGGTAGGGAACTGAACCAGTTACTTTTTTCCCGGAGCCCAGAATCTCCCATTCATCCAGACTCTTAAAGAACGTGGGGGAGATATGGAACGATGTATGGTCGCCCATATCCACGTAAAGCGTAAAGTCATCAATCTGGTGGTTGGCCCAGCGGTTAGCCGCTGTCAGGATATAGAAGAACTCTTTAGTGAATCCGTTACGTTCATCCGACATGTCAAAGTCGTATGTGTGCTGTATAATATTCAATCCCGGACGGAACCTGGCATTGAAATGATATACATATAAAGGATGGCTAACAGCCTCCTGATAATCCTCAACACCATTCATCCAATAATCCAGTTCCAACTCCTCAACTGATGTACTCTGAATCTTTCCGTCAACATAATACTGCGGATTGATTATGTATTTATAGTTTTCATCGTAACGGGATATATGTGCTACCTCATAGGTGAGAGGCTCGCCGTTCATCACCACCTTGAAATTGCGCATATATGGATGTTCCGGGAAAGCCTTTACCGATTCTTTGTTGAAATTCACATCCGGTTCCTTAGCCTCAAATCCTACCAGGACCTCCTTTTCACCAACCGGGTTAAAGAATTCATAATAAACGGTAACCTCTATACGGTCATCCACGCGGTTCAGGGTGAGTACCTCCTTCTGAACACGGATATCAGTCTCGGCAATAGGAATCAGATGGTTACCCTCAGCGTAGAATGCGCCGTCATTGGCGTAAGCTAAGGCTACAGAAATCAGGCTAACAACAAAGGAAAAGACTTTTCTCATAACAGGTAATTAATAGGGTTGTTCCGCGAATATACTAAAATATCGCTAAAACTTACTCCTCAAGCATGGATTTCTGGTTCTGGCGCTCCAGATTGTGGAAATCGGAGCCGGTCTTTACCTTGGCTATGGTGGCTATTACGGCGTTGTAGAGCTCGCTGCCCTCACGGTAATCGCCCGGGCAGGCAAAGTTTACGCGGCCTCTCTGAACAAGATTGCGGGCCTGTGCGCGGCTGGAATCGTTGCCGGGTTTGTAAATGGCTATTGAGTGGCCTCCCTCGCTCTTGACTATGCGCATGCTGGGTATGTCGGTCTCCCCGTCACCCAGGTAAATCATGTTGTGGAACGGAACGGGACGGCCCTCGTCGGGCATGGAGTCATTTATCTGGGCATTGTTCCAGATTTCATGTATGCCCTTGTTTATCATGAATATAAACTGTGTCTTGGAGGTGAAATCCACAGCCACGGCGGGCCAGACAGCCTTATCATCCTCATACATGAACGAGCAGGCGTATATCTGCTTAAAATATTTGGCTATCGATGTACCCTCAATGAGTTCCTTCAGGCCCGATGAGATTATGTAGTGCTCTAATTTCACTCCCAGTTCCGACGCCCTGCGGTTTATAAGTTCAAACCACTGTTCCACCCCCGGAAAAAAACCTATTCCACGGCCAAACTCAACGAACTGCTGGCGGCGAATGCTTATGCCATTTTCCTTGGCCTTATCCACCATGAGTTTCATGTAGGCCAGAATGGTACTTGACTGCTGCCTTTCGGCAAGGTCGTGACTCGCCTCCCAGAACTTGCCCTTGTCGGTTAGCCCTATGGCATCCATAAAGTCATACTCCTGCATGTATGACGGCGACAGGGTTCCGTCAAAATCATACATCAGGGCTACCGTGGATTTGTCCATATTGTTCTGTTTTATGTATTTGTATTAAGGAATAAGCAGAGAAGAGTCACCGTAGCTCAAAAAACGGAAGTCATGGCTCAGGGCATAACGGTAGATGGTTTTCCAGTCACCGTTCACAAAGGCCGACACCAACAGGAGCAGGGTGCTCTGTGGCTGATGGAAGTTTGTTACCATCATCCAGACTATGTGATACTTGTAGCCCGGGACAATGATTATCTGTGTGCTGGTCTTGAGTACATCCAGATGGTAACGGTCCAGATAATCCAGAATGTACCGGAGCGACTCTACCGATGACATAGTGGGATCGGTCTCGTAGGGAGTCCACTGGTTTACATGCATCTCCTCCTCAGTAGCATCGGGATGCGTACTCAGATAGACACCGATATAATAGAGACTCTCTACAGTGCGGACCGATGTGGTACCCACGGCAATGGTCTGACCGCCGTGAGCAATCAACTTCTCAATGGTGGAGCGTTTTACGGCTATGAACTCGGTATGCATATCATGTCCGCTTATCTCCTCCGACTTGACCGGACGGAATGTTCCGGCACCCACATGCAGCGTCAGCTCCTCACGGTCAATACCATGAGCATCCAGATCACGGAGCACACGCTCCGTAAAGTGCAAGCCTGCAGTAGGAGCGGCAACACTACCCTTGATCTTGGAATAAACGGTCTGGTATGTAGTTTTGTCGCTATCCTGCGATGCTCGGTTCAGGTATGGCGGAATGGGAATCTCACCCGCAGCCTCAAGCAGTTCCGCCCAGCTGACGCCGCCGTCCCAACTGAAGTCAATCCTATGGCTGGTACCGTGAACCGGTCCGCGCCGAGCGGCAAGAGTGATAGTCTTTCCGCCCATTTCAACGGTAGTTTTCAGCACCGGAGTATCATTCTTCCACCGCTTAAGATTACCCACCAGGCAATACCAGCTGCATGATGAGGTCTGCGTAAACATAACCTGATAATCTGAAGGATCTGCAGGCTCAAGCAAAAAAATCTCAATCAAAGCCCCGGTAGATTTAGGCCCGCCGGCAGGCTCCTTCCGGAAATGCAATCGGGCCTGAATAACCTTTGTGTTATTGAACACCATCATAGCCCCCGCAGGCAGATAAAGAGGCAGATTCCGGAACACATCCTCACCAATATCCCCATGACGGTAAATCAAAAGCCTGGAACTGTCCCTTTCGGCCAAAGGGAACTTAGCGATCCGTTCATCATTCAAGTCATAACTATAATCGCTGATTCTGATATGTTTTACGCTCTCCTCCATTTCAGTCCGCAAAGGTAAGAATAAAACCGGATATCGGGACGAATCATTTTTTAGTGAACAAATCAAAACAGATTCAAGTCAGATGGTGATTGCGAGTGTGAATACACTGACCCGAATGTCAGGGACACTCTGATTCAAGGTGCCGATAAGGGAACATAGAGTAGAACCGGTAGTCAACACATCATCAACCAAAAGTATGTGTTTCCCTCTCAACGGCTCAGGGTCAATGACCTGGAAGATGCCCTGAGCATTGGACCAGCGCTGGAAAAGGCCCAATCCCGCCTGGTGGCTCCGGTTATCTTCATGCCGGATTACCGCGTGCTCAACAACAGGCAAACCTGTAACTTTTCTAATCCCATTGGCTATATACATACATTGGTTATACCCCCTTTTCCTTAATCGTCTTCTCGTCAGAGGAAGCGGAATGATAAAATCAACATCAACGAAAAAGCCTGCGTCACCAAGTTTTCTCGCACCTATAGTTGCCATCCATGAACCCACTTCAGGATGCCCCCAATATTTGAGATGGAAAAGTATCTTGCGGTAATCGCTTTCCTTGTCGTACTGGAGCAGGGAAGAGGCCCTGACTATATTCCTTTCGCTCAGCAAAAGAGTCTCAGTCCTGCTCAAAGTCCTGAAATCATACTCTACTATAGGAAGGCCGATGTAGCAGCCTATACACAGATGTTCCTCTGAAACACTAAGTCTTCTGCCGCAAACCTTGCAATAACGGGGCAGCAGGAAATCAGTAACGGATGACAGGATTTTCATAGTCTTGACTACTGATTATCCGGACTGTCAGAGAGCCTGAGGAACTTAAAGACAAGCGAAGGCTCAAATCCCCTGCTGCATATCCGTTTCATGAGATACATGTTCCGCTCGTAATCAGTGGAGCCTTTTACCGAACGTCGGAAAGAATCAGCCAAGTCACTGAGTACAGCTTCATAATCATCCTGATCTATTGATGAAATGGCCTCTTCTATAATCTCTTCAGGAATCCGTTTCTGCCGGAGCGCATAAGATATCCTGATGCGTCCCCATCTGGCGAAAAACAATTTGTCATGAACGAAAGCTCTGGCATACCTTTTCTCATCAATATATTTTTCCTTCTCAAGCTGATCAAGTATATGACAGATTGAAACTTCATCCGTCTGATGCCTCTCAAGCATCGCTTTAACCTCACTTCGGCAGTGTTCTGCAGCTGTACAGTATCTGTAAGCCCGCTCAAATCCTTCATTTTCAGTCATAAGTATCAGATTTAATTCACAACAGACATTTGATAAAACGGTGTTTTCCGGAAATATCATTACACAATTCAACCTTCCTATACCCTTTGAATTTTAGCATAGGCACCATTTCATCGGCATATAGTGGATTAATCTCGAAATATAGAGCACCATCCGGCCGCAAGTGTTCAAGTCCGAATCCGGCAATGACCCTATAAAAAAGCAAAGGATCATCATCGGGAACGAACAAGGCGGCATGAGGTTCATAATCAAGAACAGTACGCTCCATTTCAGTGCTTTCAGACTCAGCAATATAAGGAGGATTGCTTACAATGACATCATAACCTTCAATATCCTTCTCTGCCATATCACCAAGAATATCAACCATCCGGAAAGTTACTCCAGTACCATTCAGCCTGTTATTGGACTCTGCAAGTTCAAGTGCATCCTGGCTTACATCCCACCCTTCAATAATCCAATCCGGCAAAAGATGAGAGAGAACGATGGCTATACAACCACTGCCGGTACCTATGTCCAGAAGTCTTCCAGTCTTCTTCCTTTTCAAGTCCGAAGCAATCCGCTCCACAAGCTCTGACGTTTCAGGACGGGGAATAAGCACTCTTCTGTCAACTTGAAAGGTAAGACCGCACATGGGTGTTTTTCCAAGGACATATTGTAATGGTTCACCGGAAGATAGTTTAAACAAAGCATCATCAAGCCGACGCTTCATTCCGGTGCTTAGTCTTACGACCTCTTCAGTATAATACGATATCTCTTTGATTCCCAGAAGTTCTATGCAAAGAGCCCTTCGGACATACTCCAGTTCCGATGGGCTGAAAATGCCTTTGAGCGAATGGTCTATCTGTTCCTTGACTGTTTTCATGGTATGCTGTTCATCATTTTGCCCTGACGGTAACAGAACCCTTTAGTGTAGGATCGGCTACACCGGGTATCACAGAGGCGCCTCCAACCTGATAAGTCATATAGCCTTCTTTAGTGGGCATACTCATGTTGAGAGTCATCCGGAACTCAATATTGTAAGTTCCTGCAGATTTCGGGACAAAACGTACCGAAGGAAGAAACTGTTCCGGATCGACTACAGTCATGCTCGCCGTATTCCTGTTCACCGAGAAATCCCTGTAATAACCCACTGGAATGGGAGGTTCCAAAAACGAAAGAGAACCTCCTGTTATACTCCAGTCACACTTGGCACGGTAGTAATAACTCCCAAGTGATTTTGCTCTCACCTGAAGGGTCAATGTGTCACCGGCAACAGGATTACCCTCCAGACAGATGATGGAATCGTATTGTGGAGGAACGGAATATTCTTCCTCTTCACATGAACTGAATGCCACCATCATGGCTACAACGGCCAATGAAAATAAAAAACCGGATTTATTCATATAGTTATGCTATTTCAAGTGCAACCTTCATCATATTGGTAAAGCTGGTCCGACGCTGTTCGGTCGTAGCATATTCCTTACGCACAAGCTGGTCGGATATAGTACATATCGTAAGAGCCTTCTTGCCTGCTGCGGCAGCATTGATATATAGTCCGGAAGACTCCATTTCAACGGCTTTTACGCCAAACTTACCCCATTTCATCTGTTTGGATGATTCATCATAGAACACATCCGCACTGTATATATTTCCAACCTGGAACGGGAACCTGTTCTCCCGAGCCACATGTACTGCATCCTCAAGCAGACCGAAATCAGCTATAGGTGCAAACCTTGCAGGGAAGCCATACTGGTGTCCGTAATCCGAATCCGTACAGGCTGCCTGCGCGAACAGCATGTCTCCAATGTTCATGTCATCGGTCAGGGCACCGGCGGTTCCAATCCTTATAATGCGCTCTACATCATAGAAATTGAACAATTCATAAGAATATATCCCGATGGACGGAATACCCATCCCATGACCTTGAACCGAAACCCTTTTGCCTCTATATGTACCGGTGAAACCGAGCATTCCACGTATCTCGTTATAGAGCACAGGATTGTCTAAATATCTCTCTGCTATGAACTTTGCACGGAGCGGGTCTCCGCACATTATCACTGTCTTGGCTATATCGCCGTATTCGGCAGATATATGTGCCGACGGGGTCTGTTCCTTACTCATATCAAACCTTTGTTTCAAGTGCCGGTGATACCAGGCAACCTTCCATGTAATCAATCTTTTTGACCTTATGCCGTGCGGGAGCTACAATTACCTTATGCCCATCCACGTCTATACGTCCCTCGGCAAACCACTGGAGAGCCTGCGGGAATATGCGGTGTTCCATGCGGTGTATCTGAGCCTCAAGTTCATCAATAGTTCCGTTTACCGGTACCGCAGCCTGGATAATGACAGGTCCGGCATCCAGCTCAGGAGTGACAAGATGCACCGAGCAACCCGTTATCCTCACCCCGTGCCCGTATGCATCGGATATTGCAGTAGCACCCTTGAAGCTGGGAAGAAGAGCAGGATGCAGATTCAGGATCCTTCCTTCAAACGCACTGACGAACACCTCACTCAGAATTCTCATCCATCCTGCAAGAGCCACTGTATCGACATCATATCTCCTGAGAGTTTCCACCACCAGGGCATCATACTCTGCACGGTCCTTATGTCCTTTTGATGGAATCACCTCTACAGGTATGCCGTATTTCCGTGCACGGGCTATCACTCCCGCGTCCTCCCTGTTCGTGAACACCAAGGCCACCCTGGCATCAAGCGATCCGTCACGAACCGCTTCGATTATCGCCTGGGCGTTGGTCCCGTTGGCCGAAGCCAGTATTGCAAGTGTAATCATCGTTCAAAACTGTTTCATAAGTCAACCGCGAACTTACAAAAAATCCTCCATAGCACAAAAGGTGAAAAAGAAATGGCGATCTGTCAGACCGCCATTTCTCAATTCCCGGTTTCAGGATATCATTTACATCATGCCATCCATTCCTCCCATCCCGGGATTCATGGCAGGCATCGGCTTGTCTTCCTTTTTCTCCACGATCACACACTCGGTGGTCAGGAACATACCGGCTATTGATGCGGCATTCTCAAGAGCCACACGGGCCACCTTGGCAGGATCCACCACACCAGCCTTCATCAAGTCCTCATAGCGGTCATAGCGTGCATTGTAACCGAAGTTGCCGCTTCCCTCTGCCACCTTCTGGACGACCACGGCACCCTCCTTGCCGGCATTGAACACTATCTGACGCAAGGGTTCCTCAATGGCACGGCGGATAATCTGGATACCGGTCTGCTCATCGGCATTCTCCCCCTTCAGCTTGTCAAGGGCGCTTATGGCACGGATGTAAGCGACACCGCCACCTGCTACGATACCCTCCTCTATAGCTGCACGGGTTGCGCACAGAGCGTCATCCACGCGGTCCTTCTTCTCCTTCATTTCGGTCTCGGAAGGCGCGCCTACCTTGATTACCGCGACACCGCCTGACAGTTTGGCAAGACGCTCCTGGAGCTTCTCCTTGTCATAGTCACTTGTAGTGGTCTTGATCTGAGCCTTGATCTGGGCGACACGGTCAGCGATCTTCTGCTTCTCACCCTTACCGTTCACGATAGTGGTGTTATCCTTGGTAATGGTGATCTTCTCGGCTGTGCCAAGCATATCCATTGTGGCCTGCTCCAGCTTAACGCCGCGCTCCTCACTGATTACGAATCCACCGGTCAGAACGGCGATATCCTCAAGCATCTCCTTGCGGCGGTCACCAAATCCTGGTGCCTTGACGGCGCAGATCTTAAGACCTGAACGCAGACGGTTTACGACCAGGGTGGTCAAAGCCTCCGAGTCAACATCCTCGGCAATGATGAGCAGAGGACGACCGGTCTGTACGGCAGGCTCCAGGATTGGAAGCAGGTCCTTAAGGTTGGATATCTTCTTGTCGTGGATAAGAATCAGAGGATTCTCCATCACGCAGTTCATCTTCTCGGTATCGGTTACGAAGTACGATGACAGGTAGCCGCGGTCAAACTGCATACCCTCAACAACGTCGATGTATGTGTCACGACCCTTGGCCTCCTCTATGGTGATAACACCGTCCTTTGAAACCTTCTGCATAGCCTCGGCAATGTGTTTACCGATCTCTGCATCATTGTTGGCGGAGATTGTGGCCACCTGCTCGATCTTGTCAAAGTTGTCACCTACAGCCTTTGACTGTTTCTTTATATTCTCGACAACAGCTGCAACGGCCTTGTCGATACCGCGCTTCAGGTCCATCGGATTGGCACCTGCGGTAACATTCTTAAGACCTACGTTCACTATGCTCTGGGCCAGAACGGTAGCGGTTGTTGTACCGTCGCCTGCATCCTCACCGGTCTTTGAGGCCACAGACTTTACTAACTGTGCGCCGGTGTTCTTGAATGAATCTGCCAGCTCAATCTCCTTAGCAACGGTTACTCCGTCCTTTGAAATCTGGGGAGCACCGAACTTCTTCTCTATGATGACATTACGTCCTTTAGGTCCTAATGTGACCTTCACCGCGTTAGCCAACTCGTCAACGCCCTGACGCATCAAGTCACGGGCATCGGTATTGAAAAGTATCTCTTTTGCTGCCATGATAGTATCTCCTTGTTATTATTATTCAACCACGGCCAGAACATCGCTCTGGCGCATAATCAAGTATTTCTCACCTTCAATTTCAAGCTCTGTGCCTGAATACTTGCCATACAGGACCTTGTCACCTTTCTTGAGAACCATGGTCTCATCCTTGGTGCCGTTTCCTACTGCAATAACTTCTCCTTTCAGGGGTTTCTCCTTCGCTGTGTCCGGGATAATGATTCCGCCCACAGTCTTCTCCTCGGCTGCTGCCGGAAGAATCAGAACGCGATCTGCTAATGGTTTGATGTTCATTTCCGTATATATTAAAGTTTTGTCATTCAGACATGCCAAAATCCATGCTCTCCTGTGCACGGACACTCTCTAACATGCCAAAACCATGCCAATCCGGACTTCAGGGGCAAACTGTCACCTATCACTGACAGTTTGACACTCTGGAACTATTCATCTGACATGTTCCGAGAGGAACACCCTGAGAGTTGACGCGTCAAGGTCACTTTGGAATGAAGAGTTGTGGAATGCCGTTATCTTGCCTGTCTCTTCCGACACTACCACCGCCACGGCATTTGTTCTCTCAGCTATCCCCATAGCGGCACGGTGACGCAGTCCGAAGCTCTTGGGCAGTGTTTCCGATGCGGAGACAGGCAATATGCAGGCAGCGGAATCTATACGCTCACCGATAATAATCATAGCTCCGTCATGCAGAGGGCTGTTCTTGAAGAAAATGTTTTCTATGAGCAACTGGTTCATGTCTGCATTGACCGGTTCTCCCGTTTTCCTGATGTCACGGAGTTCATCATTGCTTCCTATTACAATCAGGGCACCCTCCCTTCTGCTCCCCATGTCTTCACAGGCATTTACGAGAGGAAGCCACTTGGAGGAATCATCCTCATGCTTGCGTCGCGTGAGCCATTCAAATACCTTGCGTGTGCTTCTGGTCGTTCCTAATTCACGGAAGAACTGGCGGATGTCATCAGCAAAAAGGATTATGATAGCCAATACACCTACATCGACAAGCTTGTTAAGGATAGCCCCAAGAAGCTGCATCTTCAACACCTGGGACACCACCATCCAGACAAAGATGAACACAAGGATCCCCACAAACATATTGAGAGAGCCCGTCCTCTTCATCATCTTGTAGAAATAGAACAGAAGCAGAGCTACACAAAAGATGTCGATCAGGTCCTTGATTCCGAAATTGATCAGATAATCATTCATAGATCAGTTAAGATTTGAGATGAGAGGTTTGTAGCAACGAGGGCCATCGGGCTTGCCCGCTTGACAGTGTCGCGACATAAATCAACGGCATAGGCTTTGATTGGGAAAAACCCCGGCATCATCTCAGTTTGTTGTTTTTTAATGTCTGTATTATCATCACCGTTTGGACAGCCTCCCTGACATCATGCACACGAAGCCAATCAGCCCCTTCCAAAAGTGCTACAGTATTCAACGTGACAGTCGCCGGCAATGCCTCATCGGGAGTGATGCCGAGCAATTTCCACGCCAATGACTTGCGCGACAGCCCTGACAGCACAGGAAGGGCGAACCTGTGCAGCTCTGCCTGATGGGACAGGACCGTATAATTCTGTTCCAACGTTTTGCCGAACCCATACCCGGGGTCAAGAACAATTTTCTCCCTTACATCAACTCCCGCTCTCTCAATCAGCTCCAATTTATGCTCAAAGAAAGAGATCATCTCACCTACGGGATCACTCCGTACCGGTTCAGCCCATGTCAGCACATACTGTGCACCGGTCTCAGCCACAACATCGTACATTTCAGGGGTACCGCCGTGTACATCATTTATAATATCGGCATTCCACTCCCTGACACAGCGTTCCGCAATTTGAGGACGATAGGTATCGATCGACAGCAGCAAATCAGGAAAACTCTCACGGATTGCATCCAGCCCCCACCTAAGGCGTTCCATCTCCTCCTGTTCCGTAGGCTGAATACCTCCAGGCCTGGTGGAGCAACCGCCAATATCTATAGCATCGGCACCTTGGGAAACCATCATTCGGACACGCTCCAGGAGTGAAGCCTTGTCCTGCACACGCGAACCGCTCCAGAACGAGTCAGGCGTCACGTTGACTATTCCCATTATCCTGGCTATCACTTCTTCTCAGCGTCCAGGAAGGTTTGAATCTGCTCGGCAATCTTGGTCATGCCGGCTGCTGTAGGATGATTCATGCGTTTCTCAATACCTTCAACGGCAATCACGGGCACGCCATAGTGCTTGCATATCTCCCTCATGGACTCACCCAGATTCTCTGACATACCGTCATTCAGGATTGAATAGATTTTCATTTTGGGATAGAGCTTCTTGAGGTTATCCAGCAGATAAGCCATTGCTGGACGATATCCGTAAAGGTCCTCCTTGGTCCAGCCTGAATACTTGTAGTCACCGAAAGGCTCGTGTGTCCAGTCGTCATTCGTTCCGCCGAATATGAACAGGATATCGGGGTTGCCGATGCAGTTCAGGCGTGTCACAAAGGCACGGTCCGAATAGTCATCATGGTTGTATCCGCGGCAGCATACGGTACTGCCGGACCAGGAGTCATTCTTCTCCAGCACCCATCCGTTCTTTTCAATCACCTGTGCCCACCACTGCTGGCTCTGCTCGGTAACACCGCAGAACTGGTTGGGATAGAAAGTGTCATAATACCTGGGCATGGAACCCGTAAAGGTTGAATATGAATCACCCATGATGGAGACCTTCAACTGTGCGGACATAATCCCGCATACAAGAACACATACAAAAACAGCTGTTAACTTTTTCATAATTATAAATTTGTTAATATTCTGGTCAATCCTATACTGTTGGAGCCCTTGATAAGTATTGTCTTCCCATTCACCGTTTCCTGCTCCAGCTGCCTGATCACCTGGTCAACATCGGCAAAAAGACGGAATCCGCATCCTTCCGCCACAGCAGAAAACTCCCTTCCCACGAGCCACACCGAAGAAAACCCTTTCTCCTTAAGCAGCTTCACAATATGAGCGTGTTCCTGACGGGATGCTTCACCAAGTTCTCTCATATCACCCAGGATCAGCATCTTGTCTGACGCCTTCATGATGCAGAAGTTCTCAATTGCCGCAGCCATGCTGGTAGGATTTGCATTATATGCATCCACAACCAGGACATTACGGCTGGTCACGGTCAGCTGAGAGCGGTTGTTCTGCGGAACATATCCCGCCACAGCCTCTGAGGCTCTCTCTTCAGGAACACCGAACCTGAGTCCGACAGCTATGGCAGCAAGTGCATTATCCACGTTGTATGCTCCTATAAGCCTGGTCTGTACATCATGCCATCCACCTCTGCCACAACGCCAACGGAATCTTACGAAAGGATTGCATTCCATAATCTCACCTTCCACGAAAAGGCCGTCCTGGCAAGGCCTGCCATACTCAACCAAAGGCAGACCGGCTGACATCTGCAGCAGGTGTTCATTGTCACGGTTGACGAACGCTGTGCCGTCATGCCCACGAAGCCAGTCATATAGTTCACCCTTTGTGCGTTTGACACCCTCAAACGATCCGAAGCCTGAAAGGTGCGCCTTCCCCACATTCGTAATAAGTCCATAATCCGGCTGGCACACCTCGACCAGCTCTTTAATATCACCGGGATGGCTGGCACCCATCTCTACTATTGCATATTGATGTTCGGGTTTAAGGCCAAGCACCGTTACAGGCACACCTATTGAATTATTCAGGTTTCCCTGGGTACACAACACGTTGAAAGTGGTTGACATCACCGCATTGGTCAGTTCCTTGGTAGTGGTCTTCCCGTTAGTACCGGTTATACCGATGACCGTTGTCCCTATTTTCCTACGATGTAATGCAGCAAGCTGTTGAAGTGTTGCCAGTACATTATCGACAAGTATCATCCTGTTGTCGGATGGATCGGACAGAGATGAATCGTCCATCACAGCAAACGGACAACCCTGTTCCAAAGCATCATGAACGAAACGGTTCCCGTCAAAACGTTCTCCTTTAAGGGCGAAAAACATCAATCCGGCATTAATCCTGCGACTGTCAGTTGTAACACCCTTACACTCCACGAATCTGCTGTAGATTTCATCAATCTTCATAGTACCGCAAAAATAAGAAAAAAAGGAATCAGTATATCCAATCATCCTAACGAAATAGGATGGCAAGAAGACATCCGGAACGGGTATGTCCGCATATCGGTAGCTGCAGGGAACCGTAAGTTCCGGAAACAGGCCGGACAGCGGCTCATCCGGCTACAGAAAACTTCTCCGTACAATATACAAAACAGGTGGCTTTCGTGCCACCTGTCTCCCTGTACGGGCGATAGGACTTGAACCTACACATCGTGAGATACCAGATCCTAAGTCTGGCGCGTCTGCCAATTCCGCCACGCCCGCAATCAAAGCGCGCTCCTGATCCGGAACGCGCTGCAAAAGTAGTTGTTTTAGCCGTAACCGCCAAACATCATTTTATTTCAATCACATTCTCCATACGGAGCATCAGAGTGGCGCTTCCCAGTTCACGCATCCTTGCAATGGACGGGAACAGTCCTGCGAGCGACGGATTCTGGTCCACACTGGTGGTCAGGTTCTCATCCGGGTCATCGGAACCGTTTCCTGAGAGGATCTGGAGCAGCGAAACATCCTTTTTTTCAGGATACTCACTGATACGGTATGCGCTCTTGTCAAGACCCACCTTACCGGCAGCATAGTCGATTGCATCCTGGAGACCTCCCTTACAATCCACCAGACCTATCTTCATCGCATCTGCCCCAGACCAGACACGTCCCTGCCCTATAGCATCGACACTGTCCCTTGAAATTCCACGGCCATTCGACACCAGACCTGTGAAATCGTCATAAATCTTCTCTATCTGTCTCTGGACATATTCCACCTCGGCATCATTGAGTTTCCGCATACCACTCATCATGTCACTGTGTGACGAAGTACCCAGTGTCTCTATATTCACCTTCAGGTTCTTTCTGATGGCATTCCCTAAACTTGGAACCATACCGAACACACCTATTGAACCGGTAATCGTGTTACAGTCAGAGAAAATACGGTCGGACTCGGCCGATATCCAATAACCGCCCGAAGCAGCATAGTCGCCGAAACTTACAATAACCGGTTTCTCTGCCCGAAGCAGCTGGATCTCATGCCTGATAGCCTCGGCAGCCTGTGCACTGCCGCCCGGAGAGTTCACCCGGAACACTACAGCCTTTATCTTCTTGTCCTCACGCACCTTCTTGAGGGTATTGGCCATACTTGAACCCACAATGTCGGCATTCGTTCCGCTGTTTACAATCTCGCCGTCGGCATAGACAACCGCGATCCTGTTCCTTCGGCTTCCCTTCTTTACCTTTGATGCATACTTGCTGATCTTCACGAAGTCCACCTCTCCGATTTCCTTAACTCCGTTCTGCTCACAAAGATACTTCTCCACCTCATCCTTGTACCAGGTCTCGTCAATAAGGCCTTTGGCCTTGAAATCATCAGGAGTACACAGGTCCAGATTCTCCACCCAGCCATTGAACTGCTCCTCTGAGAATCCCCGTGAACCGGCAATCTCACTGGACATCGTGTTCCAGATAGAGTTGATGAGCGCTTCATTCTGAAGGCGGTTTTCCGGACTTGAACTGCTGCGGGTAAACATTTCTCCAGCCGATTTATACTTGCCGTGACGTATCAGCTGCACATCAACACCCAAAGCATCGAACAGGTCCTTGAGAAATATCATCTGGCTGCCTACACCTGTTATCATACTCTCCGACGCAGGGTCAAGTATAACCTTGTCCGCCACCGACGCGATATAATAGGAAGCGTTGTCCAGGTTCCCGCAATATGCCACAACCGGCTTTCCGGATTTCCTGAAACGGGCGAGAGCAGCCCTGAGCTCCTCCAGCTGGGCAGTCCCGGCCGAGATATTCTCAGGAGTCATGTAAATCATACTGATATTCTTGTCCCCGGCCGCTGCATCAATGGCATTGACATAGCTCAGCAAAGTGACAGATCCGGGGGTGCCCTGGACTAAAGACATGATGTCAATCGACGAACCGCCCACATTCCTCTCGGCTATGGGATTCTTGAAATCGATCTTCAGAACTTTCCCTTTCCTGGCGGAGCCGCAGGAGGGCATCATCAGCAAAACGGCCAGGAGGGCCGCACATAATTTTATCTTCTTCATCATTAAGTTGATTTAAGGATTTATTATCATACCGTTAATCCACCTTCTGGCAGACTCGATCAATGTATCCATACCTTTTGCAAGGTCGCTTTCCGACATGCTTACCGGAACATCCGGGTCTATTCCACTCTCTATTTCGTTCATGTTGGCATCGTACATTGGAGCAGAGGAAAACCTGACAGACCATCCGTTAGGAAGTTCCGATGAAAAGGGTAATCCCCCA
Organism: Bacteroidaceae bacterium; assembly: GCA_017651315.1. Lineage (GTDB taxonomy): Bacteria > Bacteroidota > Bacteroidia > Bacteroidales > Bacteroidaceae > Colenecus. The sequence goes on from JAGCDE010000030.1 coordinate 90,433, forward strand.
CCACCGCCTGTCCTGTCTCCGAACAGGACCACTCCGGGAAGAGTCTTCATCCTGACGGCAAAGTCATTGGCACTGCTGAAACACCCGCGATTCACCAGTACCGCCACTGGCTTATGCCATCTGAGACGGGTCAGGGCCGGTTCCACATAAACCGGTTCCGGTTTTGAAAAATCATTCCTCCCGGGACCGTCCTTATATCTTATATATCCGCAAAGAACCTTTTCATCGGTGAATCTGGAAGCCACTTTCTCCGCTTCAGTCAGCAATCCCCCTCCATTGTCCCTGATATCGATGATCAAGCCGTTACACACCCCGAACCAACTCAGGACGGCATCAAGCTTGGAATCGGGAATAGTGTTGGAGAAAGATTCTATCACCAGATATCCTATGTTGTCCGGCAAAATCCTGTAAAAACAACCGGAGGCAGCTATATTGTAGTCATTTCCGAGATACGCTTTCCTAATATCGTTTGACAGATTAGGAGGATAATCGGTTTTCCACGTCCAGTTGCGCCCCACATCATATTTCCCGTAAAGGTTTACATGTCCGTCCTTAAGTTCTCCAAGCATCTTTGTCAGGACCTCAAAAAGGGAAAAATCACCCATTCCATCGTCAATAAGGGCTTTGTATCTGTCATGGACGGCATCCCAGTCAACTCCAAGTTCACGTTGCTTAAGGTCAAAGAAACAGTAATGGGTGTCCATAATGTTCCAGAGGGCCTCAAAATTGCCGCTTGGAGTGTCGGGATAACCATCCGCAGCATCCCGTAATTGACACGAGCCGGAACTGAAGCAGAGCAGGACCACTAAAATCAGTGTATATTTGGAGTCAAATCTTTTCATCGGCCGTTGTATTTGCGTTCGAACCGGTGAACATAACCCAAGTTGAAACGGGAATGACAGATTCCCGAATCATTACCGCCAAGCCTGTGAGACATGATGTCAAAAGAGAAGGATAGTGACAGCTGATTCCTGCCCATGGGAACGAAAAGAGCCAGGTCATGGCTAAGGACAGTCACATTGAAAGGGTGCATGAAATGCAAAGCCTTGCCATAAAGTCTCTCTTCATAAAGCAGATAATATGGTAAATTGTATTCCGGTACAAAGAAGAGACCCATGAGAGGCATACTGACTGAAGCGTCAAGAGCCAGCTGACGTTTCCAAAGCCTGAAACGGAACATACTGTCTGCCCCCGCTCCGGCAGCAATCCAACCATGCACATTGGCTGGGTTGTTGGAATTCCTCAGATTATATATTGCATCCAGGCCACCCGTAACCGAAGGTCCAAGCAACAGGTCGTAATATTTGTAATGCAGCAACTGCCTTTCCCAGACACGGGTCATAACCGCAGCAGCTTCAATCTGGACGCCGTTACCGGTGCTGTTCCCAAGATGACTGGCTGACAGCGAAGAACTGGTCCGGTAATATTGGAACAGTTTCTCACTGCCACGGTAACCCATCCTGTCCTGTCTTGTCACAACTGAAAGACCTGAATAAAGATTCGGTGAAAGGTACTCATCCACTACAGCCGAATGTCCCACACCGACAGACAGGCATTCCACTACCTCATTCACCGAAGGAAGGACTCCGGCCATCGGTGATGTCTGGGCATTCAGGATAAAGGGATGCCCCAGGACCATGACGGCAGCGGTAATCCTGAAAACCGGTTCAGAAAAGCGACAGCTGCCTGTCTTCCTGTTTGTCATTGTCTTCATAGGATCCAGATTCATTATTTATATCAGTATCACTGAAAGGCGCTTCAGGAATATTCTCTGCATCAGCGTCAGGGAAGCGCAAAGGCTCCAGTTCCTCCACCTTCTCAACCTTGTACGATGTGACACGGCGGCCTCGGGCTTTCATGCCCTTAACTCCAACATACTGTTCCGCATCTATTTCAATCGGATCACGGAAACTGTCATTCCCGCCCAGAGTCACAAGAAAACGTGGGAACCATGTATCAGTAAGGAGTACAAGCCTGCTCCCCTTGTCTTCCCCGAGAAAACCCAACCTCTTGGAAGAAGGATCGAAAACAAACCTCTTTATGTATAAATAATTATTCTGAGAAGCATCGTACAGTAGGGCTGTCCAGACCTTACCCCGCTCAAACTTCTCTATTTTCATGATTTTTCCGTCAAAATGGCAGTTCGGATCAGGGGCGGTAGTATAATACTCTCCATTCTGCAGAATAACGAGTAAAAGGTCTTCATTGTCGAATTCACCGATATATTCACCGTGTCCGTCAAAATCAAGGCGCATAATGTCCCTGTCATACCAGACCTTACGTCCGCCAAGCGTAGAGGTTCCGTGGGACTTGAGTCCGATTCTCTGTACCTCATTCCTCGTGAGCAGATTTCCCATAGACTGTCGGCCTTTTATGTTGATTTCCCGGAAATCCTTGTCAAAGACCTGCTTGCGCAATTTGGGATTGGGTTTGAGCGTCACCTTGACCACCTCGGCCTCTCCGTTCTGGTTAGCCGAGAAATAAAGGATCCTGGAACCGGGCTTTCCCTGGGTCAGATCATACTCCTTGTCACGTGTAAGGCCTGTTGCGGCGAACCTCTTGACAAAACATGCCCCATTCTTGCCGTCCCGATAGGCTACGTTGTAGATGGTGCGCCTGTCATTTTTCTTGAAGACATTCAGAAACAGTACATTCTGTCCCACAAAGAGTTTGTCAGCCACCTTGACCACCTTGTAGCGACCATCCTTGTAGAACAGGATGACATCGTCTATTTCGGAACAGTTGCAGACATATTCATCCTTTTTCAGTTCAGTACCGATAAAACCGTCAGCACGGTTTATATAAAGCTTAAGATTAGCCTCTATCACCTTGGTTGCCACTATCGTGTCAAAGTTCTTGATTTCAGTCCTGCGCGGATAATCGCCTCCATATTTGTCCTTCAGCATCCGGAACCATTTTATGGTCACACCCACCATATCGGAAAGATCCCGGTTAATCCTTGCTATTTCGGACTTCATCTTCGCCATTGCCTCCTCAGCTTTATCCTTGTTGAATTTGAGAATACGGGCCATCTTTATCTCCATGAGCTTGAGGATGTCATCCTTGGTGACCTCACGTATCATCTGCGGATAATAGGGAGTGAGACGTTCATCAATATGTTCACAAGCCGCATCCATATTCTCTGCCTGCTCGAATTCAATATCCTTGTAGATACGCTCTTCTATGAAAATCTCCTCCAGCGAGGCAAAATGCAGCTGTTCAAGCAACTCACCCTTGGCAATCTCAAGTTCGCGGCGCAGCAGCTCCTTAGTGTTATCCACCGATTTACGGAGCACATCGCTCACCGTCAGGAAATGAGGCTTGTTTTCATCGATCACGCAACAGTTGGGCGATATGCTGACCTCACAGTTTGTGAAGGCATACAGAGCGTCAATAGTCTTGTCCGATGATACTCCGGGTGCAAGGGATATGCGGATCTCAACCTTGTCCGCGGTCAGGTTCTCAACCTTACGGATCTTTATTTTCCCCTTTTCACCGGCCTTTACGATAGAATCACACAGTGTCATCACGTTCTCTCCGTAAGGAATCTCTGTTATGACAAGAGTCTTGTTGTCCGCCTCCTTGGATATCTTGGCGCGGATTCGTATCATTCCACCCCGTTCGCCGTCATTGTAACGTGACACGTCCACCGCCCCGCCGGTCTGGAAGTCAGGATACAGATGGAACTCCTCATTGTTGAGATATGAAACCGCAGCGTCACAAAGTTCATTGAAGTTATGAGGGATTATCTTACATGAAAGACCCACCGCAATACCTTCGGCACCCTGAGCCAGCAGCAAAGGAAACTTGACCGGCAGCGTGACAGGCTCCTTGTTACGGCCGTCGTATGAGGCTTTCCACTCTGTTGTCTTGGGGTTGAACAGGGTTTCGAGAGCGAATTTCGAAAGGCGGGCTTCGATATATCTTGGAGCTGCGGCTTTATGACCTGTAAGAATATTTCCCCAGTTTCCCTGGCATTCGATCAGAAGGTTCTTCTGTCCCATCTGAACCAATGCGTCGCCTATTGACACATCTCCATGGGGGTGAAATTGCATCGTATGTCCCACAATATTCGCCACCTTGTTGAAGCGCCCGTCATCAAGGCGTTTCATGGAGTGAAGGATACGCCTCTGCACAGGTTTGAGACCATCTACGAAATGAGGGACAGCACGGTCAAGAATCGTTGAAGAGGCATAATCCAGGAACCAGCCCTGGTACATGCCGGAGAGCTGATGCCGGATCATCCCCGTATCATCCTTCAACGGAGTGTAAGCGGAATGGGCGATAGTCTGTCCGCTTTCCGTTTCAATTCCGGATTCAAGACCTTCGCCGGAAAACCCGTTGTCATCGTCCATATTCTGTCCTTTGTTTTTCCCGATGCGAAATTAATGCTTTTCAACGGATTTTCCCAGTACGTGACATTCTGAATTGGGCTGAATCCCACAAGACTTTTCAACAATCCCGGTTTCTGGGAATCCGTTTTGATTATCACGGAACAAATCAAAACATATCAAAACATATTCTTAATTATTACAAACACACGACCGTTATTTCAGGTCAGTTGCCACCTTTATGAAATAAAAGGATTACCTTTGCGGAAATTTTTCCGGAACAATTTACAAATGGCACAAGAAGACATTTTCAAAAAGATTGTTGCACACTGCAAAGAGTACGGGTTCGTTTTCCCGTCAAGTGAGATTTACGACGGACTCGGTGCTGTCTATGACTACGGACAGCTGGGAGTCGAGATGAAAAACAACATCAAGAACTACTGGTGGCAGAGCATGGTCCTGTTGCATGACAACATAGTGGGTATAGATTCCGCCATTTTCATGCATCCTACCATCTGGAAGGCCTCAGGTCATGTGGATGCCTTCAATGACCCTCTGATCGACAACCGCGACTCCAAGAAGCGTTACCGTGCAGACGTGCTGATTGAGGACCAGATCGCCAAGTATGACGAAAAGATAGAGAAAGAGGTTGCCAAGGCCCGCAAACGTTTCGGAGACTCTTTCGATGAGGCCAAGTATCGCGCCACATCAGCCAACGTGCTGGAGCATGCAGCAAAACGCGAGGCTTTGCATGAGCGTTACAGGAAGGCCATGAACGACGGCAATCTTGACGAGCTCAAGCAGATAATCCTGGACGAAGGCATTGTCTGTCCCATAAGCGGCACCCGCAACTGGACCGATGTCCGCCAGTTCAACCTTATGTTCCAGACCGAAATGGGTTCTACTGCCGACGGTGCCATGAAGATATACCTGCGGCCTGAAACTGCACAAGGCATATTCGTGAACTATCTGAATGTCCAGAAAACCGGCCGCATGAAGATACCATTCGGAATAGCCCAGATTGGTAAGGCCTTCCGTAACGAGATAGTGGCCCGACAGTTCATCTTCCGCATGCGTGAGTTCGAGCAGATGGAGATGCAGTTCTTCATCAAGCCCGGCACCGAGCTTGACTGGTTTGCCAAGTGGAAGGAGACCCGTATGAAATGGCACCAGGCACTTGGATTCGGCGCAGACCACTACCGTTTCCATGACCACGACAAACTGGCCCACTACGCCAACGCCGCAACCGACATAGAGTTCCTCATGCCTTTCGGATTCAAGGAGGTGGAGGGTATCCACAGTCGCACCAACTTTGACCTCTCACAGCATGAAAAGTTCAGCGGCAAGAGCATCAAGTACTTCGATCCCGAAACAAACGAAAGCTATACTCCGTTCGTGATTGAAACATCAATAGGAGTTGACCGCATGTTCCTGAGCGTGATGTGTGCCTCATACGAGGAGCAGGCCCTTGAGAACGGCGAGACCCGCACAGTGCTTCATCTGCCTGCACCGCTTGCCCCGATCAAACTGGCCATACTGCCGCTCGTAAAGAAAGACGGACTTCCCGAACTGGCACGCACCATCCAGAACGACCTCAAGTTCCACTTCAACTGCCAGTATGACGAAAAGGATTCCATCGGCAAGCGCTACCGCCGCCAGGATGCCATAGGCACACCGTTCTGCGTTACCGTCGATCACCAGTCCCTTGAGGACAGGACAGTAACCCTGCGTAACCGCGACACAATGGAGCAGCAGAGAGTGAACATTGCAGACCTTTGCAACATCCTTTCCGACACGGTTTCGATAACGAGCGTGCTCAAAACCCTTTGACCATGAAGAGAGTCCCGGTAATATGCCTTGCACTCGCACTTGCATCTGTCTGTCTCAGTTCATGCAAGGAGTCGGAGGAATATGACGACCACCACGATTGGAAAGAGCGAAACCTTGCCTATATCGATGATATGGCGGCAAGGTGTGACAACAAGCTTACAGAGAAGGATGCCGGTCCCGGCAAAATCTTCAGACTTGCCTCTTACAGGCTGGATCCCAAAGCTGAAAAAGGGAACACTGACTTCATATACTGTCAGATACTCTCCAAGAGTGACGGTAACGGCTCCCCGCTCTATACGGACAGCATAAGGATTAACTATCGTCTCCGTCTTATTCCTACAGACAATTACCCGAACGGCCAGGTATTGGACCAGTCCTACACCACTCCAGATCTTGAACCGGAGGTGAACAAACCGTCCTCCTTCGTCGTTTCAGGACTTGTTGACGGTGTCGTCACGGCACTCCAGCACATGCATGTGGGTGACAGATGGAGGATATGCATACCCTATACTCTCGGCTACGGCAAGTCTGACGTCAACAAGGTACCCGGCTACTCCACCCTGATTTTCGATATAAATCTGGTAGAATACGCACGTACCGGAAACAAGTTGTCACCAAAGTAATCGCGATACCCCGAACATACCAAAACAATCAATATTATCATGGCTAGAATCCAAGGTGCTATCACAGTTGACAGTGAAAGATGCAAGGGTTGCGAACTGTGTGTACATACCTGTGACAAGGGAGTCATAGGCATGTCAACAGCAGTGAACAGCAAGGGTTACCACTACGCATATATGGTGAATCCCGAATCATGCATAGGTTGTACCAACTGTGGCATTATCTGCCCTGACGGAGTTATCTCCGTCTATAGGGTAAAAGTAGAGGAGTAATTATGAAAGAAAGAGAAATGAGACTTATGAAAGGCAACGAGGCGATTGCCGAGGCTGCTATACGCGCCGGTGCCGATGCCTTTTACGGATATCCCATCACGCCCCAGACAGAGGTGATGGAATATCTCATGGAGACCGATGCCACAGCCCGCACAGGCATGGCTGTCCTCCAGGCTGAGAGTGAAGTCTCCGCCATCAATATGGTCTATGGCGGAGCATCGACAGGACACAGGGTCATGACATCATCGTCAAGTCCCGGTATAAGCCTTATGAGTGAAGGCATTTCATTCATTGCCGGTGCTGAACTGCCCTGCCTCCTCATAAACGTGTCACGTGGAGGCCCCGGATTAGGCACTATCCAGCCCAGTCAGGCCGACTATTTCCAGACCGTCAAGGGCGGTGGTCACGGAGACTACAAACTTCTTACCCTTGCCCCTTCATCCGTTCAGGAACTTGCCGATTTCATAGCACTCGGCTTTGACCTCGCTTTCAAATACCGTAACCCCACCATGATCCTGGCAGACGGTGCCCTTGGACAGATGATGGAGAAAATATACCTTCCGGAACAGCGTCCCCGTCTTACCGAGTATCCAGAATGGGCGACCAACGGCACTCCCGAAGGAAAGGAACGCCGCTTCGTTACATCTCTCAACCTGCTTCCCCAGGAACATGAACTGGTGAATATCCGTCTCCAGAAGAAGTACCGCGAAATGGAGAAGAACGAGGTTCGCTACGAGATGATCCAGTGCGACGATGCCGAGTATGTGATTGTGGCATTCGGCATAATTGCCCGCATTGCACAGAAGAGCATAGAGCTTGCCCGCGCCAAAGGTCATAAGATAGGCCTTTTCCGCCCCATAACCCTCTATCCCTTCCCTTACGGTGAGATACGCGCTCTTGCCGATGAGAAGCGTGTCAAGGGTCTCATGTCAGTGGAGCTCAGCGCCGGACAGATGATTGAGGATATACGCCTCGCAGTGGAAGGCCGCAAGCCTGTAGGTTTCTTCGGCCGTCTTGGCGGTATGGTTCCCACTCCGGAGGAGATAGAGAACGCACTCTATGATTATTTTAATATCAAATAAACACGGTAATGGAAGTAAAAGATATAATCAAACCTGAGAATCTGGTATATCAGAAAAGCCGTCTCATGGCCGAAAAGCAGTTCAACTTCTGCCCCGGATGCGGTCACGGTGTTGTCGTACGCACCATTGCCGAAGTAATTGAAGAGATGGGAATAGAGCATGATGTAATCGGTATCTCACCTGTAGGATGCTCTGTATTCCTCTATGACTTCTATAAGTTCGACGTCGTGGAGGCAGCCCACGGACGCGCCTGTGCCGTAGCTACCGGCATCAAGCGTGTCCAGCCGGACAAATATGTGTTCACCTATCAGGGTGACGGTGACCTGGCGGCCATCGGAACCGGAGAGACCATCCATGCCTGCAACCGTGGCGAGAACATAGTGATTGTTTTCATCAACAACGGCATATACGGTATGACCGGAGGTCAGATGGCCCCTACCACACTTGAGGGGATGAAGACCACCACATGCCCGCGCGGACGTGATGTGAAGACAATGGGGTACCCACTCAATATAACCCCTTTGCTGGCTCAGCTTGACGGAGTATGCTATGTGACGCGCCACTCTGTCCACACTCCGGCCAATGTACGTAAGCTCAAGAAAGCTCTGCGTACGGCTTTCGAGAACCAGCGTGACAAGAAAGGCACCTCAGTTGTGGAAGTCGTGTCAAACTGCAATTCCGGCTGGGGTCTGACACCGAAGGCTGCAAATGACTGGATGGTGGAAAACATGTTCAAGAAATATCCTCTCGGTGACATGAAAGTCGATGGCAGGCTTGTCATGGACATGAACGCACCGAGATAAACAAGGGCAATATCATGACAGAAGAGATAATAATAGCAGGTTTCGGAGGACAGGGTGTCCTCTCCATGGGAAAAATAATCGCCTATTCCGGTCTCATGCAAGGACTGGAAGTATCCTGGATGCCGTCATACGGTCCTGAAATCCGCGGTGGTACAGCCAATGTCACGGTCATCCTTAGCGACAGCCGCATAAGCTCCCCTATCCTGCAGAAGTTCAGCACCGCAATCATCCTGAATCAGCAGTCTATGGACAAGTTCGAGCCTATGGTAAAACCGGGTGGAGTACTTATCTACACACCCAGTACCATCACCCGCAAGCCTGTCCGTACCGATATCACCATTTACCCGATAAAGGCCATAGAGGAAGCCGCCAAGATCAACGCCACCAAGGTTGCCAATATGTTCCTTCTTGGCGCCTTCATGAAAATCCGTCCCATTCTGGATGTGGAATATGTCATGGAGGGCATCAAGCACTCAGTATCAGAGCGTAACTGGAAATACCTTCCCCTTAATGAAAAAGCCATCAAAGCGGGAATGGAACTTGTCAAATAACAACAGAATGAAATATTCCAGACTTATATCAGCAGTTCTGGCAGCGGTACTTGTCTCAGGCAGAGCCGCCGCCGGACCTTTTGATTTTGTCAAGAACCTGGATTTCAAAAGTTTCTTTCAGGATATTAACCCGAACCTGAATCCTGACCTTAATCTGTCGGTCGAGACCGGCTCCACAGGATTAGGATTCGGAGTGGAATCACGGCTTAATCACCAGTTCAGGGTTCGCACGGGATTCGACTGGATACCCCGTTTCCGGAAGACCCTCCATTTTGAAATCCAGGTCGGCGAGGATGGTGATCCGGGCTATGACAGCGAAGGCAGATCACATTTTGACCGCATGGCGGACTATCTCTATGAGATGACAGGATTCGGGATTGACCAGAACGTGGATATGTTTGCTGAGCCCCGTTTCCACAATTTCAGGATGCTTGTCGATGTCTTTCCCTTTCGCGATGACCGATGGTATTTCACAGCCGGTTTCTATACAGGGCCGTCAACAGTCGGTATAGCCTATAACAAGACAGAAGAGATGACCACACTCATCTCCGTCTCGATGTACAACAACATCTATGAGAAGGTTTACGACATCGAGTACAACGATGAAAGCGAACTTGACGGAGTTTTCATGGGATTGGAGCTGCCACCGTTTGTAAATGAAAAGATTCTTGAAGCCGGCCGCATGGGTATGCATATCGGAGACTTCAAGGATGGCACTCCATACATTATGGAACCGGATGCCGACAATATGGTCAAGGCCAGGATGAAAGTGAACGCCTTCCGTCCCTATATCGGGGCTGGATATGAAGGGGTGCTTGACCCGCGCAATGACCGTCTGCATTTCAACGCATACTGCGGGATGATGTTCTGGGGAGGCACTCCAAGAGTCTATACCCATGATGGCACAGAGATTGTCCGCGGACTGGACAACGTCATGGGTCAGGTAGGACATTACGTGGACCTTGTCAAACCACTCAAAGTTTACCCGGTCATCAACATAAGCATTTCCTACCGGTTGTTCTGACCACACAAAAAAATCAAAGGGAGCCGCAAAGCTCCCTTTGATTATATATCGGGGAAGTTACTCTTATCTTCCCACAACGAATTTCCTGTTATTGACGATATAGATACCATCAGGCAGGGCATTAAGCTGTTTCTCGTCAAGCTCTCCCACCTTGCGTCCTGAAATCATATATACGGTGTATTTCATGTCATCTGCCGTCTTCCTTGCCGAAGCTATAACACGCTCCTGCAGAATCAGTTCATACTCCTCTTCAGTCACTATAGGCAGTTCCTCTGCCATATTCTCACCCACGACAAGATAAGACTGGTTAGCCTCCAGATACTGCTTACCGTTCTTTTTGTCTGGTTTTACAGTGGAGAGGATATAACCCAGCTTGCCTTCGGCTGTTATACCAAGCACACGCATAGTAGCAGGATCAAACTCCGTTCGGGAATCTTTTGACTTCGGCCTGTCAGGGTTATTGAAATAGACACCCTTAAGCCGGTTGTCTGCAGGACCCGACGCATACGAATATTTCAGGTCAAGCCTGTTGTTCGTAGGATATTTGGAGGAACACTCAATAATGACAGGAGTCCTTGCCGGAATGACCTTACTCTTCAGTTCGCTGATAACCACACATTCAGGATCGGTTTTCGAGATATACCACACCTTGATTCCCTCCGAATACGGCGTGAAACCGAAATCGGCATAGAAAGGATGGTAGTATCTGCTGCCGGATTTTACAGAGGGGGAAATTCCGAAATACTCATCACCTGTAACATCAACGTAGGTAGCAACCCAACGGCGGTAATCACCTGAACGGTCCATACCTAACCAACCCTGCTCTATCTCTGTAGTCTCATTGTCACAAAGATATTTACCCTCGGCATAAAGCTGATAAGTACCTTTGGATTCATGCAGATAAACATAATAGTTTATTATATCATGGACTCCGGTACTCTGACACTTGAGGTCATAATATTTTCCTCCGGAACCCTCTCCCTTATACTGGAGATAAATCACCGATGCCGGATCCGAAATGGTCCTGTCATGATTCTTCCACAACTGTATGGCTTTCATATCAGCATCCATAGCCTGGTAGTTTATCCTTCCGGTATTGTCTGTTACATAGACATACCTTTCAGTCTTAAGGTTGTGTACCCTGTAATAGCCATCAACAGGATCCGCAGAATAGACTGCTGTCCATGCTGACAGGAAGAATGAGACAATAAGTAGTAGTTTCCTCATAAAGTGTTTTAAGAAATCATGCCTGTTGCCTGACAATACCAGGTAACAGGCATGATTCAATGAATAAGTAGTATCAAATTACTTACCTATGCAGACGCATACACGGTTCAGCTCATAGTTGCTGCCGCTGTAGAAGTTAGCGGTGTCACCCTTGGCATCGGTAGAGATGCGTGAGCTGCTGATTCCGTACTGCTCGGTAAGAACCTTGGCCACCTCAGCGGCACGCTTCTCTGACAGAGTCTGGTTGATTGACTTTGTACCGGTGTTGCTGTCAGCATGACCAGTGATTGAAACCTTTGCGTCAGGATTCTGCTTCAGGAAGTCAGCGATGTGACGGACCTTGTATTCCTCACTCTTGTTGATGTTGTACTTGTTGATTGTGAAGTAGATCTCCTCATAGAGATAAGGAACCTCCTTCTCAATGGTCTTCTCAATGATTCTCTCAACAGGCTGCTGAGGAGCAACATTCTGGGCAGCGGCTACTGCGGCAAGAGCAGCTGCAAGAGGATCGCTGGCAGGCCTCTTTGAATAGGTCTGGCCGAAGCAGTACTTTACACCACCAAGGATATTGAAATACCAGTCGGCATTGGCAGCCTTCTTTGAGTTGTAGTGGTCGTTCACGATGTTGGCATTGGCCTCAAGACCGATTGACCAGTTGTCGTTCAGATGATAGTCGAAGTCACCTCCGAAACGTACCAGACCGGACCAGCCCTTCTCACCGAGAGGACCTTCCTCAAAAGGACCCTCCCAAAGGAGCTGGAGCTGAGTGTCTGTACGACCATAGCGGGTCTTCAGTTCAGCATCGGCATCCTTTGCTTCATCATTAGCAAACGGGAAGTTGGCACCTATACCGCCGAAAACGCTTACTGAAAGTTTACGCTCGGGATTGAAACCACCAAGGAAGTTGGTCATGTCAAACATCACATCGATTGATGGAGCCACATAGTTCCATTTCCACTTCAGTTCCTGACCGACATTACCAAGATCAGCCCACTTTCCGGCTATACCGGCCTTACTCTGCCAAGCATCAACTGACAGACGGGCAGCTACCACGGGAGTGAACTCATAACCTAATGATAACTGAACGTTAGGTGAAAGCAGTTTCTTCAATTCAATCTCGCCCAAAGTGTATTGTCCACCGCCCTGGAGCTGAATGAACCAATGGGGATTGAAATCATAATCATACTTCTGACTACCGGCATTCTGAGCCTTGGTAGGCAAAACAGCACATACAGACATCAGCAGTATGGCCGAGACAAATTTTGATATTCTTTTCATATTGTTCAATTGTTTTACAAGGTTACTTTACGGTTACATAGAACCTGCGTGTTGAAATCTTGCCATGATAGTCAAGAGCAGAATAAACTATCTCATAGGTGTAACCGATGTTCTGCGGATGGAATGTAACAGATGCAACATTTCCCTCAAGGACTTTGATGAAGCCTTCGCTGTTGCTGTTGGTCAGGTTCATCACAGACTTGGCTGCCGTGTCGCCACCCTTTGCACTTATTGAAGGATCGTCTGTCTTATAGACATTTGTCACAGCAATGTACTTCTTGAAGGCAGGAGTAAGCAGTTCCGCATTGTAGCTGGTAGGATAGATCGTGTAGTCACCCAGGCCGTTGAACAATGAAGGAACAGCCTTGCTGGCACTTGCCGGGTGGAACTCGTCATCAGCACCATTATATAATAAGGTAATGTCAAACAGGTTGTCGGCATTGTCAACGAACCTGTTGACTCGTTTGAGAACCTTGTTGATCCTCTTTGTCAAATCGCTGGAACCTACCTCAGTAAGCACCTTGTTGACGATCTTGTCAATCTCTCTCTCAACCTCGGCCTCGATAGTAGCAAGGCGTGCATTCACCTGAGACTCGATTTTTGCCACAGTCGCCTTAATATCATCATTGTATTTATCGTTTGCACCGTTTATGTTGGCTGCCAGTGAAGCGATTTCAGCCTGCATGCTGGCATAGGGAACGGTTGCTGTGCCAGTGACGTTGCCGAGTAGATCCCTGGTCTCAACCACGACGGAAGAAACACCCTTGTCGTATGTGACGGCAGGGAAATTGAGTGAAGCGTCACCGAGATTGATAGGAGAAACTTCAATATCCACAGCAGAGATATTCAGAGATGCAAGCATGTCACCTATAGGATCGACAGGAAGTTTGCGTGAGCTCAGACCGCTGAGTGAAGTGTGGAATGAGAGAGGCTGTACAGCAGCCACAGCCACATCATAACCGGACCTGACCTTGTGTTCACCAAGGCTGTCCTCCCATGTAACCAGTACAGCGTTTGCCTCAAGCAGACCGTCCAATGACTCAAGGAGAGACCTTGTGACATCGGTCAGGTTGACCTTGGTCTTGTCTTCGATGATTTTCTTTGCAATTGACTTGAGTTCATCGGTATTGGGCTCCAGAGCCTTGACATCCTCCTTGTTGATCTTCACGTCGGCCTCATAGAAACCGTTCTCAGTGTCAGCTGCATCGACAGTAGCCCTGGTGTAACCGAATGTGAGAAGGTCGGTAGAAGGCCTCAGGTTACCAAGGACAGCCTTGTTTTCAACACCCTTGCTGTTCACGAGAGTGAATTCGTATGTATTGTCAAGAGCCACATTGTTGGGGTTCACCGTCAGATAGAGCTTACCGGCATTGTCATCGGCATCAGCCACGTTATAGCCGGCCTCGAAACTCTGGGCGATTCTATTGAACCTGAGAGCATCGGCCTCATCACTCTGGAACTGGTCAGCAACGTTACCCACGAAGTTGGCGGTAGCGGTGGTCGGGAACTCAACTGTACTGCCGAATTCGCCGAAGTAAGCCATGAGGATATTTGACCTGATGCCTACGGGCAGAGAGAATGAACCGAAGGCAGGAGTCTTGGCACCCTGGACGAGCAGGCTGACGATACGCTTCTCCTCAGCATTCTTGAGTTTCTCCACATCCTTGATCTTATCTTCAAGGTCAGAAACCCTTTTGTCAAGTTTCTCTATATCCTCAATGTTCTTCTGTACCTTCTCATTGAGATCCTTGAGATTCTCCCTGATGGGCTTGAGTTTCTCCTCCATCATATCCTTGAGTTCCTTGCTCAGGTCCTTAATCATCTTCTTGTACTCCTTCTTCATGTCCTTGAGCACATCGGCAAGAGAATCAGCCAGCTGATCCGTATATGCCTTTGCCTCGGCAAGGTTCTTCTCAGCGATTGCCTTTACGGTATCAATGGTAGCGTACTTGGCAAGCGAATCAGAAAGGGCGTCGATTCTTATGGAATCCCTCTTGGCCAAAGCCAAAGCGTATTCCGCATTTGAATAGGCAGTGGTAATCTGGTCACCCCAACCGAGGATTGCACCCCTGATGCTGTCGGCCAGTTCCCATGCAGAATCTGTAGCCTGGACGTTTCCGGCAGCGGCAGCAATCTTCTGGTTGACCCTGTTCATGAGGGCAGCCAGTGAATCGGCGAACTCATCCCTCAGATTATCCAGACTGTCAGCAAGTGCGTTCTCAAGGTCATTGTTGGCACTCTGCAATGCGCGGATGGCCTTCCAGAGCTGTGCTGTGTCAGCCTTGTGCTTTCCCTCGTCAACACGGATCTGGGCCCAGATGGCAGCGGTGTCATTCTGGAGAGCTTTCATGATAGTGGCGGAGTCAGCCTTCTCCTTACCCTGGAGAGCGGTCATCTGACCCTCAAGCTTCTTGATACGGGCCACGTAGTCATTAAGCTCTTTCCACTGATTGACTGAATCAGCCTTGTACCTCTTTTCAAGGTTGCTGAGTTTTTTGTCCAATTCGGCCTTATTAGCCTTAATCTGGTCTCTGTTAGCCTTAATAGCGTTCCTGAGGCTCTTCAAACTGTCATTGAAGTCCTTACTGTTCTTGTCCTGTGTAAGCTCCAGGTCACGAACCATGTCATCTGCATAGTCCTTGCAGGAGCCAACCAAACCTATGCTCACTATTGCACAGGCCAGAATCAGAAAACTGACAAATTTCTTTTTCATTTGTTGTTCAATTAGTTAATATAAAGATTAAAAACTCATTCTCCACTTGGAATTACTTCTGTTTTCCGACTTTCGCATCACGAGGATCTGAAAAAAACCGAAAAAGGATAGTACAATCCAGTCCGCAAATTTATCACCTTTTTTGATACGCGCGCACATTTTTTCAAAAAAAAACCATAAAAAAGCTATTTTTAGGGCACTTAGCGCAGTTTTTCACCCCGAATCGGCCCGATTTCGCCATAGTCGGTGTGAAAAAATGTCAAAAAAGCATTAACCAGAGCGGAAAAAAGGAAAAAGGCCCGTTTACATAGCCCCATCACTTAGCCGCGTCCCTGTCCCTTATCTCTACGCGCCTTATCTTGCCGCTGATAGTCTTGGGCAGTTCATCCACGAACTCAATCACCCTCGGGTATTTGTACGGAGCGGACACCTTTTTTACATGGTTCTGGATTTCCTTCACGAGAGCCTCCTTGTCCGGAAAGTCCCTGTACTCTGCGGACAGGATGATGGTGGCCTTCACTATCTGTCCCCTCACCTCGTCGGGAACTCCTGTCACGGCGCACTCCACAACGGCAGGATGCGTCATGAGCGCGCTCTCCACCTCGAACGGCCCTATCCTGTATCCGGAACTCTTTATCACGTCATCCGTCCTGCCCACGAACCAGAAATACCCGTCGCTGTCGCGCCAGGCCACGTCGCCGGTATGGTATATCCCGTCATAATGGACTGTCCTGGTCAACTCCGGATCATGGTAGTACTCCTCAAAGAGACCCAATGGTCTGCGGACGTCTGTATGTAAAATTATTTCACCACTTTCACCATCCTCTGCAGAGCGGCCGTCATTGGTCAGCAGATCCATGTCATAAGCCGGATTGGGAACACCGAGGGAACCCGGTTTCGGCTTCATCCAGGGGAATGTTCCGATTGTCATGGTGGTCTCGGTCTGGCCGAACCCCTCATGTATGTCAAGCCCCGTATGCTGTTTCCAGAATTCGAAGACACTGGGATTCAGAGGTTCACCGGCTGTAGTGCAGTATTCCAGTGCACTCAGGTCATATCGGGAAAGGTCCTCGCGGATGAGATAACGGTATATTGTGGGAGGTGCGCAGAACGATGTCACACGGTATCTGGACATTGCTTCCAATATATCCGACGGAGTGAATTTCTCATGGTCATACACGAAGACTGCGGCACCGCAGAGCCACTGTCCGTACAGTTTGCCCCACACAGCCTTTCCCCATCCTGTGTCAGCTACTGTCAGATGGAGGCTCCTCTCATTAAGGTTATGCCAGTATTTCGCCGTCACGATATGTCCCAAAGGGTACAGGAAATTATGAGCCACCATCTTGGGATTCCCCGACGACCCGGATGTGAAATAGAGGAGTGATATATCCCTGTTGGTGTTCACCTCCGCCGGCCTCACGAAGTCAGGCGCCGATGCCATCCCCTTGTCCAGACTCAGCCATCCGTCCTCATTGTAGGAGCCTGTTGCCACTAAACGGCAGACTGTAGGTGAATGCGGCAAGGCCTCGTTCACATGTTGGATCATAACCGGCTCGCTTGCGCACACTATCATCTTGATCCTGGCGGAATTGGCTCTGTATATTATATCCTTTGCGGTAAGAAGATGTGTTGCAGGGATGGCTACCGCACCGATTTTATGGAGAGCTATTATGGAGAACCAGAACTCTATGCGACGTTTAAGCATCATCATCACGGTGTCGCCGCGACCTATCCCCAATGAAAGGAAGAACGAGGCCACACGGTCGGACATACGCTTCATGTCGGCAAAAGTATAACGATGTTCCTCACCCTGGTCATTTGTCCAGAGCAAAGCCAGTTTATCCGGGGCCGAAGCGGCCCATTCATCCACGACATCATACCCGAAATTGAAATTCCCGGGTACCTTTATCTTGAAATTCCGTTGGAAATCCTCAAGGGAGTCAAACTCTACCTTTTGTAAGTATTTTTCTAACATTTATCCCTAAATGATTATTGCAAGGAAACGAGCCGGCTCACCATTTAAAGCCTTCATTCCATGAGGCTGGGTAGAGTCAAAATAGATACTGTCTCCGGGGTTAAGCACCAGCTCCTTGCCCCCGATGCTCAACAGCAGTGTCCCTTTGAGCACCAGGTTGAACTCCTGGCCTTCATGTGAGTTAAGATGCATGTGCTCCTCCATCTTGGGATCGACCGTCACAATGAAAGGGGAAGCCTTGGCATGCTTGAACCCCATGGCAAGGGCCTGATACTTGTATGCCTTCTGTCTCTCGATGACCGGTCCTTTGCCTTTGCGCACCAGCCAGTAGCTGCTCATGGTAGGAGCATCGCCTGCAAACAGTTCCAAGGGTTCCACGCCAAGGACGTTTGCAGCGTTGCATAGGAAGTTCATCGGGATGTCCGATTCTCCGGATTCGTACCGGACCAACTCCTCAGGAGTGACACCGCACCTGGATGCCACCTCCCCGACAGTCATTTCCAGGTCTTCGCGGAGTCCGCGCAGGCGCATGGCCATCTGTTTTATCTGTTCATTAATTTCCATATCAAATCACTTCTATCCCTTTTTCCTCACATAATTTAAGACTCAGCTCACGGAGCTTGAATTTCTGTATTTTGCCGCTCCCGGTGAGCGGATATTCCTTCACAAAGAACACATACTTGGGTATCTTGTAGCGGGCAATCTTGCCGCGGCACCAGTCACGCACCTCCTCCTCGGTCAGGCTTGCACCCTCATCCAGTATGATGAATGCGCCGACCTCCTCACCGTATTTCCTGGATGGAACGCCTGCCACCTGAACGTCACGTACGCCGGGCAGATGGTAGAGGAACTCCTCTATCTCACGCGGATAGATGTTCTCGCCGCCGCGTATGATCATATCCTTGATACGGCCGGTGATACGGTAATTGCCGTTCTCGTCCTTAACTCCCAGGTCACCTGAGTGCAGATAACCGTTCTCGTCAATCACCTCGGCTGTCGCCTCAGGATTCTTGTAGTAACCCTTCATCACATTGAACCCCTTGCAGCACATCTCGCCCTGGACACCTACCGGAACCTCCTTGTTTGTCTCGGGATCCAGCACCTTGACATCCACGAACTCATAGTCCCTGCCAACGGTTGTGTAACGGACCTCATCTGGATCGTCTATACGGGTCTGGCTCATACCGGGAGAAGACTCAGTCAGACCATAGACACTTGTCACATGCAGATACATCTTCTCTTCCACCCTGCGCATCAGTTCTATCGGGCAAAGGGAACCTGCCATAATTCCGGTACGCAGGCAGGAAAGGTCAAACATATCGAACATGGGATGGTTCAGTTCGGCTATGAACATGGTTGGCACGCCGTATAGAGCGGTACAGCGTTCCCTATGTACGGATGCGAGCGTGACCAACGGATCAAAACGCTCCACCACGACTTCGGTACATCCGTGCGTGAGACAGTTCATAGTGGCCAGCACCACACCGAAGCAGTGGAACAGCGGAACGCATACACAGAGTTTGTCCTCCTGGGTGAATTTCATGTGCTCTCCGGTCAGGAAGCCGTCATTGGCAATGTTGTAGTGGGTAAGCATCACCCCCTTGGGGAATCCCGTGGTACCCGAAGTATATTGCATATTCACCACGTCATGACAATTCACCGATCTGCGCAGGCGCAGGAACTCGTCATCGTCGGTATTCTCCCCGAGAAGCAGTATCTCAGCAGTGTTGTACATGCCGCGGTATTTCTCCTGGCCGATATACACCACGTTCTTGAGCATCGGGAAACGACTGCTCTCAAGGTGTCCGCGCTGACACTGGCGCAACTCCGGCAGCATGGTATATGTCATATCCACATAATTACTCTCCCATGTGCCGTCAGTAAGGCAAAGGGTATGCATGTCGGAATCCTTGACAAGGTACTCCAGCTCATTCTGCTTGTAGTTGGTATTGACAGTTATGCACACAGCCCCTATCTTGGCGCAGGCATACAGGAAGGTGAGCCAGTCAGGCACGTTCTGCGCCCAGAGCCCCACATGCGTACCTTTAGTAACCCCTATAGCTATCAGTCCACGGGCCATATCGTCCACCCTCTCGTTGAAGCGTTTCCAGGTAAACCTCAGGTCGCGGTCCGAATAAACTATATATTCGCGGTCAGGAGAGACCTCAGCCCAATGCTCGAGCCAGTCTCCCAGCGTTCTTTCAGATAACTGGTACATAAGTTATGTCAGATAGGAGTATATACAACCGCAAGGATGCGGGCTTTCTGGCCGTTGTAGCCGTGAACATGATGCTTGACTATGGAATCGTAGTATATGCTGTCACCCTTCTCCAGGACATAGCTTTTCTTGCCATAGTTGATCTCCACTTCACCGTCAAGGACATAAATGAACTCCTCTCCTTCATGGGTAGAAAGATCGAACCTTGGGTCCTGCTGAGGCAGTATGTCTATTACGAAGGGTTCGAGATGGCGGTTATCCTTTCCCTCGGACAAGGAATGGTAAATCATGTTCTCATGACCCTCGGAGCCGTGGTTGGAGAACCTTACGCTCTCACGCTCCTCTTCATGGCGGCTGACCACCGCCCCCACACTCTGCTGGTCATCAAGGAATGTACCCAAACGTACACCTAAGACACGTGCAATCTTGATAAGAGGGGCCAGACCCGGCAGGGGGCCATCGTCCTCAATTGATTTCACCTGCTCCAAAGGAAGCTGGGCACGTTCGGCCAGCACCTCAATCTCCATCATTTTCGACTCTCTAAGGGAACGGATTTTCTTCCCCACAGAAATATTGGTATCCATAAAAAATGTATAAATATACTGGAACAAGGCCTGTTCCGGCACAAAATTACAAAAAAAAGGCATTAGAATCCGTATTGGACTCCTGGAATCTGTTTTGATTTGTTCCATGAAATTTATTATGGTCTCTCATTAAGAATCTGTTTTGGATACAGGCAGCAGGAAAAACATGGAAACAATCAAAAGAATCTTATTTTTAAATAATGTGGGAACCGATTTTTTCACTATCTTTGCATATATTATTCCGGAGTTTCCGGACAAGATGACAAAGACTATTCCATAAATACGATGAACAACGAAACCATTAACGGTTCAGGCAACTATTCTGCGCAGAACATTCAGGTTCTTGAGGGTCTTGAAGCTGTGCGCAAACGTCCCGCCATGTATATCGGGGACATAAGTGAAAAGGGACTTCACCATCTGGTATATGAGGTGGTTGACAACTCCATCGACGAATCAATGGCAGGCTTCTGCACCCATATTGAGGTTAGCATAAACCAGGACGGCTCCATCACGGTACAGGACAACGGCCGCGGCATTCCGGTTGACATGCACCCGAAGGAACATAAATCCGCCCTTGAGGTTGTCATGACCGTACTCCATGCCGGAGGAAAGTTCGACAAGGGTTCATATAAGGTCTCAGGTGGTCTCCACGGAGTCGGTGTCTCCTGCGTTAACGCCCTCTCCTCCAGAATGGTGACTGAGGTGTTCCGTGACGGGAAGGTCTATCGCCAGGAGTACGCATGCGGCAAACCCGTGACCGGAGTGGAATGTACAGGCACTACCGATATCAACGGCACCCGGCAGACCTTCTGGCCAGACAGGACCATTTTCACCACCACAGAGTATAAATACGACATCCTGGCTGCGCGTCTGCATGAACTCGCGTTCCTCAACGCCGGTCTGAAGATATCACTCACAGACTATCGGGTAATGGAGGAAGGACTTCCCAGGAAGGATGTCTATCTGTCACACGACGGGCTGAAAGAGTTTGTCAAATACATTGACGAGAACCGTATTCACCTCATTCAGGAGCCCATCTACCTTAACACGGAGAAACAGGGGGTACCAATTGAGGTGGCCATACTTTACAACACTGAATATAAGGAGACCATACGCTCATTTGTCAACAACATAAACACCATTGAGGGCGGAACACACCTCGTGGGATTCCGCACCGCCCTGACACGCACTCTCAAGAAATATGCCGATGACAACAAGTTCCTTGAAAAAGCGAAGGTAGAGATAGAGGGTGAGGATTTCCGCGAAGGGCTTTCCGCCGTCATATCAGTCAAGGTGGCCGAACCCCAGTTCGAGGGACAGACCAAGACCAAACTGGGTAACAGCGAGGTGGCCGGAGCGGTCCAGCAGGCTGTCGGTGAGGCTTTGACATTCTATCTTGAGGAGCATCCCAAGGAAGCCAGGCTTATTGTCGATAAGGTTATCCTCGCAGCTCAGGCACGTGTGGCCGCCCGCAAGGCCCGCGAGAGCGTACAGCGCAAGAGTCCGCTGAGCGGAAGCGGACTCCCCGGCAAACTGGCCGACTGCTCCGACAAAGATCCGGCCAACTGTGAACTCTTCATCGTGGAGGGTGACTCAGCAGGCGGAAGCGCCAAACAGGGCCGTGACCGCCACACCCAGGCCATTCTGCCGATCCGCGGTAAGATATTCAACGTTGAACGTGTCATGTGGCACAAGGCATTCGACCACGAAGAGGTCAACAACATCATTCAGGCATTAGGTGTCCGCTTCGGCCTCAATCCAGAGGACTCAAAAGCTGCGAACTATGACAAGCTGCGCTATTATAAAGTAATTATAATGACCGATGCCGATGTTGACGGCTCCCATATCGACACTCTGATCATGACCCTGTTCTTCCGTTATATGCCGGAACTGATCGAGAACGGGCATCTCTACATTGCAACCCCGCCATTGTACCTATGCACCAAAGGCAAGGTGAAGGAATATTGCTACGATGATGTCCAGAGACAGCGCTTCATCGACCAGTACGGAGGAGGGTTGGAACAGAATATCACAACACAGCGCTACAAAGGTCTCGGTGAGATGAATCCGGAACAGCTTTGGGACACCACGATGAATCCTGAAAACCGTCTTCTGAAACAGGTCCACATTCAGGACGCCGCTGAGGCGGACCACATCTTCTCCATGCTTATGGGTGAGGACGTGGGCACTCGCAGGGAGTTTATCGAGCGAAATGCCACTTATGCCAATATTGACGCCTGAAATCTCATTATAGAGCTCTACAGAACTATTATTACCGGCGCAAAAAATCGGCAGGATTCTGCCGTTCGCCTTATGCAAGAACTCCGGCAGTTGCCGGAGTTCTTGCCTTACCCTATGATGGAAACACTGTCTGTATGCCGGAACAAAAAAAGGTCGGAAATACTTCCAACCTGTAAATGATTCGAACCTCAAAGGGAATCCTTACGCCAATTTTGCGATGTGGGCGCAGAGCTTTGACTTGAGGTTAGCTGCCTTATTCTTGTGGATAAGCTTAGTCTTGGCAAGCTTGTCAAGAAGCTTCTGTACCTTAGGATAGTTAGCAAGAGCCTCCTCCTTGTCAGTCATTGCACGAAGATTACGGACAGCATTACGCATGGTTTTCGCATAGTAACGGTTGTGCAGTCTTCTCTTCTCGCTCTTTCTGATAGCCTTCAGTGCTGATTTGTGGTTTGCCATTATAAATCAATTATTTATTGTTTAATTTGTAGCGCGTATGAGAGTCGAACTCATCTTGCAAGAATGAAAATCTTGAGTACTAGCCGATATACGAACGCGCCTTCCTTCCCGGTATGGCCCGGGTTGCCGCCTATAAAGCGGATGCAAAAGTAGCCACATTTTCCCAAACAGCAAAAAATCTTGGAAAAAATTTTCTATCTTGACCAAAACCAACCGAATGTATCAGGAAACTGATTACTTTTGCTCCACGAAAAAACATGGTCTGTTCTCCCTTGGCATGGCAGTCAGATAATAGTTGGTATTCAATTATTACTGAAAGGCAGAGGAAGCAGAAACAGGCAGCAAACAATTCACGGCAACATTACAAACAGGTTCTGAGAATGTGGCGTTCTGAAAAAGGGATAGTGACCGGAGCCGTAAGGCACAATGACGGGACATCCGTCGTGAAGGTGTTTACGGAATCACACGGAATGATACCGTTTATCTTCCACCTGTCAAAGACCGGGAAGAAAGCATCACGGAATACACTGATCCAACCTCTCACCCAGATAGAGTTCCAGACTGACTATGTCCCTACGGCCACATTCATGCATTTGAAGGAACCTAAGAACGCATTTCCCTACAGGAGTATCCCCTTCAATGTGACAAAAAGCGCAATCGCTATCTTCATGGGGGAGTTCCTTACCCACGCCCTCGGACAGGAGCAGGCGAACCCCGGGCTATACAGGTATATTACTGACTCTATCAGCTGGTTAGATGGCGCAGATAGCGGACAATGCGCTAATTTTCACATACTTTTCGTGTTGGGGATAACATCCCATATCGGTATCTGCCCCAACAAGGACAACTATTCGCCCGGAAGCTGTCTTGACCTGAGGGAAGGGACTTTCACAGCCCTGACTCCTGAACATCAGGAATTCTCCGATGCGCAGACCTCATACAAGATCGCCTCACTGATGGAGTGCGGCTTCGATGACATGTCCGGCGTACCGTTAACCGGTACGGAGAGAAGGGCTATCCTGAACGACCTTAATCTCTACTTCAGGCTGCATATCCCCCTGTTCCCTCAGCTGAAATCAATCGAAGTCCTACAAGCCATTTTCTGCTGACACATGGTCAGGACTGCCTGTGGAAGCATCTTTCCTTAACGCCTTTATTGCAGAAAGATCCTCTCTGGTCCTCTGACATGCCGGTGAGGACTCAATCGCGTCTATCAGTGCGTCATTGTCCAGATCCTCATCGGTAAGTTCGAACAGGCACAGGAATTTCTTGTTGACACCCCCACCGTATATCTTCTGTATTACAGTGTCTGTATTCTCGTCAGAATCATCTTCCATCAGCGGCACACTCTCCATACCGAATCCGGTGGCAAGGACAGTGATCTTGACTTCATCCTCAAGGGTATCGTCATTGGCCAGTCCCCATATAACCTCTATGTTCTTATCCTCGAACTTGTCCATGAAATGCCTGATCTCATTCATCTCGTCGAGAATGAGCTGTTTTCCGGGCTTGGAGCTCTGATATATGTTGAAGAGCAGTTTCTTGGACTTGTAAATGTCATTGTTGTAAAGCAATGGAGAATTGAGAGCCGATTCGAACGCCTTGTTGACACGGCTCTCGCCTTTAGAGGTACCGGTACTCATGATCGCCACACCTCCGTTGCTGAGAATCTTCTTCACATCCCTGAAGTCAAGGTTGATTATTCCCCGGCATGTAATCAGTTCGGCAATACTTTTAGTGGCCGTGGTAAGAGTCTCGTCGGCCCTTTTGAAACCGTCCGACACATTCCAGTCCGGATATATCTCAAGCAGCTTCTCGTTGCTTATGACAAGCAGGGCATCGACATACTGCGACATCTCCCTGACACCTTTCAAGGCCTGCTTGATTTTGGGCCTCATCTCAAACTTGAAGGGAATTGTGACAATGCCCACAGTCAGCATTCCCATTTCACGGGCACAGCGTGCTATCACAGGAGCGGCACCGGTTCCTGTACCGCCACCCATGCCCGCTGTTATGAAAACCATCTTGGTTTCATCCTTGAACTGGGCTTTGATCTCCTCTATGCTCTCTTCGGCAGCCTTACGCGCAACTTCGGGATCATTACCGGCTCCGAGACCGTTCGTCGTCTGCCGCCCCAACTGGAGTTTAATGGGGATTTCCGAGTTCATCAAAGCCTGCTGATCAGTGTTGGCTATAACGAAAACGACATCATGAATACCTTCGCGGTACATGTTCCTGACGGCATTACCGCCTCCACCGCCTACGCCTATAACCTTGATAATCTTCCTGGACTCGGTAGGAAACTCGAAAGGAAGGACCTCTGTCTCTTCGAATGCTTTTATCTCTTCGTTCATAGTTCCGTAGTTTTAAGGTTAAGACTTGAAATCCTGATCGCTGTCAAAGAACTTTTCGCCGGTATTCAATATGTTGTCGAATATCCTCTTGAAATAATTCTTCCGCTTTTTGCCGCCCGGTTCCTTTACTTCGGTTCCATCGTTGCCGGACGGAACTGTCTTGCCGCTTTCCGGCGTGTCTGCCCTGAGCAACTGTTCCCTGTCTCTGTCCGCCTGGGCACTCTCTCCATAGGAATTGAATAACGGATTCATTTCCATCTTGTCAAAATCAGCTGTAGAGACACCTTCTATCTCATCCATTTTAGGTACCTCACAGCAATTCTCCGTTCCTTTGGACATGACGGAAAGCAACGATACCTGCGAACCGTCACCCTTCTTCCACAGAGGTTCGTTCCATATAACCCCGCAAGATGGCTCAACCACAAAACGCGGACTCCTGAGATCCGGCATGACGGAATAGAACACCTGGTCAAGCTGGCGCAGTTTGGAGCCACCGCCTGTGACTATCAGTCCCGAATAGAGCAGGTCATAATAGCCGGAGGCCTTTATCACGGCAGCCACGTTCTTGACAATCTCCTCATTACGCGCCTCTATGATATCCCCTATCTCCTTGAGAGTGATATTATGTCCGCCTGCAATAACAGTCTCCTCCATATCCTGGCCTCCGATCAGAGTGCAGAGTCCGTATGTACACTTCAGTTTCTCCGCCTGTTCCTCGTCAATCTTGAGAACCGCTGCCAGATCCCTTGTAATCAGATTACTGCCAAGGGGTATTACTCTAAGATAACGAAGAAGGCCGTTTTTATAGACCGAGACAGTGGTGGTGTCGGCACCATAGTCAACAAAAGCGCATCCCTGATGCTTCTCCTCTTCGGTCAGGATGGCGTCGGCCTCCACTACCGGAGTCACGAAACCATCAAGTATGGTTATGCCCGCCATCGAGAAGCACTGGGCCATATAGTCCGAAATCTGCTTTTTGAGAAGTATGCTCAGATAATTGCCCGACAGGGAAGTGCAGGCCACACCCATCGGGTCGGTCTCTGTACCCCGTTTATGGTCAACGACATACTCCAGGGATTCCTGCATCAGAATCTGGAATCCGGTATGTTCCTTGCTCTCGCACTCCCCGAACATACTGTCAATTATCTCCTGGTTGATTACCGTTTCAACAGTGAACGACCTCTCAACAGTGTTGATTTCAGAGCGCAGACTCTTGCTGTTGTACCCGATATAGACTTTGGTAATCTTGGCAGACAGCATAGCATCCAGACGGCTTATCACCTCCGCTATCGCGTTGGCAGTCTTGTCAAGGTTATAGACTGCACCATGCCTTATGCACGATGACGAAGGCCTGAAGGCGTAAGCCATTACCTTGAGCGTGCCGTCATAGAGGATCTGTCCGGCTACGCCCGAAATCTTGGACGAGCCAAGTTCAATTGCGACAATCAGTTTTTCGGTTTCCATATATTGTTATCGTTTCTTGCATACTACCTGATTCTCATAAGCCACACTGACAGAGCTATATTTGTTCCACCCTATCCTGGACAGTCCTGTCTCATAGAAAGAGTATAGCCTTTCGAGTTTGGTATCCGCATTCTCAGCCGAACCGAGTATCAGAAGATGTCCGCCTACACGCGGGACCAGTTCTATCTGACGGTCCTTGTTCACATTAATCTGGACTACCTGCGCCCTCCAGAAATCGGAACGGTCAATAGCCAGAACCACCCTTCTCAGGTCATCGGCGGCAAACTTGCGGTCTATATACCCTGTAGCCACCGGCAGATGAAGTGACAGCATCCTGTTAGTCAGGATATCACCTTTGCTATCCACATAGTAGTCCTCCCCACTGTTGCTGCGCACCCTGAGCAGAGGAGTCTTGCCATATACAATTATCTTCACCTTGCCGCCCGAAGTCTTGTAACATTGGGCAGACTCTATCAGCGGATAGTGTGAAAGCATCTCCTCCATGGCCTTTGTATCGACCGATGCCAACGCCACCCCTTCCGGATCCATGCCTTCAGAGTCGAGCAAGCCAAGGATCATTTCACTGTCAACCAGCGAAATGTCCGAGCTGTCCTTCAAAACGATCTCAACCCCTTTGCACAGACGGGTATCCTCATGGCTTCCTGACATGAACATCATGGAGAAAACCAGATAACCTGTCAGTATCAGAACGGCTGTTATGGAGAGAATCTTCTTCATCACTTTGTCTCGAGTATTGCGGTTATCCTGTCAGCATAATCCTCCAGGTCGCCCGCTCCGACAGTCACAAGCACCTGGATATCGTCCTTCATGGAACGGACAAGTTCCTCCACACGGTCCTTGGCGACAATCCCCTTGCAGACTCCAGGTTTCATATTGTCGGCTATCAGGCTGCTTGATACGCCAGGCAAAGGTTCCTCGCGTGCGGGATATATTTCAGTGAGCCACACCTCATCGAAAAGCGACAGGCTCTCTGCAAACTCGTTGTAGAAATCCCTTGTCCTGGAGTAGAGATGCGGCTGGAATATTGCGGTAATCCGGCGGCCATCATACAGTTTCCGGAGTGAAAGCGCACACTGTCTGAGCTCTGCCGGATGATGCGCATAGTCTGTCAGGAAGACCTTTTCGCCCTTGAGCCTGAAGTCGAATCTGCGGTCACACCCCCTGAAACTCTTCATTGCCTCACGAATCACCTTGTCTTCGGCACCGCTCAGCTGGGCCAATGCAATCGCGGCCACAGCATTCTCCACATTCACGGGAACAGGCACTCCAAGCTCTATGTCCGATATACACCCTAACGGTGAAATAAGGTCGAATCTGAGCTCCCCATCCTTTATCTTAATACCGGAAGCATGGAAGTCGCCCTTCTCAACTCCGTATGTATAGAGCGACACCCCATCCTGCAGGTCGGGCTTGAATGTCTCCTCAAGCGAGCTGTTCAACACCAATGCGCCACCCGGTTTTATCAGTGAGGTATATTTCCTGAAACTCTCCACATAATTCCCATAAGTACCGTAAATGTCCAGATGGTCTGCGTCAATGGCCGTAATCACACTCCTCAATGGCCTCAAATGGTGGAAAGAACGGTCATATTCATCGGCTTCTATGACCACATACCTGCTGGCGGGACTCGTCAGGAGGTTACTGTTGTAGTTCTTGAGGATACCGCCAAGAAAAGCATTGCAGCCATCTGGCATCCCATGCATAATATGTGCGGTCATGGCCGATGTCGTGGTCTTTCCGTGGGTTCCCGCCACACACAGTCCGTCTAAGCTGCGTGTCAGCGTCCCGAGGACCTGTGCACGTTTCTGCACGTCAAAACCGTTGCTCCGGAACCACCTGAGTTCCCTGTTGTCCGATGGTTTTATGGCCGGGGTATAGACAACGAGTGTCTTTTCCCTCTCCTTGAATCCTTCAGGAATCAGATTCAGGTTATCCTCAAAATGAATCAAGGCCCCTTCGGTCATCAGTTCCGATGTCAGCTCCGTGGGAGTACGGTCATAGCCTGCTACCGCACATCCGCGCGAAAGGAAATAACGCTCAAGCGCACTCATCCCTATCCCTCCGGCACCTATGAAATAGACAGACTTTATATCCTGCAGGTCCACCTTTCCGGTTTTGAAACCTGCCAGGTCAAGCACTTCACGGGCGATAGTCACTGCCGAATCGTCAATTCCAAGTTTGAGAATATTCTCCCTGAGCGACTTAAGCCTGTCCTTGTCCTTCACCAGATCCACGGCGGCAGGAATCAGTTCCTTTCCGGCATCTGCATCGGCTATATGGACTGCGGCATTCTTGTCGGCAAGTGCCATGGCGTTCCTGGTCTGATGGTCCTCAGCCACATTAGGTGAGGGCACCAGTATCACCGCCTTGCCCAACAGACAGAGTTCAGAGATGGTTCCTGCACCGGCACGTGAAATCACCAGGTCTGCGGCAGCATACGCCACATCCATGTCCTGGACGAAATCCGTCGGAAACAGGTTGCGGACAGGAACCGTACCGGACAGCCGCTTCTTCATCTCGTCGAAATAGTACTTGCCTGTCTGCCAAACGAACTGGATATCATCTGACATGCGTATCAGTTCCAGATTGCCCATAACGCTCTCGTTCAAAGAGCGCGCTCCCAGACTTCCGCCGATAATAAGTATTATCCGCTTGGCGGGATCAAGTCCCATACTGCGTGCAGCCTGATCCCTGTCTGTCATGTTTTCCGTCAGGCTGGGACGCACGGGATTACCCGTCAGCAGAATCTTGTCCGCAGGAAAGAACCGCTCCATTCCATCGTACGCCACACAAATCCTGCGTGCTTTCTTCGCCAGTATCTTGTTAGTTACACCGGCGTATGAGTTCTGTTCCTGGAGCAGGGTGGGCACCCCCATCCTTCCGGCCATCCTCAAGGTCGGTCCGCTTGCATATCCGCCCACGCCCACAGCAACCATAGGCTTGAACTCCCTTATAATCCTGCGGGCCATCCTCTGGCTGTGCATTATCTTGAAGAGCACCGATATATTCTTCAGAGGATTCTTCCTGTCAAAACCGCATATAGGCAGTCCTTTTATTTCAAACCCGGCAGCAGGAACACGCTGCATCTCCATCCTGCCTTCCGCACCCACAAACAGGATTTCAGCTTCCGGACAGAGAGATTTCACAGCGAGGGCTATCGAAACAGCGGGAAAGATATGTCCCCCCGTTCCTCCTCCGCTGATAATTATACGCGGTCTCTTATCATTCTCCTTATCCATTGTCTAATATAGGATTAAATATCATCAACCATTTCATTCCCCGTATCTCCATCCACCTCTTCCATCCTGACAGGTTCATCGGCAGGCAGATGGTTCTCCTCCGCGGCCTCCCTGTCAAGCGTATTGCTTATGCCAATAAGCATCCCTATCGAGAAGCTTGCCATAAGTACCGATGTGCCGCCCTTACTGATAAGAGGCAACGGCTGTCCCGTTACCGGAAAAAGCCCTACAGCCACGGACATGTTTATGAAAGCCTGCAACCCCAGCATCATCCCGAGCCCCATGGCGAGGAATGCCGGATACTTGTCGGTACACCTCATGGCAATCTTCCCTATCCTGAACAGCAGGACTATATAGACAATAAGGACAAATATGGCACCCACCATACCCAGTTCCTCTATAATGATGGCATATATGAAGTCACAGCTGGCCTCCTGAAGATAATCGCGCTCATAGGAATTTCCAGGCCCCTTGCCAAGAAAATGGCTGGATGCTATCGCTATATTGGCATGGGTCTCCTGAGGCTTCTCAGGAGCTGTGTTCCTCGCATACTCGTAGGCCGTCTCCTTGGATTCAGAGCCTGAGTTAGTAAAATCCAGTATCCTCGCCTGCCAAGTCAGAGCTCTCTCGGGAATGAAACGTGAATCACCCAGAGTCTTGGGCGGCACAAGTACCAGGAGCAGCACCGCAGTCAGGCCTATAGCAAACAGCACCCCGGTGAGCCCCAGCATCCTGCGCCAAGAGATTCCACCCAGAATCATCATTATATAGACCACAGCGCCAAGCAATATGGCTGTGGAAAGGTTCTCCGTGAATATAAGCATACAGAAAGCTCCTGTCACCACAAGAATCTTCATGAAGACATTGGACTGGCTCTGCTCATCGTCTGGCTTGAGTTTGGCCAGCAAGGCTGCGACAGTCATCACGGCTGCCACCTTGCCGAGCTCCGAAGGCTGAAGCTTGAAGAAACCCAGGTCAATCCACCGTTCGGCTCCCGCCGACTGTTTGCTCAGGAATGAGAGGTAAGCCAGAAGAGCCAGAGAAACAGGCACCAGCAGAACCGGGAACAACTTATACCATCTGTAATGGAGAAGATGAAGCACATACATCACCACTATACCCATACCGAGATGTATCACATGCGACAGTATGGGAGTAAGAAAACTGCTCTTACCGAACGTGAGGCGGCTGCTTGCGCTGAACACCTCCACAAGGGATATACTGCAGAGAAGAAGCACTGATATCCATATATATATGTCACCCCTGAATAGAGGCCCCTTAATCTTGTCTTTTGCTGGTTCCATAATCCGTTCCTTTCGTTAAAGCGCTTTGACACATGCCTTGAACTGGTCACCACGGTCCTCATAGCTCCTGAAGAGATCGAAACTCGCGCAGCACGGACTCAGCAGTACGATCTCGCCCTTCTTTGCCATTCGATAGGCAGCATCCACGGCATCCTTCATTGACTGCACATCGGCTACCGGAAGGCCGAAACCGTCAAAGAAGCCATGCAGTTTCTCATTATGCAGGCCAAGATAGACCAGTCCGCAACACTTCTCCTTCACCAGATCCGCTATCTCGCTGTAGTCATTTCCCTTATCCTTGCCACCCAGGATCAGTACGCACTTGACAGGCATACTCTGGAGAGCGTACCAGCAACTGTTCACATTGGTAGCCTTGGAGTCGTTGATGAAATCAATTCCGTTCACCCTGGCCACACGTTCCAGCCTGTGTTCCACACCCTGGAAACTCTGCAAGGCCTTGCGTATTGTCTCGGACTTGATGCCGGCTATGTTAGCCGATATACCGGCGGCCATGGAGTTGTACAGATTATGCTTTCCTCTCAGAGCCAGGGACTCCTGCTCCATGTTGAACGCATACGGCTTGTTGAAATAGAGCGTGCCATCCTCCACGTATGCGGCCAGATCCTCTCTCTTAGCCTCGGCAAATGGATATAGAGTCGCCTTGAGACCGTATCTCTTCAGTTCCCGGGTTATTATCGGGTCATCGCTCCAATATACGAAAGCGTCATCACTCGTCTGGTTTCTGATAACCCTCATCTTGGCATCCACATAATTCTGCATCTCATGGTCATAACGGTCCAGATGGTCTGGTGTTATGTTCATCAGGATGGCTATGTCGGCTTTGAAATCATACATGTTGTCTAACTGGAAACTGCTCAGTTCGATCACATAATAATCATAATTCTTCTCTGCAACCTGCCATGCCAGACTGCTGCCGATGTTTCCGGCCAGTCCCACATTCATTCCGGCCATCCTGAAAATATGGTAAATAAGCGACGTGGTGGTGGTCTTGCCGTTCGATCCTGTTATACATATCATCTTTGCATTGGTATAACGTCCGGCGAACTCTATCTCGGAGATTATAGGCGTACCCTGTGCCATCAGTTTCTGTATTATCGGAGCCTCCTTAGGTATTCCGGGACTCTTGATAACCTCATCCGCCTCGAGGATACGCTCTTCAGTATGATGCCCCTGTTCCCACTCTATCCTACGGGCATCCAGCGCATTACGGTAGTAATCCTTTATCGCCGAAAGGTCCGAGACAAAGACATCGAAACCTTTTGCCTTGGCCAATATGGCGGCACCCGTACCACTCTCTCCGGCCCCTAAAACGACAATTTTCTTCTGTGACATAGCATTCATCTGATTTTCAAGGTCAATATTGTTAATGCTGCAAGACCTATGCTTATGATCCAGGTCCTGAGTGTTATTTTAGTCTCGAACTGAAGTTTGGAATCATTGCCAGCAAACCTGACGGTACTGCCCGGGTCACACTTCTGCACCTGTTCCATGCTGGTGCGGAAATGGTCATGGATGGGAGTACGTTTCCATAGCCGGCGGTGCACTCCTTTCTTCTTACCGCTCTTGTAATACATTCTCTGGCAGATTACAGACAGGCTCTCCACGAGGAACACACCACATAATATGGGCAGCAGGAGCTCCTTGTGGATACACAGGGCGGCGACAGCTATTATGCCTCCTATGGTAAGGCTTCCCGTATCACCCATGAAAATCTGGGCCGGGTATGAGTTGTACCACAGGAATCCCACCAGAGCACCCACAAAGGCGCTAAGATAGACCACCACCTCCTGGCTGCCCGGAATATACATCAGGTCAAAATGGCTTGCGGCAATCACGTTGCTGGATACATAAGCCAACACCCCCAATGTTATACCAACGATTGCAGAATTACCCGCCGCCATACCGTCCATACCGTCATTCAGGTTTGAGCCATTGGATACCGCAGTCACAATGAACAGCGTGAGGAGCACGAAAAAGATCCATCCCGCCTTGTATTTGTTGTTCTCCCCTAACCAACCGAAAGCATCGGCATAGTTCAGGTTATGGTTCTTCAGGAAAGGGATGGTGGTACGGGTCGATTTCACATCAGGAGTCTTGATCACCATCTCAGTATTGTTCTCTATCCGGATATCCACTTTCTCGTTGATCACCACCTGGGGGCTGTAACGCAAAGTGAGGCCGACTATCAGGCCGAGAGCGAGCTGTCCCGCCACCTTGATCCATCCGTTCAAGCCATCCTTGTTACCTCGGAAGGTCTTGATATAGTCATCGGCAAAACCTATTGTACCAAGTAAAAGAGTGGTGACAAGCATGAGCAGCATATAGACATTACGGAGATCGCCTATCAGAATACATGGTACCAGTATGGCCACTATTATGATGACTCCACCCATTGTAGGCACCCCTTTCTTCCCCACTCCGAACGGATCCAGCTTGGGATCCCGCTGGGTTTCGGAGATGTTACGCCTCTTCAGCATGTCTATGAAATGGCTGCCGAACCAGCTTGCCATGAATATCGACACTACAAGCGCGAATATCGACCTGAAGGTAATGTACTGGAACATTCCTCCGCCGGGAATGTCTATCCCCCTGCTCCTGATATAATCTATCAGACCGTAAAGCATATCTGTTTCAGTTCAAAAAAGATTCCCTGACAACCTCATGGTCGTCAAAATGATGTTTTACTCCCTTTATCTCCTGATAATCCTCATGTCCCTTTCCCGCAATGAGAACCACATCGCCGGCCTCGGCCATCATGCAGGCTGTACGTATGGCCTCACGGCGATCCACGATGGTTATCACCTTCTGCATATCCTCCCTTGTAAGACCTGCAAGCATGTCATTGATTATGTCACCCGGCTCCTCAAACCTCGGGTTGTCCGATGTTATTATCACCTTGTCACTGTATTTCACACACTCCTGCGCCATCAGCGGACGCTTCCCTTTGTCACGGTTACCTCCGGCACCGGCGACCGTGATTATCCGCCCCTTGCCTCCCGACACATCCGCTATGGTGGTAAGCACGTTCGCAAGGGCATCGGGAGTGTGGGCATAATCCACGATGGCGGTGAATCCCTTAGGGGAACGGATGGCATCGAAACGCCCGTTCACCGGAGTAAGGGTACTCATGACAGTCAGCACCTCCATCGGGTCACGCCCCAGCATACATGCAGTCCCATATACCGCCAGCAAGTTGCTCGCGTTGAACCTACCTATGAAACGGAAGAAAGCTTCGCGGCCGTTTATCTCAAGCAGCATACCATCAAACCCGGATTCCATAAGCCTGCCCTTGAAATCGCTCATGCTCCTTAGTGAGTATGTCATCACCTTGGCCTTAGTGTTCTGGGCCATGACAAGTCCGTTGCGGTCATCAAGATTGGTCACCATGAAAGCATCCTTCCCGAGAGAGTCGAAGAACATCTTCTTTGCCTTGAGATAGTTTTCAAAGGTCTTATGGTAATCCATGTGGTCACGGGTAAGGTTCGTGAAAACCCCTCCGGCAAACTTGAGTCCGCCTATGCGTTTCTGCACAATAGCGTGGGAGCTGCACTCCATGAATACATATTTGCATCCCTCATCGGCCATGCGTCCCAACAGCCTGTTGAGTGTCACTGCATCGGGAGTGGTATGGTCGGCAGGTACCGGCTCACCGTCTATGTAGTTGCAAACCGTGGAGAGCAGGCCGCATTTGTATCCCATCTTGCGGAACATATCATACAGTAAAGTGGCAGTCGTGGTCTTTCCGTTCGTTCCGGTAACACCAACCAGCCTGACCTTGTCAGTCGGGTTTCCGAAGAAACGTGTCGATACCGGCCCCACTGCATCCTCGCAGTCCGGTACCTGGATAAATGTCACGCCCTCTGCCGGCTCCTCCGGCAGTTGCTCGCAAAGGATAGCCACAGCGCCGGCATTCACAGCCTTGGGAATAAACTGATGCCCGTCAACCGTGTTTCCCCTGATAGCCACAAACAGACAACCCTGCACGACCCTTCTTGAGTCAAGCTGGATATCAGTGACAAGGACACCGGCATCGCCTGTCACCCTGACACCCTTCAAATCCCGGACAAGTTCATCAACTCTCATCATATACGTCACATTGACAACGATAAATATATTCTGTCACCCTTGCGGAAAGGAGCCCGCCCGGGCAGACTCTGGCTTCTCACCCGGCCGACGCCCTGCAGTTCCACCCTCAATCCCGCATTCTCAAGTATGTACAAGGCATCCTGTGCACCCATTCCTATCACATTGGGCACCACATTTTCCCTCTCCGTAATCCTGGTCATGCGGTATGCCGCCGAATCCAATGCATACGACCCCCATACGATGGAGTCCTTCTCCTTCCACTCAGCATTCATGCCGAGCCCCCTGAGTACAGTACGGGTGCTGTTCATATCACCGGAAAGCACTCTGGGCATGAACTCGTGAACTGAATCGGCCGCCTCTGCCACACTGCGCAGGTTCCGACTTGCCATAACCTTCTCCGAAATCTCGTGGAACACCGGGGCAGCCATGGTTCCGCCACCGGCGGCTCCGCCCGAAGTCCTTATAGACACAATGCAGGTATATTGCGGATCATCGGCCGGGAAATATCCGCAGAACGACACCATGTGGGTTTTCGTCCCGCTCTTGTAACCTGCCGCACCCTGAGACAGCTGGGCGGTTCCGGTCTTGCCGGCCACCTTGAAGTGGGCTGAGGCAGCCCTGCGTCCGGAACCTCCATTGACCACACCCTCAAGCATGAACTTGATCTCCTCCAGTGTCTTGGGCTTGCACATCTGCTCCCGCACTACATTCACAGGGAAACTCTGCACTGTCTCTCCCTCATGCCTCACCTCGGTAACAAGCCTCGGTGCAACCATTTTTCCTCCATTGGCTATTCCGTTGTAGAAAGCCAGGGTGTTGATTACAGGCAACTGGGTGTTGTATCCTATGGACATCCATGGAAGTCTGGTTGCGTCCCAATAACCGTCCCTGCGTATGACAGGTGCACCGGTTCCTATAAGCTGCAAGTCGAAATGGGTATTGATCCCTGTCCTGTAAATACCGTCCACGAATGACTCCGGATTGTTCTTGTAAGCCGCGGTAATCAGTTTGGAGGTACCTATATTGCAGGAGTTCTTGATTATCCCGGGCACGTCAAGCCATCCGTATCCGTGTCCGGCATCGGTCATCACCGCACCGCCACCGAATCCTGT
Organism: Bacteroidaceae bacterium; assembly: GCA_017651315.1. Classification (GTDB taxonomy): domain Bacteria; phylum Bacteroidota; class Bacteroidia; order Bacteroidales; family Bacteroidaceae; genus Colenecus. The sequence goes on from JAGCDE010000030.1 coordinate 127,243, forward strand.
ATATCTTCCCCACTCGCAGAACACGCTGTCTGTCAGTGATATCTTCCCGTCATCAAGCGCTACCATCATTGATACGGGCTTGAAAGTGGAACCCGGTTCGAATATATCCTTGACGGCATTGTTCTGTATCTCCTGATAGCCGTTCTCAGTCTTGCTCATGCTTGCGATTGCCTTGATGTCACCCGTCTTCACCTCCATCAGGACAGCTATACCTGAAACGGCATTCACCTGTTCCAGTTCCTTGCGCAGCGCCACCTCAGTGAAATCCTGCATATCCACATTTATTGTGGTCACAATGTCACATCCGTCAATCTGAGGGATATCGGCCACAACATGGGAGACATTCTGCACCTTCTCTATATGACCCACTCCCGGAGTTCCCCTCAACAGAGAATCGAACGACAGCTCCAGCCCGTAACGTGCGGAATCCTTTCCCGCAAACATATCGCCCAATGTACGGGAGGCAAGAGCCCCAAAAGGCTTCTGTCTGGAAATCTTGGACTCTGCACTGAAGAACCACCCTTCGTTTCTGGGTCTGAGCCACACGAATCCCGCCAGAGTCTTGTACTGGTTATATGATATCGGATATGAATTGCGGGATACTCCGGGCAGAAGTGGCCAGGAATGCCGTGTCCTGGATGACCGTCCGCTCATGTAATGTTGCCTGAACTGTGAAACCGAATACTGCGGGAACACCTCATGCATCTGTTGGCAGAACTCGTCGATATGCCTCTCGAAAAGCGTGTCTTTCCTGTACTGGTCAGACTGGGCACGTTTCTCGTTCTTCTCCTTCTCGGATGTGGCGAAATCCAGAAACACGCGATACTGCTTCATGCTGCTCGCCAGCAGCAGCCCCTCATCACTCAGGATGTTGCCACGACGTGGGTCTATCACGCGGTTTGCAGGAACAAGGTTATCCTTCACATCATTCCAGTATGTCCGCTCACCGAACATGACTATAGCCATCTTGACAATAATCAGGATGCCCCAGAACATCACGAACAGGAACATGGTCAGGTATCTGCGTGACACTCTTCTCTTCTCTGAATTCTTCTCTTTTACTCTTGCGGACATTTTTCTACTCTCCCAAATCGTATGCCGGTTCAGTGGCGATAACCAATCCCGAACCGTTGGTGGTGACTATCTTCTCTATGTACGACGGCTTGCTTTTGGCCGAAACGTCGCTGGTGGTGTTCAGGGTCTGGTACTCGAGATCCACAAGCTCCCTGCGCAATCTCTCGGCCATGACCTGGTCACGCTGATATCCGTACCTGTTGCCGATATATATCACAATGCAGAGCAGTATCTCAGCGACAAGCAGCAGATTCCTTCTCACGAAATCCGATATCCTGTCGCTTGTAAGCGATTCCAACCGCATCATCCTCTCTTTTTTCCTATCCACGCTCATACTCTCTCTGCAATTCTGAGTTTTGCACTCCGGGAACGGGGGTTGTCAGCCTGCTCTCCGGCATCGGGTGTCACGGGCTTCCCTATACAACGGAACGGCACCTCCCTGTTTCCATAGAAATCCGTCTTGACCTCGCCCTCTATATTACCGCTCTTCATAAGGTTCTTCACCATGCGGTCCTCTATGGAATGATAGGTTATAACCACAAGCCTTCCGCCCTTTTCAAGCAGCCCGACCGAAGAGCAGAGCATCTCCCTCAGCGCGTCAACCTCATGGTTCACCTCCATCCTGATTGCCTGGAACACTTTGGCCAGGTCCTTTTTCTCACGCTCACGTCCTATCTCCGGCCGGACAGCCTCCACCAGACCGGTAACAGTCTCTATACGTCTGTTTGTACGGTATCTCACCACCGCCCTCGCCAACTGACGGCCGTTGTAAAGCTCTCCGTAAAGCCGGAACAGTCTCGCCAGGTTTTCCTCCGTATAGTCATTCAGCACATCGGCTGCCCTCAATCCCTCCTTCTGGTTCATACGCATATCCGCAGGACCGTCAAAACGGAACGAGAAACCACGTGAACTGTCATCAAAATGATGCCATGAAACCCCCAGGTCGGCAAGTATCCCGGTCAGACGTTCATGACCGTACCATCGCATGAAATTGCGCATGTAGCGGAAATTGCCATATACGAATGTGAAGCGGGAATCCCCGGGTATGTTATTCCGGGCATCGGCATCCTGGTCGAATCCGTAAAGGAGCCCTTTCGGACTCAGTCGTGACAATATTTCGCGGGAATGGCCGCCACCGCCGAACGTGGCATCGGCATAGACCCCGTCAGGGTCGGTAACGAGTCCATCTACACTCTGTTTAAGAAGGACCGGTACGTGATATGTCCCTTTAATGTCCAAAGTTCCCGTATGTATTTTGATAGTGTCACTCTGTCATAAACCTTTTAAGACTCTCGGCAAACTCATCATCATTCAGGAAAGCCTCGCCGTTCTCCTGTCCGGCGGTCTTCGAAGCCCATATCTCTATGGTCTGCTCCATGCCCACAAACAGGACATCCTGATCTATCCCCACCCTTTCAAGCATCTGTTTGGGCAGAAGGATACGGCCGCTGCCGTCAAGCTGCACCTCCTGAGCCTCAGACACCAGTTTCCTATAGACCATCTGCTGGTTCCCGTCAAAACGGTTCAGACGGGCACGCACACTGGCAACCTCCTCCTCCCAGCGGGATGAAGGATAGACCACAAGACAGTCCTCAAAATAATCTTTGCGGACCACCAGTGTCTGCTGACCGGACTGCTGCAGAATGCGGCGGAACCCGGCCGGCATAAACACCCTGTTCTTGGAATCCAGACGTGCCGGAAACTGGCCTATGAAACTCATATTTTGCCGATAATCAATAATCGGTTTCAAAGTTATACAAAATCCACCCACTTTCACCCACTTTTCCCCACTTTTTAAATAAAAAAGTTTTAAACAGTCTGTTGAAAACCCAGCCGACTGTCTATCAGACAATTGGCCTGAGCCAGTCAAATCACCGGTTCAGGCCAATAACAACCTGTTCATAACACAGAGATACGGGTGACGTGCCTTCGCCTGTCGGCACTTCCGCAATCCCGTTACTCGGAAAGGATCTCCTCCGCCCGTTTAAGGGCGATGTTTATGTGACTGCAAATATTCTCCTTACCCACAATCTCATCCATCCCTGCATCCCGGATAACCTTCATGACCTGGGGGTTGACTCCGGACAGGACCACCTTGACGCCCATCTGCGAACACATGCGGCACATGTTGGAAAGGTTGTGCACACCTGTTGAATCAATGAACGGCACCTTTCGCATACGGATTATGCGCACCTTGGCCCGGCCGCCCATATCGCCCATCATCTCTTCGAACTTGTTGCCTATCCCGAAGAAATACGGACCGTTTATCTCATAGACCTTCACACCTTCCGGAATTATCAGGTGATCCAGATTACCCTGAACGTCCGAATCGGCAATCGGGTCAATCTCATCGCTCAATACGGACACATTGGTAGTCTCGGCCATACGCCTCATGCAGAGCAGGCAGGCAATCAGCACACCCACCTCGATAGCTACGGTCAGATCGAATATCACAGTCAGGAAGAACGTGACCAGCAGTACGATGATATCGGACTTGGGGTTCTTGAATATGGCCCTGAAACTGCGCCATTCACTCATGTTGTAAGATACCACAACCAGTATTCCCGCCAGACAGGCCATCGGGATGAACTTGACTAACGGCATAAGGAACAGATATATGAGAGCAAGCACAATTGCATGGGCAATGCCGGCTACAGGGGTGCGCCCGCCATTGTTTATGTTCGTCATTGTACGTGCAATCGCACCGGTGGCGGGAATTCCGCCTATCAGCGGTGAAACCATATTGGCTATCCCCTGGGCCACAAGTTCCTGGTTGCTGTCATGACGGTCACCTATCACACCATCGGCCACAGCAGCCGAGAGCAATGACTCTATGGCTCCCAGCATAGCAATCACAATGGCCGGCTGGGCAAGATGCCGTACATTATCCCAGGTAAGGGAGGGGACCTCGGCCTGAGGCAACCGGGTGTTTATGGAAAAACGGTCACCTATGGTCTCTATCCCATTAACGCCCAAACTTTTAAGCGCCAGACACAGAATAGTCATCAGGATTATGGCCACAAGCGAACCCGGCAGTTTCCTGTTAATCCTCGGGGTGAACATTATTGTCAGTATGCTCAGCACCCCTATGAACAGCGACCACCAGCTCATCGTGTCCCAATGCCGGAAATATACCACCCATTTATCGATGAATCCGGCCGGAACACTCTCCACCTGAAGCCCGAAAAGGTCCTTGACCTGTGTGGCGAATATCGTCAGCGCAATACCGCTCGTGAAACCCACAATAATAGGATAAGGTATATACTTTATGATTGTACCTAACTTCAGCACTCCCATCAGGATAAGGAAAGCACCCGCCATGAAAGTGGCCACAAACAGCCCGTTCATGCCATAGTCCTGGATGATACCATATACAATGACTATGAAAGCACCGGTAGGTCCGCCTATCTGAACCTTGCTCCCGCCAAAGAACGATATAATGAAGCCTGCCACGATAGCAGTGAGAATACCCGCCTCCGGAGTTGCTCCGGAGGCAATGCCGAACGCAATGGCAAGCGGCAGAGCCACAATACCTACAATTACACCTGCAAGCAGGTCCTGTACTAAAGTCTGTTTGTCATAGCCGTTCTTCAGAGTTGAGAACAGTTTAGGCTGGAAACCTCTGGGATTCATAATGTTAACATCATTTTTGCCGGCCATTTACCGGCATTATTCCAATACTTTCCTATTTCGGCCGCAAAATTACAGAATTTCGGGCTTCATTTTAAGGATATGTGTTGATTTGTTCCGTGAATATGGTCAAATCAGAACAGATTCCGCCCGGCAACCGTTAACATAAGTTAAATAACAACGGAGCGAATTAGACTATTCAATATAGTTGTTATATTTGTCGCGTCAAGAAGAACGTGACACAAAATCTTCAGGTAACATAAACATTAACATAACTGAAACAATATGAAACGATTAAGCAAGAGAGAAGAAGAGATTATGGAAATTTTCTGGCAGAAAGGAGCAATGACCGTCAATGAACTGCGTAAACTGTTACCCAACCCCAACCTGCATCAGAATACAGTCTCCACCCAGGTGCGCATACTTGAGTCAAACGGATTCCTGGCTCATGAGAAAGAGGGGATGGGATACAGATACCACGCAGCTGTCAGCCAGGATGAATACAGCAACAATGCCATTGGCAGAATAGTCATGCACTGTTTTGAGAGTTCATACATTGATGCCGTATCAGCCCTTGTCAAGGACGACAAGATAACCGTCGATGAACTCAAGGCGTTGATTAAACGCATTGAGAAAGAAAAATGACGATTCTTCCTGATTCCCGATAAATCCTATCCATATAAGTCAAGACATAATAATGACAACTTTTCTTTTATATCAGTTTAAGGTAGCGGTATTACTGGCTGCGCTCTTTCTGTCCTACCGCCTGCTGCTGAGCCGTGAAACGTTCCACCGGTTCAACCGTGCAGTGCTCATTACCATATCCCTGCTGTCCTTCATACTGCCGCTGATACATGTCACACGATACTCGTACAGGCCGCACGAATCCACTGAAGGTAAAGAATCACCCAAGGCGGAACAGGTATCTGAACAATACGTACAGCTGGAATCTCCCGCCATACAATTAGCGGAAGCCCAAGCCACGGAAAGAGTATCACAAGCCCAAGCCTATAACCCACCAGATGCAGGAAAGACAAAAACAACGACCAACAGCTCAATACAGCAGGACGGCAATAACAGGGAAGAGACTGCTGTAGAAGCTGAGCAGCCTGTCAGACACAGTCTCGCCGGAAAAATGTTATTGACACTGTCTCTTATATACTGGACAGGTTTTATTGTAATAATTGTAAGCAAGGTCATGAAGATCCTGTCAATGGGCAGGATAATAAATAAAGGCCGTTATGCCGACCGTACTGAAGGTTTTGATCTGATAGAATCGGACCAGGTTCCCCAGCCTCTGAACTGGATGCGGTATATCGTAATGCCCAAGGAATGGTTAGAGAACCTTAACGCCTCGGTCTGGAAACACGAGACCGAACACGGACGCAAACGGCACTCACTGGACCTTCTCATGGCGGATATAATGAATGCGTTCCAGTGGTTCAATCCTGTCGTGTATATCCTGAGGAAGGATTTTGAGCTGATCCATGAGTTCGAGGCTGACCATGCAGTCATTGAGACCGGAGCCGATGCCCATGAATACAAGCTGATGCTCGTGGAGGCAGTTGCATCAAGCCGGGGCATCAGTCTCACCAACTGGCTCAGGCAGTCCAGCCTCAAGGAGAGGATTGACATGATGGACAAAAAGCCCTCAAAAGTCTGGAACAGGTTCAAAGCCCTTTTCGTACCGGCGATAGCGACGTTATTCCTTTTCCTCAATGCCGATGTCGTCAATGGCAAAAAGAACAACCCGGATTCCCGGGATTTAGAGAACAATGTGGTCTGGGTATTCAAAGGTGGCACCGCCAAGGTGAAGACAGGCGAATCCGAAACCGCGGACATGACAGTCGATGAGGTTCCAGGCTACCTGAAAAGGAGAAGGAGGAAAGGAGTGTCCCGCGTCACCCTGATGTATATGTATGGCATTGCCGGACTTGAGGAAGTCCAGCCACTGGCAGAAAGGATCAGCGAATCCGGAATCAGGATTTCGGTCGCCAACAATGACGAAATGCTGGACAGAATCTATATGCCGCAATACCGTTGCGCCAGGATATTTGACGAAGGGAACGGCCGGTACTGTTTCGAACTGAACACCCGCACGACATACGAGAACAGGAAAATCAGGCGTGAAGAAGGAATGGTAACCGGAAGCATATCCAATACCGCACAGAAATACGAACCTCCTGTCGAAACGCTGAAGATAACAGGCGACATAGAGCTGATGAAAAAATGGATTGAAATGTTTGACGGTCATGGAGTGGCCATCTATCCTGAAGAGATGCCATACTCCGATGCCGAAGAGATAGCACAGACTGCCTGGAAACGAGGCATCAACCAGGTGTCTATGGTTTCTAAGGCCGGACATATTGTCCTCATTCCCGAGGACAGCAGATGGACGGAACTCTATCCGGACTGGAAGGCTGCCGACGTGAGTAATGAAAGGGAAAATATCATCAGGCGATATGTAAACCAGGGAAAGACCATATCAAACCCTAAAATCTTCTTCAATTCAAATCCGAGAGACTTCAGAGTCACCCACGTAGTCAGGAAACCCGATGAACTTATAGTAATCTACTTTACACAGCAGAACGCTGACCTGTGGCTCACCGGATTCAACTCAATGGAACTGATCGCAGGAGACAGGAGATACAGGCAGACCGGCAACGAAGGTCTTACAGGTTTCGAGAAAGAGTACTTCTGGAGCCCCGATAACGGCATATATTTGCAGACAATGCACTTTGAACCGATACCCGATGATGTCAAGGTCGTGAACATATTCAACAAGGATGTCAACGCTACGGTAATCAAGGGACTCCAGGTTTCCGATGACCTTACATATTATGACAATATCAGGACAATCCGGGTTTTCGGATATGATGAGCTCAAGACCACACATTTAAATGAAAGCCAGAAAGACAATGTCAGGATAGACAGGATTGACCTCTCCGATGACGAGACCACAGTTTACCTGAGGATGGCCATATATCAGCCCCGCTCCTTCATGGGTTACGTGGGCAGTGACTTTACCCTCACGCTTCATGACGGTCAACAGGTCAAGCCCGTCCGCTTTGAAGGCGTGCCTGTTGACAGGGAGTTCGACCGTAACGGGGACCGTGTGGAAACGCCATTCCAGATTATCTTTCCACCTCTGCCCGATGACGCGTTCAACTATGAAAACGTCACGCTTACAGGAACAGTCTGCCATGAGCCCCTGAGGTTTGCACATCTGCAGGACAGCGAGATCTCTGACCTGAAATCCAATCTGCCGGAATTGCTGGAAGGTGACATGGAACAACTACTGCCATTTATTATGGCTTCTCTAAAGACACTCCTGCCCAATATAAACAAAAGCTATATGTTCGGTGACAATCCATCCGCTGTCTTCACGATGGAGCAGAGGGCTAAGCTCCTTCGCAGGCTTTCCATTCAGGAACAGGACCTGGACAGATATATCTCAGCCCAGGGTTATATAATCATCTACAGGGACCGGAACGTTTACATCTCAGACAAGGAACATGCCATAATCGATACGGGCGGTTATCAGTTCATGCGGAGTGCCGGAGGGATTGCAGTCCCGGATAATCCCTATGAATACCTCAGGACGAAACCATTCATCACTGTTGACGATGAGGGCAACTGGTACGTTTACGGCAGGAAAGCCGTATTGTGGGAAATCAACTGATGAAGTTCCGGAAAGGAAAAGAGAGCCGCAACCCTTCACAAATTGCGGCTCTCTTTAATAGATGATAGTATCGAACGCTATTTCCTGGCCTTGGCGCGCTGGGCGTTCAGGAAGTCGGTCATCTTCTTGAGGTTCTCCTCGGAGTACATGCCCATTCCATGGCCCCCCTGCGGCTCGCGCACGATGTAGCTCTCCACTCCAGCCTTCTGCATCTGGTCATACAGATACTGGCTTACGCATGAGGCCACTACGAAGTCGGCATCGCCGTGGAAAATGTAACCGGCCACATCATCCTTATCTAAGAAACCGGATGCGCTCAGCAGCATGAACTTGTCCTCGTTGCCCTCTTTGGGTGCGCCGATGAGCTGCTCCTCGGGAGTGTTACCCTTGCCACCGAACACCATTGCGTTGCCGCACTCCATCTGCAGGAGTTCTGTCGGACCTGACCAGTCGCAGAACGCATTCACATAACTGGACTCCTTGGTGTAGGGGCCGACGCTTCCTTCAATATCATACTCGGCTTTTCCGTACTTACCTGTCTTCACACCGTTGGACAGTGCCGTAACAGCCGACAGATGACCGCCTGACGAGAAACCGGAGGTGGCTATGAATGATGTGTCGAACTTATACTTGGCTGCGTTGGCACGGATGAAGCGGATAACAGCCTTAATGTCGTTCACCTGAGCTGGCCACTTGGCATCGGCTATTGAACGGTGGTTAGGGCAGACCACTGCATAACCGGCATTGAGCAGAGCTGCGACAATGGTGCCTATGTCGGCAGAACCCTTTGAACTGTTGCTGCCCCATGCACTTCCATAGATATGTACGACAACGGGATATTTGTCCTTCACCTCCTTGGGCAGGTATATGTCAAGAGTATGATAAACCTGACCGTCATCGCCTGCATAGTTGATGTCGGAGAATTTCTCTGAATACTCGGCCTGGGCTCCGCTCTGGGCGCCACCGAATCCGCCGAAACCGCCCATAGGCATACCGCCGCCGGGAAATCCTCCGCCACCACCGGGCATACCGCCACCGGGAAAACCACCGCCGGGGAATCCACCACCACCCGGGAACTGGGCAAAACATGTGAGCGACATCACTACAGCCGCCACAATAAGAATCTGTCTTTTCATTTCTTTATTAATTAGTTTGAATGATTATAGTCCTTTTACCGTATAATACCTTATTAACAGCACAAAGTTAAAAGCAAAAACTCCTTTACTGTAAATTTTTCAGAAAATAATGTAGAACATCATGGTGACTGTCGTGATGAGCTTGATTCCGGTGCCGGCCATCACTCCCGCAAAAGCACCCAGCGCTGACTTGAATGACGACCCTACCTCCTTCTTGCCGAAAGCGAGTTCGCCTATGAGTGCCCCGAAGAAACAACCTGCAATCATTCCTATAGCCTGGAATATTATTCCTGCCAGCAGACCGATCATCGCCCCCCAGCTGCCCGCTTTCGAACCTCCGGCCAGACGGGTGAACTTGGCTGGAATCAGATAATCAAGAACGGTCACGACTATGGTGATGGCCAGCCAAACCATCAGGCAGGTAAGCGTAATCTCATTGTCACTCTCAGCAATCCTCCGCCCGAAGAAAGCCAGCAACAGCCCTATCCAGCTAATGGGAGGACCTGGCAGTCCGGGAACGATGCTTCCTATAATCCCCACTATTCCAAGTATTATGGCGAATACGATGAATGCCGTTGACATAGTACTACAGTTTTTGCTCCGCTAAGATAGACAAAAATGATTATTTTTGCGCATTGAAAGAATCTTGATTGTCAGCTATGGTTCAGATTCAGGATACTATAGTGTCATTCGACGTGATTACCAAGGAGTTCTGCTGTGACCTCAGGAAATGTCACGGAGCCTGCTGCGTGGAAGGCGATGCCGGCGCACCCGTTACCGTGGAGGAGATAGCACAGATTGAGGAACTGCTTCCGGTAATCAGGGATTCGCTTTCGGCCGATGCGCTCAAGGCGATAGAGGAGAAAGGCATAGCCTGTCCCGACCCTGAAGGAGAGCTGGTGACTCAGATCGTGAACGGCAAGGACTGCGTCTTCACCTGCCATGATGAGAACGGGTGCTGCCACTGCGCCATAGAAAAGGCTTACCATGAGGGAAAAGTGAGTTTCATGAAGCCCGTTTCCTGTCACCTCTACCCTATCCGCGTCAGGAAGCTTGGCGAGTACTGGGGACTCAACTATGACCGCTGGGATGTATGCAGTGCCGCCCGGATAAAGGGACAGCGTGAACACATTCCGGTTTACCGTTACCTCAAGGAACCTCTTGTACGCCGATTCGGGAAGGAATGGTACGATGAGCTTGAGCTTACAGTGGAGGAAATGAAGAGACAGAACATTATTTGAGACCATATAATGCAATCACCGCGTATGAAAAAGAGTCTGATATATACCTTACTGCTTTCCCTTGCAGTGTCGGGGTGCACACCTAAGAAATATCACGAGCCTGCCTTCGGCGGGATGAAGGGACAGGTGGAGAGTGTCAAGAGTTGGTATCTGATGCCGGATGTCTGGCGAGCGGGGACAAACAAGTCCCAGATAGAGCATATTACAGTGGCGGCATACGACCCTTCCGGTCAGGAGATATGCTCCGCCCTGCTTGACAGCCTTGAGAACATCCAGTCCGAGGCGGTGAACATATTCGACAACGGCATCTGCATACGCAGCACTGAAAAATCATACGGACTGCTTGTGGGAGAACTGTCAATAGTCTCAGTCAAAGGCAGCACAGTCGAATATGACTATATGGCGGCCAACAAGACCATCCGTATGACCATAAAGGAACGATACAGGTTCAACACGAGCCGTACCGTAATATACGAGGACGGGGTTGCAGTAAGCAAGCGTGTGATACGTACAGACCGTGACGGATACCCGGTGGATATTATTGTCAAGGACCTGATACATGGCACTGAAACACGGGATTTGAACACCTACGATGACAACCACAACATAGTGGAGAAACACTCTGTCTCCCCCGATGGAGAAGAGGTGCTGTTCACATCCTATACGGAATTCGATGAAAAGGGCAACTGGACCGAAGCTTCTGTGGTGAATAAATACAACCTGCCGGTAAATGTTATCCGTCGTGAAATCAAATACTGGTAAGAAACTGTTTGTATTTTAAAAAAAAGTAGTACCTTCGCATCCGCGTTCCGGAAGGACATTGCGGGTTTCGTTAGCTCAGCCGGTTCAGAGCGCTTGCTTCACACGCAAGAGGTCCGCGGTTCGAATCCGCGACGAAACACAAGCGATTGATCCTTTAGCTCAGTTGGTTTAGAGCGCTTGCTTGACAGGCAAGAGGTCAGCAGTTCAAATCTGCTAAGGATCACAACAAAAAAAACGGTCGTCTGACCGTTTTTTTTGTTGTAAACACCGTTGCTGCATCCCATGTTTATGACACCAGCACCTTGCCTGTCATCTCCTCAGGTATGGGCAGGCCCATGATGGTGAGGATTGATGGAGCCACATCGGCCAGGATACCGGACTGCACCTTGGCATCCTTGCGCGGGGTCACGTAGATGACCGGAACAGGATTCAGCGAGTGGGCGGTATTCGGCGTACCGTCGGGGTTGACGGCATTGTCGGCATTGCCGTGGTCGGCAATGATGATAGCCTCATAACCGTGCGCCTTTGCGGCCTCAATCACGTCATGCACACATGCATCGACAGCCACAACGGCCTTCTCTATAGCCTCATACACACCGGTATGACCCACCATGTCACCATTGGCAAAGTTCACCACAATGAAATCATACTTGTCGGTGCCGATGGCCTCCACCAGACGGTCGCGTACAAGGTAGGCGCTCATCTCGGGCTGCAGGTCGTATGTGGCCACCTTGGGCGAAGGCACCAGGATACGGTCCTCGCCCTCGAACGGAAGCTCGCGCCCGCCGTTCAGGAAGAATGTCACGTGTGCGTATTTCTCAGTCTCGGCTATATGGAGCTGCTTCAGACCCTTGGAAGAGACATACTCACCAAGGGTGTTGTTCACGTTCTCCTTGTCAAACAGGATGTGCACTCCCGTGAACGAAGCGTCATACGGGGTCAGGCAGTAGTACTGCAGGCCGGGAATGGTGTGCATCCCCTCAGCATCCATGTCCTTCTGGGTGAGGACTATGGTCAGCTCCTTGGCACGGTCATTACGGAAGTTGAAGAAGATAACTGCATCGCCATCCTCTATACGGCTGTCATACGCCTCGTTCACGATAGGCTTCATGAACTCGTCGGTCACGCCCTCGGAGTAGGATTCCTCCACAGCCTTGACCATGTCGGAGGCTTTGCGTCCCTCACCGCCCACAAGCTGGTCGTACGCTATCTTGACACGCTCCCAGCGCTTGTCACGGTCCATTGCATAGTAGCGGCCTATTATGGAGGCCACCTTGTCACCGCGCTTCACGAGCTGGTCAATGAATCCCTTGCCGCTCTTGGGGTCGGTGTCACGGCCATCCATGAAACAGTGAACGTATGCCTTGTCAATGCCGTACTCGCGTGCAATGTCGGTCAGGCAGAACAGATGCTCCAATGAGCTGTGGACACCTCCGTCCGACACCAGTCCCATCAGGTGCAGTTTCTTGCCGCTCTCCTTGGCATAGCTGTAAGCCGAGATAATCTCCTTGTTCTGACGGATGCTGCCGTCGGCAATGGCACGGTTCACCTTCACAAGGTCCTGATACACCACACGGCCGGCACCAATGTTGAGGTGACCCACCTCCGAGTTACCCATCTGGCCGTCAGGAAGGCCCACGTTCTCGCCGCTTGCCAAAAGCTGCGAATGCGGGTAATTGGCATTCAGGTAATCCATATAAGGAGTCGGGGTGTTGAAAATCACATCGGCCTTGGAGCGGTTACCAATACCCCAGCCGTCAAGAATCATAAGAAGTGCTTTCTGTTTCATTTATCTGTGTTTGTTTTTTAAAAAGAGGTCACCGACTGGCGACCTCTCCTGTTAATGCAGTGTATTTGTCATTTTTCATTGGACTGGAACATCCCGATAATCGGAAGAACCTTCTGAACGATGATGTTTAATGACTCATTGAACTTATCGGTCATAAGGAAATCCGTCCACGTCATGGACTCCTCGGATTTGGGGTCACAGGATACTATCTTGACGTCAATGGAACTACTCCCGTCAACTTTGACGACTGCCTTTGACTGGGCCTTGTCATATCCCTTGAAATATATTCCGTTGTCAAAATAGGGCAATATCTGGCTAATCAGCCTGTTGCGCACATCCTTCGGCATCTTCTCATCGCTGTCGAGATAATTCATGTACTCTACGCGGTCCTGAGCGGGGATACCGTCGAACGGATTGTCAAGGGTCATCTTGACAGCAGCCTCGCCTGAGAGGAGCGAAACATCGGCCCATACCTTGCGGCAGCTTCTGGAATTCATCATCCAGGCCATGATGGTAGCATCATCCAGCATCATTTCCTTCTGGAGGGTACCGTCAAGTCCTGCATCGATTTTGAGAAACTCAGTCTTGGCGGAAGCGTCAGCAAGTGTTGCCGAAAGCTTGAAACCGGACTCCGGCACATAATTCAATGCAAAGTCAAGGGCGTACTGGGCAGCGTTCAGTGTGGCAGCCACATTGAACTTGCCACATTCAATCGAGTATTCTGATTCCGATTCCTCTTGCCAATCTCCAACAAGCTCGCCCTTGGCAATATTACTGGAATAACGTTTCAGCTTGACATCCGAGTCAAAGTCAGCCATCAGGCCGAACACGCTTGAACCATCAAGATCCAGACCTAACCTTATGACTTTCGGGATGGAGATGAAATGTTTCTCGCCGCGGTTATCATATTCCAGCAAGGTAGTCATGCTACCCTCGCCCTTAAGCCATACGGAGACATTGTGCCCCCCACCATAATTCATGTCAACCTGGAAACGGTCATGGTTGGAACTGACAAGCGTAAACTTGGGGGCAACTGCCATATACTCGCCTACACCATCACCACTGGGTACGAATTCGAGCTTGAAACGGTATTTTATCCTGGACAGGTCCAGCACTACGTTGCCGTTTTCATCCTCCATACCTTCAAGTATCTGTCCGAGAACCACGTCCTCACTCGCTGCCTCAAGAATATCGTCAAAAGGCAGTTCCTTGAGCGGTGAGAGCACGGAAAGGGCATTCTGAAGCTGAGTCATGTCAATCCTGTCAGCCACTTGCTGCACAACCTTGGCTATGGTTTCCTGCTGCTCGGGGAGAGTCAGATAGACTTCCTCGTCCTCATTCTTCTTATCCTTGTCACATGACAACGTGGCGAATGCGCAGAACACAAGCGCCAACAAACCAAAAAGACTTTTCTTCATAACAGTGTATTTTAAAGACGTTGCAAAATTAAGAATTTATTCAATATGAGAATCTGTTTTGATTTGTTCCGTGAAAATTATTATGGTCTGTTTTTTCCTCTGTTTTCGCCGGTTTGAGGGCGTAATGGAGGTCCATTATAACCGATGACCGGTGGAAACAGAGGGAAAAAGAGGACGTAAGAAATTCATGGAAACAAATCAAAACAGATTCTGATAATAATCAGAACATACCAATTATACGCTCCAGTCCGCTCACAAGAGCGTCAACCTCGGCACGGGTGTTGTAGAACGCAAACGACGCCCGCACCGTGCCGGGAATCCCGAACCTGTCCATAAGCGGCTCCGCACAGTGGTGTCCCGTCCGGACAGCTATCCCGAGCCTGTCCAGGAGAGTCCCGATGTCCGACGGATGGATACTGCCTGCCAGGAATGACACCACTGCGCTGCGGTGCGGTGCATTACCGATGAAACGTATTCCCGGAATCCCGCCGAGACGGTCCACGGCGTATGAACAGAGCCCTGACTCGTATTCGGCGATACGGTCCATCCCTATCTCCCTTACATAGTCCAAGGCACGGCCCAGAGCTATCGAGCCCACCCAGTCAGGCGTGCCGGCCTCGAACTTGTAGGGCAGGTCATTGTAAGTGGTTCCGCTGAAAGTCACCTTCCTTATCATCTCGCCGCCGCCCTGATAGGGAGGCATCTTCCCAAGCAGTTCCTTTCGCCCGTAGAGCACGCCTATCCCTGTGGGACCATATATCTTGTGTCCGCTGAAAGCGTAGAAATCGGCTCCGAGCTGCCGGACATCCACCTTGACATGAGGGACAGACTGAGCTCCGTCAACAGCCACGGGGATTCCGCGCGAATGGGCCTCACGGATAACTTCGGCAACCGGATTGACCGTACCCAGCACATTGGAAACATGAGTAACGCTCACAAGCCTTGTCCTGGGGGAAAGGATATTCCGGAAAGCCTCCATATCCAGTTCACCGGAAACAGTCACAGGTATAACCTTGAGCACGAAACCGTATCTAAGGGCCTGTATCTGCCAGGGCACGATGTTGCTGTGGTGCTCCATGCCCGATATGACCACCTCGTCGCCCTCCTTCAGGAAAGCCGCGGCAAACGAACTGGCCAGCAGGTTGATGCTCTCGGTCGTTCCCCGTGTGAAAATAATCTCCTCAGTGCTCCCGGCCCCGATGAAACCGCGCACATTCTCACGGGCTTTCTCCATCATGTCCGTGGCCTCCTGCGAAAGGAAGTGTATGCCGCGGTGGACATTGGCATTGACATTACGGTAAGCGTCACTGATGCAGTCAATCACGCACTGCGGTTTCTGGGTGGTGGCGGCATTGTCCAGATAGACCAGCGGCCTGCCATACACCTCACGTCCCAGTATGGGGAAATCCTTGCGAATACTCTCTACGTCAATCATAATCCTCGGCTTTTATCTGCATGCACGGCAGCCCTCGCACTGTGACAGCTCACCCCGGAAACGTTTCTCCACCAGCCTGTTCAGGCGGTCACGGAGCGGTTCAAGAGCCACTCGGCCTATCACCTCGCCCACAAAGGCCTGCATCAGCATCATGCGGGCCTCCTGCTCAGGGATGCCGCGCTGACGCATATAGAACATCGCCCTCTCATCAAGCTGTCCTACCGTAGCGCCGTGACTGCACTTGACATCATCGGCATATATCTCTAACTGCGGCTGCGTGAACATGCGGGAACTGCGTGTAAGGCATATATTGCGGTTGGTCTGCTCCGATGACGTGCGCTGAGCATCCTTCCGAACCAGGACCTTCCCTGCGAAAGCACCTGTAGCGCTGTCATCCAGCACATATTTGAACAGTTCATTACTCGTGCAGTCCGGAACCCTGTGATCTACAAATGTCATTATGTCTAAATGCTGCTCCCTGTCTATGGTACCGATACCGTTGAGTGACAGCTGTGCCCCGCGTCCCTTCAGCATGACGGACACTGTGTTACGGGTACGTCCGTTGTGAAGTGTCATATAGTCAGCCTCCACACTGCTGTCCTGTTCCTGGGAGAGATACAGTTCCGATACCCGGAGGTTAGCATTGTGAGTCTCCTCAAGGTCATACAGTTCCAGCCTGGATCCCGGACCGGCATAGGCCTCTGTCACCTGAGTCGTGAGGAATCCGTTCGCCGACAAGGCATGGTCACACATCAGCAGCCTCAGCTGTGCGCCCCGACCCACGATGACCAGAACCCTCCGGTTCACCATCATATCCACGGGAGACTGTAACAGCGTGACAAGCTGCAGCGGCTTGTCCATAACCACACCGTCCGGCACATATATCATCATCCCATCCTGGGCGAACATGCTGTTCAGGGCAGCAATACCCGGACGGTCCATGTCCGCCAGTCGTCCGTAGTATTTCCCGACAATCTCCGGACGGCTCTCCGCCGCCTCACGCAGACTGCCCACAAACACCCCTTCGGGAAGGGAAGTCCTGGAGGCCGTCTGTGAGCATGCAAACTCATCGTTTGCCAGGAAATACAGCAGCGTGCTCAGGTTGGGGACATTGCACCTGAAAGCCTGCGCCTTGTCCACACGCATGTCCAAACGACCCAGATTCATGCCCCAGTCGGGCAGGAACCATTCCCTCACATCGGTATGCAGATACTCTTCAAGTCCTTTGTGAGGCAGGCCATAAAGCTTCAGACACTCTGATGCCCTCTCGCGCAAGCCATTCATGACTCTGGCAGACCCGCTGTCAATCAGAGCCCTGTTCCTGTCGAACAACTCTATGTAATTCTGTTCAGGCTTCATCCTACAGAACCCTCAAACTCCCTTATAACCCAGTCATATCCACGCTCTTCAAGCTCAAGGGCCAGCTCAGGGCCGGCAGTCTTGATAATGCGTCCCTGATACAGCACATGCACCACATCAGGCTTGATGTAATCCAGCAGACGCTGGTAGTGGGTAATTACAATCACCGAAGTCTCGGCACTCCTGAGGCGGTTGACCCCATCGGCCACAATCCGCAGCGCATCTATGTCAAGACCCGAATCAGTCTCGTCAAGTATGCTCAGCGACGGTTCAAGCATGGCCATCTGGAAAATCTCGTTGCGTTTCTTCTCGCCGCCGCTGAAGCCCTCGTTCACCGAGCGGTTCATAAACTTGGCGTCCAGCTTGACCAGATCACGTTTCGCCTTCACAAGCTTAAGGAAATCTGCCGGTGGAAGGGGATTCTCCCCCAACGCCTTGCGTTTCTCGTTTATGGCGGTGCGCATGAAATTGGTCATGCTCACCCCCGGTATCTCTACAGGGTACTGGAAAGACATGAAAAGACCTTCGTGACTGCGTTCCTCGGCATTCATGGACAGCAGGTCCCTGCCCTTGAAGGTCACGCTGCCTCCTGTCACCCGGTACGCTGGATGGCCCGCAAGCACATTGCTCATGGTGCTCTTGCCGGATCCGTTGGGACCCATTATGGCATGGACCTCGCCTGCATTCACCTCAAGGTCAATGCCTTTCAATATCTCTCTGCCGTCAATCCCGGCATGAAGGTTCTCTATCTTTAACATCATACTCCTTAACCCACTGTGTTCTCTAATGAAACCGAAAGAAGCCGCTGAGCCTCCACGGCAAACTCCATAGGCAGTTTGTTCAGGACCTCCTTGGCATACCCGTTCACAATCAGGCCGATGGCCTGTTCCATCGGTATGCCGCGTTGGTTGCAGTAGAACAACTGGTCCTCAGATATCTTGGAAGTGGTCGCCTCATGCTCCACTATAGCCGTCTCATTCCTTACATCCATATAAGGGAAGGTGTGCGCACCGCATTTGTCGCCAAGCAGAAGCGAGTCACACTGGCTGTAGTTTCGTGCACCGTCAGCATGTTCACCCACCTTTATCAGCCCACGGTAGGAGTTCTGGCTGTATCCTGCCGAAATACCCTTGCTTATGACCGTGCTCTTCGTGTTACGGCCTATGTGAATCATCTTGGTGCCGGTATCGGCCTGCTGACGGTTATTGGTCAGGGCCACCGAATAGAACTCGCCCTGTGAACCGTCACCTTGCAGCACGCAGCTCGGATACTTCCAGGTTATTGCCGATCCCGTCTCCACCTGAGTCCAGGAGAGCCTGCTGTCAACTCCCTTGAGAAGGCCGCGCTTGGTCACAAAGTTATACACCCCGCCACGGCCGTTCTCATCGCCGGGGTACCAGTTCTGTACCGTGCTGTACTTTACCTCTGCACGGTCCAGCACCACAATCTCCACGATTGCGGCATGAAGCTGGTTCTCATCGCGCATAGGCGCAGTGCAACCCTCTAAATAGGACACATAGCTATCATCGTCGGCCACAATCAGAGTACGTTCAAACTGGCCGGTCCCGGCCGCGTTGATACGGAAATAGGTGGATAGTTCCATAGGGCAGCGCACACCCTTGGGTATATAGACGAACGACCCGTCACTGAATACGGCACTGTTGAGTGCCGCAAAGAAATTGTCACGGTAACTGACCACGCTGCCTAAATAGCGGCGTACCAGATCCGGATGATTCCTCACGGCCTCGCCCATCGGGCAGAATATGATGCCTTTCTCAGCCAGAGTCTGCTTGAAAGTGGTCTTTACCGATACCGAGTCCATGACGGCATCCACCGCCACGCCCCCGCTCAGCGCTAAACGCTCCTCAAGGGGAATACCCAACTTGTCGAAAGTCTTCATCACCTGAGGGTCGATTTCATCAAGCGATCCGGGCCCCTTCCTCTTGCCGGCAGTCGGGTCGGCGTAATATGAAATGCCCTGATAGTCTATCTCGGGAATCTCCAGATGTGCCCAACGGGGCATCTCCATAGTCAGCCAGTGCCGGTATGCCTTCAGACGGAACTCCAGCAGCCACTCGGGTTCACCCTTGCGCTCCGAGACAAGGCGGACAGTATCCTCGGTCAGGCCACGGTCTATTATATCTGTATGGACATCGGTTGTAAACCCATACCTGTATTTCTCAGCCGAAATCTCCCTGACAAGACTGTTGTCCGAACTGTTCCCTTTCACCTTCAGATTGCCTTAGTATCGTTGTTTTCCTCCTTTTCATCCCCCTGGAAATCTGGCATCGGGACATCATCCCTGACCTTGTTCCACACCCATTGCATACAAAAATCTGAGCCGTCGCGTACAACGGGATATAATCCCTTCTCCTGATCCTCACGGTTCTTCATCACCTTCTCTGTCAGACCTGCCATATCCATCAGATGGAACAGGAGCCCAAGCATTATAAACCATTTCAAGGTACCGAACAGACCTCCCAGCAACCTGTCAATGAAACCCAGGTCGGCCACATGGACAAGTCTGGAAAAAATCCTGCCAATCAGTCCGAACAGAATAGGCACCAGCAACAGTATGACTATGAAGGAGAGCACCTGGGCTACCTTCTCCGTCATGTTCAGCCCATTCAGCAGAAACCCTGCGAAAGGCTTGTAGAGGAACGCGCCGCATATAACGCCCGCTATGATGCCTCCGAGACTGAACGCCTGTCTTATCAGGCCACGGACAATCCCGGCTATGAATCCCAATGCCAGGACAACAACTATTATCCAGTCAATCGTTTCCATTTCAGAATAAATCCGGCTGTCGCAGTCTAAAGGGTCTGCTTGACCTCTATCTGGGTGAATGTCTCAATCATGTCACCCTCCTTTATGTCATTGTACGAGACAAGGCTCAAACCGCACTCCATTCCTGTCTGAACCTCCTTGACATCGTCCTTGAAGCGCTTCAGGGCCAGGATATCGCCTGTGTGGATTACAATACCGTCACGAATCACGCGGGCCTTGTCATTACGTGACACCTTACCGTCACGCACACGGCATCCTGCCACCATACCGACCTTGGAAATATGGAACACCTCCATAACCTCGATGGTCGATGTGACCTCCTCCTTGACCTTGGGTGCAAGCAGACCCTCCATGGCCGACTTGACCTCGTCAATGGCATCATATATGATAGAGTATATACGGATATCCACATCATTCTGCTCAGCCAGACGCTTGGCGGCACCTGACGGACGCACATCGAAACCGATGATGATGGCGTTCGAAGCGGCGGCCAGGCTGACATCGCTCTCGGATATGGCACCCACAGCCTTGTGAATCACATTCACCTGGACGTTCGGTGTGGAAAGCTTTATCAGTGAGTCGCTCAGAGCCTCGACTGATCCGTCCACATCGGCCTTCACGATAAGGTTCAGTTCGTGGAAATCGCCCATCTTGATACGGCGGCCAAGCTCGTCCAGGGTGAGGGTCTGCGTTGTACGCACACCCTGTTCACGCTGCAGCTGTTCACGCTTGCCTGTAATCTCACGTGCTTCACGCTCGCTGTCCACCACATGGAAGCTCACACCTGCCTGCGGAGCTCCGTTCAGGCCCAGGATCAGCACAGGCTCTGCGGGAGCGGCCGATTTCATTTTCTGGTTACGCTCGTTGAACATAGCCTTCACCTTACCCCAGGAGGTACCGGCAATCACTATGTCACCCATCTTAAGGGTTCCGTTGGATACAAGTACCGTTGCCACATAACCGCGGCCCTTATCCAGCGATGACTCTATTATTGTTCCGGTAGCCTTACGGTTCGGGTTAGCCTTGAGGTCAAGCATCTCGGCCTCGAGCAGAACCTTCTCCATAAGTTCGTTCACCCCGATTCCCTTCTTGGCCGATATGTCCTGTGACTGGTACTTGCCGCCCCAGTCCTCCACCAGGAAGTTCATCTGCGCCAGCTCCTGCTTGATACGCTCCGGGTCGGCAGCGGGTTTATCCACCTTGTTTATTGCGAATACGATTGGCACACCGGCTGCCGTGGCGTGTGCGATAGCCTCCTTGGTCTGGGGCATCACGTTGTCATCGGCCGCCACTATGATGATGGCAATATCGGTCACCTGGGCACCGCGGGCACGCATGGCCGTGAAAGCCTCATGGCCAGGAGTGTCAAGGAACGTGATATGACGTCCGTCGTCCAGTTTCACGTTATAGGCACCTATGTGCTGCGTGATACCTCCGGCCTCGCCCGCAATCACGTTCGACTTGCGGATGTAGTCAAGCAGAGAGGTCTTACCGTGATCCACATGGCCCATCACAGTGACTATAGGTGCACGCGGTACCAGATCCTCCTCCCTGTCGGCCTCCTCACTGATCTGCTGCGCCACCTCGGCACTTACGAAATCGGTGGTGAAACCGTACTCCTCGGCCACTATGTTGATGGTCTCGGCATCCAGACGCTGGTTGATGGAGACCATTATACCCACGCTCATACATGTGCTGATCACCTGTGTCACAGGAATATTCATCATTGTGGCAAGCTCGTTAGCGGTCACGAACTCGGTCAGCTTGAGCACCTTGCTCTCAGCCATCTCCTGTTCCATAGCCTCCTGCTGGCGCATCTGCACCTGCTCGCGCTTGTCCTTGCGGTATTTTGACGATTTCGTCTTGCCCTTCTGGAACGATGAGAAGGTATCCCTTATCTGACGGTTCACATCCTCATTGGAGAACTCGCTCTTCTCGTTCTTGTTATGACGACGGTCCTTGTTATTGCGTCCGCTTCCGCCCTTCTGTGAATCCTTGCCGCGGTTGTCGGAGGAGCCGTGACCCTGGCCATAGTTCTCCGCCTTGCTGATGTCAACCTTCTCTCCACCGATACGGATACGGTTCTTCTTTCTCGGTCCGCCCGATTTGTCACCGGACTTCTCACCCTGTTTTTCACCACCTGCTGCCGCCGGTTTGATCTCCTTCATGAGTGAGTCCTTGAACTGCTGACGCTGTTTCTGGCGTAACTGCTCCTTCTCCTCACGCTCTTTCCGTTTCTCCTCCTTGGATTTCTTCTTGGGACGGGTTGACTGATTGATGGCTGTCAGGTCAATCTTTCCCACGGTCTTGAGTTTGAGTCCGCCGTCCTTGGGTGCCTCAATCTTGAATATGGACTCCCCGGCGGGCTCCTCAGACTTCTGCGAGGCCTCTTCGGCTTTTGGTTCAGGCTCCCCGGGAGCCTCTGGCAGAGCAGTTTCCACAGCAGGTTCCTCCTCCTTTGCGACCACCGGTGCCGGTTCTGGTTCCGCTACACTCTTCACCTCCTCATGAGCCGGTTCCTCCTGCTTCACGGGCGCAGTGGCCACTGTCGGCTGCGGTTCAGCCTTGGGCTCATCTGCCGGTAACTTTGACAAAGGCTTCACCGGCACCTCATCCACCTTCTTCTCCTCTACAGGTTCCGGTTCCTTTGCGGGTTCCGTCTTCTTTTGAGTAGCAGGTTTCACGGCTTCGGGCCGTTTGGGTGTCTCGGCAACCTTTGCGGACTTGGCGGCACCCTTTACGGAAGCCTTTCCGGGTTTTCCTAAATCTATCTTACCCACCGTCTTGAACTTGGGAACCATATCTTGAGGTATCTCCGTTCCCAGTGTCTCCACCGTCATGACAGGTTCGGGCTGAGCAGGTTTCTCCTCCTTCTCCTCAGCCTTGGGACGCTTTGAAAGACGGTCCTGAAGGAAACGGTTAGCAGCCTCCCTCAGGGACTTGTCACGGCTGAACTCGGCCACAAGCAGCTGGTACTGCTCTTCGGTAAGTTTCTCGTTCAGGTCATCATTCACATCGGGAAAACCTTTCTTGTGCAGGAACTCCACCAGCGTGGTAGAACCCACATTCAACTCCCTTGTAACTTTACTTATTCTTATCGCCATCTATAAAAACACTTTGGATTTATATCCCAACTTTTCCCCTTGTAAATTATCTTTCCTCAGATACCGTCCGCTCTTATTTCAGGAATCTGCGGAACTCCTCCTCATCCTGGAACTCGATTGCCAGAATGTTCAGGATATCGTCAACCTGTTCCTCCTCAAGGTCGGCCGTCTCAACGAGTACCGAGCGGTCGGCACGGAGCACAGACTTGGCAGTCTCGAACCCTGCATCATGCAGAGCATCGATGACCCAGTCCTCTATATCGCCACGGAAATCGTCCAGATAGACATCCTCCTCGGCTGTATCGTCCTCTATCTCGCGATATACATCGATAGTATATTCGGTAAGCATACTGGCCAGCTTTATGTTCAGGCCGCTCTTGCCTATAGCGAGCGACACCTGGTCCTGCTTCAGATAGACCTCCGCACGACGGTTCTCGGGATCAAGCTTGAGTTCCGACACCTTGGCGGGACTGAGGGCACGTTTGATGAAGAGCTCAATATTCGATGTGTAGTTGATAACGTCAATATTCTCATTCCTCAGTTCCCTCACGATACCGTGTATGCGCGACCCCTTCACACCTACACATGCGCCCACAGGGTCGATGCGGTCATCGTATGATTCCACCGCGATCTTGGCCCTTTCACCGGGAATACGGGCAATCTTCTTGATAGTGATGAGGCCGTCGCCTATCTCCGGCACCTCCTGCTCGAACAGGCGCTGCAGGAACACCGGTGATGTACGGCTCAGGATGATCTTCGGGTTGTTTACGTTCTCCACGCGATCCACCACGGCACGGACGCTCTCGCCCTTGCGGAAGAAATCGCTCGGAATCTGCTCGGTCTTGGGAAGCAGCAGTTCATTGCCGTCCTCGTCAAGCAGCAGGATCTCCTTTTTCCAGATCTGATAGACCTCGGCCGACACCACAGTCCCAACCATACCCATGTACTTGTTGTAGAGGCTGTCCTTCTCAAGCTCAAGTATCTTGGAAGCCAGTGTCTGACGCAGGTTCAGTATGGCGCGACGGCCGAACTTGGAGAAATCCACCATCTCGGAGACCTCCTCGCCCACCTCGAAGTCTTCGTCTATCTGACGGGCCTCCGAGAGCGAAATCTGCGTATTGGCATCCTCCACCTCCTGGTCATTGACAACTGTCCTGAAACGCTGTATCTCACAGTCACCCTTGTCCGGGTTGACGATAACCGAATAGTTCTCGTCCGTTCCGAACATCTTTGAAATAACACTGCGGAAGCTCTCCTCCAGGACACTCACCAGCGTCATGCGGTCTATGTTCTTGAGATCCTTGAACTCCTGAAAGGTTTCGATCAATGTGACCGCCTCTTCTTTCCTAGTAGCCATTTTACTTTAAACTTATTACATATTTTACATATTTCACCTCATCGTGGCCGAATGGAATCTCCACCCCGACCTTTTTGGGACGCTTGCTGCCCTCGACCTGCTGTTTCTGCTCTGTCCTGAGCACAAACCCCTTTTCATCGGCCGACACAAGAATCCCCCTGAGTCTGGAGCCGCTCTTAGGGAGCACCTCCACCTCCTGTCCTATATGATTGATATACTGCTGAAGCACCTTGAAAGGCTGACCAATTCCGGCAGAACCCACCTCAAGCTCATAATCCTCCACGTCACGGTCCAAAGATGACTCAATGAAACGGCTCAGATCCACACAATCGTCAATCCAGACACCCTCAGCCTGGTCTATCTCAACCGTGACCCTGTTGTCATCCGTCACCTCCACATCCACGAGGAAATAGTCCTTCTTACCTTCAAGCCACTTTTTGGCAATGTCAATAACTTGCTGTTTGTCAATCATATAATGATATTTGAATATAACTGTCGGACCACATGCAAAAGAAAAAGAGGCCTCAGGGCCTCTCCACACATCATCCTAACGGGTGCAAAGATACTGTTTCCTCTTTACCCGACCAAAAATATTCAATAAAAAAACACAACCTCAGCCCGGCAAGGTTGTGTCCTTTTCCTGGAATCTGTCTTGTGCAGACAGATATCTATGTTCAGAAGCCCAGATATCCGAGCATGCGGGCGGCGTAACGGCGACCGAACTCACGAAGGCCTTTGCAGTTGAAATGCAGATGGTCACGACCGGCCTCACATCCGTAAGCAGGAACCACCATCGCCTGCGGCAGGGTCTCCGGCAGCTTGGCCATAACCTCATTGTGAGCGGCGCAGACGCCACGCTGGTCAGCAGGGACCACCTCGCCTGAAAGCAGAGGTATCGAACCTGCCTCTAAACCCAGGTCGGCCAGGATGTCGTCATACACCTTCTTCACGTTGGCCGGCCACTGCGGGTCATTGGTGTTGGTTTCACCCTGATGCAGCAGGATACCCTTTATAACGCCATCCTTCTGCGCCTTCTTGCAGAGTTCGATGAGACGGTTGTAGGGATTGCCACCGTATGCCGTACAGATGTTCTTCATCCAATCAGCCTGCTTGGGTATATACTCCTCGCACTTGTCCTTGTCGAAAAGGTCAATCGAGCAACCTGCCACAGCAACCATGACAACGCCGATCTTAACGTTCTCCGGCATGTTCTGAACCATCGTGCGGCCAAAATAATCGGCTGGGGTAAGACCTGTGTTGGGACGTGCCAGCGGCGGAACGGCGGTACGCCACTCACCCATCTTGCTGTCAGGGAAATCCACGGCGTTCATAGTCACGAAACGGGGGCTTACATTCTCCTTGTCTATCTGTTCCGGACGCGGGTTACCCTCCATGTTGGACTGGCCAATACAGATATAGATGTGGAAATTGGGATCCGGCTGAGCCATAACCCTCATCACAGGAGCCAGCAGGAAAGCTGCCAGCATAACAAAAGAAATTCTTTTCATAATCATTCGGTTGTTTTGTATTGATGTGCAATTTTCGGAAATAATAATGAAAACAACAAGAAAAAAGGATAGCTTTGCATAAAAAAACAGGATTATGGGCAAGAAAACTGCCAGAGCCAACAACAATTTTCTCCTTGGGTCACTTGTGCTTATCGTTCTCGTCATGGCAACCGTAGTGATTTTCCTCTTCTGGGCCTTCCGTCTTGACCTGAAGAAGGAGAGCGGCTTCAGCGGCCGGTACGAGATCGTTCTGGACGGCACCGCCTCCGGCTCCCCTCTCTCTGTCTATGTCAATGACAGCCTGCTCTTCAGCGGCACCCCCGGGGCTCAGCTCACCCTCAGCGTAGAGCGGTTCGCGGAGGAATCGAGTCTTCTCGTGGTCGATGGCGAGACAGACAGGGTCACTGTCTATGGGCTTCCCATGGAATCAGCCAGGATCACTGTCAGCAGGAATAAAGAGGGATTCGGGTTTGAAACCGAATCACGTTAGCTGCCACAGTCACTTGTCCGGTCCCCGGAGCAGCGACGCATAACGTTTCCCGTCATCCAGGAGCCGTACCGCCTCCGCAAGCGGTTTGTCCCCCTTCATGCTCTGTATCACCGCACCCTTCTGATAGTAGTATCTGGAAGCTATCTCCATGCCCACCAGCCTTTTTATGTCATCCCTGAACAGGTCCAGGTCATGTTTCAGGTCATAATCCAGCTTTGCCTCCAGGGCATCGAATTCACCGGCGGCCTTCTGTGCCAGCCCCTCCGTCTGGGCAATCTTCTTAAGCGCCTTCAGAGCCTTGCTGCTGTTGGATGTGAACACGAATTCCGAGTTGGACACAAAATCCATGAACTCACTGTAATCGGAATCGGTGAACTCGTACTCCTCCATAGGTCCTATCGACGCATGCTTCAGGCAGAACTCATTTGCATAATCGAACAGGACCACATCCTGGGAAATGCTGTACAGTATATCAGGCATGGTGTCGGGGTTGCATATCACATCCGGAGTTATTCCGCCCCCATCCTTTACAGGTCTGCCCGATGCCGTATGGAACAGGTGCACCAGACTGTCCGGAATATGTTCCGCCTGACCCTTCTCATCACGCTTGGAATAATCTATCTCCTGGATGCAGCGCCCGCTCGGAATATAGTATTTGGCGGTCGTGACCTTGAGCACCCCGTTGTAAGGCAGCGGCCTGGTACTCTGCACCAGCCCC
Organism: Bacteroidaceae bacterium; assembly: GCA_017651315.1. Taxonomy (GTDB): domain Bacteria; phylum Bacteroidota; class Bacteroidia; order Bacteroidales; family Bacteroidaceae; genus Colenecus. The sequence continues at coordinate 154,733 of JAGCDE010000030.1, forward strand.
TTGCCGAAGGTACGGGCTCCCACGATAACCGCACGGTCCAGGTCCTGGAACGCACCCGAGACTATCTCCGATGCCGAAGCCGACTGACCATCCGTCAGCACAACGAGAGGAATCTCCGCATCGAAAGGATTACGTTCGGTCACGAATGTCTTCTCGGACTGAGGTATCTTCCCGCGCGTCTCAAGAACCTTGGTTCCTTTGGGCACGAACATACCCACTATGTCAATGGCTTCACTCAGCAATCCTCCCCCATTACCCCTCAGATCCAGAATGATTCCCTTGGCTCCCTTCTCCTTGAGAGCCACCAAGGCTGCGAGAACCTCCTTTGAACAATTCTCAGTGAACTGGTCCAGAAGTATGTATCCATAACCCTTCCACATTCCATAGTACGGGACTGCAGGCAAGGTTATCACGCTGCGGACAATCTCCACATCGACCGAATCCATCACTCCGGGACGACGCACGGTTACCGTCAGTCTGGTGTCAGTCTCACCCCTCAACCTGTCACTCACGTATGAAGAGGGCTTGCCCTTCATGCTCTCCCCGTCTATCCTCAGGATCTGGTCACCGGCACGCAGGCCATAACGTGCCGCGGGCATATTCTCGTAAGGCTCCTCTATGCAGATCCAGTCACGGCCGTTGTACTGGCGGATAATGGCGCCTATCCCGGCATACTTGCCGGTGGTCATCATCTTAAGGTCGTTCTGGTCACTCTCGGGAAAATACTGGGTGTAGGGGTCTATCCCGCTCAGCATGGAACTGATACCTCTGTTTATCAGTTTCTGGGGATTTATCGTATCCACATAGAACAAATCCAGTTCCCTGACTATGTCATGGAAAGTCTCCAGGTTCCTCGACAGCTCGAAATCATGCCCCTGAGCCATAACCTGCGCCGGGGTTCCTGCGAGCAGAGCCGATATGATGACAAAAACTTGTATTACTCTTTTCATACTATAATCCGGTTGGAAACAGTGAACAAGCGCGAAGATAGAACAAAATTTGCCTGTCACCATGTTTTTTTTCCTTAAAGGAGTTGGATATTTCAAAAAAGGCGGTAAATTTGCACCGCGTTTGAGAGCAATAATGCTCCAATTGCGGAAAAAAGCTTCTTTAGCTCAGTTGGTTAGAGCATCTGACTGTTAATCAGGGGGTCCTAGGTTCAAGTCCTAGAAGGAGCGCAGGACAGGAGTTTCGGGTGGAGCTCCTGTTTTTTTGCTTCTTTATGCTTCGTCAGGTATATTTCTCGCCGTACTTGAGAATGGAGTCGTTTATGTATTTCTTAAAATCGGTCTCCTTGTCACGGCGGCATATAACCAGCACGTCATCGGTATCCACCACAAGGAAATCCGAGAGGTCATCAATTACCACAAGCTTCTTCTCCTTGTTGCACAGGAACATGCTGTTGTGGCAGTTGTAAACCTGGGAATTGTACATACCCACCACATTGCCGTTCTCATCCTTGGAGCAGTAGTCATAAAGCAGGTCCCAGCTCTCAATATCATTCCACCTGAATGAACCCGGAGCCATGAAAACCTTGTCCGTCTTCTCGAGCAATCCGTAATCGACCGAAATCCTGGGAAGGGCCTCATACACCGCATAGAGCAGGTTGCGGCGGGAGTCGCGGTTGTGGAGCGTGTCGAAAATCCTGTCAAACTGCGCCGATATCTCAGGCAGGCAGGTGCGGGTGATTCCGATGAACGAATTTACATTCCACATTAAGATCCCCGAATTCCAATAGAACTCCCCGCTGTCAACGAACAGCTTGGCGAATGAATCCTCAGGCTTTTCCGTGAAGGTACGTACCCCGTACATTCCGTCAATTACACGGTCATCGTCTATCTGGATGTAGCCGAAACGTGTCTCTGGACGGGTAGGCTTTATTCCCACCGTGAGGATTCCATCGTGGTTTTTCACAAACTCCAGCCCCCGACCGACCACTTCAGCAAAGGGAGCCTCATCCATGATTACCAGGTCCGACGGAACCACCACCACATTGGCCTCCGGATTCAGGTCGCGGATATGATATGCAGCCAAAGCAAGGCTGGGAGCAGTCCCCTTCATGACCGGCTCACGCAGGACCTGCGTAGGATTAAGGTCAGGAAGTTGCTTGCACACATCCTCGTAAAAGTCAAGATTTGTGGACACTATGATGTTCTCCTGCGGAACAATACCCTTCATTATCCCGACCGTTTTCGACAAAAGCGTTGAACCGTCGTTGTTAAAATCAAGAAACTGCTTGGGCATGCCCTTTCTGCTCAAGGGCCACAGGCGGGTACCGAAACCTCCGGCCAGCACCACACAATAGAAATCTTTTCCTGCCATACCGTATATATCTACGCGCGCCGCGCACACGCAGTCTGCGCATCACGCCCACGCACGCGAGGATTTGACAATAAACAATCTACGGGACGAAGTTATCAAAACATTTCAAACAGACAAATCCAAAACACTATTTTTAACCATAATTGAAAAAATATACCCCATCAACCGGTATTATCATCAAAAAAATAGTACCTTCGCGCCCAGTTTCACACCAAGCCCAGATGGCGGAATCGGTAGACGCGCTGGTCTCAAACACCAGTGGGGCAACCCGTGCCGGTTCGACCCCGGCTCTGGGTACTAGGAAAGGGAGGTTTTTCGCCTCTCTTTTTTCGTACCCAGGCCGGGGCCGAACCCATTCCTTTTTTTAGTTCGCCACAGCGAACAGGGCGGCCTCCGGCCGCTCTCGCTCGAGGTCTCGCTCGCCCCAATACTAATAATCGTTTGTTTTCAAATACTTTCAATATTTATTACTATCTTCGCAATATCTGATACCAAAGGGTATTCCACAAGACAAATTGGTGTCAGATTGGGATACCCTTTGTTGTTTGCAACTAGTCATTAATTATTTCATTATGAACAATTTAGAACCAATTAAAAGGAAAATTTTTGAGATCCGCGGCCGTAGAGTAATGCTGGATTCAGACCTCGCAGATCTGTACAATGTTGAGACCAAAAACCTAAAAAGAGCTGTTAGGGCCAATTTGGAAAGATTTCCGGAAGATTTCATGTTTGAACTGACCAAAGAGGAGTATGATTCTTTGAGGTGCAAAATTTTCACCTCAAACAAAAAAGGAGGAAATCGCTATCTTCCTTTTGCTTTTACCCGTGAAGGAATTGCCATGCTATCAGGACTCTTGAGGTCTGAAATCGCTGTAAAAGCAAATATTAACATCATGCGTGCATTTTTTCAGTTGCAGGAGGCATTACTTATTGTCAGCAACACTCAGCTACAACTTGAACAAATCCGTTCTGAAATCAAACAATTAAGGACCGATATGAATGACACATTGGCCGATCAAAACGAAATCAATGAGACAACCCGCGCTCAACTGGATGCCATCAGCGATGCACTAGCCGAACTTCAAAATGAACAATCTCATCAGACAAAACGCCGTCCGATAGGATTCCGACAATTCAACGACGATAAGGAATAATTAGGGGCAAACGGGACGCACAGTCAGGCCTTCATAACGAAACCTGCCATTGGAACAGACAGGATTATCAGCATCCAGATCCCGCAACCAGTAACAACAGCATGAGTCCCTATCCTTATAATAAACTCCAGTGTCAAAAATGTCGTCACGA
>JAGCDE010000031.1 GCA_017651315.1 Bacteroidaceae bacterium
CATGTTCTGGCTGTCGAAGCGTCCGTCGAAATGGTCCTTCCGCTGGTTTTTGCGGACGCTACGACACGGAATCGGGCCTACAGCATGTTCTGGCTGTCGAAGCGTCCGTCGAAATGGCCATTCCGCTGTTTTTTCCGGACACTACGACACGAAATCAGGCCTACAGCGTATTCTGGCTGTCGAAGCGTCCGTTGAAATGGCCCTTCCGCTGGTTTTTGCGGACACTACGACACGGAATCGGGCCTACAGCATGTTCTGGCTGTCCAAGCGTCCGGGGAAATGGCTCTTTCGCTGGTTTTTGCGGACGCTACGACACGAAATCGGCCTTACAGCATGTTCTGGCGGTCGAAGCGTCCGGTGCAAAACAGATTCTCAAAACAGTTCTGAATACATGCTCAAAACAGTTCTGAATGCATGCTCAAAACAGTTCTGGATATATTCATACACATTATTTAACTACACATTATTACAAGGAATCCGATATTTGAGTATGTTTGCATTATGAAAGAGACTAACCGTTCTGGGATTTCCCAAATAACCGTCTGTGCGTGCTCTTCACGTAATTTCATAGATAAATCATTCGTGGCAGTGATTGCGGCCAAAGCTGTCAAGGCTGGTGTCAAGGTACGTCTTGTGGCCGATTTGTGCAAACTTGTCGGAGAATCGGACAGCAAACTTGTCGGAGAATCGGACAGCAGGCTTGTCGGAGAATCGGACAGCAGGCTTGTCGGGGAATCGGACAGCGGACTTTCCGGGATTGCCGGCGGGGTTGTCGCAGCCTGTCATCCGCGGGCTGTAAGGAGCCTTTTTTCCGGTATGGGGCTGGAGCCTGCATCAATATGCAATTTGCGTACCCGTGAGGATATTTTCAGCGGTATTGAACCTGACGATGCCGAGGTGGAACTCTGGAAAGCCAGGATCATGGCACTGCCTTCATGTTACGGCACAGACGCCTGGTTCCCCACTATTGACAAGACCATCTGCGCCGAGTGCGGCAAATGCCTTGATTTCTGTCCGTTCGGAGTATATAGCATGGTGAATGACAGAGTGAAGGTGACAAGCCCCGCACGATGCAAGAACAACTGCCCGGCCTGTGCCAGGACCTGTCCAGCCGGCGCAATCATCTTCCCCAAGCATGATACCGGCCCCATAAACGGCGGACCCGGGGAGATACAATCTGTATCATACGTATTTTCCGCAGCAGGAGCAGCAAAAGCTGCTGGAGTCGCCAGAACAGCACGAACCTACGGAACACCAGGAACCAACGGAACACCAGGAACCAACGGAACACCAGGAACCAACGGAACACCAGGAACCAACGGAACACCAGGAACCAATGGAACACCAGGAACCAACGGAACACCAGGAACCAACGGAACACCAGGAACCGACGGAACACCAGGAACCAACGGAACATCAGAAGCCAATGGAACATCAGGAACCGACGGAACACCAGGAAGTTCCGTGCTGTATGCTGATGCTTTGCGCCGCCGTCTTCAGGAGAGACGCGCCAGCGGAATACGGTTCCTGAATCATGGGGAAAGGACCGGCGAACAGGAAAAAACCGATAAATGATTCTCCATCACGACATGAGCCTTACCTGTTACACATCAGTCTTCAAAGCCATCTTCCGCATAATGCGCGGAAGTTCACTGAGACTGCTATGGATATTCTTCAGGAACTTCCTGTTGAGGAACGTAAGCAACATGCGCCGTTTCAAGCGCCGTCTCAGGAAAGGCAAGCCCTTCTTCCCTGCATTCATGATGATTTCCGTTACCGAGACATGTAATCTGGCCTGTTCCGGCTGTTGGGTCTCCCGAGGCGGCCGCAAGAGCCTCAGCAAGGAGCAGATTGACGGTATCATCAACCAAAGCAAGAGCCAGGGCAGCTATTTCTTCGGAATATTAGGAGGTGAACCGCTGCTCTATGACGGGCTTATCGACATACTGGCGGCACACCGCGACTGTTACTTCCAGGTCTTCACCAACGCCACGCTGATAACCCCTGAGATAGCATCGGCTATGGCCAGGGCTGGCAACATCACCCCGCTGGTAAGCATCGAGGGGCTGCATGACGAGAGTGACCGTCGCCGTGGGCGTACCGATGTGTTTGACCGAACCATGCGCGGAGTTCAGGCCTGCCGCGATGCAAAACTCATATTCGGAGCCGCCGCAAGCATCTGCAAGAGCAATTTCCATGAACTGGTAACCCGCCGCCATCTCGAGGATCTGGCCGGACTGGGAGCCGCGTTCATGTGGTATTATATCTACCGGCCGGTAGGTGCCGACCCCCACCCCGAGAACGCATTGGACAGGAACGAGGTTCAGGAGCTGCGCCGTTTCATAGTGGAGCAGCGCTGTAACGCGCCTCTGTTCATAATTGACACCTATTGGGGTGCCGATGGCAAGGCCATGTGCCCGGGTGCCACCGGCATGAGCCATCATATTTCGCCGTCAGGGGCCGTCGAGTTCTGCCCGCCTCTCCAGATGGCATGTGAACATCTCACCACCGATGCAGGAAATCTGGTGAACGTGTTCAACAACTCGGAGTTCCTGGACGGGCTGCGAAAATTCACGGCACAGACCAGCCGCGGCTGCGTGTTGCTTGAGGACCCTGAACATCTGGCTGAGTTCCTGCGCACCCATGATGCCGTGGAGACCACATCACGCGCCACATTCATGAAGGAGCTCGAAGCCATGACTCCCCATGCGGGACATGACATGCGTGATGATGCCATCCCAGAGAAGAATCCTCTCTACCGATGGCTGCAAAAGAACTATTTCTTCGGATTCGGAGCATACGGATAAGAATCTGTTTAAATATGTTCCTTGAAGTTGATTATTGGCTGTTTTAAGCTATGCTTGAATAATGGAGGTCCATTTTGACTGAGGAACGTTTTCGATAAGCCAGACGGACAGAGGGAGTTCACTCACTCTGTCGTGGCGGGAAAAGGTGGAATGGAATTCAACGTTTTCGGTAAGCCAGACGGACAGAGGGAGTTCACTCACTCTGTCGTGGCGAGAAAAGGTGGAATGAAATTCAACGATGAAGACAGAGGGGAAATATAGAGCGAACCGAGAGAAGAAAAAGAACCTCTTTTTTATTCCGAGGTGAAGCCTATATTCAAACAGATTCTAAAAGAGGCGGTAAGAAATTTATGAAAACAAAACAGACTGAATTCTAAGATGGACAATACGATAAGGATTATACCCGACTCTCTGCAGGAGCGCACCCGACTGCGTCATCTGATTGTGGAGTTTGCGGCAGGAGAAAGGCTCTCGCCTCCACTTTCAATCCCCACGCTGGAGCGGCTGGCAGACGGATTCATAGCACAGAACCGCATAGACGGCAGACTGCGTGACTGGATTATGGTGGAACTGCATAACTGCGCATGGAGGGAGACTTTCAGCTCTATTCCTCCTGAACGCCGGCTGCTGCTCCTTCCCAAATGTCTGAGCGATTCGGCACGCTGCACTGCCAGTATTGATGACCTCGGACTGCTCTGCAACCGCTGCGGACGCTGCAATATCCTCAACCTGCAGGAGTATGCCGACAAGTCAGGAATGCTCAGTCTGGTAGCCGAAGGCTTCACGCAAGTCATAGAGCTTATCCGCAACAATGTGGTGGATGCAGTCATAGGGGTGAGTTGTCTGGATTCACTTGAAAAAGCGTTCCCTCTGCTGATTGACAATGCCGTTCCCGGCATAGCAGTATCGCTGAACCGTGACGGCTGCCATGATACCGACGTAGATGCGGATTATGTAAAGGAGCTTATGGGCAGCAGCGGCCCGGCTGCAGCACCGTTGCTGCGGTACGACACAATATTCGATGAGGTAAAGAGCTGGTTTACCCCGGAAAACATCGCCTCCATGTTCACATCCGGCACGGACCTCTCCACCAAAGCCGCCCTGGACTGGATATGCTCTGACGGCAAACGCTGGCGTCCGTTCCTTCTGACTGCGGTTTACAGCGCACTTACCGGCAATTCCGTATTTCCGGAGACAGTACGGATGGCTGCGGTGGCTGTGGAGTGTTTCCACAAGGCCTCACTCGTTCATGATGACATTCAGGACCATGACTCCGAGCGTTACGGCCGCCCTACGGTCAATGCCCTCTACGGTGATGAACTGGCCATAAACATCGGTGACCTGCTTCTCGGGGAGGGCTACCGCCTGCTGGCCCGTACCGGCATTCCCGAAGTGCTGCAGGCAGTAGCCGACGCCCATATACTACTCTGCCGCGGACAGGGTACTGAGTTGGAATGGAAAGAGGGAACGCCCGTCACGATGGAGGAAGTTACCGGCATCTTCAGGAATAAGACTGTCCCGGCCTTTGAGGTCGCCCTGAAGCTCGGACTCATCTGCGCCGGAGGGGATGAGGCTACGGCCGCAATACTTCATGATTTCTCCGAGTCACTCGGTATAGCCTACCAGATCAACGATGACCTTGATGATTCAATGGACCCATCGGTTCCGTCGGCACTGTCGGCAATGCGTCACAGCCATCCCGGAATGAGCGAAGAGGAAATAAGGGAGAGCCTTTCCCTGCAGTCCCGCAGCTACAGGGACAAGGCATTGGAGGCTGTTGAACGCAGCGGAAGTCCGGAACTGAAGCGCCTGCTCTTTCAGATAACAGGAAAGATTCTCAAATGAAAATGAAACGACATCTGACATACGCTCTTTTCAAGGCATTGGAGAAAGGCTCGTCAAGCCTCAGTCCCGATGCACGGAGAGCCGTATGCCATTATGTCCGCTCAAAGACCCCTGACGGCTGCCGTTTCGTGAACCGTGCGGATAAACCCGACCTCTACTACACGATGTTCGGATGGGCGGTATCATTCGTGCTGGGAATCAGGGTCAGGATATCCGGCAGGCGCAGGCTGTTACGCCAGACCGACCCCGAGACACTTGATGAGATGCATCATACCGCATACATGATGCTCAGTCAGCTGCACCGCCTCATGATGCTGCCGAAAGGCGCGGGACTCCCACTCCTTCGGATAATGTCACCCGACACCGCTTTGATAAGTTTCCTGAACGGCTACCGGGGACACGGAAGCGGCGGCGGCACCAATGCGGCGGCGATATCCCTGCTATTTGACAATGATGAGAACGCCGCTGAACGCCTCAAAAGGATGCAGGACCCGTCAGGCGGATTCCTTTCCAACAGCGGAGCCGCGATTCCCGACATGCTGAGCACCGCAGCCGCGCTGTTTTCACTCAAGCTCTCCGGAATCGAGCCACCCTACAGTCCGCTGGATTTCATCGAAGCCCACTGGCAGGATGACGGCGGATTCACAGACAACCTGTTAGACGGAGCATCAGATATAGAATACATGTTTTACGGACTTCTATCCCTTGGCTCAGCCAACTGAAGATATGCAGGATGAAACACTTACCACCCGGCAGAAGACTGGCCTTTTGATAGAGGACATCCGGTCCCGCCTGCTCTCCATGCGCCGCAGTGACGGCATGTGGGAGGGATTCCTCTCCAGCAGCGCCATATCCACATCGGTATCGGTATTTGCGCTGAGCCTTATAGACAGGGATAAATACTCCGCTCTGATAAGCAACGGCATAAAGTGGTTAGAGAGCACCATGAAACCCGACGGCTCATGGGGAGACAGTCCGGAAAGCCCGTCAAACATGACCGCCACCCTGCTCTCCTACACCGCACTCTACCATACCGGCCATGTACCGGCAGTGACAAAGGAGCATATTCTCAACACATTGGGTTGGGACACTGAACAGAAACTTATTGACGGCATATCGGCCTATTACGGCAAGGACCTGACATTCTCGGTCCCCATACTCACCATGTGCGCACTGGCCGGAGTCCTGAGCAGCTGGAAGAGCATCACCCCCTTCCCGTTTGAGCTTGCCACACTGCCCCAGAGTACGTTCCGGTTCCTCAACCTTCCGGTGGTGAGCTACGCCATCCCGGCGCTCATCGCCATAGGAATCCTGCAGAACCGTAAGCGCCGCACGCTGATGCGTCCTTTCCGCGAGCTGTTCACCGCCAAGGCCATGAGGGTCCTCACCCGGCTTCAGCCCGATGACGGGGGATTCTTAGAGGCGGCTCCGCTCACGGCTTTCGTAAGCATGTGCCTTGCCGAGGGAGGTTTCCGTGACCATCAGGTAACCCGGTCATGCGCCCGTTTCCTGGAAGAGACCGTGCGCGAGGACGGTTCCTGGCCCATTGACACCAACCTGACAGGATGGGTAACATCGCTTGCAGCCAAGGCCTTGGGTTCAGACCTTGAGGACCGGCAGCAGCTGGCCGATATAATCTGCCGCAACGCCACGACCCATGTCCATCCCTTTACCGGTGCCGCTGCCGGCGGATGGGGCTGGAGTAACCTTTCCGGCTCGGTACCCGACGGCGATGACACATCAGGTGCGCTCGTAGCGCTGCACGTGCTTACTGACGGCAAATACCGCCCCGAAATAGGAGCCGGGATAGAGTGGCTCATTGGCCTTCAGAACAATGACGGCGGCATGCCCACCTTCTGCAAGGGCTGGGGCAGACTGCCGTTCGACCGCAGCACCCCCGATATCACCGCCCATGCCATTCTGGCCATGAGCCTTTGGAATGATAGCCTTCCCGATGAGATAAAGAGGCGCTGCTCACGCAGTCTGGACCGTATGATAAGATGGATGGAAAAGGAGCAGGGCGGCGACGGCAACTGGAACCCGCTCTGGTTCGGCGACCAGGATGCTCCCGATGAACATAACCTGGTCTATGGAGCAGCCACGCTGGCCGATTACCTTATGTCCAGCGGCAATGAGCGTGCCCGCAGACTGGCCGAACGCAGCATCCGTTACCTCTTAGAGAGCCAGAACCCTGACGGCGGCTGGGGCGGTCAGGCAGGTGTGGAGTCCAAGGTTACGCTCACGGCCAGGGCAATCGGTGCGTTAAGTTTCTGTAAATCACAATCAGAAGAGCAGATTTCGCGGGGAATTGATTATCTTTATGCCCTGTTTGAGGAAAACCGGCTTTACAGGCGTGAACCCATAGGACTCTATTTCTCGCGTCTTTGGTATTCTGAAGACCTGTACAACCTTACATTTATGCTTACAGCACTCAAGAGACTATGAAAAAACTTACCCTGATAACCGTCCTTGCGGCAGTCGTATATACAGCTGTCCTGGTCGTGTGGCATCTGCATGACCCGGGAAAGCGTTTCGGCACCTTTGAGCCCGGAGCCGACAACCGTCCTGAAGGTACTGCCCGCAAGGCCGATGACGTGATGATAGGCGAATTCTTCATGAAATATGATGCCGCCGCTCCCGACGGACTGACCGGCAGCTGGACCGGATTCCGCGGTTCAAAGAAAGACAATATCTGCATAACCGGCACTACGCTGAAGCTCCCCCAGGGCGATTTCCCTGAACTCTGGTCACAGCCTACGGGCGAAGGCCATGCCGCTCCCGTGATTTGGAACGGCCGGGTCTATGTGCTGGACTACAACGAGCAGCTCTCATCCGATGCCCTGCGCTGCTTCAACCTGCTTACCGGTGAGGAGCTTTGGCGCCGCTGGTACCGCGTGCCCATGAAGCGCAACCACGGATTCTCCCGCACCATTCCAGCCGTTCATGACGGCAAGGTGGTCTCAATAGGGCCCGAAGGTCATGTGATGTGCTGCGATGCCCTGACAGGCGATATGCTCTGGAACATGGACATGAAGAAACTCTACTCGTCGGAGATACCCTTCTGGTACACCGGACAGTGCCCTTACATAACCCCCGACGGTGAACTTGTCCTGGCTCCCGCAGGACCCGAAGTGCTGCTGACAGGCATTGATGTCAGGACCGGCACTGTGCTCTGGAGCACCCCCAACACCATCGGGTTCAAGATGTCCCACTCATCGGTCATGCCCATGACCTTAGGCGGCAAGCCGACTTTGGTTTATGCAGGTGTGGGCGGAGTGTGCGGAGTGTCCGCATCGGGCACGGACAAGGGCACCCTGCTATGGTATGAGGACAAATGGCAGCCCTCCGTGCTGGCCCCCTCACCGCTTCAGCTGAGCGACAACCGCATATTCCTCGTGGCCGGTTACGGAGCCGGAGGAGCCCTGCTGCAGGTAGATCGCAACGGCAGCAGCTGGACAGCCACAGTGCTGGAGCAGTATAAGGCCGACCGCGGTCTGAGCAGCGAGCAGCAGACCCCTATCCTGTATAACGGGATGATAATAACCATAATTCCCAAGGACGGCGGCGGAATGCGCGAACGGCTCTCCATCTATTCACCCCGCGACCTGCACCGCTCCCTGTGGAACTCGGCATCCGACGAGCGTTTCGGACTGGGTCCGTACATGATAATCGACGACCGGCTGTTTGCCTTCAAGGAGAACGGCGAGCTGTTCGTATATCAGCTGGAACAGTCATCAATGAAGCTGCTCCGCCGCCAGCAGATAATAGAGGACGGAGCCGATGCATGGGGCCCGATGGCATACGCCGACGGCATGCTGCTGGTACGTGACGCAAATTCAGTGAGATGCCTCAGAATATCAGAATAACAGAATAACAGAATGACCACAGACACTGACCGATATGGAAGACAACGATAACAAGAAGATGACCCGGCGCGGGTTCCTGAAAGCCGGAGGCTCCGCGCTGATAGGGATTGCCGTAGCCGGTTTTGCGGGGCGCAGCGTCTGGAAGATGCTCACTGACCCCGATGCCCTGTTCTACGGCCATGGTGCGGACTCCGCGAAGAAGCGGCCTGCCACAGGCGAGACCGTCTCACCCTACCGCATGACAGGTGCGTTTGAGGTCCCCGACATGATTTCCGGAATGGAGGTGATGCCCGACGGCCATATCGTCATAGCCATGCCCGGCTCGGTATGCATCTATTCGGCATCAGGCTCATTGACGGAAAACTTTGCCGTCCGCAGTGACGTGAGGGATTTAGCGGTATATCGTGACCGTATCTATCTGCTTTATGCCGACCGCATAGAGATTTACGGCAAGCACGGCGAGGAGCTGGGCGGATGGCAGGCATGCAGCGAGGATGCCGACTACTGCTCGTTCACCGTTTTCTCCGGCGGTGTGTTCGTGACCGATGCCGGCGCCAAGAATATATGCAAGTACAATCTTGACGGCACCCTGGTACGGTTCATAAACAGCCCCAAGGGTTTTGTGGTACCCAGCTACTCATTCGGAATAACCAATATAGGAGGAAAGGTGTTCTGCTCCAACCCCGGACGGCACGTAGTGGAGCAGTATGATGCCGACGGCAGTTTCATAGCATCCTTCGGAGAATCCGGTGCCGGAGCCGGCCAGTTCTGCGGCTGCTGCAACCCGGTGCAGCTTACCGGCAACAACGCCGGTGAACTGCTCACCAGCGAGAAAGGCATACCCCGCATAAGCTGCTACAGTCTCAACGGCAGTTTCCGCAGCATACTGCTTGACACGGCGGCATTGGGAGGCGGGCACGAGGCTTACGACATGAGGGTTTTCTCCGACCGTCTGATAGTGGGCGGACGCAGACGCGTTTCAATCTTCCAGTATGATGACCGCAGGGCCGCCCAGACCCTGTGCGGCAGCTGCACCGCACCATGTCCCATGAAAGTAACCGCATGACTATGGATAAGAAAAAAGAGAAAGGACTGAGCAGCCCCATGGAGCGCAGGGAGTTCCTGCGCAAGTGCGGCACCCTGATTGCCGGCGGCAGCCTGGCGGCTATTGGTGGCGTGCTGGGAAGCCGTGCCAAAGCAGCCGGAGGTGACACAATGTGGCAGATAGATCCCGAGCTCTGCATCCGATGCGGACGCTGCCAGACGGAGTGCGTCCTGCCCGTATCGGCCGTAAAGTGTTTCCACGCCAATCAGGTGTGCGGTTACTGCGACCTTTGCGGAGGCTACTACCGTGCCAACGTGAAGGAGCTGAACACCGCGGCCGAGAACATGCTCTGCCCCACCGGAGCCATAACCCGCAAGTTCGTGGAGGAGCCCTATTTCGAGTACACCATAAACGAGGACCTCTGCAACGGCTGCGGCAAATGCGTGAACGGCTGTTCATCGTTCGGCAACGGCTCCCTGTTTCTGCAGATACAGCAGGAGCTCTGCCTTAACTGCAATGAATGTTCCATCTCAAAGGTATGCGTATCGAACGCCATCCAGCGCGTTCCGGTAAGCAGTGCCTATAAACTCAAGGACAAGGCATGAATAAATTCCTGATTGCCCGGTTCCCCAAGCCTGACTTCACGTCCGGCTACCAGTATCCCGAGATAATCCACGGACTGCCATACGAGACATTCTGGTCATGGATGGATGTTGCCGTGCTCATCATCATGCTCAGCATTGCCGCATGGGCAGTACATAAGCGACGCAGCCGCAGCGTGCTGTTTACGGAGAGCATCATTTCCGTGCTGTACTTCGGATTCTTCAGGAGCGGATGCGTATGCAGCGTAGGTTCCATCCAGAACGTGGTGCTGGCCCTGAATGACAGCAGCTACAACCTGCCGCTGGCCGTGCTGCTGCTGTTCCTTATACCTCTTGTATCCGCCCTCTTCTTCGGCCGCGTGTTCTGCGCCGGAGTATGCCCCATGGGTGCGCTCCAGGAGATTGTGAATGTGCGCAGCTTCAGGCTGAGCCGCGCCGTCACCAACGCATTAGGATTCATCCCCTGGATATATCTGGCATTTGCCATCATGTATGCAGCTACCCGAAGCCAGTTCATCATTTGCCGTTTTGACCCTTTCATCGGGATTTTCCGCATGGGCGGCGACATTGGCATGATAGTTTTCGGAGTGATCCTGCTGCTTTTGTCGGTATTCATGGGACGTCCGTTCTGCCAGTTCCTCTGCCCCTACGGAGCACTTATGGGACTGGTTAGCCGCGTATCGGTCCGCAGGGTCGAGGTCACGGCCAAGGAGTGCATAAACTGCACCCTGTGCCACAACGCCTGCCCGGTGGATGCCATACGCCCGCCCCACGCCAACCGCCCGGAAGAGACACGCATGACGGGTGTCAGGCGCATCCTGCTCTATTTCGTGATGCTGCCGCTGCTGACCGTAGGCGGCGCCCTGCTCATGCAGAGCCGCAGCGAGGTCCTGGCCGGAGCCGACAAGGACGTGCGCCTGATGCGCATGCTTGAGGCCTACGATGCCGCCCCCGATGAGGGTATGACCCCCGAGGTGGAGGCATTCTATGAGATGGGCCGTTCAATCGATGAACTCTCCGAAAGGGTGGATGCCACCCTGCTCAGTTTCCGCCACTGGTCACTGATAGCCGGAGGTATGATAGGACTGGCACTCGGATGCCGTCTGATACGCCTCTCCGTAAAGCGAACCCGCAAGACATACGAGATTGAACCTGCCGCCTGCGTGGCCTGCGGCAAGTGTTTCAACTACTGCCCGCAGAACAAGTCAAAGATAAACACCGATAAGATAAAATATGAACCGCAAAATCTATAGGAACCTGGCCGTAGTGACGGCTGTGTTCGCTCTGGCTCTGGCAGTCATGCTCACCGTGAGCCGGGTGCAGATGAGGCGTACCTCACCGCTCCAGTCACAGGTCATGGAGACCCTGAAGGAGCTCTATGAGAGTAATCCCGACAATGAGGAGCTCGGGCAGGAGATACGTCAGTTAGACCTGCTCTCCCGCCGCGCCTATTTCACGCAGGAGAGCCAGCTCAAGAGCGGAATATGGATTCTCTGCATAATGGGAGCCATACTTGCATTCTGTCTGCGCATGTATTACAAGGACACCATGAACCTGCCGGCCAAGGAGCTGGATGCCATAGACGAGTGGATAAGCAAGAGCCGCTCCCGCCGCTACCTTAACTGGGGAGTAGCGGCACTGATAGCTGTGACACTGCTCATAGGAGTGTTCAGCTCCGACCGTTTCAAAGCCCTCTTCCACTCTACCCGCCCCGATGAACAGATAGCAGAAGAACAAGCTGATGAAGTGGATGAACCCGCAAATGACTATGAAGAGTACTATGCCCAAGCCACAGCCCCGGAGCCAGAACCCGAATCTGAACCGCAGCCGGAGTCACAGCCTGCAACAGAGCCTGCACCTTCCCAGGCACCGGTTACAGAAAGCGCTCCCGAGACAGAGCAGCCCAAGCCTGAGGCCGGAACGGCACCGGAACCGGCCAACACCAATGCCCAACAGCCAACAGCCGACACCCAACAGGCAACAGCCAAAACCGCCCCATGGCCCTCATTCCGAGGCCCCAACGCCAGCGCCCGCTCATCGGTCCGCGGCATCCCCACCGCCTGGAACCTCTCATCGGGCCAGAACATAGCATGGAAGGCCCAGGTGCCCAAGCAGGGTTATAACTCTCCCGTCATACACTCAGGCAGCATTTTCCTTACCGGAGCCGATGAGGAGGCCCGTGAACTCTACTGCTTTGACCTGGCGAGCGGTCAGCTGCGCTGGACGGCAAAGGCCGACGGCATTGCCGGATCGCCCTCCACCATGCCGAATGTCAACGAAGACACCGGACTGGCGGCATCGACCGTGGCCACCAACGGCGAGCAGGTCTGCGCCATATTCGCCACGGGTGACCTGCTCTGCACCGACATGGAGGGCAAGCGTCTGTGGGCAAAGAACTTAGGCGTTCCCGACAACCATTACGGATTTGCATCATCACTCATCATAAGCGGCAACCGGCTCATAGTACAGTATGACAACAATGACAAGGCACAGCTTATCTGTATAGATACCCGCAACGGCAACCAGCTCTGGGCCAAGACCCGTAAGGACAGGATAGCATGGAGTTCGCCTATCATTACCCAGGCCGCGGGACAGCAGGCGGTCATAGTGATGGGCAATCCCGCCATAACCGCCTACAGCCTGAGCAACGGTACCGAACTGTGGAGAGTGGAGTGCATGAGCGGCGAGGTGGGCGCCAGCCCCTGCGCATCGGACGGGATAGTCTTCGGAGCCAGCGAGTACGCCACCGTGGCTGCCATAGACAGCAAGGACGGTACGGTGCTCTGGGAGTCCGATGAGTGCATGCCCGAGTGCTCCAGCCCTGTGGCAACCAAGGATATGCTCTATGTGGCCACCAGTTACGGAGCCGTCTGCGCATACAATGCCTCCAACGGCGAGGTGGTCAAACAGCATGAGCTGGACACCCCGTTCTACTCATCGCCCGTGATTGCCGACGGTAAGATATGGCTCTTCAGCAACAGCGGAAAATGCTATATCTTCTCCACCGGTGCCGGATTTGACCTTATCACCAGTTTTGAGACAGGCGAGCAGACATTCGCAACCCCCGCATTCACCGATGGAATGATGGTGGTCCGCAGTGAGAAGAGTCTGTACGTGGTAAAAAAGAGTTGACTGTAATGGCTTGCGAAGACTGTAACATACACTCCCCCGAGGATGCCCGCCAGGCCACCGTTCGCCGCACCGATGCCATCATAGACCGCATCGGCCGTGAGCGGCGTCATATCATACCCCTGCTTCAGGCCCTGCAGGACGAGTTCAGCTATCTGCCGTCCGAAGCGCTGGAGCGTGTCTATGAGCGTACTGAGATAGACCGGGCCCAGATGATAAGCGTGGCCACCTTCTATGCGCAGTTCCGCATGATTCCATACGGACGCCATACCATCAAGGTGTGCTGCGGAACGGCCTGCCACGTAAAGGGAGCCAACACCGTCTATGACGCTTTCAAAAGGGAGCTTGGCATAGGCGATGACACCATAACCACCGCCGACCGCGAGTATTCCATAGAGAAGATAGCCTGCTTAGGCTGCTGTGCGCTGGCTCCGGTGGTCCAGATTGACAATAAGATTTACGGGCATGTGCAGCCGGGACGTGTGGATGCCGTGCTTGAGGAGTTTGAACGTGACTCTGCAGAGCAGCAGAAGGCCGCCATAGAGCGTGCCAACCGCCAGCCCCTTGGTGAGGTCCGTTTCGGTATGGAGAATTGCTGCCAGGCCAGCGGCACAGCCCAGATAAAGGAGGCTGTGGAGCAGGCCTGCCGGGAGCTTGGCATAGACGTGGATATCAAACCGGTATCATGCGTTGGAGCCTGCAATCAGGTGCCGCTCATAGACGTAGCCATGCCCGACGGCTCCATAACCCGCTACCCCAACATACGCCCCGATCAGGTAAAGGAGATACTGCTGCACCATTTCCGCCCCGCATCGGCACTGCGCCGTCTCAGGAACGCCCTGCTCAATCAGGTAGATAATTTCCATACAGACCAGACTTGGGACAACATACTCTACCTGAGCGAGAAACAGCGTACCCAGAGTATAAACACCTTCCTTGACGGCCAGAAACGCATCTCGACCGAAGGATACGGACTCATGAACCCGCTCGACATTGACGAGTACATACGCCGTGGCGGATTTGACGCCCTTAAGAAAGTCCTCAAGACTGACCGCAGCGAGGTTATAAACGAGGTGCTGGCCAGCGGCATCCGTGGCCGAGGAGGCGGCGGATTCCCGTCAGGCCGTAAATGGAGCCTGGTGGCCGGTCAGCCCGATACCGTACGGTATGTGATATGCAACGGCGATGAGGGCGATCCGGGTGCATTCATGGACCGCATACTGCTGGAGTCATATCCGCTGCGTGTAATTGAGGGACTGGTAATCGCGGCATACGCCGTAGGAGCACAAAATGGTATTCTCTATATCCGTGCCGAATACCCGCAGGCAGTAATCCGTGTACGCCGCGCCTTGGAGATGTGCCGTCAGAAAGGACTGATAGGAGAGAATGTCTTAGGAAGCGGATTCTCCATCGGGATAAGCCTCTTTGAGGGAGCCGGTGCTTTTGTTTGCGGTGAGGAGACCGCACTTATAGCTTCTATCGAGGGCAAGCGCGGATTCCCCCATCTTCGTCCGCCTTATCCTGCCGAGAAGGGTCTCTTCGGCCACCCCACCCTCATAAACAATGTGGAGACTCTGAGTCAGATTCCGTTCATCATAAGGAACGGGGCACGGGCTTACGCATCGGTGGGAACCGAAGGGAGCAAGGGCACAAAAGTGTTCGCCCTGGCCGGCAAGGTACGCCACGGCGGACTGATTGAGGTGCCCATGGGAACCACCCTGCGTGATATAGTCGAGAAGATTGGCGGAGGCGTGGAGAAGGGTGAGCAGCTCAAGGCAGTACAGACCGGTGGCCCGTCGGGCGGCTGCATACCTGCAAGCCTGTGTGACACCCCTGTCGATTTCGACGCCCTGAACCGTATGGGGGCCATCATGGGCTCCGGCGGTCTGGTAGTACTGAGCGAAAGCGACTGCATGGTCGATGTGGCCCGCTATTTCCTGAACTTCATCTCGGGCGAGAGTTGCGGCAAATGCACATTCTGCCGCGTAGGTGCCCGCCGTATGCTGGACCTCTTAGACAAGATTACCGCCGGCAAGGCTGAGATGGCCGATATAGACCGGCTTGAGGAACTTGCCCTGAGCGTCAAGAAAGCCGCTCTGTGCGGACTGGGCAAGACCGCCCCCAACCCCGTGCTCTCCACCCTGCAGCATTTCCGCCATGAATATGAGGAGCATGTGAACGGAATATGCCGCACCGGCTCCTGCAAGCAGATGGTGAAACTGACCGTTACCGATGACTGCATAGGCTGCACCAAGTGCGCCCGCTGCTGTCCGGCCGACGCCATCCCCTTCGAACCATATAAGATACACACCATAGACACAGAGAAATGCACTCTGTGCGGACTGTGTATAGATGAATGTGACTTCAATGCCATCAAGTATGAGAATAAGCGTAAACAACCAGCCGTTTGAAGTGTCGGGCAACAAAACTCTTATCGAGGAGCTGCGTGCCGCCGGTATTGAAGTGCCGTCACTCTGCTATGCGGGTGGGCATGAACATCATGCGTCATGCATGGTCTGCATGGTCAAGGACGTCCGTACCGGCCAGATGCTGCCCTCCTGCTCCACCATGCCGCGTGATGGTATGGAGATTGAGACCGACAGCCCCGAGGTCAAGGAGCTGCGCCGCATGTCGATAGAACTGCTCCTGAGTGACCATCGCGCCGACTGCGAGGCCCCCTGCACCCTGGTCTGCCCCAAAGGCATTGACGCCGCCCAGGTGATATGGTATTATGACAACGGCATGAAAGCCGAGGCAAAGGCCCTGCTTGACGGCCGCGACTGCCGAGACTGCGCCAGGACCCCCTGCATGAAAGCCTGCCGCCGCGGAACGGTTGACAACAGCGTTGACATAAAAGGAATCATCGACAATCTGGCAGCCGACGACTCAATTCCCACCGCTAATGCCGTTTCCATGGCCGATACCGGCAAGGAAACCTTCAACAGCCGGATTGGTCGGTTTACAGATATGGAAAAGAGCCTGATGCGGCAGCAATATACTCAGCATTCACACTGCCTTCACTGCGCCTGCAACGGACGTGACAAATGCCGCCTGCGCCGCTTATCTACCGAAGCCGGCATCAAGGCCACCCGCTACGGAGTGTCATCGGAACTGCCGTTCAAGCAGGAGACTCAGGTCAAAGGCCGTCTGTGGTTTGACCCGGCCAAATGCATCCGCTGCGGACTCTGCGTCTATAACACCACCGACGGTTTCACATTCCGGTACCGCGGCTACCGCATGCAGGTGATAATCCCCGATGAAAGCAGGGATAACGTGACCGAGGAGATTGTACAGCTCTGCCCCACCGGAGCGCTCTATATAAGCAAGGAGAAATGAAATCAGGGACTCCGCTCATATTATCGGTATTTACAGCCATGATGCTTATCACCGGCTGCAGGAACGGTACGGGCGGAACCGGCAGAGAGCGGGCATCGGACTGGACCATGTTCCGTGGGGAGCCGTCACTGAGCGGCTATACGGACCGCCGTCTGCCGTCGGACCCGGTACTGCTGTGGGAGTACAGGCATGGCGTGAGGACCGTGGCATCGGCCATAGTATATAAGGATGTAACCTATTTCTGCGACAAGCACGGGCTCCTGACAGGCATAGACCGCGACGGGCAGGAGGTGTCGCGCATAGACCTGGATGCGCCTATGGAGGCATCGTTCATGGTGCTGGACTCGGTGCTCTATTTCGGGATGATAGACGGCGATGTCCGTGCCGTATCGCTGGCCGACGGCAGCCTGCTCTGGTCCTATCAGACCGAAGGACAGATAAACGCCGCCCCCGCACTTACCACAGTAAAAGGGCACCGCTATCTGCTGGCCGGCAGCTATGACAACAACATGTACACAATAGATGCCGAAACGGGAGCACTGGCCGGCTCGGCATCGACCGGATACTACATAAACGGAGCAGCTGCCGTTTGGAAAGAGTATGCCCTGTTCGGCGGTTGTGACTCCTGGCTCCGTATGGTTAATTCAGCCACCGGCGTAGTAGCCGACTCAGTCCAGCTGGATGCCTACATACCGTCATCGCCCGCCATAGTCGATGACATGGCCTACGTGGCCGATTACAGCGGCAATGTTTATGAAATCAGCCTTAACGGAGGCCGGTTCAGTTCATGCCGCAAGCTGCGCACCGCCGCCGATGATGAGGGTGCCATGCTCTCCATGCCGGCCGTAGGCCGAAAATACATCTATGTGCTGGCCGATGAACGCTACATACAATGTATAGACCGCAGGGACGGAACTCTGATCTGGCAGCAGACACTCAAGAGCGAATCGGGCGAAAGCTCCCCGCTTATATGCCGCGACCGCGTGATAGCCTCCACCAAGAGCGGTATAATTACAATCTACGATGCCGGAACCGGTGAGCGTCTCTGGGAGTACGAGACAGGCGAGCAGATAATCTCCACCCCCGCCCCCCTCTCCGACCGCTTCATGATAATGACCGCCCGGGGCACCCTGCTCTGTTTCGGCAACAGGCAGGAATAAGAATCTGCCTTGTGAGGTTTTGATTATACGCCTAATAATTGTAACTTCGCAGTATTGAGTAATTATCAACAGTCTGGCTATGGCAGCAAAGAAGTATCCTATTGGAATCCAGAGTTTTGAGAAACTCCGTGAAGAGGGTTATGTCTATATAGACAAGACAGACTTGGTTTATGACCTTACC
This sequence comes from Bacteroidaceae bacterium, assembly GCA_017651315.1. Taxonomy (GTDB): domain Bacteria; phylum Bacteroidota; class Bacteroidia; order Bacteroidales; family Bacteroidaceae; genus Colenecus. The sequence continues at coordinate 17,972 of JAGCDE010000031.1, forward strand.
TGTCAGGGATCCGTGATTTTTCTGAGCCGTCCGCGCAGGTTTGGCAAGAGCCTGCTTGTATCTACTCTGGAAGCCTATTTCCAGGGACGCAAGGAACTGTTCAAGGGTCTTGCCATAGAGAAGCTTGAGCAGGACTGGGTAAGCTATCCCGTCATACATTTAGACATGAGCGGAAAGACATACCTTAATGCCTATTCCCTGACCGCTCACCTCAACAGTCTCCTTGAACCATACGAGTCAAGATATGGCATAAACAAGCAGGACCGTGAGCCGGACGAGCGATTCCTTAATCTGATACGTACCATCTGTGAGCAGACCGGCCGCAAGGTTGCCGTACTGATAGACGAGTACGATAAGCCCGTTCTTGAAGCCATAGGCAACGAGGAGCTTGCCGACCAATACCGCCGCCGTCTCAAGGGATTCTACGGAGTACTTAAATCCGCCGACCCGTACCTTAAGTTCGTGCTGCTGACCGGTGTAACCAAGTTCTCCCAGGTAAGCGTGTTCAGTGACCTTAACCAGCTGCGTGACATAAGCATGCTGCCGCAGTATGACACCATCTGCGGAATAACCGAAGAAGAGCTTGAAGCTAACTTCCAGGAGGATATAGCTGCGCTGGCTGAGACAGAGCAGCGCTCATACCCCGAGATGCTTGAATTCCTGCGCCGCAAGTATGACGGCTACCACTTCAGTGAGGCTATGCACGGAGTCTATAACCCGTTCAGCATACTGAACGTACTCAATGACAAACTGTGCCGTGACTATTGGTTCCAGACCGGTACCCCCACCTACCTGATGGAACTCCTCCGCCGCTCCAGTTATGACATAACCAATCTGGAGGGAGTCAAGCTTGCAGCAGGCAGTTTTGCCGACTACCGCGCCAACACCGAGATGCCCATCCCTATGATTTACCAGTCCGGTTACCTGACCATAAAGGGTTATGACCGCGAGCGTGACAAATACACCCTGGGCTATCCCAACGGAGAGGTAAAGAACGGCTTCCTTAACTTTATAGCCCCGGCCTATATCCCGCCAGTAATCAAGACCGATTTCTCAATAGACGGATTCCTGGATGACATAGAGGTAGGTGATGTGGATGCCTTCATGACCCGCCTGCAGTCCCTGATAGCCTCCATGAACTATGAGCTGTTTGACAAGAACCTGAAGGAGAAATACTTCCAGACCATATTCTACCTTGTATTCAGCCTTATAGGAGCAGTGGTGCGCAGTGAGGTGCACACCTCAAGCGGCAGCATAGATGCCGTGGTGGAGACCAAGACTAATATCTACCTGTTTGAGTTCAAGATGGACCGCACTCCAGAAGAAGCTTTGAAGCAGATAGAAGACAAGCGTTACGCTGACCGCTACCAGAGCGACAGCCGTCCAGTGACCCGCATAGGAGCATCGTTCAGCAGTACCACCCATCGGCTTGAAAGATGGATAGTCAGTTAACCGGCACCATGATGCCAGGATTCATGAATTTGGAATGAAGCCTCCTGCTTATCTCTGTAATATTTGCCCTTGCAGGATGCAAGCGTAGCAAACTTTTCTTTCATTTTTTCACTTCCAGCCGCAGGGCGGCCTGATGCTGCATGGGTGGCTTTGGCATTGCCACCCCGCCTGCATCAGGCCACCCTGCGGCTGAATGCTTGCCAGTTGGGGAAACAGGACAAATCCTACGGGAAAACAGGCCGCACAGATAGACCGCCGTAGCGGTAGTAGCCGCTCGCGTCGTGATAGTCGGAATCGAAGCCGAGGTCCCACGCGAGGTACGGGTAGTCCGTATAGAGAGAACCGGACCAGTAGTAGCCGCTGGAACCAGCGTCGAACAGACTCGTATCGTCGCGGCACCCGGCAGCGGGCAAGAATATGGAACGGTCGGTGTAACCGGGTATTTCACTGGTAACTCTGTAACCGCCAACTCCGTTAAGGGTGGTCCACTCCCATGTACATTTATCTAACAATTCGTCAAACTCTTCATAGGTGGGCATGCGCCAGCTACCGCCCCATTTCTGACTGGCTACGTCATCACTCAGTTCAAGAGTGCTCCTGTTGTCAACGATACCTCTGTCACTTTGTGTGTTATACTTACTTAATTTTACGTTGTCCCAACTGTTACCGCTGGTACGGAAACGGTAGTTCTCCACTGTGTAGCTGCTCTTTGTACTGGTCTCGCCCCAGGCGTAGTAGTCACCGTAGGCACTGGGTGATGAGGCACCGACATTGCAGGTAGCCCATTTTACACTCAAGCCCAAATCTACCCACTCATGACCGTTTTCAGTGCCGGATGACGGTTGGGATGTCTGTACACGTTTACCACCTCTCGGGATTAAAAGGAAGACAATCACTCCAACCAGAACGGCAATTACTGCATAAGGCCATTTGGGAAAGCCGTTTCCTTTAGGAGTTGGAGGTGGTAGAGGAACAGGTTTTTCCTCCGGCTCAGGTTTATGCTTTTGTTCCTGTTCAGGATTATGCGTATGCTCCGGCTCCTTGTGGGGAACAGGATTTTCCGGTACTACTATGGTTTGCTCACCTCTACCGTCCGCTGTAGGTTTATGATTGGATGCCTTTTCCCTGAGAGAATCTGAGAGATACTGTTCCATCCTACTCAGGTTAATACCTATCACTACTTTGAGATTACCGGTCAGCATGATATTGGTATAATTGCCGTCGGCTTCAAAAAAAACGATACGGGATATGTCTATGCGGTCAAACTCGTCGCGTGTGTTGAAATAGAGATAATCGTTCATAAGTTCCCATGTAAAATCATCAATTGCAAACTTAATTAAAAAAATGATAACCTGATTTGATTATGCGGTATTATCGGATTCCGTCACTACCACACCGTATGGAGGCTATGCTTTATACATGTCGCCAAAAAAGCGCAACTGTGTAGTTAAGTAGCGTTAAGAATAACAAAGATAATACATTATCTCACATAAAAAGGGTACCTTTACACCCTGATAAAAAACGGTAAGCAGGGCGTTGTATGGGATTCATAGAACTTAAAGGGATAACCAAGAGCTTTCATGACGGCAGTGGCAGCCGCAAGGTGCTGGACGGTCTGGACCTGAGCCTGGAGAAAGGTGATTTTGTGGCTGTGACAGGCGTATCGGGTGCAGGCAAGACCACCCTTCTGAATATTCTGGGCACTCTGTCAACTCCCGATGAGGGCAGTTACTTCATAGACGGTACTGATGTCCTGGCACCGGGTACGGACCTGTTGCGCCTGCGCAACCGCCGCATAGGATTCGTGTTCCAGGACCACCGGCTGCTGCCACAGTTCACTGTGATGCAGAATATACTCCTGCCGGCACTTGCCGACAGTGACTCCGCCAGGCCGGCCGATATTGAGTGGGCCAGGCAGTTGGTCCGCATAATGGGAATCGGGAACCTGACAACCCAACAGCCGGAGACACTTTCCGGCGGCGAGAAGAGCCGTGCTGCCATCTGCCGTGCCCTTGTAATGAAACCGGACCTGCTGCTGGCCGACGAGCCAACCGGCCAACTGGATTCAGGCCATGCCCGTGAGGTGGCGGAGCTGCTGGCCCGCGTAAACCACGAATTAGGCACAACCATTGTTCTGGTGACTCATTCCGATGCCCTGGCCCGCAGCGCATCACGTATCTGTCAGCTTAAAGAGGGAAAACTGATATGAACACAAACCGGCAGAGCCGCCGCCATTACCGCCGTTTCTACAGACTGGCAGCCGCAGCAGTCATTGTGATGACAGCCGTGGTTACCGGCAGCCTGATTCTTGGCGACTCTGTAAGGGGTACTCTTGTGGATAGGGTCCAGGAGCGATTAGGTTCCGCAAGGACCGTGATTACATCGGGTACGGGATTCATGAGCCGGGATATAATGAATGAGACTCTGCTCAGGGATGCCCGCTGCTACCTTATCACCGAGGGATTCATATCGGACTATGGAAGCATGATTCCGGTTATGGTCTGGGGGACCGATGACGGCTCTCTGAAGGATGGCGAGGCTCTGGTTAACAAACCGCTTGCCGACCGGTTGAGCAGTACCGGTACCGTGGTTCTGCATCTGCCCTCCAACAACCTGGTGCCATCGGGCTCACTCTTTGTGTCACAGGCATATACAGGCACCCTGAGACTTTCGGTCAAAGGCATAAAGAACGTACAGGATGGCGGCAACATGCTGCTGCGAAACGAACAGATACGGCCGCTGAACATATTCGTAAACCGCGGTGAACTGGCCGGAATCATGGAGCTGGATGACAGGATCAACCTCATAATGTCCGATAATGAGATTACAGATGAGCAGTTCGCCGCAATCTGGACCCCCGCTTACTCCGGCATAACCCAGCAGGGCGATACGGTTACAACTGACCGCGTGTTCATGCCCGCCGCCATAACCGCCGCCCTGCAGCCGCAGTCCCGCTATCTGGCATATTTTGTAAACAGCATCGGCTCCATTCCCTACTCCTTTGTCACCGCCACAGACGGTCTTAAGGATAATGAGGTGGTGTTGAGTGACTATGCGGCAGACCTGCTGCATGCCGCTCCGGGCGACGAGGTGAGCATGGAGTATTTCATAGTGAAAGGGCTCAAACAGCTGGAGACACGCTCACATACATTCCGCGTGAGCCGGATAGCACCCCTGGGCGAGTTTGAGCAGAACCCGCTGCTGACAGCCAGTTTCCCCGGCCTGAGCAATGTGGAGCGCTGCACGGACTGGGACAGCGACCTGCCCATAGACATGAACCTGATAACCGATGCCGATGAGGATTACTGGACGCTTCACCGCCAGACCCCGAAAGCCATTGTCTCCTACGATGCCATAAAGGATGACTGGGCAGGAAGCATAGGTGATGCGACAGCCGTCACCACTATCCTCAAGGCCGATGAGGTCCTGACCCCTGAGAACGCCGGAATAACCGTAGCCCGCCCGCGTGAAGCGGCCATACTGGCAGCCCGCACCGGAACCGATTTCTCATCGCTGTTCCTTGGGTTGGGATTCTTCATCATACTCTCGGCCATCCTGCTGATGGTAAGCCCCATAGCAGGGATGCTCCGCCTGCGCTCTCCTGAGACAGCACTCTACTCCACTCTCGGATACAGCACCAGGAAGGTTCTCCGTATATTGTCCCGTGAGTCAATGCCGGTAATAGTGGCGTCAACCTTCATAGGTGTGGCGGCGGGATTCCTATATGCATTCATATCCCTCAGGCTGCTCTCCGGAGCATGGAGCGGTGCCACCCGGACTCAGGATTTCGGGCTGCATTGCAGCAGCCTGACACTTGTCACAGGATGGGCCTCATCACTTGTAATCTGCATCGCAGTCCTGTTCATGACTATCCGCAGGGCAGTCAAAGGCTCTGCCCGCTCCCCGAAAAGCGCGAAGTCTGCCGGAAGCCGGCTTACGGCAACTGTAGCCCTTGTTGCGGCCACAATTGCAGCCATCACACTTAACTTTTTGTGGTTTAGGAGTATAATAATATTCGTAATATGCGGAGTAATGTGGATTGTGGCAGCCGGAATGGCAGGTAAGGAATTCATAAACCGTAAGTCACTCTCACTTGGTGATGACGGTTTCTCACGCACCGGAATGTTCTGGTGCGCCCTCCGGGACGGCCTTCCACGCCATCGGATAGCCTACTGGACCCTCGCTGCCGGCGTGTTCACGGTATTTGCGGTAGGACTGAACCGCCCGGATTTCAACCGATCACAGTCTGTTTCCACAGGAGGATTCAACCTCTACATGGACTGCCGCATTCCTGTACAGTATGACCTTAACGAGCCGGGAGTAAGACGGCGCATGGCACTACAGGAGCTACCGGCAGAGAGCCGTTTCCTCCAGCTCCTGAGACACAGCGCCGATGAAGCCGGCTGTCTGAACCTGAACCGTGTCACAACCCCTTCAGTCATAGGTATGGAGCGTGAGGCCATGCATCTGTTCGGCATAGATCCGGCTCTCACCGACAGGCATGACAATGATGTGGTACCGGTCATGATTGACAGCGAAGCGTTGCTATGGAGCCTTATGATGAAGGTGGGCGACACCATTACCTACCGTACTGATGACGGCCGCCCTGTCAATGCGGTCATAGCAGGAACCTATCCTACCGGGATATTCCACGGGTATGCCGTAATGGAACAGGAGGCTTTCCGCAGCCTGTGGCCCCTTGAGACCGGCAGCAGCATTGTCCTGTCACAGTGTGATGATGCCGATATGCTCTCGATTGCACTTAGTGACTACGGACCTGACATCACAACGACAAAGGAGAGACTTGAAAAATTCTTTGAAGTAACCGATACATATCTCAATATATTCTTATCTTTGGGCGGCCTTGGACTCCTGTTAGGCATAGCGGCTCTTGTTATCGTGATACGGAACGACCTCAGTTCCCGCTCTGCAGAGATAGGGATGTTCTCAGCCTTGGGATTCAGCCGCAGTGATATATCGGCAATACTCCGGCGTGACAACACCGCAGTACCTCTGTTCGCTGTCGTCACGGGTGCCACAGGCTCCCTGATAAGCATAAGTGCCAATGCAGGAGGTGCAGGAAGCGGGACACTGCTCACAGCACTGTTCTTCTTCATGTTGTTCCTCATATTTACAGTTATATTGACAAACAGAATAATAAACCAAACATTATCTGAAAGATGAAAAGACAATTACTTGTTTCGCTTGCTGTCATATCAGCATGTGTGTGTGCATCGGCCCAAAGCCCCAACGGATGGCGCGGCCCTGAGAACAACGGTTCCTACCCAGACAAAGGACTACTCAGCAAATGGCCTGACGCAGGCCCCCAGATGATTTTTGAGACTACCGATGCCGGTAAGGGCTACTCCAGTCCCCAGGTGGTAGATGACCGTATATACATAACCGGACTCAACGATCAGGAGAACAAGGAACAGCTGAGCTGCTATTCCCTTGACGGCAAGAAGCTCTGGACAGTTGAATACGGCAGCCCGTGGCGCCAGTCTTATCCCGAGGCACGCACCACTCCCACCTACTCCGACGGCAAACTGTACGTAATAAGCGGTATGGGTGAGATTGCCTGCATCAACGCCAAGGACGGAAAGATAGTATGGACGGTTGACGGCGGTCAGAAATACCAGCGCCAGACAGGCAACTGGGGTACCAGCGAGTGCCCTCTGGTATATGACAACAAGGTTATCTATACCCCTTGCGGTAATCAGACAACCATCGTGGCCCTGAACAAGGAGACCGGTGAGGAGATATGGAAGAGCCGTGCCCTGAACGAGAAAAGCGGATATGTATCGCCCATCCTGATTACCTATAAAGGCAAGCGCCAGATCATAGGTTCCACAAACAAGACCGCTTTCGGTGCCGACCCCGAGACCGGTGAGATTATGTGGACATTCGACAACTGGGGTCCCAACTTCTACGGCGGCGGAGGCGGACGCAATGACAATATCGCCCCCAACTCAGCCCTCTATAAGGACGGCCGTATATTCTTCAGCCACGGCTATGACATAAACGGTTTCCAGCTCCAGCTGGCCGATGACCTGAAGAGCGTGAAGCTGACATGGCGCACCGATGTGCTTGACACCCATCACGGCGGTTACGTCCTGGTGAACGGTTACATTTACGGTTCGAACTGGGTGAACAACAATGCCGGCAACTGGTGCTGCTTAGACTGGAACACCGGTGAACTCAAATATGAGACAGCATGGTCCGGCAAGGGCAAGGGTTCCATCATAACCGCCGATGGCAAACTGCTCCTCTATGACGAGCGCCGCGGTACCGTTGGCCTGGCCACCCCGAATCCGGCCAAGTTTGAGGTGACCAGCGAGTTCCGTATCGCCAAGGGCAGCGGTCCCTATTGGGCGCATCCCACCATCAATAACGGGAACCTCTATATCCGTCACGGTGAGGCCCTTTACGCATACAAGCTCAAGTAACCCTCCTTCAGCTGTATCCGGAGTGTCCCGTACCGATAGTGCGGGACACTTCGTCTATACCGGGAATCTGTCCGGGTTGTTGCAGAATAGGCGGATTTATTGTAAGTTTGTAGAAATAATTTATTAATGGATAAGAGAGGTTTTCTTGGAGAGTTTCTCGGAACGTTCGTACTGGTGTTATTCGGATGTTCGTGTGTTGCGTGTGCCGTCCTGTTCGGTGAGTATGTAAGTATATTTCAGGTGGGACTGACCTGGGGTATAGCCGTTACGCTGGCTGTATATCTTACCCGCTACCTCTCATGCGCGCACCTGAATCCCGCCGTTTCAGTCGCAATGGTGGTTGCAGGACGCATGAAAGCCCGGAAACTGCCGCTCTATCTGCTGGCACAGATGCTTGGAGCGATACTGGCGGGTTTTGTGCTGTACGGGCTGTTTTCAGGTTCCATTGCCAACTATGAAGCCCTGCACGGGATAACCCGCGGAACAGCGGCCAGCATTGACACTGCCCGCATGTTCGGTGAATTCTATCCCAATCCGGGCGACAGTGTGGCAGTTGCGTCACTGCCTCTGGCTATGGCAGCCGAAGGGTTCGGCACATTCCTGCTGGCTCTCTTCATATTCTGTCTTACCGAGGGCTGCAACGTAGGCCGCCCTACAGAACCGCTCCAGCCGCTATTCATCGGCCTTACGGTAGCCTCCATCATCTTCTTTGTTGCCCCTCTCACTCAGGCAGGACTCAATCCGGCCCGTGACCTTGGGCCCAGGATTGTGGCCATGATATGCGGATGGGGACGCGCCGCCCTGCCGGACCAGGCGGGAGGCTGGTTCTGGGTATATGTGCTGGCCCCCGTTATCGGCAGCTCACTGGCCGCCCTGTCCTTTAAATATGTGATAGAGCCCGTAATGACACGAAAAGAGAATAACAATTGTGAATGCAATAAATAGAGTGATATGAACAAGACAAGACTTATACTGACCGGAGGCTTCTTAGGTGCAGGCAAGACTACTCTGATATGGAGTGTTGCCCTTAAACTGATAAAACAGGGCAAACGTGTGGGACTGATTACCAATGACCAGGCTCCGGAACTTGTGGACAGCCGTCTGCTGGCCCAGTCCGGACTTTCGGTAGCTGAGGTGGCAGGAAGCTGTTTCTGCTGTAACTTCAATGGTTTCACCGGTGCTATCCATGATATAAACAGCAAGATTCAGGCCGATGTCATACTGGCCGAACCGGTGGGCAGCTGCGCCGACCTGTCGGCCACTATCATACAGCCGCTCAAGAAATTCCATTCAACAGATGTACTGGTATCGCCATTCACAGTACTGGCAGACCCCGAACGGCTTGGTTCCATACTTAAAGGCGGTAACGGCGGATTGCATGATGATGCCGCCTACATCTACGTCAAGCAGCTTGAGGAGGCCGATGTGATACTTATCACCAAGACCGACACCCTTACAGCAGACAGCCTGGCAAATCTCCAACAGGAAACAGAGCGCAGGTTCAGGAACGCCACTGTGATGACCGCCAGCGCCAATGCCGACAAGGGCATAGACGAATGGATTGAATACGTATCAAGCCGCACCGAATCTGGCCGTCAGCTGCTTGACATAGACTATGACCGTTACGCCCACGGTGAGGCCGTACTGGGATGGCTTAACGGCACGGTCAACCTGCACGGCAGCGATGCTGACTGGGATGCCCTGCTGGCGGACCTGATGAACGGTCTCAAGAGCCGTCTCACGGCCGAGAACCTGCGCACAGGCCATGTCAAGATCATTGCCGAGAACGGCAAGAAGTATGCCGTAGGAAACCTCACGGGCTCAGACTGCACACTGACACTTCGCAGCAGTGCCGGCCGCAGCGACGACCTGCATCTGATAATCAACGCGAGGGTGGAATGCACACCGGAGTATCTGGACCGTCTGGTCCGTGACGAACTGGTAAAGGCTGTAGGCGGCCGTTACACCGATGAGGTTACGGCATGGCGCTATCTGCAACCCGGACGCCCCAACCCCACCCACCGTTTCAGCAAGACTGTAAAGTGAAGATACTGTTCATCACCCCCGGATCGGGCGACGGTTACTATTGCGGCAACTGTTTTCGTGACAACCTGCAGGCGCAGGCTCTGCACCGTGCCGGCCATGATGTCACCATCATGCCGCTATACCTGCCGCTTAACCATATAGGCTCACTCCAGGGAAACTCCCCCATATTCTTTCCGGCCACATCGTTCTATGTTGACCAGAAACTTAAAGGCCGGGCTCCCCGCTGGCTTAGCCGCCTGCTGAGCGCCCGCCCGCTGCTGGGTATGGCCTCATCACTATCCGGCACCACCAGCGCAGACGGTATGGAGGGGATGACCCTGAGTATGATTGAGGGTGATGACCCCGCATTCCTGAAAGGTTGCGCAGAGCTTGTGGATTACGTTCTTGAGGAGAAACCGGATGTGATACAGCTCTCCTCCACCCTAATCATCGGGATAGCCCGGGAACTGAAGAAAACGGCGGATATCCCCATAGTCTGCTCCATCCAGGATGAGGAGGTGTGGCTTGACGGACTGGAGCCGCAGTATGCCGACAGGGCCTGGAAAAGCATCACGGATTATTCCCGATATGTAGATAAGTTCATAACCACCAGCCGCTATTATGCCGATATAGCCGCCCGACGCATGCCCGGCCTTCCCCAGCCCGAAATCATCTATCCGGGCATAGAAATAGAGCGTTACAGCACAGATTCCTGGCCCAAGGATCCTACGATAGGATTCTTCTACCGCATGAACTCCTTAGACGGACTGGACATTCTGGCCGATGCGTTCGTGCTGCTCAAGGAACGCGGCACTATACCCGGCCTCAAACTCCGCATAGGAGGCGGATACATGAGCCCTGACAAACGCTTCATGCGCAAGGTGCGCCGCACCCTGAAACCCTACAGCGATGATGCTATAATCGAGGAGGAATACAGTTGGAAACGTCATCCCGGGTTCTATCGGGACATAACCGTACTCTCTAACCCATTAAGATTCAATGAAGGTGTAGGCCTGTATCTTTGTGAGGCCTTTGCAGCAGGCCGTCCTGCAGTCGAGCCTGCCACAGGGTCCTTCCCTGAAATAATGGACGGTGCCGGACTCACCTACAGCCCCAACACACCTGCCGCCTTAGCCGATGCCCTGGAGCACATACTTACCGACAGACAGCTTTTTGACCGGACCTCCGCCCGGGCTATTGAAATAAGCCGCACACGTTATTCATCAGCCATCACCGCCACCGCTCTGACCACCCTCTACACTTCCTTGCTGAATCAGAATGTGAAACAGTGAATCAAGATAGTGATAGAGCGCGGCAAGAACATACATGAGCGCAAGGTTGACATTGCCGCCATTATACTTTTTTACTATTTTTGCAGCTACTATGGCACTATATCCAAATCTTATCAAGGAGGCCTTGCAGACGGTGCGATATCCGGGTACAGGCAAGGATATCATCTCTATGGAGATGCTTGAGGACGATATCCGCATTGACGGCAGCTCAGTATCGTTCTCACTCATTTTTGAGAAACCCACCGATCCGTTCATCAAGTCAATAGTAAAGTCGGCCGAGACAGCCGTAAAGCTCAAAGCCGGCCAGGACACCGTGGTTACGGTAAATGTCAAGACACGTCAGGCACCCCGTCCAGAAGGCCCCCAGCTGTTACCCGATGTCAAGAACATCATAGCGGTAGCGTCGGGCAAGGGAGGTGTAGGCAAGTCAACCGTAGCCGCAAACCTGGCTGTGGCTCTGGCCGGCATCGGCTATAAGGTAGGTCTTCTGGATGCCGATATTTTCGGTCCCTCTATGCCCAAGATGTTCAACACCGAGGGTGCCCGCCCGTATGCCGTGGACAAGGACGGCCGCGACCTGATAGTTCCCATTGAGCAGTATGGAATCAAGTTGCTCTCAATAGGTTACTTTGTTGACCCCGGGCAGGCCGTGCTGTGGCGTGGCGCCATGGCCAGCAATGCTCTCAAACAGCTCATAGCCGATGCCGACTGGGGTGAGCTGGACTATTTCATCATAGACATGCCTCCCGGCACAAGCGACATACACCTGACCCTGGTCCAGACTCTTGGCTTAACAGGTGCCGTGGTGGTAAGCACCCCGCAGGAGGTGGCACTGGCCGATGCCCGTAAGGGTATAGATATGTTCCGCAATGAGAAGGTGAACGTACCTGTTCTGGGGCTTGTGGAGAACATGGCCTGGTTCACACCCGCAGAACTCCCCCAAAACAAATACTACCTGTTTGGCAAGGATGGCTGCAAGCGTCTGGCCGAAGAGCTCAAGGTTCCTCTTCTGGGACAGATCCCAATTGTACAGAGCATCTGCGAAGGCGGTGACAGCGGCCTGCCCGCGGCACTCAACCCCGACACCATGACCGGCATGGCGTTCCGCGACCTGGCGCAGGCAGTAGCCATCGCTACCGATGCCCGCAACCACCAGCTGCCGCCGACCTCAGCGGTTTCAACGGGAAATTAAGGATCTGTTTTGCAATCCTGCGGGAGTCCCCCTCCTTTGGCACTCCCTCCCGTTTCATGGAATCCCGCCTGCCGGCCTCCGGACCGGATAATACAGAACCCTGACGCGTTTTGCAGTCAGGGTTCTGTATTAGGATGGAAACAGCTGCTATTCTATTCAGCTGAAAACAGAGCGGTAGAAAGATATCTTTCACCGGTGTCGGGCAGAAGGACGAATACGTTCTTGCCGGCAAACTCCGGACGTGAGGCAACTACGCTGGCAGCATATGCGGCGGCACCGCTTGAAATACCTACCAGCAATCCCTCCTCTTTGGCCAGGGCGCGTGCGGTCTCGAATGCATCCTCATTCTGTACGGGAAGAATCTCATCAACCACGCTGCTGTCATAGTTCTTGGGGACGAATCCTGCGCCGATACCCTGAATCTTATGCGGACCGCTGGGGTTACCGCTCAGCACGGCCGATGATGCCGGCTCGACAGCAATGACTTTTGCACCCGGGAACACCTCCTTGATGGCCTTGCCTGCGCCGCTCAGCGTTCCGCCCGTGCCAACGCCTGCCACGAAAGCATCGATAGTGATTCCAGCCTCCTTAGCATCGGCTATAAGCTCGGGACCTGTGGTTGCGTAGTGCTTCTCAGGGTTACTGGGGTTATTGAACTGCTGTAGGATTACTGCGCCGGGAATGGAATCACGCAACTCCTCAGCCTTGGCGATTGCACCCTTCATGCCATTGGCTCCGGGTGTAAGAACTATCTCGGTTCCGTATGCTGCGGCCAGTTTGCGGCGCTCGATTGACATGGTGTCGGGCATGGTAAGGATAACCTTGTATCCCTTAACCGTACCGACCAATGAGAGGCCTACTCCTGTATTGCCCGATGTAGGCTCGATGATTGTACCGCCCTGCTTGAGAATACCCTTCTTCTCGGCATCCTCGATCATAGCCAGGGCTATACGGTCCTTGACCGATCCGCCCGGGTTGAAGAACTCAACCTTGGCTATGATATTTCCCTTAATACTGCGTTTGGCAGTGAATTTGCTGATTCTGACAGTCGGAGTCTTTCCGATAAGTTCAGTGATTGTGTTGTAGATTGCCATAGTTGTATGTATTTGTTGTTGTCATTTCCTGTTTCCGCTGCAAAGTTATGCTCGCCCGAAACAGTCAACAAGAAAAACCCAAAATCAAGAAAACCATTCTAATTATCACCCAAATAGCAGTAAAGTTTTCCCAGCGGACACACAATAGGAATGTTTCGGGGTATCAGTATCAAAACTATCAGTTTGCAGTAGCAGAACTTTCAGTTTGGGGAGCATTACCGGAAGGCGTAAGCGGAGAACCCACGGAAGATCCCGTTAAGAACGGCACTTGTCCGCGCCCCGTTAAGCGCCGCAGGCGATTAAAAGGGGTAAGTTTGCCGTTTAGGGTCTGGAGGGGTTCGGAGTAGCCTGGAGGTGTTGTCTCCCCAAACTGAAAGTTCTGCGGTGTTTCAGATAATGATACCCCGAAACATCTCTATTGTATTACTTTCCTACTTGCAGAGTGCTCCGCTTAGTCCGCCCGTAACTTCTATAATCGTCCAGTTCTATTTCAATGTCCGGTTCTGAGAGTTCCCCATCAGCCGGCAGGTTAAAGACTATGTACTTGATGCTCTTGCCCCGCTCAAGCCATTGCTCCTCATAGTGGGTCCTGATGGACAGGATATGGTCCGCATCGCCGCTGGCATAAAGGTCATCGGTACGGAACTCCACCGGCAGGCGGTTATGGTCCACCATCGCGCACGTATATGTAAAAAGGAAGTTACTGTCTGTCTTGAGATGGATCCTGCCGCCGGGCTTGAGAATACGGCGGTAACGTTCCATGAAGTAAGTCGATGTAAGACGCTTGGTGGCCTTTTTCATCTGCGGATCCGGGAAAGTAATCCATATCTCACTCACCTCACCGGGAGCAAAGAACCGGTCAATAAGTTCAATCACCGTGCGCAGGAAAGCCACGTTATTCATGCCAGCCTCAAGTGACTGCTTAGCCCCCGTCCACATACGTGCCCCCTTTATGTCAACACCGATGAAATTCCTGTCGGGGAACAGAGCGGCCAGACCTACGGTATATTCACCGTGTCCGCAGCCCAACTCCAGAACTATCGGCCCGTCATTATGAAAGAAGGAGCTGTTCCAGCAGCCCCTCATTTCAAACGGGACATCCTCACGGAACGAGCCGGCAGGCTCGAACACGTGCGGATAGGTCCGCATATCGGCAAACTTGGCCAGTTTACCCTTACCCATATCAGAGATCCAGAACGGTTACCCAGCCGTGGACATCGGGAGCGTCGCCATACTGGATGGCGCGCAGCTGATGATACAGGCCTGTAAGCACGGGACCTGGCTTGCCGTCACCGATAACGTAAGACTTGCCAAGCTCAATGTCATCGATGCGTGAGATAGGTGATATAACGGCAGCAGTACCGCATGCACCGGCTTCGCTCATCTCGTTGAGCTCCTCAAGAGGCACCGGACGGCACTCGACAGTCATGCCGTTGTCCTTAGCAAGCTGCTGCAGGCTCTTGTTGGTGATGGAGGGCAGGATTGACTCCGATTTTGGAGTGATGTAGCTGTTGCCCTTGATGCCGATGAAGTTGGCGGCACCGCACTCATCGATGTATTTCTTCTCCTTGGCGTCCAGATAGAACTCGCTACCGTAACCCTTCTCATGGGCGATATTGTGTGCGTACAGACTGGCGGCATAGTTACCGCCCACCTTGTACTTACCCATGCCGAGAGGAGCCGAACGGTCGTATGAACGTACCAGAGCGTAAGCATTGGCAGCGAAACCACCTTTGAAATAGGGGCCTACAGGCATAACGAATATCAGGAACAGATACTCCTTGGCCGGCTTTACGCCAATCTCAGCACCTGTACCCACCAGCAACGGGCGGATATAGAGTGACGCACCGCTCTCGTATGGAGGAATGAACTCCCTGTTGAGTTCGACAACACTCTTTACCATCCTGCAGAATGTCTCGGTAGGAAGTTCGGGCATCATCGTAGCGCGGCAGGTACTCTGCATACGCTCGGCATTGGCTTCCATGCGGAAAATACGGACCTTACCGTCCTTACCACGGAAAGCCTTCAGCCCCTCAAAGGCCTCCTGACCGTAGTGCAGGCAGGTTGCGGCAATGTGCATAGGTACATACTCGGAGTCAGATTCCTCTATCTCACCCCATTTTCCGTCTTTATACCAGATTCTCAGGTTCCGGTTGGTCTTCATGTAACCGAATGAGAGATTTGACCAGTCAAGTTCCTTCATAGCAGTATTGTGTTTAATCTGTCGCGAAATTACAAAAAAAGATGCCAGCCACACATTTTACAAGGCCAAATAAACTAAATTTGCGGTAATATGGAAAATAAGGATATTGAGACAGGTGCACCGATGCAGGAAAGCACCAGCGAGAGATTCTTGAAGAACATCAGGATTATACGTTTTATCCTGCTGTCAACCGTTCTCTATATCATCACGGATACCATCGGCCGATGGTTCCTTCCCGATGACATACGCGTACCCGGTATCTATCTTGCGCTTATCTGGGTCTTGTGTCTGATTACCGGAGCGTTCCAGTTCTACGTATGGAGGAAGCTTGAAGTCAAATGGGTGAAATGGGCTGTCCTGGCTGGCTATCTGATCCTGTTTCCGGTAGTTCTCGCGCTTTGCCGTTTCTATCGCAGCGAAAGCCCGGGACTCATCGGTTACAGGATTTCCGTAACCTTCATGCCGGCTTTCGGATTCCTGATAGTCTCGCTTACTGCCGGTTTCATAAGATGGTACGGCAACATGATAAAACGGGTTTTTCATCTGGAATCCATAAACAACATAGTGTTTTTCCTGTTCATGCTCATTCCCGTGGCTCTTATAATCCTGCTTTTCATCGGCGGATACAAACTGTCGGGGGTTATGTCACAAAAGGGCGATGAAATAGAGCAACGGATCACGGAAGGAGAAGTGAATCCGAACAAAGACCACCGCGAACCGGTAAGGCAGTATGACAGGATTTTCAATGACATCAATGACACACAGTTGAAGGCGGCAAAAAAAAACGGCCTCAGGAAATCCATAACCATTGAAGAGGCGGAGTCAAGCCCCGAGCTTGTAAAGATTAACTCTGACGGATCCTATGCGATAGACAAGTTGACGCACTCCATCCCATATCTTGTCCCGAAAGCGGCCAGACTGCTCGAAGACATGGGCAAGGCTTTCCAGGATTCCATGTTCAACCGCGGATACAGCCGGCATCACAGGTTTACCGTGACCAGCGTTCTCAGGACTGACGATCATGTAAGGCAGCTCCGAAAGACAAATGTCAACTCCACCGAACAGTCCTGCCACTGTTACGGAACCACCTTCGACATATCATACTACACTTTCCAGACTCCCCTGGCAGGTACTGTCGCATCGGTTGAAAAGATGCGTCAGGTACTCATGCAGGTGGCATACGACATGCGCAGGCAGAACCGCTGCTATGTCAAATACGAGAAACAGCAGCCCTGCCTGCACATTACGGTACGCTGACCTGAATCCCGCCTATTCGTTCAGCGGGATATCGTCAGTTCCCGCCCAGTCCTCCTCGACATCAAGACCTTGGAAAGCCAGTGTGGTGTATTCCATTATCCCCCCTTCAAAATATTCCCCTGTACAGCATGTTATACGGTTACGGGTTACCGGGACATTCTCTATCACCCTGCTCTTGACTGTATTTCCTGACACATCCAATGCCTCGATGGTCATTTTCAGCATTGAAGGCTGTCTCTGTCCATCCTTATCCTCGAATCTGGGGATGGTATATACCTCATACCTCTTCTGCCCCGTACTGATGGCAATGGTCTCAGTCTGGTTACTCTTTACGGTACCCTCACCTGTAAACGGATTAACCGCGGCACTTCCACCGTAATACTTGAACCTCATTTCCGCCACCCCCTCCGGTACGGATTCATCCGTCAGGACAAGCCGGAACATAGCTGTTACACGTTCCAGGCTGACTTCCACGACTCCTGTCTGGGATGTAACCTCGACCTCGGAGCTCCAGCAGAACACATCGGTTGTCTTTAGTCCCGCGGTATTGTTGAATGTAATACTGTTCGGGTCAGTCATGGTCGGATTCTTGTCTCCACTGTGTGCGATGACTACAATACGGTGCATTCCGACAGTAAGTTCAGTCGATACCGTCCCGAACGACTCTTCACCCGCCTCCTGGTTAATCTGGATTTTCTCCACCTTGTCGCCGGTATCCGTGTAGATTGCGAAGTTCAACCTGGAACATATCTCGCCTACGTTGACTTTAGCCCTTGTCAATGTCCCTGCGAAATCGGCCTGACTGACCGATCCCACACTGATGGTAAGCGGGACCTTTCCGTCATCGGGCTTGAAGGGTTGGTGACTACGGTCGCTGCAGGAAAGCATGGTCAGCGGCAATGCAAGCATTGCGGATAATACTGAAAAACTGATGAACCGTGCGGCCCTCTTCAGGGTTGAAGGCCAAGACCCTTTCTGGTACTTTTCCATAGTAAATAATTAATTAGGTTGATATTAGAAAAAACATAACGGAGAACCACACGTCCCCCGTTATGAATTTACTGTGTCAGTCAAATGCACCGCAAGTTTAGCGGTATTTTCCTATTTCTGCAACTGTTTCAGGAAAAAACAATCAATATTGACGGAAATTCCACTTGCAGTTAACATCGTTGAAGTCGAACTTGCCGAGTGATGCGTTCGAGTCACCGACTGAGATAAGGCAAACCTTCTCATTGGTGCCGGGAACTGCCTTGGGGCAGATACGGTATGTACCGTCGATAAGCTGATCAATGCTCCAGAGCTGCTCAGGTGCACCTGTGAACTCAGGAACTGTGGTGAGCTCCTTGCCGGCAGTCGCAGCCAGGGCACGGTTGGTTCCAGCAATGACAATCTTGTAGTACGGAGTACCCAGAGTACCCTCATCCATAGCTACAAGCTCCCACTTCTGGTTGGGGCGGAACTGATAGTCAATAACGCGGACATCAATGTTACCCTTAGGCCAGTTGCCGATAACGTCCTCCAGCTTCTGGAAAGGAACAACAGTGTTGGGCTGGTTTCCGCCACCACCGCCGAATCCCATTCCACGGCCGCCGCCAAGACGCACGTACTCGGTAGCTATCTCAAGAGCATAACCTCTACGCTCTGACTCAATCTCATAAACACCAGGCTTTACGTTGTAACCAGCCTCAGGCCAGCCGTTACGCCAAACGATAGGCAGGATAGCCAATGTGCTGCGACCACTCTGATAGTAGTCTGCCTCCCAGTGGAATGACATCTTCTGAACACCCTCTTCAATGATGTAGCGGCCGAAGTGACCTGCGCCGGTGTAACCGTCACGGGCACCGATGACCATCTTACCACCACCCTCAATCATATCACGGCCGACATTGTCAATGAACGGACCTGTGGGGCTCTTTGAACGGCCGCAAACAATGTTGTAAGTTGAGTTAACGCCATCGCAGCATGTTCCATGAGTACCCAGCAGATAGTACCAGCCATCCTCATAGATCATGGTTGTAGCCTCGCAGTCAACAGCGATGTTGATATCCTCTGCCAGAGTATCAAGACGGGCACCTGTTGCAGGATCAAGCTCAGTCATGCGAATGAATCCGAAATATGTGCCGAAGGTTACGAACAGACGTCCTTCAGGAGTCATGATAAGACCAGCGTCAATGGCATCGGCATCCTCATCAACAAGTGAATGTGCAACTTCAATCTGCTCTGTCCATTCATAGTCAGGAGAGTTGGGATCAAGAGTCTTGTTGAACATGGTACGGATTGTACCTGCATGGCCACCTCCCAGACCACCGCCTGTAGAGCTGTGTGCGCAAAGATAACGGTCACCTATCTTTATCATATCAGGGGCAGCACCTACCTGAATACGTGCACCGCCTGTGCCTGACCAAACCCAACCATCACTTGAAACCAGCGGTGAACCGCCTGTACCCCAAGTGTAGTATTTACCGTCACACTCCATGATTGTGGCAGGATCGTGAATGAAAGGAGCACCGATCTGAGCCATTACAGTTTCAGACATTGAGACTGAAACGAGGGCTACCAAGCCCATCTGAAATATCTTTTTCATAATCTGATCCTATTAATTAGTTGTTAGTGATGGTGATGTTCTTAACTATAGAGCCGTCCTCATTGTAGAAACGCATGCACATATCGCTCATACCAGGACCGTTGATAACAGCGGCACGTACCAGGTTCTTACCCTTCTTGAGGGTGATGCGCTTTGACATACCGTCATCAGCAACCATACGGCGGTCAGCCTGAAGTGTCAGGACCTTTTCACCGTTAACCCACCATATTGAAGCGGCGTTTGATCCGGCAGCAAGACGTACGACCATATCCTGCTCACAGTTGATCACTGTGAAAGCATTGAAGATAAGACCATAACGCTTCTGACCGTTAGTAAGACCAGTTGCAAAACGGATCAGTTTGATGTTGAACAGCTTACTGTCAACAGAGTGCCATGTAAGGGTATCCTTTACAGTTGCAGGAGCTGCTGCTGCGGGAGCACCGCCACCCATCATGCCGCCGCCAAAGCCACCGAATCCGCCCATGGGAGCACCACCCTGAGGAGCACCACCCTGAGGACGAGCCTGACCACCCTGGGGAGCACCCTGCGGGCGAGCCTGACCTGCACCTGGGGCACCAGCACCGGGAGCGCCCTGAGGACGTGCCTGGCCTGCACCGGGAGCACCCTGTGGAGCACCGCCACCGAATCCGCCACCGAATCCGCCACGGCCGCTTGCACGAGGAGCTTCAGTCTCTACTATTACCTGGTCACCGGTCTTGGGTAGAGACTTGATATCTGCTGTGAACTGACCCTTGAAATACTCCTTGGTCAACTCAGCCAGAATATAACTGTCTGTAAATACCGTGTTGCTACCGTTAGGCTTGTTGATAGGCTCAATGATAGTCCAACGACGGATAAATCCCTTTTCATCGGGCTTAGCCGGAGCGGCATCTGCCTTAATCTCTGTAAAATACTGGTCGAACGCAACGTTCCTGTTGGCATAACGCTGCGAATCGATCTTTGAACTGGAACCGGTGCCGGAACTGCAACCAACCAGGAAGGCTGCCATTCCCACCGCCAGGATTAATTTGAATTGTCTGTTCATAATAGAACTCAAAAGTTGGTTTATAAATAAAGTTTGAATTGTTTTGACATTTGACCCGCTAATTTACAACATTAAAACGATTTTTAAGTATATTAATGTCAAAAAACAACCTTGGCCGGTCAATAAATTGCCGGCCAAGGTAAAAGGAAGTCTGCTAAAGGATTACTTGCCCCAGAAGAACTGAGCCATCTGATAGAGAGAGCGACGCCATGTCAGGAACTCATGGGCCGTACCCTGTGATACATAACCCATTACATCATAACCGGCATCCTTCATTGCCTTGGTGGCATTGTTAATGCCGTCAGGATTCTCCTTGCTGCCGCAGCTCATGAAGATCTTCTTGACCTGGTTCTTGTTCTGGATCTCCTGCGGGTTGTAGGTACCGCCTGAAAGCAGGCCATAGTAACCGAACATCTCAGGACGTGCCAGAGTGATTGAGTGAGTCTCCATACCACCCATTGACAGGCCGGCCATAGCGCGGTTGTCCTTGTTGGCTATAGTACGGAAGTGCGCATCCACATAAGGAACAAGCTCGTCGCAGAGGAACTTCTCGAATCCTGCATTGCTGCCAAAGCCGCCGAAGCCGCCACCACCAGCAGGACGCTGACCCTGGGGAGCCGCACCACCTGCGGGACGCTGTCCGCCGGGAGCTGCACCACCTGCAGGACGCTGACCGCCGGGAGCTGCACCACCTGGGGCCGCAGCACCTGCGGGACGCTGACCACCGGGAGCTGCACCA
Source organism: Bacteroidaceae bacterium (assembly GCA_017651315.1). GTDB lineage: Bacteria > Bacteroidota > Bacteroidia > Bacteroidales > Bacteroidaceae > Colenecus. Next base: position 39,301 of record JAGCDE010000031.1, read on the forward strand.
CCTGCGGGACGAGCGCCACCGGCTCCACGACCCATACCGGGACCGAAGCCGCCATTGGTCATACCGTATGTGCACACAATGATGAAAGGCTTGATCTTACCTTCGGCAATCAGGTTGTCCATGATGAGGTTGGCATGCCCCTGAGTCATCCATGCTGTCTCATCCTCGCCCCAACCATGCTGCAGATATAGAACGGGATATTTCACATCGGCCTTATCGGCATGATATGTAGGAGGAGTATAGACGAAAGCGCGGCAAAGTTCGTTGCGGCTCTCTGACCATACAAGGATCTGCTGTACGAAGCCATGCGGGATATTGCGTTCCTCATAGAAGGCTGCATCCTTGGCAGGAATCTCGATACCGCTCTCCCAACGGGTAGAACCGTAATAGTTGTTGGTTCCGGGATCGTTGAAAGTTCCTCCGTCAATACTCAGATGATAGTAATGGAAGCCCTCGTCCATCGGACCGGCTGTTGTACCCATCCAGAAGCCGTCTTCCCCTTTCTCCAGTCTGGTGCCGCCCTGGCCGCCAAGACCCAGACTCACCGTAACGGATTGTGCCTGAGGGGCATTGATGCGGAAACGGGCATAACCCTGTGAGTTTACCATAGGATACTGCTGTCCCGGCTGATTCTTTGATGAAGGAACAAAGTCCTCCTTGACTTCAGCGTTCTGTGCTGCACAGAAACTTGCAGTCATAAGGGCTGCGCTGAAAAGAACTGCGAATTTTCTCATTTTTGATTAATTATAGGTTAATGTTATATTTATGTGTACTTGAATTGTTTTCAGACCGTACAGGAGAGGATTGCCCCTCTCCTGAACGGAACAGGTTTATTTGAAAATAAGCTGAGCGAACTGATAAAGGCTGCGACGCCATGTGTGCCACTCGTGTGCAGTACCCTCGGAGATGTAACCGGTAGCGTTAATTCCAATCTTCTTGAGGTTCTCGGCAGCCTCCATGACTCCCATGTTCTCCTTGCTGCCGCAGCTCATGAAGAGGACCTTGTTGGTCTTGGCATAACCCTCGGCATTCTCAATATCCTGGGCACTTATGGTGCCGCCGCTGAACATGCCTACGTATGCGAATGTTGTAGGATTGGCAAGAGTGACTGAACGTGTGGTCATACCGCCCATGGACAGGCCGGCCATGGCACGATGCTGAGGATCCGCAATAACGCGATAGTTCTTCTCAACCATCGGGATGATATCCTTGATCAGCACATCCTGGAATGCGCCACCCATCATGAAACCGCCGCCAAAGCCGCCCATACGACGCTGACCGCCCTGACCCTGAGGAGCCTGGCCGCCCTGTGGACGCTGACCCTGCGGAGCCTGGCCCGCCTGGGGAGCACCCTGTGTGAGAGGACGCTGGCCTCCTGCGGCACCCCCGACGGGAGCTGCGTTCTGCTGACCTGCGGGACGTGCAGCGTCAAGACAGTCAATCACCACGATGAAGGGAACAGCCTTTCCATCGGCAATCAGGTTATCCATGACCTGACCTGTATGACCCTGTTCTGCCCAACCGTGTTCGTTCTCACCCATTCCGTGCATCAGATAGAGGACCGGGAACTTCTTGGTGGTGTTGGTGTAGTATTCATGAGGGAAATAGATGTAGCAATGACGCATGGCCTCTGTCACGGTTGACCAGTAGAACACCTCGTTCATGCTTCCCTGGGGTACATTCTTCACCTTCCAGAAGTCCTGGTCACCCGACGGGACCTCGATTCCGCTTCCCCAGCGGCTTGCGCCATAATAGTACAGGCTTCCGGGATCGGGCACGCTGGCACCGTCGATATTGAGCTGATAGTAGTGGAATCCCTCATCCTGGGGAGCCGATGTACCGGTCCAGACACCACGCTCGTCCTTGGTCATGGAATAAATGGTGCCGGAAATGTCAAGACCTACCGAAGTGGCGTTAGGTGCCGATATCTGGGCACGGACCATACGCTGTGAATTGACCATGGGATACTGGTGTCCGCTCTGATTGTTGGGTGCGGGCTTGAAATCCTCGACAACGTTCTCGGTTACCGAAGGTACGGTGGGGTTTCCACGGCCGCCACCGAACTGGGCTGACGCTGACAATGTTGCAAGCGCCATGAGTGAAAGGATAATCTTCTTCATTTCTTATTCAGTTGATTTGGTTATAATCATATTGGAATTAGAATATGTTTTAATTTGTCTCCAAAATTTCCTATAGTCATCTTCATGAAACAAATTTAAACAGATTCTTATACCGAATGGCAAATATAGGATAAAAAAGAAATAAAAACAATCCGAGACAGAGTTTTGAATAATCAATTTTTACTTTCCGCACTCTTCCAGAAGGTCATCGAGCGATTTGCGGTCGGCAGGATAGAACTTCACGACAGGGGCGACCGTCATCCTGGCACTCTTGCCCAACCTTCCTTCAAGGCTCTTGAACTCAGTGTATTGAGACAAATAGCGCTCCTTGTCAGGCTCACTCAGAGGCATATCCATACCGGCCTCCCTCATCATGAAACGGCTTTTGGCGGCCACCGACAGTTCCACGTAAAGCTGCACATAACAGATGACATCGAAAAACACCTCGGGGGGAAAGTTATCCTTGACCGACATGAGGAACCTGCCGGTTTTCGTATCGCCGAGCTGACCATCCTTTATCGACATGAGCAGGCTGACCTGTTTGTCCAGGCCACGGTCAAGCCACCGGTGAATCATGTCACCGTCATACTGATATATCCAGATGAGAAGCAGCGCCAACGCGCCGAACACTGTCACGAACTGTATGATAGGATTCGCATGGAAACTGTTATGGAGGATATGAAGTGCCGGAGAGACTATCAGAAGGAATGCCGCCATGACCTTGTCACCCGTCTTTACCGCCAGTCCGGACCTGATTCTCTCGGACAATCTCACGCCGAACATCAAGCCTACCGAAATGATGGCGCTGCAGCCCATGTGGACAAGCGCCACCTCCAGGCCCCGGAACAGCACCGTCCCGATTCCCAACGATTCACCCAAAATAAGGTAGAACAGATTCTCCAGGATAGAGAAACCGCCACCCACGGCAGCTCCGCAGATCACGCTGTCAATGAAGAACACCGTCTTCTTCCGGCTCGCGAGGAATAAAAGGGGTATTGCCTTGACCGCCTCTTCCAACAGAGGATTCACGTAATCCGAGACACTGTCGGGCAATATCCTTCCCGTAATTGTGAACAGACCGAAACAGACAAGCGCGGCAGCTATACCGCACAAGACAAGCAGGAGCAGGTTCTTCACGCTTACAAGCGAGAAGCTGTCCAGCCGATACACCACAAAAATGTATATGGCAACAGGCAACAGGGCGGCTACTACAGACATTACAGCAGTTTTAAGGAAACCATAAGCTCATTCCCACTGCGCCCGCCATGCAGGAAACCGTCCGGTGCGAAAAGATGACCGTATCCGACAGAAAGCGTGGTCTTGAGATAGTTCAGGAACACCAGTTCAGTGGTCAACTGTACACCGGCACTGTAAAACAGATCCTGCCTGTTCCCGGGATTCCAGGTGGAGAGAGTCGTACCGAAAAGAGAGCATTGAGTCCAGGTGGGATAGAAGAACAACGCTCCGAAATTATTCAGCCTGAGCGGTTTCAGGTTAAGTTCAGCGGTTGCTTTCGCGAACGAATGTGCAGGTATGGCATCAATGTCGATACCCGGCATGGCATTCACCGTCCTGTACTGGAAAGAATTCCTGTAATCCAGGCGGTTGTTCCTGAAGCCACCGAAATATGAGTTGCCGAAAGTGGACTCAGCATCACCGAAAGAGTGGCCCGCAGCCGTGCGCAACCAGAGGGATGTATTCCTTATGACAGGAAGAAGCACTCCGAAATCGGCCGTCCCTTCAACCGACGGATAGAATTTGCCGCCGGCCAGATATCCGTATCCCTGCAAACCCATCGAACAACCCTGCTCCTTCATTACGGAGCCCAGTGAACCTCTCAGTTTTGAGAACTTTCCATAAACCGATACTGTCTGCATTGATTTCACCCCCTCGTCAACATCTATCTCCTGATACAGAGGCAGTACATCCATATCGCCATAAGTACCTACAGAAAAGCCCCATGAACGATCATAAGGAAGGACCATCGAGTTGATATGGTCATAAGCAAGAGTTGCCATGTACCCTTTCCGGCTTGTACGCACAGGTCCTGCCAGATCATAGAAATCCGTATGGTTCCACGCTGCGGTCAAAGTCCAGAAATAATACTTCCACTGAAGGTCCAGATGGAACTGGTTCTTAAGGTCGTTGCTGCTCCACGGCGATACTCCCACTCCCATCTTCAGGCTGCTCAAACCTACAGGGTCATTGAACATAAGCCTGTAGCCAAGCACGGGTGTGACATTGTTCCAGGCCTTCCTGTCCGTGAAACCGGTGATGTCAGGATATGCGCCTGCAAACTTCATCTCCTTGAAGACATTATAAGGCACGATACTGTCATAGACCTCACCGAATGCAATCTCACGAAGCGGAGTCTTGAGCAGTCCCACCGACTCCAGCTTCTCAGGATCCCTTTCATAAGCTTTCTGGCCGAAAAGGACAATGGCATTGGCATCCTTCACCACCTTGCGGTCAAGGGCGACAGGTCTCATGCCGTCACGCTCGAACTCCAAGGCAATAAGCTTGCCGGGAGCAGTCTCAAGCGGAGCGAACAGTCCGATGTCAGTGTTGGTGAGCATCTCCATTTCATGGGTTCCGATATTTACCTGCCACAGATTGGAGACACCTGTATAGTATGAACTGCCTATCAGATAACGGTCATCGAGCGAGAAACGGAACTGCCCCAGATTGGTATCGTCCCATGAGACCAGTTCTTCAGGCTTGAAAAGCGCCATAGCCAGATCTTCAGTCCGGAACAACAGCAGTTTATGCTCACCGTTATCGCCCTGGGTGGTAACTGACAACATCTTTCCGTCATGGCTGACGTCAATGTCAAACACGCTTACACCAAAAGGGAACGCATAGATAATCTCAGGATTCTCAATATCCCTGTCATATCTTACAATGGATTGGGTACCGGCATTGGAGAAAAGGCCATACAGGCAGTCGGTGGCATTGTCATAGACAATATTGTTGACACGCTGGAACTTCAGTTTCTTTGTGACACGCTTTTTCTTGAGGTCATAGACAACCAGTCCCCTCATCTTGGAATTGTTGGAAGTATAAATCAACCTCTTTGAGTTTATGTCCAATGCCACAAAAGCCGGATTATACAGCTGGACGCCGTAGAAATCAACGACCTTTCTCTGCTTACGGGTCTTAAGGTCCAGTTCAGTAATATGGGCGAAACCGCCCGGGGCATTCATTGCGGCATACGCCTTACCGGTACCGGGATCATAGACAAACGGAGACACCGAGCCCAACGGTTCGTCTGTAAGGTTTTCGGTTTCAGTCAAAGGATATTCCCTGACGGCAGCGAGGTTCTCTTTCTGGTACTTGACCTCCTCTTCCCTCCAGTCATCCCAGACTTTTCTGAGAGGTACACCATATACATTCCTGAACTGGTTACCGAAATAGGTCTTGCTGTCAGCAGTCCTGTTGTAGAATCGGATCAGTTTATCATATCCGTATTCCGATGCTAAATAATTAACGAACCTTGTTCCGTAAAGATAAGCGTTTGCACCTACCTGAAAATCCATGGTAGTGCCTTCAGTCTCAAGACCCACGACAGAGAACAGTTTGTCATCACCATCCACGATACTGCGGAAATACATCTCGTCATACCCGCCAAGCGCACGTCCCACTCCTCCGCCGAGCCATGTCTCCATGAAACAGGCAATGCCCTCATGATACCAACGAGGGGCATACCAGCGTGGAACGCTGAGATAACTCCATAGAGCCGATATGGGATGAGTGTTCTCTGTGCCTACCTTCATGCCGAAAAAACGGCGCCACCGGAGATCCTGTAAGTTGTACTTGTCACCCATCACGATATGAGTGTACTCATGACAGAACAGCTGACGGTACCGCTCACCTGACGGACCTATGTAATAGGACATGGAAAGCGGAGCCATTCCTATCTGGATCATAGAATGGGGCAATGGAGTGGCACCTCCGTTACCGTCATCCTCCCAATCGGTAAACAGCATCAACGGCGGCTCAGGCACAAACAGGGAATCCGTTGTCCATATTTGACGATGAAGCGCCTTTCCATTCTGGAACATACGCATCATGTGAGGAATATACCGGGAGAGGTTCTTGTCAAAGAACACCATCCTGCCCTCATCAGTCCTGTACTGATAATAGGTCTGTCCCGCCGACACAGCAGGACAGCCCATCAATACCGCCAGAGCGATAACACGTATGCTGACTATTTTTTTCACCTTTCCTGAAGTCCTCCACTGTTGGCCATTCCCGGATTAGCCATCAATTCTATAGTATTTCTGATAATAACCGGTGTATTGCCCAAAGAAGGTGTATTTGAGACAGCATCAACATTTGCCTCTTTTGCAAGAATTATTGAATTTCCGAAAGAACTAATCAGCAACGGAGTGTTGCTCAGACCTGGGATATTGTTTAAACCCGGGATATTGTTCAGACTCGGGGTGTTGTTCAGACCAGGAGTGTTGTTCAGACCAGGAGTGTTGTTCAAGCCAGGGGTGTTGTTCAGACCAGGAGTGTTGTTCAGACCAGGGGTGTTGTTCAGACCAGGGGTGTTGTTCAGACCAGGGGTGTTGTTCAGACCAGGAGTGTTGTTCAGACCAGGAGTGTTGTTCAGACCAGGAGTGTTGTTCAGACCAGGGGTGTTGTTCAGACCAGGGGTGTTGTTCAGACCAGGAGTGTTGTTCAGACCAGGAGTGTTGTTCAGACCAGGGGTGTTGTTCAGACCAGGGGTGTTGTTCAGACCAGGAGTGTTGTTCAGACCAGGAGTGTTGTTCAGACCAGGGGCATTGTTCAGACCAGGGGCATTGTTCAGACCAGGGGCATTGTTCAGACCAGGGGCATTGTTCAGACCAGGGGCATTCTGGTAGAGATTATTATTCAATCCCAAAAGACCGAAAGTATTGGAAGCCCCGGTTATTATCAATTGCTGGCTTGAACCGAACTGTCTCAAAGCAGCAACACTCTCATCGGCAGATAGCTGATAACCCTTCTTGTCAAGCTCTTCCTTGCCCTTGGTATCCTGGTTCAGAAGGGCAGTCATCCGCTGATACTCCAGCCACTGGTCACGGACAAGCTTGAGTCCGTCATCGGCAGAAGACTTCCTGAGATAGTTGTCGGCCGTCTCAATAAACCTGTCGGCCAGGCTGTTCTGTTTCTGAAGGGTGGTATAAGCCAATGCCGCGTTATTCGTATTCTGTGTAAGATCCCCCCTGTTCTCACCACCCAAAGCCGCGTTAAGGTCATTAGCAGCCGTTTCCATCGACGAACAGACATTGCTCACCATAGGCTTGACACTCTTCATATCCTTGAGAACTGCATCAAAATCCTTGATTCCGCCAGCTACCTGAGCCGACATATCCACAAGGGCATCAAATTGCTGGGCACGTGACTGCATCACCACATAGGCAACAACAATATTGTTCCTGTATTCCTCATCGTTAAGAAGCAGTTCCTGCATATTGTCTGTCCCTTCCTCTATAGTCTTACGTGAGAACCTGGAAGATTTGGCAATGTCACCGCTGGTCTGGTCACTGTCAACAGGCCAGTTGAAATAACGTTGTGCAATAAAGCCGCCCAAGCACAACACACATACTACAATCACGGCTACAGTGATGTTCTTTTTCTTCTTCATATCTTTAGTTTTTTTAATTTGCCGCTAATTTGAAGTTGTAAAGTTAAACCTTTTTTAAACAGGTTGTTTTGCAAATGCCAAAAAAGTATAAAAAAATCGGGCATGACCCTTTTTTGTGGTGATGCCCGATGTATGACTATACAATTTTTATCTGCTTGCCTTAGAATCTGTTTACTTCTGGAAATTCTTCTGGGCAAGGGCGGCCTTTGCGTCCGGAGCCTTGTTGGCGGCCTTTTTCTTTGATTTCTTTGCAGCCTTCTTGTCTGCCTTGGCGGGCTTGAAGTCACGAATCATGTAATATGTATCCTTGGGGTTCGCATCCCTGTCGAACAGCAGGGGATAGTTGGAAACGCCTACCCATGAGTCTGCGTCAGTGACATTCCAGAAGGTGACGACATCAATCACATCGGCATGACGGCGCAGGATTTCGAAGAAACCGGTGTATTTGTCATTGAACATCTGACGTTTCTCCGGGGTCAGTTCCTCACCCTGACGGTTCATGTTCAGCTGACCGCCCATCTCTCGGTTGAGACGGATGTCAAGTTCGGTGAACTGTATGTGATCCACAATCTCCGAATACTTCTCAATGGCAGTCTCGATGTCCTCAAGCGAAGGTTCATAAACATTGAAGTGTCCCTGCATGCCGATTCCGTCGATAGGAACGCCGGCAGCCTTCATCTCCTTGACCATGTTGTAGATCTTGTCGCGCTTGGCGGGAACCGCAGCATTGTAGTCATTGTAGAACAGCAGTGCATCGGGATCGGCCTCACGGGCAAATTCAAACGCCTTACGGATGAACTCGTCTCCACCTGCAATCTGCTTCCACTGTGAATTGCGCAGAGGATCTGTACCGCCATCGGAAATAGCCTCATTCACTACGTCCCAGCAATAGACGATGTCCTTGTAACGCTGCATTACAGTTGTGATGTGGGTCTTCATCCTTGCATAAAGCTCCTCTTTGGTAGCCTGGCCACCATTAGCACCCTCAAACATCCAGCGACCCACCTGGCTGTGCCATGCAAGACAGTGGCCACGCAGCTTGATACCGTTCTGACGGCAGAAATCGGCGATTGCATCAGCGTTCCGGAAGTTCCACTGGCCTTCCTGGGGCTGTACTGACTGAGGCTTGAAATCGTTCTCGGCTGTGATACTGTTGTAGTTGTTCTTAATGATAGCCACATGCTTCTCATTGCCCAGGTTTCTCATGTTGACGGCAACGCCGACCGAGAAATAGTCTTTGTAAGCATCCTTCAGGCCCTGGGCCTGTGCACATACGCCCATGGCAAGTGCCATTGCGCATAATGAAGTCTTGAAAAATCTCATTTTTTTATCGAATTAGTTAGTATGAACCGACTTCCTGGTCCAGGCTCACGGCCTCCACCTCCACCCGGACATTGCAAACTTACATAAAATCTGCCGATTTTACACCCGCCAGAATAAAAAACTTTTTATAGAGGGAATATAGTCACATTTAAGAATCTGATTTGACCTGTTCCGTGAAAATCAGAATCCCATACCGTCAAAAAAACGCAGTCAGAGTCACTTCAGCTCTGCGGCGTATGCCCGGGCTTTCGGCAACAGTTTCTCAAGATGCTTTATACGGTTGACGTCACTTGGATGCGTACTGAGCTCTTCGGGAATCTGCTGTTTGTCCGATTCCGCCATCTTTTTCCAGAGCAGCGGGGCCTGGTTGATGTCATATCCTGCGATAGCCATGATGTAGAGTCCTATCTCATCAGCCTCATACTCGTGCTTGCGGGAATAGGGAAGCAGGTAGCCGTACTGGCTGCCGACGGCGAATGCGGTCTCGAAGAGCGCCCGGCCGTTCTCCGATGTCTTCTGCTCGATAATCTGTCCTGTGACGGCTCCAACCAGATTGGTCAGTGTCTGCTGTGTCATACGCTCGTTGCCATGACGGGCAATGGCATGTCCCATCTCATGGGCCATGACTACGGCAACCATGTCGGGGGTGCTCAGTACAGGCATTATGCCTTCATAGAACACCACCTTGCCGTCGGGAAGACAGAATGCGTTGACCTGCTTGCTGCGGACCAGGTAATACTCCCATTTTATCCCGTTCAGCACATTGGTCTGGCCCTTGGCGAGAAGATACTTGTTCAGGGCGGACTCAAGTCGCCTTCCCACCTCCCTGACCATCGCGGTCTGCACCATGTTCGTGGAGGGCGCCGCCGTTGACATGAACTCGTAGTAGGACTGGGCGGAGAGGGATGAAATCTCATTGTCGGAATACAGCAGCATCCTGTTACGGCCGGTAAAGACCACAGTGCTGCAGGAGATGACCGCCGCTACGACGGACAGGAAAAAAACGAGGCTGAGGAATTTCTTCATGACGGCAATTCTTCGGTTCCAAGAATCTTATTTATCTCCTCATCGGTCTTGTAGAGCTTGTCCTTGCAGAACTTTATCAGATCGCGTGCCTCTTTCAGACTGTCGCCTATCTGGTCTATGTCCAGCTTGTTCCCTTCTATGCCGGAAACTATCTCCTCAAGGCGTTTCATCGCATCTTCGTATTTCTCGATTTTTTTCATCTTACCGGTATTTGTAAATTAAATGATCTCACTCTCAACACTCCCGTCCGCGAATACAGTCGTGAGGCGGTCACCCTTCCTGAGGTCCGATGCACTCCTGACCGCACGGCCGTTCTGTTTAGTCAGGGAATAGCCCCGCTTCAAGATGACTGAAGGGTCAGCCGCGGCAAGGGTCTTGTCAATAATTTCCAGTTTGTGCGTCCGAGCCGTCAGCACATTGCGCACTCCGTTGACTGACCTTAGCCAGATTGTCTCCAGAATCTGCTCCTGCCTTGCCTTGAGTACCGCGAACAGGGAGGGCAGTTTCTGTGACAGCCGCTCTATCCTCACCTTCTCGGAATTCATCCTTTCACTGATTGCATCACTCATCCTGCGGGTCAGATCCTCCAGTTCCGATGCAGTGTCAAACACCTTGCCTATGATGAACTCGGCGGCGGCGGTAGGAGTCTTGACCTTGGTGTGGGCCACCACATCGGCCACCGTATCGTCCCGCTCATGTCCTATTCCGGTAATCACGGGCAGCGGGAAGTTGGCTATGTTGACTGCCAGACCGTATGAGTCAAAGCAACTCAGTTCACTCACGGCACCGCCGCCCCTTATTATTACCACCACGTCAAATTCATCCCTGCGTTCCGCCACAGCATCCATTGCCGATATCACACTGCGCTCCACATCATCGCCCTGCATAGCGGCAGCGAACAGCTCTACGTAGAATCGGAATCCATAGATATTTTTGGCCAACTGGTCACGGAAATCGCCCCAACCGGCAGCGGTGGCCGACGATATTACTGCAATCCTGTTGGGCAGAGCCGGTATCTCAAGTTCCTTATTGAGTCTTATGACCCCGTCTTTTTCCAACAGCTCCAGTATCTCCCTGCGACGGCGGGCCATATCGCCCAAGGTGTATGCGGGATCAATGTCCTGCACCACTAATGAGTAGCCATATACCTCATGGAAAGTGACGGTCACCTGAAGCAGGACCTTCATTCCCACCTTGAGCGTCTCGCCTGTCTGGTCCTCGAAACCGGTTTTCAGCCTAAGCCATGTGCCGCGCCAGATATTGGCTTTGGCCTTGGCCAAAAAATTACGGCCGGCAGCATCCTTCTGCACCAGCTCCAAATAGCAGTGCCCCTGACTTGAGGGACTGATGCTGCTGATCTCCGCCTGCACCCAATAGGCATCGGGCATCACGGACTGGAGCGTGCTCCTCACGAGTCTGTTGAGGTCAAGCAGTGTCAAATTATCCATTCTTGCAGCAACTAACGGGTACAAACTTAATCAAAAAATCCGATACAGTTACACTATTCATAAAGATAGGAGACACTTTTGATGTCCATAAAAAAGGAATAAGATTGTTCGCATCTCAGATATTTTTGATACATTTGCATATCTTGAAAAAACCGAATATGTTACGCAAAATCAGAATCGCATCTGCATTCCTGTTTTTTACAGGTATCACACTGCTGTTTATCGGAATCGGCCACAACTGGTGGGGATGGATGGCAAAGCTGCAGTTCCTGCCGTCGCTGCTGGCCCTCAATTTCGCGGTAATTGCAGGGATTATCCTGCTTACACTTCTGGCAGGCAGGTTCTATTGTTCGGTCATCTGCCCTCTCGGCATTTACCAGGACATAGTAATTTGGATTCGCCGCACTTTGGGAAAAACGCTTCAGAAACGCCAGGCGGCCAGGCTTAAGCATTTGAAGGAACAAGGGTCTGCAGAGAAACCGGCCGTCCGGCAATACGTCAAGAGGTTCGGTTACCTCAAAGAGCACAAAGCGGTAAGATATACCGTGCTGGCACTCTCAATAGTTTCGATAGTGGTAACCGGCCAGATGCTCATTGCACTGATAGCTCCGTACAGTGCCTACGGCCGTATGGTACGTACTTTCGTGGCGCTTGGCAACGGTTCAGTAACCGCTCCGCTTCTGATAACCGGTCTGCTCACCTTCATTATAATATCGGTGTCCGCATGGATGTGGGGACGTGAATACTGCAACACCATTTGTCCTGTAGGGACGTTACTCAGCTTTTTCAGCCGGTTCAGCCTGTTCCGTCCCGTTATAGATGAAGGCAAGTGCACGGGTTGCGGCAAGTGCGCCCGCGGCTGCAAAGCCTCATGCATAGACTTCAAGGAACACAGGATAGACTACAGCCGCTGCGTAGATTGTTTTGACTGTATCGGAACCTGCGGGGAAAATGCATTGCAGTTCAGGAACATACGCAAAAGGGCAGCCGAGGAGCAAGTAGCCGCAGAGCCCGTGGATAAGGGCCGTCGGGCATTCCTGGTTACAACAGCGGTTGTTGCGGCAGGTGCCGCCGCCAATGCGCAGGACCACATGCACGGCGGTCTGGCCGAAGTCATTGACAAAAAGGCTCCGGAACGCACCGGACGGATTGTTCCTCCCGGTGCCGGCAGTGTCAAGTCTTTCTATGACCACTGCACCGCCTGCCAGCTTTGCGTAAGTGCCTGCAGGAACGGTGTGCTGCATCCTTCATCGGATCTCGGACATCTCCTTCAGCCTTACATGAGCTATGAAAACGGTTACTGCCGTCCGGAATGTAATGCCTGCAGCCAAGTCTGCCCTGCCGGTGCCATCAAGCCGGTAAGTGTGGAACAGAAACAGGCCATCCGTATAGGTGTGGCACACGTGAACCTTGATCTCTGCCTGCCTGCTACAGGTAAAGACAGCTGCGGGAACTGCGCCTACCACTGCCCTTCAGGCGCAATCCGTATGGTACGCCAGCAGGGTTCACGCAATCAGATACCGACAGTTGCCGAGGACCGTTGCATAGGTTGCGGAGCATGTGAGAACCTTTGTCCCTCACGCCCCATAAGTGCCATAACAGTAAACGGATTATCCATTCACCACAACGCTTGATACTATGGACAGAAGAGATTTCATAAAATATATGGGAGCAGGCGCTGCCGCAGTAGCCTTGGATTCCTGCACCCCTGATGCCGCCAAGACACGCAAGGCATCGACATCAAACAAGGACCTTCACGGCAAGATGCTTCAGAACTATCCCGGCACAGGTGTGCTGGGCTATGGATGCATGCGCTGGCCTCAGAAGCGCAACGAGCAGGGCCGGAATGTGATAGACCAGGATGAGGTTAACCGTCTGGTTGACTTTGCATTGGAGCATGGCGTGAACTATTTCGACACATCTCCGGTATATCTTGGGGGTGACAGTGAGCGCGCCACCGCCGAAGCGTTGAACCGCCACCCTCGCGAGAAATGGTTCCTGGCCACAAAATTGTCGGTGTTCGGCAATTCCACCTTTGAGGGCTGCCAGGCTATGTACCGTAAATCCCTTGAAATATTCAAGACTGACTACATAGACTACTATCTGCTTCACTCCATACAGGACGGCAATGATTTCCGCAGCCGTTTTGAGAATACAGGTATAATGGAGTTCCTGCTTAAGGAGCGTGAGGACGGTCATATCCGCAAGCTGGGATTCTCATTCCACGGATATAAGGAAGGGTTTGACGAGATGATGGCACTGCATGACAAGTACCACTGGGATTTTGTCCAGATCCAGATGAACTATGTGGATTGGGAGCATCCCAACGGCCGTAACACCCGAGCCGATTATCTCTATCCCGAACTTGACAAGCGTGAAATACCCATCGTCATCATGGAGCCGCTACGTGGCGGAGCCTTGTCGGACGTACCGGCCCAGATTGCAGACCAGCTCAAGGAGCGTGAGCCGGAGCGTTCAATCGCATCATGGGCTTTCCGATATGTCGGCAGTTTCCCGCGTGTACTCTGCGCCTTGAGCGGCATGACCTACATGGAGCACCTGCAGGACAATCTGGAGACATTCCTCGACTTCCAGCCGCTGGATGACAGTGAGAAAAAGCTGCTGCTTGACATCGCCACCCAGATGGAAGACTATCCCCTGGTCAAGTGTACCGCCTGCAACTACTGCATGCCCTGCCCCTACGGCATCAACATTCCGGGCATATTCAAGTTCTACAACGACAACATCACCGCCGGCACTTACGTAAAGAGCAAGGAGCAGGCAGGTTACGCCCGTGCCCGCCGCAAGTACCTGCTGGCCTATAACGAGGCTATCCCGACCGTCCGTCAGGCCGATCACTGCATTGCATGCCGACGCTGTGAGAGGGAGTGCCCGCAGAACATACGTATTCCGGACGAACTCCGACGCATAGACCGTTACATTGAGAGCCTCAAACGGGAGACCCTGGAGTAACAGACCGGATAACCCGGAATCAGGTCACACTGACCCTTATCCGAACCGGAATGAACCGGCCTACAGGATTACCTGAAGGCCGGTTTACTGTTCAATATGTGAATCTGAATTCGTCCAGGTAGAGGGTGCTGCCGTCACCGCCGGTGAAAAAATCTCCCAGTGCGCTTGATGATGCCACTATCACAAGATACTTCGGAGTCCGTCCGTTACGGTATTCTATGTTGACGGAGAACTTCTCGTAACCGGACATGGTATGGTCAAACGTCACTTTTGCATAGCCGATTATGGCTGGATCATTGTCTGTATCCACGAACGATGACAGCGCCGGGTCAACCGTGAACTGTTCCGTCCAGTCACACAGTATCACGAAGACATGACCGTTGTCCGTCTCTCCCAGCCTGTTTTCATACGGTGGCTGCACATTGCTGATTGCCGCAGGCCGGTAGCAGGCGTAGCCTTCCATCGCTATAGGCCTCAAGGTGAACGGCACCCCCCACTTGAGTGACGCGTTCATTCTGGAAATGCTGATATTACCCATCTGGCCGGTAAACAGACAGCCTGATGCCAGCTTCTTTGAAATCAAGGCATTCACCATCTGTGTCTGAAGTTTTACCGCTGCCTTGCCCGGACCGGCGACAGCCACGAAGCTCCTCTCCGGAACACATGTAGCCTTGCCAAGGAAAGCTGTAGTTGAGTTGGGCGACGCCCAGACGCGTTTCTCCGCATCGGAAGCATCGGAGGCATAGCAGGACTCATTGGAACCATCCCTGCTCCAGGAATCAAAACTCATATTGTAGAGCTGACCGTCCGCAGTCGTTATCGGTGACTCCATGTCGTCTGACAGACCCTGATTCCTCACCTTATATATATCGTTCTCCCATTCGCTGCAAGCGGACAGGACAGACACGGACAGTAATAACACAGGAAATGGCCTCATATCAGAAATGATAGGCAAGCCCCATCCTCAGTCCTGTCAGATTGGGCTTGAATTTTAGGAATGTGCGTGACAAAGTTCCGTCGGTCGTCGTCCCGTCCTGTATCTGCCGGCGGAAGCCGCCTTCAAGCAAGGGCAGTGCCACCTCGAATGAAATATTCCGTGTAGCAAACAGACTGACTCCGGGATAGAATCCTGCCGAGACTTTCCACACGTCATCATAATCACCCTCCTTGCCGTTGGAGGTCAGTCTGTAGTTCTTGAAATAGCCCACCGAGCCTGACAACCTTCCCTCAAAGAACAATGCGACTATACTGCCGTCAAAAAGAGGCAGATATCTCCTGCATGTCAGGGCTCCGTCAAACGCCTGACTTGAGACATGCCTGTCCGGAATCTCTATCCCGGCCAATTCAGTGCTGTCCATTGAAATCCTCGTATCGGAATAGCCCAAACTGAACCCAATGGACAAGTTATCCTTCACGAACCGTGCACCCTGTATGTCAACATCAGCCTTGCGGACATATCCGTCAAGCCCCTGGATGACACCAAGCAGGTCGAACCCGTTCCTGCCCGAAGCCTCCCAGGAGTCGAGCCCGAACGACAGGCCTGCTGAGACAGTCCCTTTCCCTATGAATACCGCCTGGTCATTGCACATGCCCCGCTCCTGTGCACATATACCGGTGCCGATGGAAAGCAGTGCAAATACAAGAAACGGTTTGCAATACCGGAAACTCATACAAAAACGCTCATTAAAACTCAATTTGACACCGAACTCTCAGAGAAATAATATTCCCTGAGCGGCTTGCTCACAGGCGCCCCGTTAATCGTCACAGTCTCCTGAAGCCTGATATCGGCCGAAGAACTTCCCACCTTCACAATATACCTGCCGGGTACGATGTTCCACTGACGCTGACCGTCGTTGCTGTAGAAACCGAACTGCTCCGTATATAACTTCACATGCACAGTCTTGCTCTCCCCTGGTTTCAATGACACCCTTGCAAATCCCTGCAACTGGATAGGACGGATATTCTGCCCGTCGGTTGCAGGCGACACATATATCTGAGCCACCTCATCGGCAGCCGCGTCACCTGTGTTCTTTACTGAAAAAGAGACAGTGAGGGACTCATCCGCAGTATTGGCATTTTCCGCCACGATATTGCCGTATTCAAACGTAGTGTAGCTCAATCCATAGCCAAACGGCCACTGGACGCGCGGATCCTGTTCTACGGAACGGTTGTAGCATATCGGTTCATAAAGCTCTGTATTGGGATAGCTCACAGAAAGCCTGGCCGATGGCGAAACATTACCGTACAGGATGTCAGCCACAGCGTGGCCTCCCTCCTCGCCCGGGTACCAGGCCTGGATGACTGCCGCACAGCGCTCTGCCAGTCCGGACACCACCTGTGCCCGTCCGCCGAACATGACCAGTACCACAGGCTTGCCGGTCCTGATAAGTTCCTCCACATACTGTTCCTGACTGCCAGGCAGACGCAACCCCATGCGGTCACGGTTCTCTCCGCACAGCATCACGTTCTCACCCATGGCGGCTATGATGACATCGGCCTGACCGGCCATGCGCAGTGCCTCTCTCCTGTCGGCCACCTCACCCGATTGTACCATACGGTGCAGGATATACCAGTCCCACGCACGCTCATCGCCGTCCTCGCGGTATTTGGTCTCCAGCTCCTCGGTCCAGTCACAGCCGCGTGAGTACATTATGTTCATCCCGTTTGGCTTGCGGTTGTTCATGCCCTCCAGCAGTTTCACTATATGAGGCTGATCCTTGTCGGCAATGTCCTCCACCCTCTTCCAGAAATAGGACATGGCGGGATAGGTATAGTCACCGCACATGGCCCAGATGGAATTGGCGTTGGGACCTGTCACCAGTATGTTCCTGACATCCTTAAGCGGCAGCACACCGTTGTTCTCCAGCAGGACAACAGACTGTGATGCAATATCGTATGCCGTACGGCGCTCCTCGGGGGTATCAAGTATTATCTTTTCCTTGCTGTAGAGATACGGATTCTCATCAAACAGACCGGAGCGGTATTTCTGGCGCAGCACATCCTTTACCGCACGCTCAAACGCCTCAGGCCTGGCCAGGCCCTTGTCAAGAGCCTCCTGAAGATTCCTGTAGTCGCTACCTTCGGGAAAATCCACATCGTTCCCGTTATTGATTGCCTCGGCTGCCTTTTCGGCAGAGTTCCGCAGGCCCGGTATCTGGCCGATGGCGGTATAATCACTGACCACCATACCGTCAAAACCTAAATAATCACGCAGTATATCATTCAGTATCTCACCGTTTGCCACACAGTTTGTTCCGTGAACGGCATGATAACCGGGCATTACGGTTCTGCCGCCAGCAAGACGAATTATGGTCTCATGCGGCAGCAGTATCTCCTCCATCAGCTCCTTTTCAGGAGCATCGCCGCCTCCGCCGTAACCCAGATAGTGTTTCGAACAGGCTCCCACCCCCTTCCTGAGGTCCCCCTGCTGCAGGCCGCGCACAAACGCCGTACCCATCACCGCACTCAGATACCCGTCCTCACCGTAAGACTCCTCCAGACGGTTGAAACCGGGTGTACGGCATACATCTACCATAGGTGAGAGTGCCAGGATACCTCCCATCCTGCGCATCAGCCTGCCGGTCTGGACGGTCTTGAGCTCAGCCAGTTCAGGATTGAATGAACCGGCCTGTCCTATCTGCTGGGGATATACCGTTGCACCCAGGGTGTTTACACCCGACAGCACCTCCTCATGGAAAAGCGCCGGTATGCCGTTAGGGGTGTTATGCATGAGCCAGTCCTGCAATGCCGCCACACGGTCACGCAGGTCATTGGGGTCACGGGGCTGCTGCAGGGCAAACTGCGAGAAGTGTCCTATACCGTATGGGATAAGCCTGCGGCACTGTGCCGTATCCAGCTTTCCCTGTGCGTCAAAGAGTACGTCCATATACATGCTCCTCAACTGCGAAATCCGCTCCTCCTGCGACATCCTGGCGTATAGCCTGTCAACCTGCCTTTCCAAATCACTTCCTTTGCTGCAATCCATCATCAATAACACGAATAAACATGTAACAACTGTTTTACCGGCCAGAGCCAGCCCTCTTCTTTGCATATCTTTGGTCATTTGTTATGTTATTTTCCCCGTTCAACAGTCAGGTAACATCTTCACGGAACAAATTTAAAAAGATTCCCGCTATAAATGAACTGTCCTCTTTGAGTTTGTATCCAGAATGACTACTTTTGCCCTGTAGAGTCAGTCACAGTTTCTGTGAAGTGATTCCTGACAATCAAATACAGTAAAAACGTAAAGTTCAGTTATGATGTACAATAACTCTCCTTCCCACGCATTTTCCGGCAAGAGAGGACGGGTATCCCCATTCCGTTCCCATTTACTCGCCGTGTTCATGACAGCAATGCTGCTTACAGCCTCAACGGCATCCGCCCAGAACCGCAGGACGCAGATCACATACGTTACAGAACGGAACATACCGTATCGTGAGGCCGATGCCGGTGAATATGCCCGTGAACGCTGCCTGCTGGACTTCTATCATCCGGAGAACATACAGGACTATCCTACAGTAATATGGTTCCATGGAGGAGGTATCGAGGGAGGGAACAAGGAGATTCCCGCGGAGCTTCAGAACAGCGGAATGGGTGTGGTCGGGGTCGGTTACCGTCTGCTGCCCAAGGCTACAGTCAAGGAGGCCATCGACGATGCGGCCGCTGCCGTTGCCTGGGCTTTCCGCGAGATTGAAAAACGCGGAGGAAACACCAAAAAGATATTTCTGGCAGGTCACTCCGCCGGAGGTTACCTTATCGACATGATAGTCCTTGACAAGCATTACTTAGAGAAATACGGGGTCGATGCCGACAAGATAGCAGGCGTGTTCCCCTACAGCGCACAGGTGATCACACACTATAACGTGCGGAAACAGACCGGCGTAGGTCCATTGCAGCCACGCATCGACGATACCGCTCCGCTGTTTTTCGTCCGCAAGCTGCCCATGCCCATGCTGGTACTTTCCGGAGACCGCGAACTGGAACTGTACGGACGTTATGAGGAACAGGCATATTTCTGGCGTATGATGAAGCTGAACGGCTGTGAACAGATTTATCTGTACGAGTTCGACGGTCATGACCACAACAACATGCCAGGTCCCGCACACACCGTAACCAAACGTTTCATCCGCGCCATATCAGACGGACGTCCTCTTCCGGAACGCTAATCGGGACATTGTGATGAGTGAACTGAAGACACCCCGTGAACTCGGCACGGAAAAAATAGGGATACTGCTTATCAGATACGCTGTACCGGCCATGATAGCCATGCTGGCGTCATCGCTCTACAACATTGTTGACCGTGCATTCATCGGCCACGGAGTCGGACCGATGGCTCTGTCCGGCCTTGCAGTCACCTTCCCTCTCATGAACCTCTCGGCCGCCCTGGGTTCCATGGTCGGTGTAGGTTCCGGAACCATGATCTCCATCAAGCTCGGACAGAAAGACAACGAGAGCGCACAGACCCTGCTTGGGAACTCCGTCACGCTGAATGTCCTTATCGGAATCATTTTCGGAGCTCTTGCACTGATATTCATCAACCCGATACTCAGGCTCTTCGGAGCGACCGATGTAACCATAGGCTATGCCCGCGAGTACATGACCATCATACTTGCAGGCAATGCCTTCACTCATCTCTATCTTGGGATCAACTGCATACTCCGTGCGGCCGGTCACCCCAATAAGGCTATGATAGCCACCATCGGAACCGTGCTTCTCAACACATTCCTGGACTACCTTTTCATAATGGTGTTCCATTGGGGAATAAAGGGAGCCGCCATCGCCACGGTCATATCACAGGTGCTGGCGTTCACCTGGCAGTGCATCCAGCTGTCTGACAAAAGCGAGCTCATACACCTTCAGCGCGGCACATACCGCCTGCACGGCGACCTCGTCAGGAATATGCTGACTATCGGTCTTTCACCATGCCTCATGAACGCGGCCGCCTGCTTTGTGGTATTGCTCATAAACCGCGGCCTTCTCAAATACGGAAGCGATGTGGCAATCGGGGCTTACAGCATCATCAACAGCATCGGATTCATGATTGTAATGATGGTCATGGGGTTCAACCAGGCTATGCAGCCTATAGCCGGATATAACTACGGGGCACGTCAGTTCAGCCGTGTCCTGAAGGTGCTTTATCTGACCATGTTCTTCGGCACCTGTGTCACCACTCTCGGATTTGCAATAGCCGAGTTTATGCCCGATCTATGCATACGCATATTCACCAATGACCCTGAGCTCACCGGCATTGCCCGTAACGGAATGAGAATCAATTTCATCGTATTCCCGCTGATAGGTTCGCAGATGGTGATAGGGAACTTTTTCCAGAGCATAGGGATGCCGGGGAAATCAATACTGATGTCACTTTCCCGCCAATTGCTGCTACTCATCCCGTTCCTTATTATCCTGCCCCGGTTCTACGGAATCAACGGAATATGGTACAGCCTGCCGGCATCGGACATCCTCTCTGTAATCCTGGGATTCTCCCTGCTGTTTCCACAAGTAAGAAAACTCAAAAGAATGACATGACATGGACAACCACTACTGTATATGCATAGGCCGCAAATTCTGCAGCGGCGGCCGCAATATAGCCGCCATAGTAGCCGACAGGCTTGGCATCAAGGTTTACGACCGTGATCTCCTGAAAAAGGCTTCCCAGGAAACCGGTTTCAGCGAAGAGTTTTTTGACAAGGCCGATGAGGAGAAGACACGCAAAGGTCTGCGTTCCATATTCATGAACCATCTGACAGGCAGCGGACTTTCAAGCAACTATCTGAGCAACGAGTCCATATTCAATATGCAGAGTGACGCCATCAGGAAGATTCACGGGCAGGAGGACTGCGTGTTCATAGGACGGTGCGCCGACTACGTGCTGCGCGACAGCGACCGTCTGCTGAACGTATTCATCGCCGCCGGAACAAATGACCGTGTGAACCGTATCTGCCGCCATGCCGGTGAAGGCATGACACCATCGAAGGCTCTCTCGCTGATTGAGGACATAGACCGCAAACGCGCCTCATATTACAACTACTTCACCGGCCGCATCTGGGGTGACCCCGCCAATTATGACATCTGCCTGAACAGCTCTGTCCTTGGTTATGACAAATGCGCCGGAATAATATCGGCTCTTGCAAAGGAAAGGTTTGGAATATGAAGAAGATCGGCATTATATCCGATACCCACAGTTACTGGGATGACCGTTACGCCACCTTTTTCGACGGATGCGACGAGATATGGCATGCCGGAGACGCCGGCTCCGCCGAAATACTTGAACGCCTCTCCAGGATTGCCACCCTCCGTGCCGTGTATGGCAATTGCGACGGTCAGGACGTGCGTCGCTTCACGACAGAGACCTACCGTTTCAGGGTTGAGGAGGCGGACATCATGCTCAAACACATAGGCGGTTCTCCCGACCATTACGACCACTCCGTCAGGGAACAGCTGGCAGCAGAGACACCCGACCTTTTCGTCTGCGGTCATTCGCACATCCTCAAGGTGATGCATGACCGCAAGCTGAACATGCTATTCATCAATCCCGGGGCGGCAGGACTCCAGGGCTGGCAGAAAGTACGTACAATGGTCCGCATGGAGATAGACGGCCGGCAGTTCAGGAACCTTGAGGTTTATGAGATAAAGCGGGACAACGGTTTCTGAGTCAAAGCTGAGAGTCAGACCGGAAAGTTTCCCTTCATAAAAAAAAAGCTGTTGGATTAAACTTTTGGGATTTTCGGATATCTTAATGATGCAAACAAAGAACAATCTAAATAACAAGAAAATGAAGAAAGCATTATTTGCAGTTGCAGCTCTTCTCATATCGACAATGAGCTTTGCACAGGGATTCGGCGGCGGTTTCGGCGGCGGCCAGGGTATGAACATGAATCCGGAGGATATGGCCAAGCGTCAGGCTGACCGTCTGAAGGAGCAGCTCACACTGACACAGGTTCAGTATGACTCAATCTACAACGTGTACCTTGCCAGCAGCAAGGAGCAGGCAAAACGCCGTGAACAAATGCAGAACGGAGGCCAGCAGCCTCAAGGTGACATGCAGGCCATGATGGAGCAGATGCAGAAACAGCGTCAGGCTCAGGATGCCAAGATCAAGTCTTTCCTGACAGATGCACAGAAGAAGACATACGATGAGCTCCAGGAGCAGCGTCGTCAGCGTCAGGGTCAGGGTGGCTTCGGTGGCGGCGGCTTCGGCGGTGGCCAGGGTGCACCTCAGGGCGGCTTCGGCGGTGGCAGGCCTCAGGGCGGCCAAGGTGGTCCCCAGGGAGGAGGCAGACCCAGAAACAACTGATTTTCCCGCAATGATCCGAGAAAGGCTGTCCAGAGGGCAGCCTTTTTCATATCATGACTTTTTGCATCGCTATCAGCTGTCAAATGGCCGAAAAGCAGTAACTTTGCGAATCAAAAACAAGATCAAGATGAAGACATATCTCGTTACCGGTGCCGCCGGGTTCATCGGCGCAAATTTTATCAAGTACATTCTTTCACGTCACGACGATGTGAAAGTGGTGGTTCTGGACCTTCTCACCTACGCAGGTAATCTGGGTACGATAATGAAGGACATTGACAACGAACGTTGCTTTTTCGTAAAAGGCGACATCTGCGACCGTGAACTTGCCGACGACCTCTTCAAGGAGTACAATTTTGACTATGTGGTGAATTTCGCAGCTGAAAGCCATGTTGACCGAAGCATCGAGAATCCCCAGCTCTTCCTGATGACCAACATCCTGGGAACACAGAACCTTCTCGATGCCGCCCGCCGCGCATGGGTCACAGGCAAGGACAGCTCCGGCTATCCCGTCTGGCGTGAAGGAGTCCGCTACCATCAGGTCTCCACCGATGAGGTTTATGGCAGTCTCGGAGCCGAGGGATATTTCACCGAGCAGACACCGCTCTGCCCCCACAGTCCATACAGCGCCTCCAAGACAAGCGCCGACATGTTCGTGATGGCCTATCATGACACATACCACATGCCGGTGACAATAACGCGTTGCAGCAACAACTACGGCCCCTACCATTTCCCCGAGAAACTTATTCCACTCATCATAAAGAACATTCTCGAAGGCCGCAAACTTCCCGTTTATGGCGACGGAAGCAACGTGCGTGACTGGCTATATGTCGAGGATCACTGCAAAGCCATCGACCTGGTGATACGCAAGGGACGCGAGGGTCAGGTATATAACGTGGGAGGCCACAACGAAATGAAGAACATAGACATCGTCAAGCTGACCATCAGCACCATCCGACGCCTCATGACTGAGAATCCTGAATACCGTAAGGTGCTCAAGAAGAAAGAGATGCTTCCCGATGGCGGAATCAGCATCGACTGGATTAACGAGGATCTGATCACATTCGTCAAGGACCGCCTGGGCCATGACCAGCGATATGCCATCGACCCCTCCAAGATTACTGCGGAGCTGGGCTGGTATCCTGAGACACGTTTCGCTGACGGCATAGTCAAGACCATAGAGTGGTACCTCAACAATCAGGATTGGGTAAATGACGTGACCAGCGGAGACTATCAGAAATATTACGAACGCATGTACTCCGGACGTTGAGCCGGACCATCAGGACCTGATATCCCTTACAGGACGTTTCATGCCACCGCGCAGCCTATGAGAATCATGAGCTGCGCGGTCAGTATTCTCAGGAACATGGTAAGGGGATACACCGTGGAATATGCCACAGCCGGTGCATCATGACCGGTCTGGTTGTTAGCAAATGCCAGTGCCGGAGGGTTAGTGCTTGCACCTGCCACAAGACCTATTATGGTAAAATAGTTCATCCCATACCGTTTACGGGCAACCAATGCCGTTATGAACACAGGAATTACAGTAATCAGAAGACCTGAGAACATGTAGGTCAATCCATCGCCCGAAGTCAGAGTCTCCACGAAACTTGCACCTGACCTTATACCTACGCTGGCGAGGAACAAGGATATACCTACCTCACGAAGCATCATGCTGGCGCTTGCCTTGGTGTAGGTAACCAGCCCCATCTTGTAACCGAAACGGCTGATCAGTATGGCCACTATGAGCGGTCCCCCTGCAAGACCCAGTTTCATGGGAGTGGGAATACCCGGAATGCTGAAAGGAATGCACCCGAAGAGCACGCCTGCCATTATACCTATGAAAAGGGTGGCCAGATTGGGGGCATCCAACCGTTTGAGCTCGTTACCTACCCGTCGCGCCACAGCTGCCACGCTGCTCTCCTTACCTACCACGGTAAGCCTGTCACCTATCTGCAGCGTAAGGCTCGCCGATGCAAAAAGCTCCGTTCCTGAACGCACCACACGGGTAATGGTCACATCGTATATACTGCCGAGATGAAGCTGTCCCAACGTCTTCCCGTTCAGTTTGTCCTTAGTTATGACTATACGCCGCGAGACCAGCGGTTCTGACCCTTTCAGCCGGTCCCATTCGACATCAACAGCTGATCCCAACAAAGCCAGGATGGGCTCCGCGTCATCCTCGGAACTGACAACGCAGAGCTGGTCTCCTAAATAGACCACAGTATCATGATGAGGAGTAATCACATTACCTTCGTGGAGAAGGCGGGAACAGATGAACTCGCGGTTCAGGATACGCCGGATCTCCAATATTGTCCTGCCGGCAAGCCGTTCGTTCTGCATCTCTATATACTGCCGGGCAGGCTTTACGCTGGTATCCTGCTGTTCCTGAAGGTCCAGCTCACGGTTCTCCACGTCATCCTTGATCCTGCACACGACCTTGACTATCATGGGTACAAGTATAACACCCAGGACAGCCAACGGATAGGCGCATGCATAGCCGTTCGCGATATCCACTTCCTCAAGACCGACCTGCTGAAGTGCCTCCTCGGCCGCGCCAAGGCCTGGTGTATTCGTTACAGCACCGCTCAAAACACCTACAAGCATGGGGAAACTTCCGACATCATTCCTGTCAAAGAAAAGCAGATAGACTCCTATTGCAACGACTATATTCAGCAACACCATGAGAACTGCCAACCTGTTCATCTTCATGCCTCCCCTTCTGAACGAAGTGAAGAAAGAGGGGCCCACCTGCAGCCCGAGGCTGTAAACAAACAGTATCAGTCCGAAATCCTGCACAAAACTGACAGTTTTCGGATTGCCGGTAAACCCGAAATGACCAGCCACAATACCGGCGAAAAGTATGAATGCCACTCCAAGCGAGACACCACGGAATTTCAGTTTCCCTAAAGCGACTCCCGATGCGATCACAAATGAGTAAAGAAGCAGCATGTGTGCAACCGATTCTGAATCAAACATCAACGATTTAATCCATTCCATTGTTTTTCAACGTCTTGTTTATCCTGTTCCTTTCGAAGGATTTTTTTCGGCTGCAAATTTACTTACATTACAGCCATTAATCACCTGTCTTAACTTTATTTATCCTAAAAACCCAATATTTATTCACAAAATATAAATACGATAGTCAGACGAAATATGTAACTTTGCGTGCCCTTTTGGCAAAAAGGGCTGCATGAGACGGAATAATCCTATCAAACAAGTTATATTTTATGTCAAACTACAAAGAAAAACTCTTCTCAGAGTTCCCGCCCGTGTCCACCGAGGAGTGGATGGCCAAGATCACAGAGGATCTTAAAGGTGCGGATTTCGAGAAGAAACTCGTCTGGAGAACCAACGAGGGATTCAAGGTTCAGCCATTCTACCGTCAGGAGAATCTGGAGGGCCTTGATACCGAGACCAAACCCGGAGAATTTCCCTACAAGCGCGGCACCAAGGCTGACAACAGCTGGTACGTACGCCAGAACCTGAGCACCAAGGATGTCAAGGAGGCCAACACCAAAGCGCTTGACATACTCAACAAGGGTGTGGATTCTCTCAATTTCTGCTGCTGCGGCCGTGTTCTGGAGGAGACAGATCTTGAGGTTCTGTTGGAAGGCATCTGTGCCGAGTGCATTGACCTGAACTTCCGCATCAGCCCCGCTCTGGCCTGCGCACAGGCTGAAGCTCTGGTTGCCTACTTTACCACAAAAGGCTATGACCTGGACAAGCTTCACGGGTCAATCGTCTATGACCCCATGTCATTCATGATGAGAAAAGGCGTGGAGTGCGGTCTTGACGATGCCTGCAAACTCATAGAGATACTTGAGCCTCTCAAGAAATACCGTGCCCTGACAGTTGGTGCAGGCATCCTGTCCGACTGCGGCGCTTTCTGCTATCAGGAGCTTGGTTACGCTCTGGCTTGGGGTAACGAATACATGCGTTCCCTTACCGAAGCCGGTGCCGATGCCGCCAAGGTAGCCAAGAAAATCCAGTTCAATCTGGGAATCAGTTCAAACTACTTCATGGAGATTGCCAAGTTCCGTGCTGCACGTATGCTCTGGGCCAAGATAGTGGAGGCATACAAGCCGGTATGCACATGCGGCAAGAACCCCGAGGACGGTATCTGCCGCTGCTCATGCAAGATGGTCATCAACGCCACAACCTCCAAGTACAACCAGACCATATTTGACCCGTATGTGAATCTTCTCCGTTCAGAGACCGAGGCCATGAGCGCCGCTCTGGCAGGTGTAAACTCCATCACGGTCACTCCGTTCGATGCAGCTTATCAGAAATCCGATGAGTTCTCGGAGCGTATGGCCCGCAACCAGCAGCTGCTGCTCAAGGAGGAGTCACATTTTGATAAGGTGGTCGATCCTGCCGGCGGTTCATATTATATTGAGAACCTGACCGAGGCTCTTGCAGAGCAGGCATGGAAGCTGTTCCTCTCTATCGAGGAAGAGGGCGGTATGCTCGCGCTCATCAAGGCCGGCAAGGTACAGGAGGCTGTCAACGCCACTAACGCCACCCGTCATGAGAACGCGGCCAAGCGTAAGGAGTCTCTCCTGGGCACCAACCAGTTCCCCAATATCAAGGAACTCTCTGAGGGTCGCACCCCCAAGAACTGCGGAGGCAAGGGTTGCTGCTGCCAGACTGATTCTGAGCCCACTATAGCCACCCTTGACACATCACGCATAGCATCCCAGTTTGAGGAGCTCCGCCTGCAGACCGAGAGGAGCGGCCGCCGTCCCAAGGTGTTCATGCTCACCATCGGAAATCTGGCCATGCGTCAGGCCCGCGCCCAGTTCTCGGGTAACTTCTTTGGCTGCGCAGGCTACGAGATTATAGACAACCTTGGTTTCAAGACCGTCGAGGAGGGAGCCGAGGCAGCCCGCAAGGCAGGTGCCGATATCGTGGTGCTCTGCTCAAGCGACGATGAGTACGCTGAGTACGGTCCCGCCGCATTCAAGGCAGTAGGTGACAGCGCAATATTCGTTATTGCCGGTAACCCCGCCTGCATCGAGGACCTCAAGGCCGCCGGTATTGAGAATTACGTCCATGTACGCTGCAACGTACTTGAGACCCTCCGTGATTTCAACAGCAAGCTTAACATCAAATAATCCGTAGTTATGAAACCTGATTTCAAGAATATAGACATCAAGTCCGCAGCCCCCAAGGAGGCTCTTTGCGGATGCAAGACAAAGGCAGGTGCCGATGAGATCTGGAAGACTCCGGAGCACATTGAAGTAAAGCCTGTATATACCAAGGAGGACCTGGAGGGCATGGAGCATCTGAACTATGCCGCCGGTATCGCCCCCAACCTGCGTGGTCCTTACTCGACCATGTATGTGATGCGTCCCTGGACCATCCGTCAGTATGCCGGATTCTCCACAGCCGAGGAGTCTAACGCATTCTACCGCCGTAACCTGGCCGCCGGTCAGAAAGGTCTGTCAGTTGCGTTTGACCTTGCCACCCACCGCGGCTACGATGCCGACCACGAGCGTGTGGTAGGTGACGTAGGTAAGGCCGGTGTATCCATCTGCTCGGTCGAGGATATGAAGGTGCTGTTCGATGGCATACCTCTTAACAAGATGTCAGTATCCATGACAATGAACGGTGCCGTTCTGCCTATCCTGGCCTTCTACATCGTATCAGGTCTGGAGCAGGGCGCCACATTGGCCGAGCTGCAGGGAACCATCCAGAACGATATCCTCAAGGAGTTCATGGTGCGTAACACCTATATCTATCCGCCCAAGTTCTCAATGAAGATCATCGCCGACATATTCGAATATACATCACAGAATATGCCCAAGTTCAACTCAATATCAATCTCCGGTTACCACATGCAGGAGGCAGGTGCTACCGCCGATATCGAGCTGGCTTACACTCTTGCCGACGGTATGGAGTATCTGCGTGCAGGTATCAACGCCGGCATGAACATAGATACATTCGCCCCGCGTCTGTCATTCTTCTGGGCCATCGGTACCAACCACCTCATGGAGATTGCCAAGATGCGTGCAGCCCGTCTGCTCTGGGCCAAGATAACCAAGAGCTTCGGTGCCAAGAACCCC